>JBNGDC010000033.1:32358-35220 GCA_049975485.1 Phycisphaerae bacterium | reverse complement strand
ATAGATGAGATAAAGCAGCGATTATGGGAGGAGTGGAAGGTTACTTGCGAAAAGATACTGCGCGGCAATTAGCAGATGGAGCGAGCAAAGTGTTGGCCACGAGAATGTTACGGTGTCGGATGATGCCGTGTGCTGCGCCGGCTGGATACAGCCGGTTTACGACGCGGCTTGGTGCAAGGCCAGAAGGGCCGGTACTCGAATAGCCGGGGTCGTCAGGCCCCGGTGCGATGGTGCCCAAAAAACGAAGAGCCCCGAAGGGGCGACACGAAAGGTGAAGGCGGACGTTCAGCAACTCGTGCCGGCCCTTCGGGCCTCCAATACTTCGGGACGGAGCTTTCCGGGGGTTTACACCCCCGGCTAATTTCGTTACGGCCCTGCGGGCCTCAGCAGTAGGTAGCGGCTGTCTTGGGGTTCAAGCGCCTTTTGGTGTCTCGCGGGGTGTGTTGTCTCGGATCAGGCCGTTGAGGGCGGCGATGAGTGTTCGCATGGAGGCGACGACCCGCCTTGGCCCGAAGTAGTCGCCGTAGCAGGCGGTGAGGTGGAGGAAACGACCCCGCAGGGCGGCGCAATCTCGGCGTGCCGGGATTGCCGAGGCCGTGACTATTCGTTCCGCAGGGCGGGCAGCAGGTCTCCCCGCATCGAAGCGGCGGCGGCCAGGCAGGTCCACAGTAGTCCGCCGGCCAGTATCGCCGCCAGCGTCAAGGCCAGCGAGACAGCGGGGAACCCCCCACTGCGCTGGACGATCGCCGGCACGACCGCCGCCAGTCCCGCCATCGCACCGGCGCCGATACCGATGGTCAGCAGCAGCCAGTGCTCGGCTATCACCAGGCGTCGCACCGCGGCCGCCGGGTGACCCACCGCTCGCAGCAGCGCCAGCTCGTTGCGGCGTTCCAGTACGTTCCGCGCGGTCACCACGCCAACGGAGGCCGTGCCCAGCAGCAGCCCCAGTCCGCCCAGTATCTGGAATATCGACAGGTATGTGTTCTCCACCCTTCGGAGCTCCGCCAGCCGGTCCGCCGTCGAGACCACTTCCAGACCAACCGGCTCGCCGGCGCGCATCCACTGTTTGGCCAGGTCGCCGGCCTGCTCCGGCGGGGCGTCGATGAGCGCCATACCGTAGCCGCCCGTCGAGCCGAACCGCTCCAGAAAGTGCTCCTGCGATATCAGAAGGTTGCCCTGCAGCACCGATGATGAGATGACGCCGACTATCCGCAGCCGAAAGCTCCTGCCGTTCTCGTCGGTGTATTCGACCGTCTCGCCCAGGCCCTTGTTGAGCGACCAGCGAAGCGTCGGCTGGTCTCCGATGGCGGGTACCTCCCCGTGGGGCAAATCCAGCTCAAGCGCACTCCACGGGCTGTCTTCAGGCATGCCTTCGGCGAGCTTCGTAAAGCTGAACGCACCACGACTGTCCAATTCCTCCGGACGAACGGCCAGCAACCGGGGTCTCTGGGCACGACCAATGTTGAGGCAGCTCGCTTCGTCTCCGGGCTGCACGCGGAAGGGAACCGCGTCCGTTGCTTCGGCCGCCTGGGCGTCCAGTCCGAACGCCCGCCGGCCGTCGGCTGTATGGAGGTTCTCCGCGATGGGCATGGACGAGCGGGCCAGCAGCTCGAAGCCCCCGGCGGGTCCGTGGCGGTCGTGGATATCCTCGCCCACGCCCAAACGGTTGGCGCCGACGGCCACGACCATGAAGCTCGCACACGCCAGCAGGGCCGCCACCGTCGTGCTCCTGCCGCGACGTCGCGCTACGTTGCGAACGGCCAGCGACCAGCGGCCGAACCCGCTCTTCGCTCGCCCGGACAGGCGCCCCAGGACCGTGTACAAGCCGACGACTATGCCCGCCAGCAGCAACACGCCGGCGATGAAGAATCGTGCGGCGGCCGCCGGGCTTGGGTCCGGTCCGGTCAGCACCAGGAAAGCAGCCGCGGCCACACACAGCGGCGCCGGCAGATAGCCCAGCCGTCGCAGACGCGGCGGCGGAGGCGGCTCGATCGCTCCGGCCAGCAATTCGCGCACGTCGGTTCGGGTCTGGCGGCGCAGTGTCAGCCACATGGCGGCCAGGGCTATTGCCACCGCGGCGGCGGCCCCCAGCACGGGTGACGTCCAGGCAACGTACAGCTCCAATTCGCCACGCGCTACCGCCCTCGGCCAGAACGTCTCCATTGCCCATGCGACGACCGCCGTGTAGCCGATCCCCGCCGGCGCGCCGACGACGGCGCCGACGGCCGCCACGGTCGCCCCCTCTGCCAGCATCAGTCGGCGGACCTTTCCACCGGGCAGGCCCAGAGCCAGCAACGTGCCGGTCTCCGCGCGCCGCTGCTGAAGGTCGAACACGAACAGCAGCCCCGTCAGCACCACGGCCGAGCCGATGAGGAACATGCTGAAACCCAGGAACAACTGACCGAAGTCCTGCCCCTGCCGCACCGCCTGCAGCGCCCGCGCCCGCACCGGCTGGAAGTAAAGCCCCAACTCGCCGGGATCGATTCGCTCCGCGAGGCGGTCGGCCAGCTCGTCGGCCTGGTCGGCCCGTCCGGGCCAGCGGACGGCCGTCAGCTCGCCGAAGCGGTTCTCCCACATATCCCGGCCCGCCTGGAGGTTCACAAACACCTTCGGCGTGCCGCCGTGCTCATCCCAGTAGCGCCGGTTCTTCTCGCGTATGCGCGAGAGGTCGATTGGCACGCCGGGCCGCCAGTCGCGGCAGTCGTCAACGTCGGCAAGCCCCGGGAACTCCGGCATCAGCGTCGCGTCGCCGGCCGGGCCCGCCAGCGGCACTACCGCCTTAATCCGAAACTCACGGCTGTGCTCGGCAAGCCCGCCGTCTTCGCCCTCAACGTAATAGCTCATCCGCAGCGTCTCGCCGAC
>JBNGDC010000033.1:0-32348 GCA_049975485.1 Phycisphaerae bacterium | reverse complement strand
CAGTTCGTGGATGCGACCGGCGGGACCATGCCCCCACCGCCGCCGTGGGGCTGGGTGAACGTCTTGTGCAGGTTGAGATGGACGACGTCGGCGCCGAGGTCGCGCGCCAGCCAGTCGTTGACGACGGCCTCGTCGTCGCCCAGCTCGCCTGTCGCGCGGAGCAGTTGGCTTTCGGGCGTTCCTTCGCCCAAAGCCCCCACAGCGGCTGCGAAGGAATAGGGCGACTCCACCTCACCGACGGCAAAGGTGTTGACGAAATACGTCAGCACACCGACGGGCGCCTCAAGCCCGGCGGCAGCCCGCGAGACCACCGGATCCAGGAACACGCGCTCGCTGCGAAGCTCGGCCGTGTTTCCGCCGACTGTCCGAAACTCCAGGCCGGCATCGGACAGCCGCCAGTGTTGCCGCAGCAGTTCGTCGGCCTGCGCGGCATCCGCCGCCAGGTGACGCGGCATAAGCAGGAGGTTGGCGGCGCCGGGTCTGCCGGCAAGCTTCGAGAGTGCGTCTCGCCGGACGAACACGTTCAGGGGAGTCTGCTGGTCGGCCGTCAGCGCGAAGTTGCCTAGCTGTCCGGCGGAAGCTACGGCGGCGACGCGGAGCGAGAGGTTCTTCGTATCTTGCTCACCGGACAGCGGGGCATCCACCGGCAGCGGGCCCGGCAGAAAGACACTCAGCACTATCTCTTCGCCGGCAGAGATTTGCAGCCGTTCGGCCAGTGCGGCGTTGACCACGCATTCGCCCTCGCCCGGTTGCGGTAGTTCATCCGCGGCAGAAAGCTTCCCGAAAGCTTCATCCACGCCCAGGGCGTTTACGCCGCCCGCGCGGGCCGAACCGTCCGGAGTCTCGGCGGTTGCGGGCAACTGAAGCACGGCCGCGCATTGCGGGTCTATCCTCCCGGCCACCTCCGCGGCGAACAGACGGTTCCGTGAAATTACAGCGAACCCGGTTCCCCCGAGCCGATGAAGCGCGATGCGCCGCATGCTGTGTCGGACGGTGTCGCCTGTTACCAGCGCGCCGACCAACACGGCCGTCGCGACGGCCACCGCCGCCAGCACGCCAACGTGCGTACGGCGGTAAAAACGCAGCGAGCGCAGCCATAGCCCGAGCGAGGTCATGGCTCCTCCCGGGCAGGGCGAAGTGTCCCGTCGTCCAGTTCCAGGACCCGGCCCATTCGCCGTGCCAGTCGCATGGAGTGCGTCACCGTCAGCAGCGCCACGGACTGCTCGCTGTTAAGCTCCACCAGCAGGTCCGCCATTTCCTCGGAAGCGCGTCGGTCCAGCGAGCCGGTTGGCTCGTCGGCAAGCAGCAGGGCGGGCTTGTTTATCAGCGCCCGGACCACCGCGACGCGCTGACGCTCGCCGCCGGAGAGCTGCCCGGGTCGGTGGTCCAGTCGGCCGGACAGACCCACGCGGCCGAGCAGTTCCCTGGCCCGCTCAACGGCCGACTCGCCTTCGCCGGCCCCGGGCGCCAGTGTCGGGACCAGCACGTTCTCCAGCACGCTGCATTGGGGCAGCAGATGGTGTAGCTGGAAGACAATGCCTATCCGCGAGCATCGCAGGCGGCTCATGGCCGGGTCATCAAGCTCGCTGAGATCGCGTCCGTCCACCATCACGCGTCCCGAGCTGGGGCGGTCCAGTCCGGCGAGTATGTTCAGCAGCGTGCTCTTGCCGGAGCCGCTGGGTCCGACTATCGCCAGCGATTCGCGGGCCTGTACCTGCAGGCGCACGTCGCGCAGGACCTCCAGCCGGCCGTCACCGTCCTGTTCGAACCACCGCGCGACGTTCTGCATCTCCGCTATGGGTGTTTCAGCGTTCATTCGGTTCTCCCGGACTCCGCTTCCGCCGGCGCGAAGGCGTATACGTACCCGTCCTCGCAGCCGACGATGACCGCGCCGTGCACGACGGCAGGCGAGGTGATGACCGCCCCTCCCAGTGTATAGGAGAAGGTTTCGCTTCCGTCGGCGAGGTCCAGTACGTAGAGTTTTCCTCCCCCGGAGCCGACTACCACCCGCGAACCCACGACGACCGGTCCGCCGTCCACTTTCCCGCCGGTAAGAAACCGCCAGCGCACTTCGCCGCTGTCGGCGTCGAAGCAATACACGCGACGGTCGCGGCAACCCGCCACCACCGCATCGCCGGCAATAGCCGGTGGACTGAAGAAAGCCGCCGACACCGCGTGTTCCCACAGCACTGGGCCGTCGGGCAGTTGGACGGCCACGAAGCGATTGTCGTATGTCCCGGCGAAGGCGACGTCGTCGGCGACTGCCGGCGAGGCCGCCATGTACGACCCCTCGCCGAGGTGCAGCGAACCGTCCGACTCGCCCGCCGCCACGCGGACCGTGCGGATATGAAAGTCGCAACCGCCGAATACGGCACGGCCGTCGGCTATCGCCGGCGTGGCGTTGATGTAGTCTTCCGTTGCATAGGTCCACAGCCCCTCGCCGTCGGCTGCACGCACGCAGTGCAGCTTTCCGTCGTAGCTGCCGACCAGAATGCGCATCTCCTCGCCCTCGCCGGAGGCATTGGCGGACCCGTGTATCTCCCCGCCGGTCGAGTATGTCCATTGCAACTTGCCGCCGGCCGCCTCGATGGCCAGCAGGTCGCCTCCCAGGGTACCGACGTACACCGAGCCGCCCGCGACCAGCGGCGGGGCGACTATCGGCTCGTCGGCGGTGTACGACCATTGCTCCGAGCCGTCGGCCAGTCGAAGCGCGACCAGTCGCCCGTCGTTGTTGCCGACAAAGACGAGACCGTCAGCGATTACCGGCGAGCTTTCTATCGCCGCTCCGGTGTCGCGCTTCCAGACCAGCCGCAGACTGTCGCCCGGGTCATTGTCGCTGCGGGCACGCAGCGCGGCGTCGCCGCGGAAAATTGGCCAATCGCCGGACGCTTCCAGCCGGGGCTGTGGCGGAGGGGCGTCGGCTGCGTCGTTCTCGCCGCGCAGCAGCACCAGAGCGACCGCCGCCGCGACCATTATCAGTATGAGGATAACCGTCAGCTTCATGGGCACCTGGTCGCCTCGAATGTCCTGTCGGAAGTATATCAGCTATCGTTGCCGGCTGCGGTCACGGCCGCGATGCGGGAAAGTGCGTCCACCGAGAAGATAAGCGGGTAGAGCTTCTCGCAGTACCACAGCCGTGCGAAGTACAGTCCGATGGGCGCGGCCGGCGTGGTCCTGCCGCCGTCGGTGTGTTCGACTATCCACTGCGCCCCACGCATGGCCGCCTCCCGTAGCCGGGGTCGTTCGTTGCTTCTTTTGGCGACTGCCGAAAGGGCGGACACCGCCACCGCGGTTTCTTCCAGCGAGGTCGGGCCGGCGGTGTCGGCACCGAAGCCGCCGTCCGGCCGTTGGTCGGACGCCAGCCAATCCGAGCCGCGACGCAGCATCGCCGATACGTCCCAGCCGGCGTCGGCCGCGCTGCACAGACCCGTCAGGACGCGGGCGGTTCCGTACACGGGGTTTGCCTGTCCGGTCGTGTGCTGGTTTCCGAACCACAGCGGCAGCCAGGCCCCGTCGCCGCGCTGATTGCCGGCCAGGTACGAAAGTGCGGCCTGAAGGTTGGCTTCGCCGGCTGTGCGCAGGTCGGGCCAGGCGGTCCAGGCGGCGACGGCGTGTGCGGTGAGGTCCGCGGCGCTGCGGTCGAAGGGCAGCCGTCCCCACCCTCGGCAGAAGGTGGGTATCCCTCCGTCGCGGTTTTGCAGGCCCGCCAGCCAGGCGGCGGCACTGTCGGCCGCTTCCGCGCAGGAGGGGTTTCCGCCGTCGAGCAGGCGCAGGGCGACCATCGCCGCGGCCGTGTCGTCGGCGTCGGGTACGCCTCCGCTGCGGTCGGTCCAGGCCCATCCGCCCGGAGGCGCCTGGGTATAGGGGTGCGGTCGGCGGTGCCGGCAAGCCAGCAGCCAGTCGCGGGTCGTGCGTCTATCGGCCGGGGAAAAGTCCGGCGGAAAGTCCCCGCCTGCCGACAGCGCGCGGACGGACAGCGACGTCAGCCAGGCGGACAGGTCCGTATCAATGGGCCAGCCGCCGTCCGGCCGGACCGTATCCCGCAGGAAGCGTAATCCGCGTGCGACGGCCGGGTGGTCGCCCGCATCGGAGGCGACCAGCGACATCACCACGAACGCCGTCAGCGGCTGTGCCTCCAGGAAACCGCCGCTCTCGGGCTGTATGTGTTCGAGTTTCCGCAGGACCGTCGGCTCGGCGATGCGGCGGATGAGTCGGGAGAGGGGATTCAGCGGCCGCAGGTGGTGGTGGCGCAGCCGCCCTATGGCGATAAGAGCCGGCAGGGCGTAGCTGACCACCGGCAGCCGCAGCCGCGCCAGCCAGCGGTGCGACAGCACGCCCAACTCAAATGGCAGCGCGGGCACGCGTCGCCAGGCATTGCTTCCTTCGCCGAGACGACCAGTGAGAGCGGCCATCGCCAGAATGGGTGCGGAGAACGTTCTGTCCCGCCCGTACGAGGCGACAATCGCGTCGGCGAGCGTTGCCGGTTGGGTGTCGCCGATTTTCCGCTCCAGCCAGGCGCGTGCCTTGTCTGCGGCCCGGTTCTCTTCGCGCCCGGCGGCCGCGAAGGCCGCCCACGACAGCACGGTGGTGGAAAGGTTGCTCGGGCTTTCGGGCGTATCGCCCCATCCGCCGTCTGTGTTCTGATTTTCTACAAGCCACTCCAGGCCCCCTGTCATAAGTTGGCGGTCGCCTTCGCGACCGGCTAAAGACAGGGCGGTGACGGCCGTCGCTGTCGCCAGCGCGCTGGTGGAAAGCTCCCCCCGCCAGCAGCCGGCGTCGGTGCATTCGGCCAGCAGGCGGGCGCGGAGTGTCCGTAGCGTCTCGTTGAGGTGCGGAACCTTCACGCCTCGGACCCTCCGGAAAGCCCCAGAGCGGCCAATGCGTACCACGTGTACTCGCAGTCGGCGCGGGGGTCGTCGGCCGAGCCGGCAAACCCGCCGTCGCGGTATAGCGAGTGCACGAAACCCACGGTCGTTTCGGCGTTGTCAGTCGGCAGCGAGCTTTCGAATGCCAGTGCTATCATCGCTGTGGCCGTGGACAGCAGGTCGCACCGGCCCAAGCCGGCGACCGGTTCGAAGCCGCCGTCGGATAGCCGGCGATCCAGCAGCCAGTCCGTGCTTTCCCGTCCGGCCGGGTGGTTCAGGCGGTTCAGCGCCACCACGGCGGCGGCCGTGGCGGGTACGGATGGGACAGGCAGTTGGGTATCGTTGGCAAAGGAGCCGTCGGGCCGTCGCAGGGCAAGCAAGCTCCCGGCCAGCGCGTCAATGTTCGGCAGCGGCGGGGCGTCCAGCTCCTGCCACGCCCCCAAAGCCAGAAAAGCCCCGTAGCTGGTGCCGTTGGCGGCGCTGGTGGCGGTGGCGAAGCCGCCGTCGCGACTGCGGAAGTCGCTGAGTCGTTTCACGAAACCCCGGCCGCATGGCAGCCGCAGGGCCACACGGCAGCGGATGAGACAGCACAGGTGCACCAAATCCAGCTTGTCGATTCCGGCAACAGCCCGGTCGAGGTAATCGACCAGCCCGGAGGGTGTATCGTCGCGGCCCAGCGCTCTGAGTGCGTCTATGGCGAAAGAAGTGTAATACAGGTCGGCGTTACCGTCCCGGCCGGCGAAGCCGCCGGAGTCGGTGTGCCCCGACAGCAGGAATCTCGCGACAGGGTCGGGTCCCTCAGGCAGTCTGTTGCGGGCCAGGCCCGCCCACCGGAGCATTTGCTGTCGAATCGTCAGCACACCAGTATGGTTCCTTGATGTCGGCGAATATCTTGCCCAGGACCCGTCGCATCAGTGCCTTAAGCGGGGCCGATTGCAGTTGGTCGAGTGAACGGATGGCGCGGCGCTTGTGCAGTTGCAGCAGCCGCTCGGCGGTTTCGACGGCGCGGGTCCCGGCCAGCAGGTCCGAGAGCTTCGCGGCCCGACCGTCGCGGCCGGCGGGTTCCCGCAGAGCGGCCTGAAGCTGCTCTTGCTGATCCCGGTCGCCGCGCTGCCATGCGACGGCTGTTACCACCGAGAGTCGTCCGGCGTCCAGATCGCCCGCCCCGCCGCTGAGGTCCTTCAGGTCGTCCCGTATCTGGTAGGCGATTCCCAGTGCGTCGCAGTAGCTGTGCAGGTGCGGCCGGACCTGCTCGTCGGCCGAGGCGCAGACGGCGCCGAGCTGCATCGCCAGGCAGAAACTCGGCGAGGTCTTGCGGCGGAATATATCCAGCACCTTCCGGACCGGCAGCGGTCCGGGGCGACGCGCCCAGGAAAGCTCGTCGCCCTGTCCGCTGCACAGCAGTCGATGGGCGGCGGCAGCCGTTTGGACCATCTGCGCTGTCCTCGGGGCGTCCAGCCCGCACTCGGTCAAAAGGCGGTAGCCCTCGCCGATGAGCATGTCACCGGCGTTCAGCGCTACCGGCACGCCGTGTTTGCGGTGGAGTGTCTCGCGGCCGTAGCGGTAATCGTCCGAGTCCTCGATGTCGTCGTGTATGAGAGATGCCTTGTGGAAGCATTCCACGGCGACGGCGATTTTCTTCAATGCCGGCGGCAGTTGCTCCCGGCCGTCGGTTCGCAGCGCCTGGAAGGTGCAACACGTAAGGAAAGGTCTCCAGCGTTTGCCGCCGGCCAGCAGCCAGTCTCGGGCGATGCGCTCGGTGTCGGAACCGACCGGGCCTGCAAGTGCGTCGAGGCCTTCTTCGGTGAACCAGCGGGACACTTCCGCCCGCAGCGGTTCGAGGTTCAGCCGTCGCGTGCTTCCGTCGCCCGTGAGGTTGATTGCCTCGTACACGCTGTCCATGTCCACCTCGGTGCGGTCGCACCCGTCCGTCAGCAATGGTATGGCGATACCGGGTATAGCCGCCGCCTGAATGTACGGGAATACCTTCTCCAGCACGCTCATGCAACTGACACCCAGGATGGCCTCAACGTGTCCGTCGGCAATCAGGGAAGTCACCGCGGTGGTTCCCTCCGCCACCAGCACCACGTATCCCAGCGATTCGGCGACCGCGCGCAGCTCGCCGATGCTGCAACGGCCACAGTCGGTGCAAAGCAATCCGAACGCATCGTTCTCGGCCGGGCAGGCGTGCCGGTCCGGACGGAGGCATTGGGGCAGCAGCAACAGGCGCTTGTTCATGGGGACGTCCGCGAAGGAGTCGCGCCAGGCGGCGTTGCTGAGCATCACCAGCACGTAGTTGAGCCACTCCCGCGACGCGCCCGCCTCGCGGAGCACGTTTCGGGCCAGCGGACGAAGTTGCGACAGCGATAGCGGCGGCACGAGCCGGCTGTCGCGGGCGGTACTCTCGGAAAGCCGCTCCAGCTCACGTCGCAAGGTCCATTCGGCATGGACGAGTTTCTCGGATTGCCGCGTCATAGTCGTCTCATACGCCGTCGGCGGCGGGGGTCGGTTGCTTTCGGGCGCCGGGGCTCTCCCGCAGCCGCCGGTCCAGGCGCGCGAAGTTTCGCCGCCAGGAGAGCACCTCGCCCCGGCCGAGCAATTGGAACAGTGAACGCCGCAACCAGCTTGCTCCGCCGACTCGCTGGTTGTCCCGGAACAGCCGGGGTACCCATCGGAAGTTAAGCTCGTAGCACGTCCTGTAAAGCTCCAGGTGCTCGAGCGTCATGTCGGTGAGTGTAAAGGCCGCCTCGCCCGGGCGCACCGGCTCGTGGAACACCGGGAATATTACCACCCGCCCGGCCGCCAGGCGGCGGACCAGCCGCAGCGTATCGCGCACGTCCTCGGGCGTCTCGCCGACAAGCCCCAGAACCAGACTGAATACGGGGAAGAAACCGGTGCGGCTGAGCTTGTCGGCGCACTCCATGACGGCGTCGGACCATTCACCGGGCTGAATGTGGCCAAGCTTGCCAGGGCCGTTCGACGCGACCAGCTTGCCGTTGGCGCTTTCGGCGCCGAGGTTCACCCACAGGTAGTCCGTCGGCGGCGACGAGCTTAGAAGCTCCCGCACTCGGCGAAGCTGCTGGTCGCTGAACTGCAGGACCGAGCTGATGTTGGCGTGGTCTATCTGCATGAAGCGCACCGGCTCGCGGCGCAGTCGCTCCAGCAGGCGGCACAGCGCGTCGGGGTTCACCTCTCCGTCGCTCGAGCCGTAGCGGAAGAAGTCCTCGCTGCTGCTGACGGCGCTGGTCAGCCCGGCCCGGCAGTTGGTGCGGACGTCCCGGGCTATCAGCTCCGCCGGCAGGTGCTCCATCCTGGTGCGGCCCATCGTGCAATAGCCACAGCCGTTGCCGCAGCCACGGGAAAGCTCCACCACTCCCATGCAGGATGCGCCGCGGGTGGGGCGGACATCCGAAACGCAGGTGCGGCGCTGGCGGACGTGAAAGGGCACGTCCCGGCCATGGAGCAGGTCGCGGACCACCCGCGGGCCTTCGGACTCGAAATAGCCCTCGAATACCACATCTATGCCAAGCTGTCGCGCTTCATCAGGGCGTTGAGCGAGTTGCCACGCGCCTGCACCGCCGGCGAGTATCGAGAAACCCCAGCGGCTCTTGGCGTCGAGGACGCCCTGGAGCATCTGTCGCGTCCAGAGGCGCGTGTAAAGCTCGCCGGACCAGAAGCTGCTGGTCGTGGTGTTGCTCATGCCGCCGCCGAGGAAGTCGCTGGAGCTGACGGCCAACACACGCGTCCACGGGCCGAGCAGCTCGTGGAGGCGTTCGGGCGTGGTAACAACCACGTCGTCGCCGGTCAGCTCGCCGTCGTCCAGCAGTGCGGATTCCACCCGCCGCAAACCCAGCGGTGCGATCATCGCCCTGCCGTCGGCGTCCGTAGGCGCAGGCGGAGACAGCAGGCGGCGCATCATCCATCCGGGCACGGCCGTGGTTTGCATGGTCGCCAGGATGCCCTCGAACAGCACCGTGTAGCGCGCGCTGAGGGTCCTGTCGGCCACCAGCACCACGGGGGGTGTGAGCTTATCTGTTCTCACGTGTTTCGTTGTCCCGGGCATGTTCATGCAGACGGCGTGATACTTCGGCGATTTCCTCGGGCGACAGGTTCGCGGGCAGTTCGTCCGCGGATGCGTCGCACTCGCTGGTTTCGCTGCACTCGCAGCCGTTGCTCCGTTGGCGAAGATTGCGTTGCTTCAGTGCCTCGAACACATCCTGCTGCACCAGTGTAGGCGCATCCTGCGTCTCGGAAGGTGCGTCCGGCTCTCCGCCGTCGATGGGTGCTTCGGGATGCTTGGGGAAGATGATTGCCCCGTTCGGGCAGATGCGGGCGCAGGCGGGGCAGTAGGTCTTGCAGTTGGCAGGGGCCGAGACGGATACCCGCCCGGCGTCGGCCGTATAGACGTCGAAAAGGCAGAAGCTTGCGCAGCGGCCACAGTGAGAGCAGCGTTCGTAGTCGATTACCGGAAACCACGGCAGTCGCCCGTCCTCGGGCGTCACGGTGCTTTGCTCCGGCTGTGCCTGTGCCGGGGCGGACAGGGCGTCCGATAGTTGTTCGCCCGTGAGTATGTCGGCGAGCGCCTGCTCGGCCGGTGTGTGGCGGAGGTCCACGAACAGCGTATCGTCCGGCGGCTGGACGCCGGCGAAGAGCAGCAAGCTGCGCACCGCACGGGGACGGCAGGCGACGATGACGGGGCTGTCCTGCTCGGCAAGCTGCGACAGTTGCGGGTCACGGCGCTCGGACAGTCCGCACAGGTCCGCAACCTCGTGCACCTCGCAGCCGGCCGCCCGCAGACCGGCCGACACTTCCGCGGCACGCTCCACGTCGGTAAGACCCGCATATGCGCAGCGACAAAGCAGTATGTATCTTGGGGTCTTCATGGCTCAATCCTCTTCGGCCGCGGACGATATGCAGAAAATTCCCGAACGGGTCCTGACGTACATCCTGCCTTCGTCGAATACCGGTGTGCTCCGGAAGTCGCCGAGCTTGTTGCGTCCCAGCTCCTCGTACTCGTCGCCGTCGGACAGCAGGACCGTCATTCCCTTCTCGGTGCTTACCAGCAGCGAATCGCGCGTCATCACGATGCTGGGAAAGACCAACCCCGGCATGCCGGGCATCCTTGTTTCGTATATGGTGCTTCCGTCGGAGGCATCCAGGACGGTCAATTGGTGGCTCTGGGTTACGGCGTAGATGCGGCCGTCGCGGAAAACGGGCGAGCCGTAGTAGCGGTTCTCGGTTATTTTCACCTGCCAGAGAAGCTCCGGCTCGAACGGTTCGGCGGCTTCAGGCAGCCGCACGGCTGTGGCCCGGCCTTTGGAGTCGGCGACAAAATACACCACGCCGTCGTGCACTATGGGCGAGTTGTATTCCAGTCCTGTGTTGACCGAGGCGAGCTTCCGTCCGTCTTCGGCACGGACGAAGTCGCCGCGCGGCGTGATGATTATGTCCCCGCCTTCCAGCGAGACAACCGCCGGCGTTCCGAAACTTACCTGTGCGGGTGTCCTCCAGAGCTCCTCGCCGCTTTCGGGGTCCAGAGCGGTAATGTCGTTTATGTGCAGTATCAGCTTGTCGGCCGCCAGAACCGGCGAGGTGCTGTGCCCCCAGCCATGGCGGGGGCGGTCCACACGGCGGATCCAGCGGACTTTGCCGTCCAGGCCGCAGCAGACCGCCACTGCCGTGCCGAACACGGCGAAGACATCCCGGCCGTCGCATACGGGCGTTGCGGAGGCGTAGCCGTTGGTGCCGTGCGCGGGGGGTTTAAGATACTGTCGATACGGCTTGAGCCGCTCTTTGGTCTGCTCCACCTGTTGCTTGAGCTGCTCTGCCTGGGCTTCAAGCTCGGCGGCGGCCTGCGGATCGCCCTCGGACCGTTTTATCTCGCGCTGCAGCTCGCGCAGCTCCCGCTCCAACGAGGACAGCTCTTCACGGATCTGCCGCGCCTGTTCGGCCTTGGCGAGTTCTTCTTCGGAGAACACCCGGTCGTAGCCGAAGTCCTCTTGCCAGAGCACCGAGCCGTCCGAGGCGTCCACGCACATCAGCGTCGCCGGCTCGGCCGTGACCACGACCTTCCCGTTTACGACTACGGGCATGGCGTTGCTCCATTGCGGTGTCGGCGTGTGCCACAGGACGTTATCCCGCTGCGACCACTGGCTCGGCGGTTGGGTTTGCGGATAGCGTCCCGTACCGTCGGTCCGCCAGCCGACCGGCGGGTCGGCGGGTGCGGCCGCCGCGACACAGGCGACAATCAGTGCCCCCATGGCAATTCTGCGCATAGTCTGTTCCTCGCGTTCGGGGGAGCCGGCTCTCATTGCTGCGTTGATACGTCCAGGCAAATCAGCTTGCCGCGGTGGCTGCGGCAGTAGATTCGCCCCTCCAGCAGCACGGGGATGTTCCACCACTTGTCGCGCGGCAGGCGCATCGATGAAACCTCCTGGTAGCCCTGCGGGTCTGGCTCAACGACGGCCAACTCGCCGGCCTGGCCCTGAACGATGAATTTGTCGTCGGCGAGAATCATGGCGCCGGAGAGCCGATGTGCCCACACCTCCTGGCCGGTTTCAAAATCGAGGCACTTCATCCGTGCGCCCCCGACGTTTCCGTCGAACCCGTAGAGGTAGCCGTCACGGAGGATCACGCTGGAGAACTGACTGCCCAGTGCCTCGGTTTTCCATACCTCCTCCAGCCCTTCGTCGGTAAGCTTCAGCAGCACCCCGCCCGTACCGTAGCCGGAGGTGATGAATATGCGATCCTCGACGATCAGCGGCAGGGCGGCGTTGACATCGTAGGGAGTCTTCCAGCGATAGGACGCCAGTTGGGAGCCGTCTTCGGCATCGAGGATCACCAGCCCGAACGTGTTGAAGACAGCCAGCAGCGTCCTGCCGTCATGCTCGAAAGCCACCGGGGAGCTGTAGCCGGCCTGGTAGTCGCCGCTGCTCCATATCATCTCGCCGGTGTGCTTGTTCAGGGCGACCACCGTTCCGACATCGACGATGAGCTTGTCACCCAGAACCAGCGGCGAACATGCGAAGCCCCAGCTGCCGGCTTTCCCGGACAAATCCTCCCTGGCGTCCTTCCGCCAGACGACTTCGCCGTTGCGTGTATCGTCCAGGCACAGCAGCGTACCGTCGATGCTGAGCGTATAGACATAATCGCCGTCAAGGGTCGGTGTGCATCGCGGGCCAGGGTGTCCCGAGCCGCCGCCTTTCTGCGGATAGGACTGCGTCCAGATGACTTCGCCGCTGTCTGCGTCGAGGCACCATACCACGTCCCGATCGTTGTCCACGTTGCCTATCGCGTACAGCCGGCCGTCGCGGATGGAGATGCTGCTGTGTCCCGTTCCGACGTCCTTCTGCCACAGGGCGTCCGGCTGGTCGTCGCCCCAGCGGCTTCGCCAGTTGCTTTCGGATGTTGTGCCGTCGCGGTTGGGTCCGAGAAACTCGGGCCAGTCGTCGTCGGCGACGGCCGCTGTGAAAGCCATCAGGATGAACAGCCCTGCAATGACAGCCCGGCCGGCCGGGAAAATCAGGTGCGTCCGCATATATTGCCTCCTTTTGGTGTTTAACGTGGCTGGAAGCGGGACGGTCCGCAAAATCTCTTTGGTCTGAGCAAGCTAAAGACGCAAAATAGTGCAAGTATTACTATAGCTCTCGGCCTGCGTATGCTCAAGCGCTTCGGTCAACACGGCAGGGGAGGATTCGCCGCCGGCGTCATTCCGGTGATAGCGGCCGGTGTGGCCGTGGCTTTGCTGGCGTTCTGGTTGCTCGGCAGCGAGGCGGCGGTGGACCTCCGGCGGCGCGAGCCGGGGCTGGACCGACCGCCGGCCGGTGAAACACCCTCCGCGCCTTCGCTCCCGGGCACGCTGGAGAGCTTCGATGTACCACCGGGTGCGGCGGCTGAGAGCGATTGGCCCCAGTTCCGCGGCCCCGGGCGCGACGGCGTGGCCCCGTCAGCCGTGGAATTGGCACGCGATTGGCCCCAGGACGGACCGCCGGTGCTCTGGCAGTTGGATCTGGGCGAGGGATACGCCGCGGCCGCCACTCACGGTGGCAGGGCCTATGTGCTGGACTACGACCGGCAACAAAAGGCCGACGTCCTGCGGTGCCTTAACCTCGATACAGGCCGGGAGATATACCGCCGCTCCGTCCCCGTCGAGGTTCTGCGCAACCACGGCATGAGCCGAACCATACCGGCCGTTACCGAGGACTTCATCGTCACCATTGGTCCGAAGTGCCACGTAATGTGCCTGGATGCCGACACGGGCGAATACATCTGGGGCATCGACATGCCAGAGCGCTACGGCACGAAGGTCCCGCCGTGGTACGCCGGACAGTGCCCCCTGATAGAGGATGGAAGGGTAATCCTGGCGCCGGCCGGCGACGACGTACTGCTGACCGCCATCGACGCCGAGAGCGGCGAGGTCCTCTGGCAGACGCCGAACCGCCTCGGCTGGAACATGACGCACAGCTCGGTCATGCCCATGGAGGTCGCCGGCACTCGGATGTACGTGTACTGCGGCAGTGGCGGGGTGGTAGGCGTATCGGCCGACGACGGCACCGTGCTGTGGCAGACCGACGCCTGGAAAATCAGCATCGCCACCGTGCCAAGTCCGGTCATCTGCCCTGACGACAGGATCCTGCTTACCGGCGGCTACAACGCCGGAAGCATGATGGCGCGCATCCGCAAACGCGGAGACGACTTCGAGTTCATTGAGCAGTGGCGGTTGTCGGCGAGTGTTTTCGGGGCAGAGCAGCAGACGCCTATTCTGTATGAAGAGCACATTTACGGAGTGCGGGCGGACGGTCGGCTCGTCTGCCTGGACCTGGACGGCAACGTGCTCTGGACCAGCGGAAAGCAGGACCGCTTCGGCCTGGGAGGATACCTCCTTGCCGACGGCATGCTATACGTGATGAACGATGAGGGAGTGCTTACGCTGGTGGAGGCGTCCCCCCGGCAATATCGCCGCCTGGCAAGAGCGCAGGTGCTTCCAGGGCACGAGTGCTGGGGCCCGCCCGCGCTGGCCGGCGGAAAACTGCTGGTCAGGGACCTCAACGAGATGCGATGCCTGGACGTCTCGGCGGAGATGGAATCGTCCGTTGCCTCGGATCGCTAAGGCCAGGACCGTGATGTCAATAGCCCGGAAAAACCTGTTCGTGCTGCTTGCAGCCGCGGTCGCAGTGGCGGCCGGGTTGATACTGCTGCTGACGTTCGGCCTGGGCGAGGGCACGGGACCGGCCGGTGGACGACTCAGCGGGGAGTTCAGCTACGACATCTCCGAACTCGAGAAGGTCGGCGAAGACCTTCTGGGCTACCGCCAGGTTCGTCGGATCCCCGCCGGCGTAGAGCAACCCCGGGCCATCGCCCTCGGCCGGGATGATACGCTCCATATCGCCGGCGACGGGAAAATCCGCGTCATCGACGCCGAAGGCGATACCGTCAACGAGTTCGGCATCGACGGACAGGCGACCTGCCTGGCCGTGGGCGATGACGGCACGTTGTTCGTCGGCTTCGAGGACCGCGTGGCGGTTTACAGCTCTCAAGGTGAGAAGACCGCCGAGTGGGACGACTTCGGTGAGTCCGCGATCATCACCTCGCTGGCGGTGATGGGAGACGATGTGTACGTGGCCGACTCCGGCCAGGCGGTGGTCTATCGCTTTGACCGCACGGGCCGGCTTCTGGGCCGTCTGGGCGGGAAGGACGAGCAGAGAAACATACCGGGCCTGGTGATACGCGCGCCCTGCCTGGACGTCGCAACAGGCGGCGACGGGCTTGTGCGTGTGACCAACCCCGGCCGGTGGCGCGTGGAGACATACACACCCGGTGGCTCACTGGAACTGAGCTGGGGTGAGCCGTCCATGCGGGACATCGAGGGTTTCTGTGGCTGCTGCAACCCGACCGACGTGGCCGTGCTTTCGGACTCGCGAGTAGTTACGGCCGAGAAAGGCCTGCCGCGGGTTAAACTCTATGACGCCCACGGTGAGTTTCAGTGTGTGGTGGCTCCGACAGGCATGTTCGACCCGGGCACGGAGCGGCTGGACCTGTCCGTCGATTCGCAGGACAGAATCTACGTGCTGGACGCGAGCGAGTCGCTGGTGCGCGTATTTGAGCCGGACGGAGGAAGCGAATGACACCCGCCCGCAAAGACAAAACGCGGCGTTTTACCCGCCGCGAGATTCTGCGGGGCTCTCTCCGCGCTTTGGCCGGTGGCTGCCTGGCGGCCGCGGGTGCGGCAATGCTGCTCAAGAGGACCGTGACCGGACCGGACAAAACATCCGAAACATGCATAAACGACCAGATTTGCCGCGAATGTCCGGCCGTGGGGGACTGCCACCTGCCGCAGGCGATGTCCTTCCGAACTCAAGGAGGCGAGCGTGACTGACAACGAGGAGAAACAAAAGCTGTCGCGCCGCCAACTCCTGCGGCGCGGACTCCAGGCCGGCGCCGGTCTGGCTCTGGGCGGCGCGGCGATTTCGCTGGCGTCCAAAGCCGTCGGCGCTAAAGGTGGAACCGTCTGGCAGATCGACCCCGACAAGTGCGTACAGTGCGGCAACTGCGCCACGCGCTGCGTGCTGGAGCCCTCGGCCGTCAAGGCCGTCCATGCCTTCGCAATCTGCGGGTACTGCGACCTGTGCACGGCCTACTTCGACCCCCAGGCCGAGGAACTCACCACCGGCGCCGAAAACCAGCTCTGCCCAACCGGTGCGATAGTCCGCACCTACAAGAAGGACCCCTACTACGAGTACACCATCGACGAAGAGCTTTGCATCGGATGCGGCAAGTGCGTGGAAGGATGCGAGGCCTTCGGGAACGGCTCGCTGTTCCTCCAGGTCCGCCATGACCGCTGTCTGAATTGCAACGACTGCACGATTGCCCGGGCATGCCCGGCCGACGCTTTTCGCAGAGTGCCCGCCGATAAACCCTACCTGCTGAAGACCACCCGATGAGACTCCCGGCCCTGCTGATAAGAACCACCCTTCTGGCGCTGGTCGCTCTGCCGGCGTCGGCGGGCGTTGCGCAACTGCGTTTCCCGACGCCGGAGCTGGACGAGCCGCTGCCGCAGACCACCACCCCTGAGCCGCGGGAGCAGTTGTGGCAATATTCCGAATATGTGGACGTTGCGGTACTGGTCGTCGCGCTGGCGGCGGCCGCGTGGTTCGCGCTGAAGAAACGCTCCCGTCGCGGGATGGCGGTGGTCATGCTGCTTTCGCTGCTGTACTTCGGGTTCTACCGCCTGGGTTGCGTCTGCGCGGTCGGCTCGGTGCAGAACTGCGCCCTGAGCTTTGGGGGCACCGGCTATATCGTCTCCTGGGCGGTGGTGGCGTTCTTTCTGCTGCCGCTGTTCGCGGCACTGCTGTTCGGACGCGTCTTCTGCGGCGGTGTATGCCCCCTGGGTGCGTTGCAGGACATCGTCGCGCTCAAGCCGCTTAAGGTGCCGCGCTGGCTGGAGTCGGGCCTGAGCTTGCTGGCTGTGACTTACCTGGGAGCGGCCATCCTGTTGGCGTTCTCGGGCAGCGTCTTTCTAATCTGCCGGTTCGATCCCTTTGTGAGCGTCTTCCGACTGGCGCCCGTGGGCAAGTGGATTGAGAACATCACGCGGGGCGATATTGCCGGCGCTGATTGGTTCGTCACCGGCAGGGCCGGCCTGCTCGTGGCGGGCGGCGCTGTCCTGCTGCTGGGCGTGTTCGTAGCCCGGCCCTATTGCCGGTTCCTGTGCCCCTATGGCGTGCTGCTCAGGCCGCTGAGTCGGCTGAGCAGGTGGCATCTGACAATCACCCCCGACGAGTGCGTTCAGTGCCGACTCTGCGAGAACTCCTGCCCGTTCGGCGCCATCCTGCCGCCTTCGCCTCCGGACCCCGGAAGATCGACCGGCAAGCTTTCCCTGGCGGTGTGTCTGGCGCTCTGGCCGGTGTTGATTGCCGCCGGCGTCGGCGCCGGCCGGCTGGTCGGACCGGCAATGAGCCGGGCCGACTATTCCGTCCGCCTCATGGAACACCTGCAGGCCGGCGAGCTTGCCGACTCCCAAACTGCCGAGGACATGGCCGAGGCCTTCGCCAAGCAGCCCGTCGGTGTCGAGGAGGTCATGGCGGCCGCCCAGCGGGCACAGGATAAGTTCGTCCGCGGCGCGATGCTGGTGGGCGGCTTCGTGGGTTTGGTCGCGGGGATGCGCCTGGTGCGATGGTCGGTCCGCCGCAGACGCACCGACTACGCGCCGGATACCGGCACTTGCCTGTCCTGCGGGCGTTGCATTGAGACCTGCCCGGTGGAGCATCTGCGGCGTCTCGGTGAGGACAGGGCCTTGCGGGAGGAGGCGTAATGGCCGACGCCCGCAAGCCGCAAATCCGCTCGGTCGCCCGTTCTGTGGCGCTCATCAGCGGCGCGTTCTGCGTGACGGTGGTGGCGCTGCTGGCCTGGGAGGCCCGCCGCGGCGGTGTGGACCCCTGGGACTCGCCGGAGTTCCAGCAGCTCCAGTCTCAGTTGCGGCAGAACCCCGGCGACGAGGAATTGCGTCAGAAGATACGCGATAAGGACCTGCGCCTGCGCAGGGAGTTCTTCAGGCGGCGAGCGTTTCTGCGACGGGGCTCCTGGCTGCTGGCCGGAGGTCTGGCCGTACTTCTTGTATCCGCGCATGTCTCGACCACCGGCAGCAGGCCCAGGGTGCCGGCAGGCGGAGGCGACCCGCAGCGTCGCGAGCAGACCAGCCGACTGGCCGCGCGTTGGTCGGTGGCGGCTGTAACTGTCGGACTGGCGTCGGCCGCTGCCGCGTGGGGACTGCTCAGCCCGAACCCGCTCTCAAAGCCGAGCGCTGCCGAAGAAGAACCGGTAGCTGCCGAAAAGCCGGCCGATGACTCGCCCCCCGATGAGGATGAGATACTGGCGAACTGGCCCCGCTTCAGGGGGCCCGGCGGTCTGGGCATAGCCCACGGCGAGGACTTCCCCGACCAATGGGACGGTCCCGATGGCGAGAACGTCCTGTGGAAGTCCGAACCGGTCGCGCTGGAGGGGGAAAGCTCGCCGGTCGTCTGGGGCGACAAGGTGTTCATCACCGGTGCCGACGCCGATACCCGCGAGCTTTACTGCTACCATGCAGATACCGGCGAACTGCTCTGGCGGCACGAGGCCGACAAAATTCCGGGCGCCCGGCCGGGCGTGCCGGAGGTTATGCAGGACACCGGCTTCGCCGCGCCAAGCCCGACCACCGACGGGCGCTACGTGGTGGCGATGTTTGCCAACGGCGACGTGGTGTGCACCGACACCGAGGGCAACCGCGTCTGGGCGCGCAATCTCGGCGACCCGGTCAATGCGTATGGCCACGCGTCGTCCCCGATAATCCACGGCGAGGTGGTCATCATCCAGTTCGACCAGGGCAGCGACCCCGACGAGATGCTCAGCGAGCTTTACGCCATAGAGCTGGAGACCGGGACGGTCCGCTACCTGCAGGGACGACCGGTGGTGAACTCCTGGTCCACGCCGCTGGTGGCCGATACGCCCGACGGCGAGCAGTTGATTACCACATCCAGCCCGTGGGTCATCGCCTACGACCCGGCCGACGGCAGCGAGATATGGCGGGCCGATTGTCTCAGCGGCGATGTGGGCCCGTCGCCCACGTACGCCGACGGCAAGGCGTACACGGTTACCGCCTACTCGCAACTGTCGGCCATCCGCACCGACGGTGAGGGCGACGTCACCGACTCCCATATCGAGTGGGTCGCATACGACGCCCTGCCGGATATCTCCAGCCCGCTGGCGACTGCCGATCGCGTCTGGATAGTGCAGACCTACGGATTCATGACCTGCCTGGACGCCGACAGCGGTGAGGTTATCTACGAGCACGACTTCGCCGAAACGGTGCGCAGCTCCCCCACATTGGTCGGCGACGAGGTGCATGTAATGACGGCCGAGGGAGTGACCCACAGGTTCTCCGCATCGGCCGACGAACACCGGGAGCTAGGCACGTGCCGGCTGGGGGAGATGTCCAACTGCTCGCCGGCATACGTTGACGGACGCATATACATCAGAGGCCGACAGCATCTGTGGTGCATCGGACAGGAGTAGATCGCCTGTGTCTGAGGCAGCCAATACATACGTGGATGAAGCGGTCGAGCGGATCGGGCGCTCTCCCGACGCGCTGATTCCGCTGCTGCAGGCGATACAGCGCCGTTACGGCTACCTGCCGCAGCCGGAGCTGCGCCGGCTTTGCGAGATTACCGATATCACCCCCGCCGCCGTCGCTGGTGTAAGCACGTTCTATACGCAATTCCGCCACAAGCCCGCCGGCCGACACACAATACGCGTCTGCCACGGAACGGCCTGCCACGTCAAAGGCGCTCCGATTGTAACCGAGGCACTGCGGGAGCACCTCGGTCTGGATGAGGGGCAGGACACGGACGAAAAGGGTCTGTTCACGGTCGAAAAGGTGGCCTGCCTGGGCTGCTGCAGTCTGGCCCCGGTGATGCAGATAGATGACGTCACCTATGGTCATCTCAGCACCGAGACGGTCCCGCGGGCGCTGGACGACTTTCTGAAGCTTCAGAAGCGACGCGCCAGGCAGCGCGGCCGTCACGGTCGAGTGCCGCGTGCGGGTGAAATTCGCATCACACTGGACTCCTGCTGTATCGCCCGCGGGACCGGCGATGTGAAGCGTGCAGTGGACAAGGCGCTGGCGGAACTCGGCATCGACGCCCGCATAAAGCCCGTCAGTTGTGTCGGGATGTGCCACGAGACGCCGCTTGTGGAAATCGTGGCGCCGGACGGAAGCTCGCACACCTACGCGCAAATCCACCCGGCCGACGTGCGGGCGATTCTTAAACGGCACCTGCGACCCGGCGGCGTGCTTGGTCGCATTCGTGACGTATGCTCGACGGCGCTTGAGCATCTGCTCACCGACGAGGCGTGGACGCCGGTTACGCGCTACTCTCTGGATACTCGCGCGCCGCAGGCGGCGGCCTTCTGGAAGCACCAGAAGCAGATTGTTACCGAACACTCCGGCCGCAGCGAACCGCTGGACCTGGAGGAGTACCGCAGGGACGGGGGCTTCGAGGCCCTGCGGAGATGTCGCGAGCTTTCACCCGGGCAGGTACTGGACGAGCTGAAGCGGTCCGCCCTTCGCGGCAGGGGCGGGGCCGGTTTCGTGACGGCCGACAAGTGGCGACACGTGGCCGAGGCGGACGGCGACGTGAAGTACGTCGTCTGCAACGGCGACGAAGGCGACCCCGGTGCGTTCATGGACCGGATGATCCTGGAGAGCTACCCCTACAAGGTCATCGAGGGAATAGCCATCGCCGCTCATACGGTCGGTGCAGGCGAAGCGGTGCTCTACATCCGCGCGGAGTACCCGCTGGCGATCCCGCGCGTGCGCGAGGCGATAAACCGTTGTGAGCAGGCGGGACTGCTGGGGGGACTCCACCTGCGGATAATGGAAGGCGCCGGCGCGTTCGTCTGCGGTGAGGAAACCGCCCTGCTGGAGTCCATCATGGGCAGGCGGGGGAACCCGCGCCTGCGGCCGCCGTATCCGTCGCAGAAGGGCCTGTGGGGCCGTCCCACACTGGTCAACAACGTAGAGACCTTCGCGCTGGTGCCCTGGATCATCCGTAACGGCGCGGACAGCTTCGCCCGGCTCGGTACTGAACACAGCAAGGGTACGAAGGTGTTCGCGCTGGCGGGCAAGGTGAACCGCAACGTGCTTATCGAAGTGCCGATGGGCACCACGCTGCGGCAGATTGTCGAGGAGATAGGCGGCGGCATGGCCGACGGCAAGCGGCTCAAGGCCGTCCAGGTCGGCGGGCCTTCCGGCGGATGCGTGCCGGAATGGCTGGCCGATACGCCGGTCGATTACGAGGCGCTGGCGGAGGCAGGCGCGATGATGGGCTCCGGCGGGCTGGTGGTATTGGACGAGGACGACTGCATGGTCGAAATCGCCCGTTACTTCCTGGAGTTCACACAGGACCAGTCCTGCGGCAAGTGCACGTTCTGCCGGGTCGGCACGCGGATGATGCTTCGAATGCTCGAACGTATATGCGAGGGCGAGGGCCGTGACGGGGACATCGAGGAGCTTGAGCGGCTGGCGTCGTGGGTCAGCAGCGGAAGTCTCTGCGGACTCGGCCGGACCGCCCCCAACCCGGTACTGTCGACACTGAAGTACTTCCGCGACGAGTACGAAGCGCATCTGGCCGGTCGCTGCCCGGCCGGTCAGTGCACGGCCTTGATAACCTACAGCATCAACGACGACTGCATCGGCTGCACGCGCTGCGCGCAGAACTGCCCAGCCGACGCCATAGTGCCGCGCCCGCTGGAGAAACACGAGATCGACACCGACAAGTGCATCCGCTGCGGCACCTGCCGCTCCGTTTGCCCCGCCGGCGCGGTGGAAGTGCAATAGCATGCCGACTATCCGTATAGACAATCAGGACGTTCCCTTCACGCCCGGCGAGACCGTGCTGGCGGCGGCGAGGCGCCGCGGCGCGGAGATACCCACGCTCTGCGATGTGCCCGGCAAGGAGCCCTTGATCAGTTGCATGGTGTGCCTGGTGGAGGTGGTCGGACGGGAGGGCTTCGTGCCTTCCTGCGCCGCGCTCTGCGAGGATGGCATGGAGGTCCGTACGGACACGCCGGCCGTTCTGGCGGCCCGCAAGGCAGCCCTTGAGATGCTGCTGGGCGAGCACCTGGGGGACTGCGTGGCACCGTGCACTTCGGCGTGCCCGGCCGGTGCTGATATACCCCGGATGCTCCGCCGCATCGGCGAAGGCAAGTTTCGCGAGGCGGTGGAGGTGATAAAGGCGGATTTGCCGCTGCCGGCCGTACTGGGTCGCATATGCCCGGCGCCGTGCGAGCGGACGTGTCGCAGGGCGGCGGCCGACGACGCCGTCTCTATCGGGCGGCTGCATGGCTACGCGGCCGAGGCGGATATGCGGTCGGACCGCCCTTACGCGCCGCAGCCGGCGCCGGCGACGGGCAGGAGCGTGGCAATCGTCGGCTCCGGACCCGCGGGGCTGTCGGCCGCCTGGTTCCTGCGGCTGAAAGGACATGCCTGCACCGTTTTTGAGCGACGCGACCAGACCGGCGGCATGCTCCGTTACGCCGTCGAGCCGCAACGCCTGCCTCGGGAGGTCCTCCAGGCCGAGATAGATTGCGTCGCCGCCGCGGGCGTGGAATTCCGCTGCGGCGTTGAGGTTGGCAGGGACGTAACGCTTGACCGGCTCCGCGAGCAGTACGACGCGGTGCTGCTGGCCATCGGGCGCTTGTCGCAGACCGAAAGTCCTTTTGGTCTGAACGTGCGGGACGGCAAGCTACAGGTCGCGGCCGAGAGCATGGAAACGGAAATCGAGGGCGTATTCGCCGCCGGCGACGCCGTTCGGCCCGGGCGCATGGCTGTGCGTTCGGTAGCCGGCGCGAAGGCGGCGGCCGGCGCCGTGGACCGGATGCTGGCGGGTGGCGAGCCCAAGGTTCCGCAGGGGATCTGGAGTTGCCACATGGGTCGGCTCAGCGAGGAGGAGCTTCGGACATTCCTCGCCCACGCCGGAGACGCCGACAGGATGGCGGATGACCTTACGCCGGACGCAACCGCGGACTCACAGGCCCGCGCAGAGGCCGCGAGGTGCCTGAGGTGCGACTGCCGCAAGCAAAGTTCCTGCAAGCTCAGGGCATGCGCCGAGCAATACCGCGCCAGCCCTTCTCACATGCGCCTCGAGCGACGCGCCTACGAGCGGGTGGAGCACACGGAGGTAATCTACGAGCCGGCGAAGTGTATTCGATGCGGCGTATGTGTCCGCGAGGCCGCCGAGGCCGGCGAGCCGCTGGGACTTGCTTTCCTGGGCAGGGGGTTCGACATGCGGATGGCCGTTCCTTTCGGCGAGCCGCTGTCGGAGGGTCTGCGTAGGGCGGCCCGACGATGTGCCCAGGCATGCCCGACGGGGGCATTGTCCCTTCGCGATGGCGAGTGAGGCCTGCAACACATGTATTCGGTCGCTTTGGCGCACTCTATGGCGCACATTTTTTATTCCGCTTCTGTCCGCCCGTGGCCGGGCTTGGGCCCGTCGGTCATATTCCCGGCCGCGTCGTAGACCGGCTGTATCCGGTCGTCGCCGCAATCCGCATCTTGCGACACCCTAACACGCGCGTGGGCAACAAGTTGCCCACCCTACCTGCTGTCCCCAAAGCCCGGAGGGCAAATAGCTCGGGCACAACCGCCCATCCCCCGTTGGCTTCGTATGGGCAACCTTCGGCCCGGGGTCACGGTTTGGGTTCGGTCACCGGTGTGGCTGTTACCGCCGGAGACGACGCGGTTCCGCCAGGGCGGCCGCCCGGGCCTCTTCTGCCACCTCGCTCCAGCCGGGCAGCTTGATGCCCGATTCCGGGTCCGCTTTCAGCTTCGGCTTCAGTTCGCGCATCAGGTCCGAGTTCCGCTGCCAGACTGCTTCGACTTCCGGGTGCGCGTCGAAGTATGCCGCTGCGATCGCATGGTATCTCTTGGCGAGCCCGACCGGGTCGTGGATGATCTGCGAGCGGGCAAAGAACCAGAAGTTGTAGGGCTTGGCTTCGAGGGTCTTCGCCAGCGTCTGCGAAGGCATCAGGACCAGGTCCAGGCAGACATCGTCGACGTAGTGCTCCGGATACTGCCGGCCATCCCGCCAGCCTTGGCGTATCTTGATGGGCCCGTTGCCTTCGTGGACCACGAACAGATCCAAGTCGGAATTGGATCGCTCGCACCCTCGCATGACACTGCCCCAGACCAGGATGCCGCAGCCGGGATACTGCTTGGGCAGTTGCTCAACCAGCTTCGCCATCGCCTCTCTCTGTTTGGTCGCCATCGTTCATCTCCTGGTGGTTCGCGTTCGTTTGCCGGCTCCGTGCCGCCGGGCCTCGGCGATAAGCATGTCCACGCCGTCACCGGTGTCCCGCACGGTGTGGGTGATGCTCTCGAAGCCGGCCATGCGCAGTTCATCGAGGGTCTGTTCCGGCCACGGGTAGCACCGCGGGCCTGGGCCGCCCTCGGCGCAAACCGTGCTCGTCCGGGGATCCCAGCCGTCGGACTTCTCGGTTCGCTCGTTCCGGCAACCGGTGAACAGCAGGTACGCCCCGCCGGGGGCCAGGACGCGGCGGACGTTGGCCAAGTACCGCGACCGATCCGCTCCCACGATGCAGTGCAGGCACCAGGAGTCCAAGACGATGTCGAAAGCCTCATCCTCGAACGGCGCCGCTCGCGTCCAGTCGCAACGGATGACGACCACCCGCACGCCGGTCTGCTCGGCCCGCCGGCGGGTCCACTGCAGCGCGGTCTCGGAAATGTCGACTCCGGTGACGGCATAGCCCTCGCCCGCCAGCCAGCATGCGATCTCCCCGGCTCCGCAACCCAACTCCAGCAGTCGCCTGCGCGTGGGCCTGTGCCGCTCTCGAAAGAAGGCCCGGATCGGCTCGTGGAACTTGTCAGGCTCGATGAACCAGCCGCCGGCGCCCTGCTCGCGGCGCCGCCGGTACGTCTGCTCGTGACCCTCGCACTTCTCGTTCATGGCGCGCCTCGCGGGCCAGGTCAGAAGTCGTCCTGCTTCCGTTCTTCCTTGCTGAGTCAATCCATGTTCGCCCCAAAGAGTCTGGCCAGCCCCATGATTCGAGTCTTGGCGCACTCTATGGCGCACATTTTTTATTCCGCTTCTGTCCGTCGGTGACCGGGCTTGGCCCGTGTTGGCCGAGGTGAGAGAGCTGCGTAGGGGGACTCGAATACCGCCGCCTTTTCGCGACACGGGCGAACGTGGCCGCGTCTGTCGGCCTCTGACCGGTGCGGGCCGCCGGCGTCAACTGCCGGAGGAGGGACTCGAACCCTCACTGGGGGTGAACCCAACGGGATTTTGAATCCCGCGCGTCTGCCAATTCCGCCACTCCGGCTGTTCGCTGCCAGTTTAACGCAAGCCGCCCTCCAAGCAAGCGGCATGTGGACAAGAGCGGCTTCAAGAGTCGGCCGCCGGCGGTGGCTCAGTCCCTCTGCTCGTAGGCGGCCTGTTCGGTCAGTTTCGGCCGGCCTCGCCAGGTAAGCGTCTTGCCGTCGGGCGTCTGCACCACGCACTCGTCGTCGGCGAACTCCACCCGCACGACGGCCGCATGGTCCTCCATCAGCTCCGCGGGCAGCTTGACGTAAAGCCAGCCCGCCTTGCCGAACTGCGCCCGCCCGCCGCTGCGGCGGAAGGGAAGCTCCGTGCCGGTAGCGAGGTGCGTAACGCGCTTGACCTCGCTCTTGAGTCCCTTGACGACCAGCTCGTCGCGCGGAGCGTCGTAGCATATCAGGTACAGCAGCGAGCCGTTGTGCGTGGAGCTTCCGTTGAACAGGCCCGCCGGCAGGCCGGCCTCGGCGCCATAGACGGCCTCGGCGTGGTCGGTAATCCATTTGCCCAGCCCGCCCATGGCGGCGGTCTGGACGTCGGCTATCGTGCCGTCGGTGTCCGGCGCGACGTTCAGCAGCATGTTGCCGCCCATGCCCAGCACGTCGCCGAAGATCCGCACCAGCTCGCCGACCGGCTTGACGTTGATGTTCGCCCGGTAGCCGTCCCAGTTGTCGCCGGGCGTCATGCAGAATTCCCACCAGCCCTGCGGAGGCGAAAGGGGGCAGGCCTGCTCCGGCGAGCCGTAGTGTCCCAGGCACCGGTGGCGGAGCCGGTTGTTCAGGACGATGCCGGGTTGAAGCTGCTCGATCATCTCCACCAGTTGCGGTGTTCGCCACTGATCGGCTGTCCGCTCCCAGTCGCCGTCGAACCACAGCAGGTCTATCTTTCCGTAGGCCGTGCAGAGGTGGCGGACTTCCTCGAACATGTGCTCGACGAAGCGGTTCCATCGCTCGGGCTCGTCGGTTTCTGAATACTTCATGGGGTCGTCGCCGCCGGCGAGCGAGGCGTAGTCCGGATGGGACCAGTCCGGCAGCGAGTAGTACAGGCCGACCTTCAGCCCCGCCTTGTGCAGCGCCTCGACGTACTCGGCCACCAGGTCGCGCCCGGCCGGGCTGTTCCTGGCGGCGGTGAAGGGGCTGTCGGGGTGGTCGAACAGTGCGAAGCCGATGTGGTGCTTGGTGGTCAGAACCGCGTATTTCGCGCCCCAGCTCTTGAACATGCGCGCCCATTCATCGGCGTCGAAGTTCTCCGCGGTGAAGCGGTCCGCGAACGGCTGGGGGTTTTTACGGAATGTGGACTCCTGCTCTTGCTGCTCTCGCAGGTCGGGGTCGTTCATGGCGGCCTTGAGGACCCAGTGGATGAAGACGCCGAACTTCGCCTCGGGAAACCACGGTGCTATGTGCGGCATGTTGTCCTTTCTGTTGCTCTAGCTACCAGCGGCCAGCCCTTGGACAGGGCCCACGGCGGAAGCACGAAAACCGCAGTGTTTTCGGGCAATCCCGATCAACGGGATCGGGCCGCCGCCGGGAATAAACCCGATCTGCAAGTTCAAATCTTTTCGGCCTCGGCGTTCTCCGTGCCTCTGTGGCGCGGAATGTCGGGCAAGTATGCCCGACCTACGGCTTTGGCGATTAACCAGTCAACCAGTTAACCAATCAACCAATTAACCAATTAACCAGTCAGCCCGACCCACGAATATGTCCGGCCTACTCCTGCTCTCGCAGTTCCTTGACCCACTCGGGCGCCCAGTCGGGTACGTCCAGGCGCTGGCGGGCGAGCCATTCGGGGATAGGTCCGAACGGATACCCGGCGTCGGGCACGAACAGGCCGACCTCGCCCTGGCTGCGGTTGAGGTCGATATCCTCTCCGGTGAGCGCCAGCTCGGAGCCGTCGCCCGTGCGGACGGTAACATACGTCGTGTCTGCGTCTTCGTCTATTCCGCCGCCGAAGGTTATCTCGTCCTCGCCGACGCGGACGCCGCCGGGGATCGTCTCGATTTCGGGCGCTTCATCGCCGGGGTAGAGGACGGTTACAAATTCACCGCGGGCGCCGCGGACCGTCAGCCGGCAGCCCTTGGTGACTTCCTTCGGACCGTTCTCATGTTCCCAGTTGATGTTATCGAACTGGAAGCGGGCCGGCTCGGCCACGTAGCAGGTCAGCGTGCCGAAGTCGATGGTGCGGCCGTTGCGCCGGGCCTCATCGCCATAGACGTGCAGGCAGTAGCTGGCGCCGAGGGGCTGGCGTCCGGCATCGTACTGGTCGCGCAGCACGATGTAATCCCGCGGCTGTGTCTTCACCAGCACCACGGTCCGACGGTAGGTGAGCGTGTCGGCAAGCTGCTGCTGCGGATACTCCTGGTCCCATTTCTCCGGCGGCAGCTCCGTCGTAGTCCGCAAACGGTCGCTGGAGACCTGTCCGATGGCCACGTCGGCCTTGTCGGACGTCTCAAAGGCGATGACCCGCTCGTAGCCGTCCATGTTGGCGTAGGGCAGCTCCGGTGTGTGGAAGGCCACGCGGTTGTGCATGTGCTCCTGTCCGGCGCGGGGGGCGTAGCTGCAATGGTGGTCCACCACCAGCGGCTCGGCCTTGTCGCACCAGTGGAAGGCGAGCTGGTCGCCGTGGTAGTGCCCGCGGTTAGGACCGGACTTGAAGGCGAAGAAGGTCTCTTCTTCGGTGCCTGCGTTGTTGCGGAAGACCACGCCGAAGCCCGGAAGCTCCTCGGTCTCAAGTTCGGCGACGTTGACGTTTACACCGTACTTGGCGGCGAACTCGATAGGGTCATTGTCGAAGACGTATCCGGGGTGCGTGTCGCCGAACGGCGCCAGCCCGCGCTTGCCGCCACCCAGCGGCTGGGATATGTGGGCGACGAACTCGGCGGCGGCCTTGTAGCGAGGCCACCGTGTCGCATCGAAGCCGCAGTGCTCCTTAAGCACCTTGGCCAGTTCCTCGTAGTGCTTCATCGCGTACTGCTGGTAGCCGGGACACTCGTTGCCCGCTCCGCCGGGCAGCGTCACGGAGTGATACATGTCTTCGCGGAATATCTGCTCGGCGTTTTTCGCCAGCTCGTCGAACTGCGGATGCGTACGCAGGTTGCAGGTGTACGCCAGAGGGACCTTCATGTAGTCGGTGTAGAAGTTCGGGTTCTCCGGCGACCAGAACAGCCAGTAGCTGCCGAAGCTGTTGGGGTGCATCAGCACCTGCGTGTAGGTGAGGTGCTCGATGCTTTCCTTGACCTGACCGGCGTTACTGATGGCCTGTCGGCCCATGCCGCGCCATTGCCCGGTGGGGTTGATGTGCCCGCCGAGCGGCCAGAAGCCCTTGAAGTTCCCCTCCACACCGGGCCAGTCTGTTATCTCCAGCTCGTTGGCCAGGAAGTCCAGGGACTCCAGCGCGTAACGTTTTGCCAAGTCCTGCGGGCTTTCATCGTTGACGGTCAGGAACCAGTAACGTCGGCCTCGCCAGGTAGGCCCGCGCAGACCGGCGTAGTCGCCGGACGGTTTGACGCGTATTTCCAGAGCGTTGTCGTGCGGCCAGTACCACTTGCCCGCCGCTATCACCAGCACGCCGAGATGGTCGGAGCCGTCGGACAGGTCGAAATACCATCCGTCCTTGCTGTGCTGGTTCCAGCGGGGGAACAGGTAGCCGTAAACCTCCGGATTCCAGTAGGGGTTCTGATTGGGTGTCAACTGGTTTGGGTGTTCCCGGCCGCCGGAGAACCCGCCGCTGTGCCGGTTGAAGGAAGGTTGGCGGGCGTTCCAGCCGGCCGTCATGTCGAACTGCCAGTAATCGTTCTGGTCCATATCGTGCCGTTCGGAGACTATCGCGAACGGACAGCCGGGCCAGACGGTCACGTCCACCTCGGCCCAGTCGGTGCCACCTTCGTCGCCGGAAGCCCCGGCGAATTCGTATCGCAGACGCACACGGCCGAAGACCCGGCCGTCGTCGATCACCTTCGCCTCGAAGTTTTCCAACGGCAGGTCGGTATTCCATTCACCTTCGCCGACCCATTTGTCGCCTACCCTCACGGAAGCTATGGGGCAGGGGGCCTGCCGGGCGGCCGCCGCCGGCACACGCACGGCGAAGCGGTCGTTGGACAGCTCGATGAAGCGGCCGGCCCGTCGGACATCCACGACCGGCTCGAATTGCTTCGGCTCGCCCGGTTCGATGCGGTATGTGTGACTGCCGCCGGCGGATATCGTCGTGCGGACCCACAACTCCTTCCGGCCGTTCCGCTCATCGACGGTGTAGGGGATCTCCTCGCCGTCCTCGAGGACGCGGAATGTGCCGTCAGGGACGTCCATGGGCAGGCGGAAACAGTGGTCCGTGTAGTCGCGGCGGGTGATGTTTTCGAACGTCCATTCCTGGCTGACGGCCGTGCAGGCCGTAAGGACAGCCGCCGTGAGCAAAACGAGAAAGGTCGTGACTTTGCGCATCGTGTTCATGGCTGCTCCCTCTGTGCTGTTTGCGGTTCGTCCGGCGCCGCCGGCAGCGACGGACCGGGTGATTGTTACACGCCTCCTACCTTAATGTATAGCGGAAACGCTCCACGGGTTCCGGGGGCATCGAAGGTTTTGCGGGCGCAAAGCGAGGCCCGCCGCGATCCTGGCGGCGGGCCTGTGACAAGGAAGACAAGGCATCATGTCGTCAACAGATCATCTTCTCGCCCCACGGCGCGGTCTTGGCCGTCCGCGCGGGCGGGGCGCTATTCTTCCTCATGCCACCGGCGATCGTGCTCCCGGTCACGGGTGCGTTCGCCTTCTTCGCGGTTTTCATGTTCATCGTCGCAACTGCCGTCACGGTGGCGGTTGCTCTCGCGATCCCATTGGCGCTGACGTTCGTTGCGGCCTTCGTACTCCTTATCGCTCTGCTCAAAGCGATTCCGCTCACCGGACCGTTCCCAGCGTCTGTCGCCCTCTTCGGACCGGTCGTCCCGGCCTCTATGCATCTGCTGCCAGTTCCGGCTCAACTGCCGGCGCTGCTCAGGCGTCAGGACCTCATGGAGAATCTGCTTCCTGGCGCGGGCATGTATGCGCTGAATCTGCTCGCGCTGGTCGGGGCTTAGGTCCAGCCCTCGCATCATCATCCCGCTTCCGAATGGAGTTTGGCCTTGCTCAGGCCCCATCCGCTGCGACCTGTCGGCAAGCCGCCGCCTGAGGTTCTCCTGGAGCTGCTTCCGCGCCTCCATGTGCTCGCGCATCTGCTTGGCTATGGCACGGGTCGCCTCGTGGTCCTCGCCCAGCGTGCGAACGGAGTTCCTGTAAAGCTCCATAAGCTCACGGTGCTTCTGCTGCCACTGCTGAAGCTCCTGGCGGTGGTCCTGGATCGCTTCGGAGAATTCCCCGAATCGTTCCTCGGCCCGCTCCATATCCATGCGACCGCCGCGCATTGACTCGCCGGAAATCTCGATGCGACTCTCCGAGCGGGTGCGGCTTTCGCTGCGGTCCCGCAGACCTTCGCCACGCATCATGCGGCCCGGACGGGGTTGCTCATCTTCCGCCAATGCCGGAACTGCAAGTGCAGTAAGCACTGCCAGTATGGTCAGGACAAACGCTGAACTTCTCATAACTCTCTCCTCCCGCAACATCGCGGAACTACGACTTTCATTGACCGCTACGTCTCTCGCCTGACGCCGGCGATCGCGGGTCAATGTGCTAAACGCATCTCAGGGAATTCTATTGCGTCCGATTCCGCCTTCGTCGGGATATGGACGTGAACCGACCGGGGCACTATTCTGGTAAGACACCAAAGCAGGAGTGCCTGATGCCCGGCCGATATCCCATTTTCGACCGCAGCCGACTGCGGGTTCTGCCGCTAGACAGCCGCGAGCACCTGGTGACAATCGGTGACGTGCTGGACGTGGGCACCTCCGACGGCCCGTACCAGCACGACGACCTGCCTGCGCTTGCCGACGCGGTGGTGCGCGCCCGCCGGAGCGGTTCGGCCGTCATATTGATGATGGGCGCGCACGTCATCAAGCAGGGCCTGAGCCGGTACGTGATAGAGCTGATACGTCGCGGCTGGGTGTCCCTGGTGGCGACCAACGGCGCCTGCGTTATCCACGACTGGGAGCTTGCCCGTATCGGTGCGACCTCCGAGTCGGTTCCCAAGTACATTACCGACGGGCGCTTCGGGCTATGGTCCGAGACCGGCGAGATAAACGACGTTGTCAACTTGGCCGCAAGGGATGACCTCGGCTTCGGAGAGGCCGTTGGGAGATACGTCGCCGAAAGCGATTGGCCGCATAAGGATGTGTCCATATTCGCGGCCGCCTGGGAGGCCGGCGTGCCGGCAACGGTGCACGTCGGCATCGGCTACGACATACTGCACGAGCATCCGAACTTCGATGCGGCCGCCGCAGGAAAATGCAGCGGGCGGGACTTCCTGGTCTTCGCCGGGGAGGTGGAGAAGCTCGAGGGCGGCGTGGTGCTGTGCTACGGGTCGGCGGTCATGGGCCCGGAGGTGTACCTGAAGGCACTTTCGATGGCGCGTAACGTGGCCGCGCAGAAGGGCGAGTCGATCAGCCGGATAACGTCGGCCGTCTTCGACCTCGTGCGGCTCTCCGGAGACCTGACTGCCGAGGCGCCCAAAGACACGCCGGAGTACTACTACCGCCCCTACAAGACCGTGCTGGTACGTACGGTCCGCGACGGCGGCAGGGGATTGTATTTCCGCGGCGACCACCGGCTTACGCTGCCGGCCTTGCATGCGGAGCTGGACGCCCGCTCTCGCGACTGACTTTCCCGGCTCGCGCCGGTCGGACCGGACGAAAACGGCCCGGCCGCCTGGGGCGACCGGGCCGCTATGAGGGCACGAATTGCTGTTTGCCCTTGTGGCTTTCGCCGCGGTTTTCGCACGGCTAGGCCAGGATGTCCACCTTTCCACTGCCGTTACCGTAAAGCTTGTAGGATTCAAGTGATGCGACGCGTGCTCTGGCGTGTCCGGCGGCAGCGGAGCCGAACAGCCCACCGCTGGCCCGCTGCGTGGCCGACCTGCCGCTGTTGAGGACCTGCTGGGTAATCTGACGGGCGCTGTTGCGTACCTGGAAACTGCCCAGCGACTCGATTAGACCTCTCACACCGATGCTCATGGAGCATCCTCCTTTCCGGCATGAAACAGCCCTTGCCCCCACATGGGATCCCCCCATAGGCGGGCGTGCTTTGCTGTAACCGAAGGCAACCTAAAATACGTTTCTCGGTACGGCAAGCCATGTATCAGAAAAAAGTTGCCCCGCTGCGAAGCATTGTGGACCTTGCCGGGCAAGGGCGGGCTTGCCAGCGGACCTCGTTGACGTATAATGAACGACCGTCGGCGGCGGAGCGGCTTTGCGAAGTCGCCGAGGCATTAAGAAAGACATCCGCCTGTGGCACAGTTGTTCCGGCCGGTGGGTTGCTTGCGGCCGGGAGGCAACGCAAGTGCCATTGGCGGTACGGACCGGGCGCCGCCGCCAACGGACGAAGCCAGGGCGGATGTAACGGCAATGCCTCTGAAAACCGAATACCGGGGCGTAGCGCAGTTTGGTTAGCGCGCTTGACTGGGGGTCAAGAGGTCGCTGGTTCGAATCCAGTCGCCCCGATGCGAAGAAGGCCGGCCCAACGGGTCGGCCTTTTTTGCATGTGGA
>JBNGDC010000032.1:0-35362 GCA_049975485.1 Phycisphaerae bacterium | reverse complement strand
TTCGGGCCAACGCTTAGGGCTGGTCCTGAGCGAGGCGCGAAGCGCCGAGTCGAAGGCGTCAGGAAAGCAGGTGCTTTGCTGACGGCACATTATGAGCGAAAGCAGCGCTTTCGCGAATAATGTGGGCTAGCCACGGTACGGTCAAACGATACACCATGTGAAACGGGCCGGTCCATGCGGACCGGCCCGCTTTGCTTCAGTCCTTATTTCTCACGTCAACCGTGGCGGGTAAAAGCCCCCCCCGCGGCAATCAGTACTCACGCGCCTCCATTGAGCGGAGGAATTCCTCGTTGGTGTCGAACTTCTCCAGCGCCTTGAGCAGTTGCGGCATCTCCTTGTCCACGTGCAGCGAAGAGAGGAACCGACGCAGCATGTGCATCTTCCGCAACTGCCACGGCTCGACCAGCAGCTCTTCCTTGCGCGTGCCGGAGCGGGGGATGTCCATTGCCGGCCAGACCCGCCGCTCGGCGAGCTTGCGGTCGAGCTGAAGCTCCATGTTGCCGGTGCCCTTGAACTCCTCGAAAATCAGGTCGTCCATGCGGCTGCCGGTTTCGACCAGGGCCGTCGCCAGTATGGTCAGACTGCCCGCGCCTTCGACCTTTCGCGCGGCGCCGAACTGACGTTTGGGTTTCTCCAGCGCACGGATGTCCACGCCGCCGGTCATGGTTCGACCGGAAGTGCTGATGGCCCGGTTGTAGGCCCGGCCCATGCGGGTCAAGCTGTCCAGCAGAATCACCACGTCCTGCCCGAACTCGCACATGCGCTTGGCCCGCTCGTTGGTGAACTCCGCGACGCGAATATGGTTTTCGATTTCCTGGTCGTTGTTGGAGGCGATCACCTCGGCCTTGGGGCACTGCCGACGGAAGTCGGTAACTTCCTCCGGACGCTCGTCGATAAGCAAAATCATGACGTAGCACTCCGGGTGATTCTCGGTGACAGCGTTGGCGATCTGCTGAAGCAGGATGGTTTTGCCGCTTCGCGGCGGCGCGACGATAAGCCCGCGCTGACCTTTGCCTATGGGGCAGAGCAGGTCCAGCACGCGCATCTCCACCGGCCCGCCCGGCGTCTCCAGCTTCAATTGCGGATGCGGGTCCACCACCGTCAGCTCGGTGAACGGGACGATGTCCGTGTACTCCTCTGCCGGACGACCGTTGATTGTGTGTATCTCTTCCAGGCGTGGTCCGCCTTTCTTCTTCGCCGGCGGCACGACCCTTCCTTCGATGTGCAGACCTGTTCGCAGACCGCCGTGACGGATAAAGTCCTTGCCGACAAACACGTCGCCGGGCGTCGGACGGTACTGGTTGTCCGCCTGGCGGAGGAAGCCGTAGCCCTTCTCGGTGACTTCCAGAACGCCTGAGCCGACCTGTTCGTCGGTGGCTTCGGCTTCCTTCTTTGCAGCGGTTGTGGAGCTTCGCTCGTTCTTCATCTTGGAGCCCTTCCTTGTAACACCCACCTTTGTTTGAGTTTCCTTCGCCGAGTCCCGCGAGAAGCTCCGCGGGAAAGAGCACTTTCCACCCCTTCGGATGCCTATATTACCGAAACACGGGGCAAGTCAACAACCAAATTCATACGGTCAACACGTCGTGCGGCGGACAAGTCGTCTGTCGGCTAGTTCCGGCCGGCCCGGGCGATGGCCTCGGGCAGGTCGATGCGGCCTTCGTACCAGGCGCGTCCGATTATCACGCCCGCACAGCCGATGTCCCGGCAGCGGCTAACGTCGTCCAGCGAGCCGACCCCGCCGGAGGCGATAACGGGCACGTCGGTGGCCTGTATCACGCGGGCGGTCGCCTCCACATTTACGCCGCTGAGCATGCCGTCGCGGGCGATATCGGTGTACACAATCGCGCCCAGCGAGCTGCCGGAGACCTGCCGGGCAAGCTCCTCGGCCGTCGTGTCCGACTGCTCCGTCCAGCCGTGGACTGCCAGCAGCCCCTGGCGGGCGTCAAGCCCCAGCGCCAGCTTTCCGACAAGGTCCGCTTTCTCCAGCAGCCGCAGGAACCACGGCCAATCCTTCACCGCCGCCGATCCGACTACCACCCGGTCGGCGCCGCCCGAAAGCATCTGCCTGATGACGTCCTCGTTGCGGGCTCCGCCGCCAAGCTCTATGCCAACCGACACAGCGCCGCGGATATTCTCAACCGCGGCCGTGTTGCGGGGCCTGCCTTCGCGGGCGGCGTCCAGGTCAACGACGTGGATCCATTCGGCACCGGCCGAGGCGAACTCATTCGCCACCGCTACGGGGTCGTCGGAGTAAACGGTCTGGCGTTCGTAGTCGCCCTGAGAGAGGCGGACTACCTTTCCGCCACGTAAGTCTATGGCCGGCAGGACCAACATCGTCAAAGATTGACAAAATTCTCCAGAAGTTTCAACCCGACGGCCTGGCTCTTTTCCGGGTGGAACTGAGTGGCGAACAGGTTGTCCCGCCACACGGACGACGCGAACCGATAGCCGTACTCGGTTGTGGTCAGTGTGATGTCGCTGTCTTCCGGGGCGACGTGATAGCTGTGGGCGAAGTAAACATACGCGCCGTGCGGGATGCCGTCCAGCAGCGGGCAGCGCCTTCGCCAGCGGATTCGGTTCCAGCCCATCTGCGGGACGCGCAGTTTCCGTCGTCGCCGCGACGAGTCGAAGTCGAACCGCACCACCTCACCTGCCAGCACGCCCAGCCCTTCGTGCAGTCCGTCCTCGTGGGACGTCTCGAACAGCAGTTGCAGCCCCAGGCAGATGCCCAGGAACGGCTTGCCGGAGTCGATGGCGGAGGCCAGCGGTCCCGTGAGCTTCTGCTCGCGCAGGCGCGCCATCGCGTCGGCGAAGGCGCCCACGCCCGGAAGGACGATCTTGTCCGCGGCGGCGATATCGCCCGGCGTTTCCACAATGTGGGCGTCGCCGCCGACACGCTGAAGCGCCTTCTGGACGCTCCGCAGGTTGCCCATACCATAGTCGACTACGGCAATCATGGGGGTTCAGTAATCAGTAGCCGGTAGCCAGGAGCCAGTAGCCGGCAGCCGGAAACACGGAACATGAAACTCGACGGGTCATGAACCGTGACAGGACAGACGCCAATTAACCAGTCAACCAGTTAACCAGTTAACCAATCAACCAGCCGCCTATCGTATCACCACAATCTCGACGCGGCGGTTCTTGGCCTTGCCCTGGGTGCTGGCGTTGCTGGCCACGAAGTTCGTTGCACCCATCGCGATGGTCTCGATGCGCTCCTCGTCGAGGCCCTTCTCGATGAGGTAGCGGGTCACGGCCATCGCCCGGTTGGCCGACAGGTCCAGGTTGTCGTCCCACTTCTCGCGGGTCTGCCTGATGGGGTCGCTGTCGGTGTAACCGTACACGCGGACGGGCTTGCCGGCGTACTGATTCTTCAGATCGGCGGCTATCCGGTCCAGCGTCTGCTTGCCGGAGCTTGTCAGCGTGGCGCTTCCGGAGGCGAACAGGATATCACTGGCCAGCGTAACGCGGTCGCCGGTGAGTCCGCGTTCCCAATCCTGCTGACCGGTCGGCTCGGGCTGTGAAGCGAGCTGCTGCTGGAGCTGTCGCATCTCCTGGCTTCGGGCGGCCAGTTGCATGTCCTTCTCATCCAGTCGCGACTGGAGCTGCGACCTTCGAGACTCGCAGTCCGACAGCCGCATGCGCAGGTCACGGTTCTGTTCGGAAAGCTCGTTGTATTGCGCCTGTACGTCGGCGAGCATCTGCTTTTCCTTCTCGCAGCAGCCGACGCTCATTCCCGCCGCGGTCAGCGCCATCAGCAGTCCGCCCAGTGTCTTCAGTGCCATGGGTGTATCCTTTCCTTGTCCCAGGTCCGGTCCGGGCGGGATTATACCGCCGCCGCGGGCCGAAAAAAGCCCCGTTGGTCAGGTGTTTTGCTCGCCGCCGGCCTTTTCCAGCTTCTCAACGCGCTTCTGGACGGCCCGGCCGGCGTCGTCGCGCCGCGAACGCCTGACGCCCCGGGCGCTGCGGAACAGCAGCTTGACGCACCACCACATCAGTATGCCGCCGGCCGCCGACAGGAGTATAAGCACCGCGGTGTTGACGCCTCCATCGACCTGCCCGCCCTCGATGGTGCGTATGCTGTAGTTCTTACCGTAAAAGCTGAATTCGGCGTGGTTGCCCCACTGCAGGACGATCAGAATACCCGCCGCCAGCAGTAAGGCCCCGGTTACCACGATAAGTATGTAGCCCTGCACGGTCCTGTAGCTCATGGATATAGGCCTCCCTGAAATGTCATGCCCGTCGAAGTCAGCGGTTCGATAACCAGCCGGTCGAAGGCGTCGTAGAACAGCATCACGGCGGCCGTGGCTGCCGCCAGCCAGGGCCCGTAGGGCAGCTCGCGCTGTCGCCGTCGCGCGAATAAGTATAGCGCCCAGAGCAGACCGAAGAACGGAGCCACGAAGAACGCCAGCGAAGGGACAATCCAGCCGGTAGCCGCTCCGACGGCTGCCATTATGTGAACGTCGCCGAGTCCCATCGCCTCCTTGCCGAACCCGAGCGTTCCGAGTATCCGTATGCCCCATATCCACGCCCCGCCGACCAGCAGACCCGCCAGCGAAGCCATAAGCCCGGCCACGTGCGGCGCGAGCAGTCCGCCGGCTTCCGGGGAGACTGCCCGGCTCCAGGCGTCGCCGACCGGCTCTACACGCGCCACCACCAGCCAGGCGCCGGCCGCCAGCACAATCGCCGGCGCCAGGAACAGCAGCTCGCGTAGCACCTCTTTCCTGGGGCTGATGCCGCTCTGCGCGGCGATGGCCGCCGCCTTGGGGGTGTCGTCGGCGCCGGGGGGCGGGTCGGCGGCGTCGATGAAGCTCTGCCGCAGCACGCCGAAGTGCTGAAGCACTACCGAAATGCCGAGCCCCGCCGCCGCCGCGACCGAGGCGGCGGCCGCCGGCGGAGAAACGGTCGGCATCCACTGGTGGGGCAGGACGGCCGAGAACACCAACCCGAAGCCCGCCACCACCCAGCATACCTCAAGGGGGACCAGCCAGTACTGCACATCGACCACCGCACACACCAGCAGACCGCACAGAAGCGCCGCGTGCGGCACGTACATGCCCCAGGACTCGACGAACTCACCGGCCCCGGCGCGAATGTCCAGCACGAAATAGCACACGTAAAGCCCCGCCACCACGCACGCCGTTGCCAGCTCTATCAGCAGGTAGCGCGGCGATATGGGCGCCTTGCACGCGCGGCATCGTCCGCGCAGAGCCATGTAGCTCAGCAGTGGGATATTGTCGTACCAGCGAATGGCCCGGCCGCACTGTGGGCAATGACTGCCCGGGAAGACGATGCTCTGTCCCCTCGGCAGGCGGTGGATGACCACGTTCAGAAAGCTTCCCACGCACGCACCGAGTGCGAACAGAAAGATAATCCAGAAAGCATGCATTGACGGACGGGTCCTTTTGCGGTGTAAGCTTCAGACGCGCAGGGAAGCTAGCACGCGCCCGCGGCGTTTGCAAGCCGTAGAGGCCGGTGCCATGCCGCTGGTGTTTTTCCAGCGGCATGCCGCGCGCCGGGGTTGACTGGTTAATCGGTTAACTGGTTAACTGGTTAACTGGTTAATTGGTTAATCAGTTGAACCGTTGATCGGTGGGGTCGGGCCAGGGGGAAGGGCGTTAAAACGCCCTGAAACCCCTGAAACCGCAACCGGCTGTTACCACGGCTGAAGCCGTGGCCTATTGCAGCAGGTCAAGCCGTGGCCTATCGCAGCAGGCGAAGCGGTGGCCTATTGCAGCAGGAGCCGGTTGGCGAGCGGACAAACTTCACTGCTCAACCGGCTAACGAATCAGCCGGCGTTTCCGCGGCCTCGCATCTGCAAACCGTACAGGCGGATGAAGCCCGTCGCGTCGGTAGGGGCGTATTCGGCTCCCATGGTGAAGCTCGCCAGGTCGGTCGAGTACATGCTGTTGGGGCTTTCGACGCCGGCGGCTGTGGCCCGGCCCTTGTACAGCTTCACACGCACCGTGCCTGTAACGTTTCGCTGCGTGGAGTCGAGAAACGCGTCCAGTGCCTCGCGCAGCGGGCAGAACCAGCGTCCGTCGTACACCATCTCCGCGTATTGCAGCGCGACGCGCTGCTTGTAATGGGCGGTCTCGCGGTCCAGCGTGATGCTCTCCAGCACCTTGTGCGCCTCGTAGAGAATCGTCCCGCCCGGCGTCTCGTAGGCGCCGCGGCTCTTGATGCCGACCAGGCGGTTCTCGGCGAGTTGCGTCTGCCCGACGGCGTGCTTGCCGCCGAGGGTGTTGAGCTTGGCGATAAGCTCGTGGCCTTCCAGTTGGACGCCGTCCAGCGAGACCGGCACTCCCTGCTCGAAGCCGATCTCCACGTACGCCGGCTCGTCCGGGGCCTTCGAGGCCGGCACGCTCATCACCCAGAGGTCGTCCGGCGGCTCGTTGGCCGGGTCTTCCAGCTCGGCGCCCTCGTGGGAGATGTGCCAGAGGTTCCGGTCGCGCGAGTATATCTTCTTCTTGTTCTGACTGACCGGTATGCCATGTTTCTCGGCGTATTCCAAAGCCGCCTCGCGGCTGGTCAGCTCGAAGCTCGGGTCGCGCCACGGCGCGACTATCCGCAACTCCGGCGCCAGCGCCATGAACGTCAACTCGAAGCGGACCTGGTCGTTGCCCTTGCCGGTGCAGCCGTGGGCCACGGCGTCCGCGCCCACCTCGCGGGCGCAATCCACCTGTGCCTTTGCAATCAGCGGCCGGGCTATGGAAGTGCCGAGCATGTAGTCGTGCTCGTACAGGGCGTGGGCCTTGAGAATGCGGTAGCAGTACTGCTCGGCGAACTCCCGCCGCAGGTCCGCCACCACGCAGTCGTCGGCGCCGCTGGCGCGGGCTTTTTGCTCGATGCCGTCAAGCTCGCCGGCGCCCTGACCTACGTCCGCGGCGAACGCCACGACCTCGCAGCCGTACTTCTCCTTCAGCCACGGAAGTATCACCGACGTATCCAGACCGCCGGAGTAAGCCAGCACGATCTTCTTGATGTCCTCGGCCATGTGTCTCGCTCCTGGGACCAACGGGGAAACCCCGGATTCTACACCCGCCCCGCTCCAGCGCCAACAAAACCGCCGGACGTTTTACGCCCCGGTGAGCCGGCGGACCACCACGTCGCGCATGGCGTCGCGGGGGGCCTGGCGGCCGGTCCATATCTCGAACTGCCGGACCGCCTGGTTGACGAACATCTCCAGCCCGGAAACGCACGTGCAGCCGGCGTCGCGGGCCTGGGTGAGCAGGGGAGTCTCGGGCGGATTGTAGATGGTGTCGAACACCACCTTCACGCTTTCCGGCAGTTTGGCGAGCGGACTTTCGCCGGCGCGCTCGTGCGAGTGCATGCCTATCGGCGTGCAGTTGATGAGGATCTCCGCGTCCGTCCCGTCGGCGGCGTCCAGCGGTTTGGCCGCGGCGCCGAACTCGCCGGCAAGCCGCTCGGCCCGGCCTAGAGTGCGATTATGGACGGTCACATCCGCCCCGTAATACGCCAGTGCCGCCACCAGCGCCCGCGACGCGCCGCCGGCGCCGAGCACGGCAATGCTTCTGCCCGACAGCTCCTCTCGTTCGATTCCCATGGCCGAACAGAGCGCGTCGAGGGCGGCCGCATAGTCGGTGTTGTCGCCCCGGAGCACGCCGCCGGAGTCGATGGTGACGGTATTGACGGCGCCGATGCGGGCGCAAAGCTCGTCGCAGTTTTCCGCGCCCACGTAGGCCAGCGCGTGCTCCTTGTGCGGTATGGTCACGCTGAGACCGCGCCAGTCGGTCCAGGGCCTCGACAGCAGAGCGTCCATGAACCTGAAGAAGTTCTCCCGGCCCGGCTCGATCCGCAGCGGCACGTAAAGCCCGTCGTAGCCGGTGGCGTCGAAGGCGGCGTTGTGGATGGCCGGGCTCATCGAGTGCCCCACCGGGCAACCGATGACTCCGAAGAGGCGCGTCTCCGGACCGACGGCGTCCCAGCGGTAGGTCTGCCGCAGGTCGCGAACGGTCAACTGCCCGGGTGCGGCCTCTGTGCCGGCCGTCGCCGAGGCGTAGGAGCAGAAGGCGCCGAACTTGCCGGCCGCTATGCGGCTAAGCGCGCCCGACTCCCCCATCGACAGGGCGACCGTTGGCTTTCGGCCCGCCCGCAGAAGGTCCAATGCCCGCAGGGCGTCCTCCGGTCCGGCGCCCATGAAGGCGATCTTCTTGATCGAGGCCGACGAGCTTTCCATGTCCGCCGCCATCCGTCCCAGGTCCTCCGGAACGCGGCGGAAGTCATGCCGGCTGACTATTACGCTCGCCTCGGGCCAGTTCCGCGAGGGAACGTCGTATTCCACGTCGATGTAGTCCGCTCCCAACTCGGCCGCACGAGCCAGCACCGCCAGACGTGTTTCGTCGTCGCCGTCGTACTGGCCGCCTTCACGGCGGGGACGGTACGTGACTATCACAGTTCGCCCGCCGGCCGCGTCGATAAGCCCGCGCAGCGCCTCGTTGCTCGGCGGAGTCTTCAGCGCGTCAAGCCGAAGCTCCACGCCGTCCGCGCCGTCCCCCAACGCGCCGGCAATCCCGCGGCGCATCGTCTCGACGTCTTCGGAGCACAGCGAACAGATAAGGAGTGTCTTCGGCGGCATAAATCGCCCTCCGGCCGTTTCTGCAACTGCTGCCGACAATGGCTAAAAAGCTTATGCGAGGCAGAGAATACTTCATATAAGCGCTACTTGCCACCTGTCAATTCTCGCAGGCAGCGGTGGGGTACCACCCGGCCGCGATTTTGCTTGTGGCGCAATCCGGCGGCATCTAGCATGGCGGCGAATCGTTCTTACCGGAGTAAAAAGACAATGCAGCGACTACCGCAGCTTGTGCTTCTTACGTTGATGTCGGCCATATTTGCCACTGTAGCCGTCGGCGAGGAAAGCGAACCCGTCGGCGACACCGCCCTGGAAAGGGCCGAGACGCTGGTCGAGCAGTCCGACCGCTACCTCCATCACTCGCACCTGAAAAGGGGCATGACCGGCTACGGGCTGAGCGTTTTCGAAGGCACGGAGATCGAGCGGTTCGACGTGGAGATAATCTCCGTCATACCTCACTACACGCCCCAGCAGGATGTGATACTGGCCCGACTTTCCGGGCAGGGGCTGGAGCACAGCGGCATCATAGCCGGCATGAGTGGCTCGCCGGTGTACGTGCGCGACCCCTCCGACGGCAAGGAAAAGCTCATAGGCGCGGTGGCCATGGGTTGGTCCGCGCAGAAGGACCCCATCTGCGGCATACAGCCGATTACACAGATGCTTGCGGTGGCAGAAAATGGCGGGCGGGATGACGGGCCGCCCGTGCGGGTGGCCGATGGAGAATCCGCCGCAAGCCGCAGCGAGTTCCTCTCAACGGTTCTGGACCCCCACAAGCGCGACTTCGCCGGCTTGATAGCATCCCGTATGGGGCAAAGGTCTCAGCGCACCGACGATTCGCATCCGCAGCTTCGTCCGCTGGCGACGCCGTTGGCCGTCTCGGGCGCAAGCCCTCCGGTGCTGCGGAAGCTGCGCGAGACGCTCTCGGCCGCCGATATCATGCCCGTGCAGGTGGGCGGCGGGGGTTCGACCGACGCCCCCGAGATTGACGAGCTTGAGCTGCAACCTGGCTCGGTGCTGGTGATACCGGTCATCGAGGGCGATGTCGAATGGTTCGCCTCCGGGACGGTTACCGACGTTACCGACGAGAGGGTGCTGGCTTTCGGGCACGGACTGCTGAGCTCCGGCGAGCTGGAGTTGCCGATGGGGCCGGGCGCCGTGCACACGGTGGTGCCACATCTGCTGCGAAGCTTCAAGCTGGCCGCCCCGGGCAAGATTGCCGGTTCACTGACGAGGGACGAATCGGCGGCGGTTATGGCTGAAATCGGCCGCGAGCCGGTGATGGTTCCCATGACCGTCCGCGTTCTCTGGACCGATACCGGTCGGCAGCAGACCTTCCGCTACCGCGTATGCAGGCACCACGACCTGACGGGCCTGCTGGCGGGTTCGCTGGTCTATGAGTCGGGGCTGGCCTGGCACGAGGCGCCGTTGCACCACACGGTGCGGTACACGGTCCGGACAGATTACGCCGGACTCGGAGCGTACGAGGCGTCCAACGTATCTCGCGGCTGGAACTTTGCCAGGGTCTCCAGCGACCTGACCCGCCCGCTCTACTCGCTGGAGTTCAACCCCTTCGGTGAGCCGCCGAAACTGGAGTCGATAGAGGTGGAAATGACCGTCTCGCCCGGCGACAGCGGCGCGGAGATACTGGAGCTGCGGCTCGACAGCCGCACCTACCGCCCCGGCGATACGGTTACCGGCTCCGTCGTCATCCGGCCGTTCCGGCAGGAACGGGTCTCGCTGCCGGTGAGCTTCGAGCTGCCCGAGGACCTGCCGGAAGGCAAGCACCAACTGATGGCGTGCGACAATACGGCCGCCACGGAGTCCTGGCAGCGGGAGATGCCCCACAAGTTCGACCCCCAAACCATCGAGGAGCTTTACGCGGCGCTGAACCGCGTGGTTGAGCTGCCGGCCGACTGCCTGTACCTGCGTCTGCCGCTGCAAAGCCGCGGATTGGCGCTGCGACACGAGGAGCTGCCGGACATACCGGCCAGCCGGGCCGATATCATCGCCCGCGCCGAAACGCTCCGCACACACGGCTTCGCCGGGGCGAAGGTCCGTAGGGTTCGCACAGATTATGTTCTTCGTGGATCGGTCCTTGCGGAATTTGAGGTTCGCGAGCGGCCGGCCGAAACACTGCTGCAAAGCCGGGAAGGAGCCGGAAAGTGAAGTACACGTACGCGTGCTGGGCGGTGCTGGCGCTGTCTTCCGTGGCGTTGGGTGTAGTCCCGGAGAGCTGGGAACACGCCACGGAGGCCGATTTCGTAGAGGGCGAGCAGGAAGCCACAGTGGTTACTTCGCTGGGCGAGATCCGCCTGTCGCGGCGCCTGGAGGTGCTGCTGGGGTCGGACTCGGCGCCGGCTGTGGTCTCGGCGCTGGCGGTTCATGATGGAGTGACGTATGTCGCTTCGGGCACCGAAAGCGTCATCTACCGGCTTTCCGACGGCAAGGCCGAGGTGTTCGCCGAGCCGCCCGGTACCATGATCACCGCCCTGACGGCGACCGAAGACGGCCTGCTGGCGGGTACCGGCGGCGAGGATGCGGGCCTGTACGCCGTCAACTCGCGAGGGGCGGTCGATAAGCTCTGGTCACACGACGACGTCAAGTACGTCTGGGATATCCTGGCGACCCGCGGCGGGCGCATCTACCTGGCCACCGGACCCGGCGGACGGGTCTATTCCCTGGACGGTGAGTCTGAGGCGATGGTCGTCTATGAGGCCGGCGACCTGGCGGACAACATACTCTGCCTGGCCCGTCGTGAGGATCGGCTGTTGGCCGGCACCGACAAGAACGGGCTTGTAGTCGAAATAGACCTGGCAAGAAAGACCAGCCGCGTTCTGCTGGACGCCGACGAGGCCGAGGTGTCCGCGATTATCGCCGACGCCGCCGGCGGAGTTTACGTGGCGACTTCCGACGTCTCGAGGTCGGCGGGGGACCGTGCTGCCCCCAGCGACCGCGACGTGGGTCGTGCCGACGCGCCGGCCGAACAGGCGCCGCCGGAGGCGGTTCCCGTGGAGCCCGAACCGGCCGGTCAAGAGGAGGATGAGGGCGACGATGCCGCGGACGATAACGATGACGAGGAAGGCGACGAATCTTCCGTCCCGGCCGAGAGAGGCGAACAGGGCGAGCTTGTAGCTCCGGAGCCGGCCGATCCGCAGAGCACCGCCGAGGGCATGCCCGAGGCGGACTCATCCGACACTCAGCAACCCGAAGAAGGCGAACAGCCGACTACGAGACCGGCCCATGAGCAGGCGGACGCCGACGGCGGCGGGCAACAGTCCGCACCCCAGCCGGCGCAGGAAGGCGAGCAGCCGCCGCAGGCGCCGCAGCCCCCGTCCGGGCCACCGGCCCGCGCAAGGCCCGGTCCGACACGCCCCGGCGGCAACGGCAACGCGGTTTACTACATCGATTCCGACGGTCTGGTGCGGGAGGTCTTCCGCAGGGGCGTGTCGATTTACGCCATGGTCCGCGACGGCGATCGGCTGCTGCTGGGCACCGGAGGCGACGGAGTCATCTACAGCGTCACGCTCGACGGCGACGAGACAGCCCAGATTGCCGACACCGAGGCCTCCGAAGTGGTCGCCATGATGCGTACCGACGACGGCGGGATTGTCTTCGGGACGGCCAACAAGGGCTCGGTGTGCGAGCTGTCTTCCGAAGCCGCCGAGAAGGGCACGTACACGAGCACCGTCCTGGACGCCGGGCAGATTGCCCGCTGGGGGACTGTGGATGTTCGCACCACCGGGCCGGCGGGCGCGGCCGTGACGGTCGCCACGCGCAGCGGGAATGTCTCGGAGCCGGACGAGGCCACCTGGAGCGACTGGTCCGATGATCGGCCGGTCGCGGGTGGTTTTCTGCCGATAGAAAGCCCCGCGGGGCGGTTTCTGCAATATCGGCTGACTCTCAAGGCGGTGGGGGGGCGGTCGCCCGCGGTCAGGCGTGTGGAGATAATCAGGCAGGTGGCGAACCTGCCGCCGTACGTTTCGGCCGTCGAGACCGAGGCGACGGCCGGCGGACAGAACCGCGGGCAGGGCTCGGAAGGACCTCTGCATTTCCGCGGGATCAAAGTGGAGGCCTCCGACCCCAACGGCGACCGGCTTGTTCTGCACGTTCAGTTTCGTCAGGTGGGCGAGGACCTGTGGATAGACCTGGCCGAGGACCTGCCGCAGCCGGCGTACGTATGGGATACGCGTGGCGTGGCCGACGGTACCTACGAATTGAGGGTGACGGTTTCGGACTCGCCGTCCAACCCGCCCGATTCGGCGCGGGAGTCGTCGCGGATATCGTCGCCGGTCGTGGTGGACAACACCGCGCCGGTTGTCGGCGAGCTGTCGGCCGACGTCGCCGACGGCGTGGTAACGGTTCAGGGCCGGGCCGCCGACGCCGGCAGTCGCATCGGTCAGATCCACTACTCCGTTGACAGCGCCAGCGAATGGACGGCCGTTCTGCCCGCAGATGGCATCTGCGACAGCCGCGAGGAAACGTTCGTCTTCGAGCTTTCCGACCTGGAAGCCGGCGCTCACCGGATAGCCGTCCGCGTTACCGACGTTCTGGGCAACACCGGCTACGGCAACCTGAGCGTGTCGGTTCCCAGCGAAGCCCGGTAGCGACAGCTTCGCGTCTGACGGACATGTGGCGGGGAAAGTCCTGTCGATACCCTTGCGCCGGCGCCGGGTTCAATAATCGTCTGCGCAATGCACGTTTCGGCCCGGCCTGGCGGCCGTCTCGCCGACAGGGCCGCTCAAACAGACGGGAGATGAGTCCATGAATCGCGTTATGCTGATTGTCTTGCTTGCGGGGGTCCTTGCGCTTGCCGGTGTCTCGGCGGCCGACGACGCCGACGGGCGGCACCGCCAGCTTGAACTGCGTCTGCACCAGGCGGTCTTCCGCACCGCGACCCAGCAGCCCGACAGCCCCGTGCTGCACCTGTCGCTGCGGCTTCAACAAGGCCGCTGGCAGCGCGTGGTGGGCACGGCGGGTCATTTCAGCCGGGCCATCCACCTGGGCTTCGTTACCGACAGCGAGCTTGAGGACGACGCCATCCGTCTGTCAATGCGGCTGGACGTCCGCGACGACTCCTGGACCAACTCGGGCGGCTGGGCCGAGTACGACGTAACCTTGCGCCGCGATGAGGACGGTTCCTTCGTCGGCAGGTACAGCGGGCAGTTCAGGGACAAACCGGTGGAAGGAATCGCCGAGGGCCAATGGGCGCCGCCGTTCGAGGCGCCGGACGGCTTTCGGCCGATAACCGCCGGTGAGCACCCGCGGATATTGTTCCGCAAGGAAGACATACCCGAGCTTCGCGAGAAGCTGGACACCCCCCTGGGCGAGGCCTGGCGCGAAAAGGCCGACGACGGCATAGGCCTGGGCATTCTCTACCAGCTTACCGGCGAGCGTGAGTATGCCGAGCAGGCGCGCCGGTTCGTGGAGCGCCTCCTGGAAGGCGACTACAGCGGGGTGTATGCGCCCGGCTCTCACCACGGGATGCTGCACTGGGGGCCCGTCTGGGAGCAGGCGGGGGTAACCTACGACCTGTGCTACGACGCGTGGGATGAGGAATTCCGCGGCCGCGTGGAACGCTTCATCACGATGTGGACGCAGCGGATCTTCTACCACCGCACGATGTTCAACACGCAGGGCATCTACAACTACGGGTCTGCCGAAGCGGGCTGGTACTACTACGGACCGGCCCTGTCGTGCCTGGCGTTGTGGGGCGAGCCGGGTGAGGAGCCCGTCAAGCCGATAGAATACGACGCCGTGGAGCAGGTGCCGCCCGCGGAGGACTACCGGCCGACGGACGGTGTGCCGGTGGTGTCGCTGGAGCCGGGCAAGTCGCCGTCGCAGTGGCTGGCAAGTCCGCCGATAAACGCCTGGATAAAGGGCGATTTTCTCACGGAGCTGGGTGGGCTGGAGTCGGCCCGTCCGCGGCGGGGAGATGCCTTTACCTTCGGGGGTCGGCCCCGGCGGTTCGAGCCACTGGACGAGAAGTTCATCCCCTACGACGGCGGGGTGCTGCTGAACATAGGCAAATCGCTCCAGCCGGCGCACGTACAGATGGCCGAGGGCCCGGAAATCATTGCCGACGGGCCGCTAACCATGTGCCTCTACGCCGTGCTGGATAACGACCGGCCGCGATGGGTCCGCGTCAGCGCCCCCCAGACCAGTTCGGGCAAGCAGCAGTTCATACTGAACGGCCATACGCTGGCGCATGGGCAGGTCGTCAAGCTGGACGAGGGGCTTTATCCGCTGATGGTGGTGTTGCGCATCGACGCCCGCTGGACCACGGTAGCCCCCAAGCTCGAAGCCGCCGGGCAGGAGGACCTGGCCGATTCTCGAGAGTTGCTGCGCCGCCTTGGCAAGCAGTACGAGGACGAGCTGGCCGAGTGGCGCTACGACGTGGAGCAATGGCAGCGAAGCGGCGCCGACCAGCAGTTTGCGAAACTGTTCGCCGTGACGCGCTATGCGATGTACCTGCACGCGCGGGAGGCACTGGGCAACGGCGCCGGACAGGGCGAGACGTCCGGAGAGCACTACGACCAGAATCTCATGCCGGCTACCTACGACGACGCCCATGTCCGTTGTTTCGGCTTCAACGTCACCAGTCAGCCGGATATGGAGGTGTTTCTGGGCAGGCGCATGTTCGCACACTGGTATCCGCAGGACGGTCCGCCCCACACGAAAACCGTCAACGGCGCACAGGGACTCGGCGGCGGCTATTTCGCCACGAACTTCCCGCTCTCGCCACAGCAGTGGAAGCCGACCATGCTGTGGGGCTGGCGGCGTTTTCTGGACATTTCCGACAGCAGTGACCTGCCTGCGATACTTCGAGGCCAGACCGGCAGCGTGGTGCACCGGGCCTTTGTGAACTATCCGCAGGACATGCGGCCACAACCGCCGGCGGGCGTGCTGCCGCTGGCTTGGGAGGCGCCGTCCTTCGGCTGGTACGGCTTCCGCAACGCCTTCGAGGACGAAGACGATTTCCTTGTCCAGGTCTATGGCCGGTGCCGTAGCGGGCACGGATACAGCAAGCCCAACGCCGGCGATTTCCGCATAGAGGGACTGGGGCACACCTGGGCGAACACGCTGGAGTCGCTGCGGCTGCACAATATACGTTCGCTGGCGAACGTGGTTCTGTTGCCGGAGGACGACATCAACGAATTCGGCCGAGGCCGACTCGCCTACGCCCATACCGAAGAGGACGGCAGCGGCGTGGTAACGTTCGACCTGTCGGAAGTGTACGCCACCGCCCAGACGGACGAGCGAGGGCGTAAGAGGTCGCTGTACTACAAATACGGTGACGTCCGTATCCCCGGCGGGCTGAAGGACTCGGGCATAACGGGTCTGCGGTCGTTCGGCGTGGACTATTCCGGAGCCGGCGGCGCGGAGTGCGTGTTCGCGGTGGTGGACAGGATCGACGGCGGCGGACCGAAGCACTGGATGTGGCGTTTGCCTCCCGCCGAGACCGACCGCGACGGCGACGTCGTCGGCCCATCGGTCCTGGAGTACACGCGTGTGGAAGGCGACACCGTGGTCGTGGAACGCCCGGACGGTACGAGCATGCAACTGGTGTTCGTCTCGCCGGGCGAGGTGGACGTTACGGCCGAGCACCGCTCGGTGGTGTACCGCAGGACCTACAACAGGGGCGAAGGCGAAAAGGCCGCCCCCGGCATCTACGCCGATTCGGAGGACGGACGCTTCTTCGTGATTGCGACTATCCAGCAAGGCGAGCCGCCGGAGATTACCGTCGAGGGCGAAGGGCTGGACGCCGTCGTGCACGTGGGCGGACAGACGATCTCCTTCGACGGCGAGAAGGTGGTCTTCGGCAAGTAACACGGGTCCCCCCCAGCGAGAGCGGTTCCGGGCGGTTCATGGGGCAGGCCCGGCCGTCAGAATGGGTGGTCGTGGAAACCGCTCTGCGAAGCGGGGCGGGCGGCTCACAAGTGCCGCGTCTGTCACGTCGGGGGGACTTGGTATTGTAAGATCTTATTCAGCATGCTCTTGTGTGCTATCGGATCGGGAGTCTCCGGGTTGGGCGGAGCCGTTTTTCCTCATGGGTGCGTAAGCGGGATACCTTATTTTCCCGTCTGGAATTACGCTTGTCAGATATACGAAAGGGGGTATAATGGTGTAAGCAATCGGCACCATGCGCTCATGCTCGGACACCTTTTAAACGGCCGGGCGTGTCTAATCGCATGCAGCGGACGAAGAAGCAGCGCGGCAAACTGGGCCGTGAGTTGCTCACCACGGCGTTAAAATTGATCGCTGGCTCGGCGAATTTGGTCTCGCGGAATCGCTCTGAAAAGGACATCCCCGCGGGACGCAACAGGAGGAGACAGATGTCCACACAGCTCAAGATGGGACGTACCTGGTGGCCGACACTTCTTTTCTCGGCCCTGCTGTTGGCAATCGCTTCACCGGCATCCGCCGCCATAGTGTTGGCGGATTCCGACGATCCGCTTCAGACCGATTTGCCCGACATTGACGCTGTGGGACCTTTCGCCGACAACGGCTACGACGGGTCGCTCGGTTCCATGGAGCAATTTACACTTGACGTTTCCAGCGAATACGATGAAATCCTGGGTGTGGAAATGTCTCTGTGGCTGGTGCACGGTGCGGTGGGCGAAGTCTTCGTCAAGCTTGAAAGCCCCGAAGGCACCAGGATCACGATATTCAACCGTCCCGGCAGCGGCGAGCCGGCGGGTGATGAGCCGAACGTTACCGGCAACAACGCGCAATTCGGACCGGCCGATAATCCCGTCGAACTTATTTTCTATGACGGAGCGACCGTCCAGGCCGAAAAGATTGGTATGGGTCTTTCCAGCGACGAGATAGTCGGCGTGGACGGTTCGCCCGCGGTGACCGACTATGCCCCGGACGCCAATGGTTCGGTTGACGACGGCGGGTTCGCCGCGTTTATCGGCGAGAACCCCAACGGCACCTGGAAGCTTTACGTTGCGGATTCGGCCGTTACTTTGATGGGCGGCATGGAAAACGGGCAGGGCGGCGAGCTGCATCGCTGGCAGCTCCGCATGACCGCCATACCCGAGCCGTCTACACTGGTTCTGATGTCACTGGCAGCGGCGGCGCTGGCGGCGCGTAAACGCAGCCGGCGGGACCTGCCCACCGGCTGATTCATGTTGATACAGGGCTATCGCCGCACCGCCCGCCGGCGGTACGGTGCAATTTCGCGCTGCTGGTTAAGCCCAGCTAAAGAGGAAGCAGTTGATGAACGGTCGCCGTGTTACGAACGTGGCCATCGGCCTGCTGAAGCACGGTAACACCGGGGTAAACGACAATTCTCCGATGTGGCAGCACGACGAACCACGACGAAACATTATCGGACTCTGCGTCCGTTACCTGCTGCCTGTCCTGCGTCTCGGCCAGTCGTTCCTGACGGTTGCGGGTGACCTCCGCGTAATGGCGGAACATGTTCTCGCCGAGCTGGTCACCTGCCCCCAGACGGACGGTGGCGTCGGACGAGGCAAGCGTCAACTCGCCCGGGTTTCCTCCTGCGGCGGTTTCCGCGGTGTTGCAGCCGATCAGAACGACGGAAGCCACCAGTACAACTGCTGTCGAGAGTGTGCGTACCATTGTCTGCGTCCTTTCGTAGGGGACGTAACAGGGAGCCCTCCGAAGTACTCACAGAGCACATCGGCACTGTTTCCCGGTAACTGAAACTGGGAAAAGGGAAAATTCGGAATCCACCTCTAAGGAAGGCGGAACAGTTTGATGAGACCGGCACAAAGAGCCACGAGAACACGGAAGCTCCAAGTCTCCAAGCTGCGTTTGGTGCTGGTGCTGGCGGTCTGCCTGAGCGTTGTGACCGTCGCGCGGGCCCAGGGCGACGCCGCTGACGGCCCTGTCTACCCCATCAGCCGCTTCGAGCTTCGCTACGTCCGCGATCATGCGGAACTGCCCGAACTGTCGGAGCTTATGAAGGTTTCCGTCGAGCTGGGCACTGCCGGGAACGCTCTGGTGTCTGCCGAGCAGGGCGGAACGGTCGCCTCCCACACGCTCGAAGAACTCAGCGACGGCACCGTCCGGAGGTACTCCTCCGACGCCCTTCAGGCCATCCTCCGGGCCATCAGCAACGAACTGATGAGCCGGGAGTTCATGGGCGTTTACGTCGCCCCCGATCCCCTGCAGATTACCGAGGACGGGGTGGATGAACGTCCCGAAGGTCAGACAGAACTTAGAGTTATGATTGTGGTGGGCGTCGTCGATGAGATGCGCACCCTCGCCCGCCGAGAGCGGATTTCCGAGGATGAGGACCGCGTCAACCACCCGCTGCACGAACGGCTGAAGACCGAATCGCCCGTTCAGCCGGGAGACGTCCTCCGCCAGGAGCCGCTGGACGAATATGCCCTTTTGCTGAGCCGGCACCCCGGCAGGCGTATGGACGTGGCGCTTTCCCCCTCGGCCGAGCTGGGCGGCGTGACCCTGGACTACCTCGTCACCGAGGTGAAGCCCTGGCTGGTTTACGCCCAGATCTCCAATACCGGCACGGAGAGCACCAACGAATGGCGTGAACAGTTCGGTTTCAGACACTATCAGCTCACCAACAACGATGACATACTGGCCGTGGACTACGCCACGGACTGCCATTTCAACTCGTATCACTCGGTAAACGCAGAATACGATTCAAGACTGGGCAGCAGCAACGTATTACGATGGCGTATTTTCGGGGACTGGAGCGAGTACACCGCCAGCGACGTGGGGCTTTTCAGCGACACCTTCGAGGGCACGACCCACCGCCTCGGGGGCGAGTTGAAGTGGAACTTCTACCAGGACGGTCCGCTGTTCCTGGACCTCGGCGCCGGCATGCGGTTCGAGCATCAGAAGGTCTCCGACACGCTGCCCGGTTCGATACCCGGTGAGGAGTATTTCTGGGTTCCCTATTCGTTCCTGAGGGTCGAGCACGTCACAGAAACCAGTGCCCTGCACGGAACGGTAACGATAGAGTGGCAACCGGAGTGGCTTAACGATATCAGCGAGCGGCACATGGCCCGGCTGGGCCGGCCCGAGGTGGACAACAGTTGGCCCCGTCTGCTGTGGGACGTGTCACAGTCGGTTTACCTGGAGTGGTTGCTGGACCCGGAGGCGTGGAGGGACGTCTCCACACCCGAGACATCGACGCTGGCACACGAGCTGTATTTCCGCACGGCCGGTCAGACCACCTTCGGCAAGCGGGTGATACCGCAGCACGAGATGGCCGTCGGCGGGCTTTACACCGTGCGCGGTTACGAGCAGTCGGTCGTCGCGGGCGACGAGGTGGTGATGGGAACGGCCGAGTACCGCTTCCATCTGCCCAAGGCGATGGGCCTGGAAGCCGAGCCGCGGATCCTGTTCGGTCAGCCCTTCCGTTTCGCCCCCCAGCAGGTGTACGGACCGACGGACTGGGACCTGATTCTCCGCGGGTTCGTGGATGCGGCCTGTGTGCATCGGAACTCCGGCAGCACCATCTCGTCGGACGGCGATGCCCTTATCGGGACGGGTCTGGGAGTTGAGTTTCAGTACCGACGTAACCTCACGTTCCGTATGGACTGGGGTGTGGCGCTGAAGGACATTGATGACCGCGTATCGAGCGGTTCGCAACAATTCCACTTCGTGGTCACTTTGCTCTACTGACCTGGGAGGAAAACATGATAGTTCGTAATGAAAAACACAGTCGTCGAGCGGCACTGGTCGTGGTGTTCGCACTGGCGGCGTGCCTGCTGCTGCCGGGCGACGGCGCCCAGGCGGCGCCGGAGAACCCGACGGTCAGGCACGGAGAGGCGAGCTTCGAGAACAACGGCTCGCACACCAACATCACCGCCGGCAACAACGCCGTCATCGACTACGGCAGCTTCAACATAGCTCCCAATGAATCGGTGCGGTTCATCCAGCCCTCCGAGCGGGCGCGGGTGCTCAATCGCATAACGGGCAGCGGTCCGTCGCACATCGAGGGCGCGCTTACCGCCAACGGCCACGTGTATCTGGTGAACCCGGCGGGAGTGTACTTCGCCGGCACCGCCCAGATCGACGTCGCCGGGCTGCACGCGGCGGCCGGGCACATGTCCGTCTCCGATTTCGTCAACGGCATCGACCGGTTCACCGACCTGTCGGGCGAGGTCGTCAACGCCGGCGACATCACGGCCGACAATGTCTCGCTGGTGGGCCGGCAGGTGACCAACACCGGCAACATCAACGCCGGCAACGTCCTGGCGCTGGTAGCCGGCAACGACGTGTACCTCTTTGAGCGTGGCGGCCGCATCAGCGTGCAGGTGGACGGCTCCAACCTCGGCGAGGCGACCGGCGGCGGGACCGGTGAGAATACCAGAGAGGGTGTCACCAACGACGGAACGCTCAGCGCCGGCAGGCAGATAACGCTCGGTGCCGGTGACATGTACTCGCTGGCCATCCGCAACCGCGGCAAGATTACGGCCGCCGGCGGCGAAATCCAGGTTCTTGCCAACGACGGCAACATCTCCCTGGCCGACGGCAGCAGCATATCGGCCGCCGGCGAGGGTGGGGGCGACGGCGGCGACGTCGTCGTCAACGCCGTGGACGGCGTGACGTTCTTCGCGAAGGACTCCCTCATCGACGTCAGCGGCGGACCCGCCGGCGGCGACGGCGGCTTTGTGGAAATTTCCGGCAAGCTGGTCGATTTCCACGGCAGCGTCAAGACCGACGGCGAGAACCAGGGCACGCTGCTGATAGACCCTTATGACATCTATATCGAGGAGCCGGGCGACGACGACGGCGAGATCGCCGACGGCGAGATTCTCTACGACGAGCCGAACATCATAGATGATGTCAACATCAGCCCGTCGGCGCTGGAGGCGCTTTCCGGAAACATCTTCATACAGGCGTGGAACTCCATATTCGTCGAGGAGGAAGTCAACCTCGTCAACAACAATGACGTCACGCTTGAGGCCCTGTTCAACGACATCGTCTTCAACGCCAGGTTCCTTGGCGCGCGGGACCTGACGGTGCAGGCGGGCGCGACCGGCGAGATCATCTTCAACGTCGCGTCGGCCGGTCCGGGTGACCCCGTTGTGCAGACCAGCGGGCCGCAGAAATACTTCAGCCCGGTCGTGTTGAAGCAGGACACCATGCTCGAGACCGCCACCGGCGGCGGCATCGATTTCCAGCAGACCGTGCAGAAGGACCCCGCTGCGGCGAGCGCGCGGCTGGGCATGGACACATCCGGTGTGACGTTCGCCAGTGACGTCGGCGGCGCCGACAACACCACCGCCCTGACCGGGATTCACCTCTGGGGCACCGCCAATATCGGCTCCAAGACCGGCACCGGCCCGGACGTTACCATCCGGACCACCGGTGAGCAGGAGTATGACGGCAACGTCAACCTCTACTCCAACTCCCACCTGATAACTACGGATTCCTTTGACGGTTGGATCCGGTTCTACGGTGAGATAGACAACTTCCGTCAGGCCGTCGCACTGGGCAAGGAAGCGAACCTGTTGATCGACACGGCCGCGGGCGTTCAGTTCGACGCCTTCGTCAGCGAGCGGACGCTGGTCGGCTCGCTGTGGGTCAACGGCGAGACCTACATGAACGGCGGCCGGATAGCCACCGCCCGGGACCAGATTTACAACGGTCCGGTCTATCTGATGACCGACAGTCTGTGTGTCAGTACCCGCGGCGACATCCGCTTCCTCGGTCCGGTCGGATCGGCCCAGTTGCAGGCCCAGCCGCGCACCACCCAGTACCGGCTGCCCGGGCTTATCGTCCATGCCGAGAAGGTCAATCCGTTCTTTAATCCGGGCGAGTTCGACGACCCTGTCGCCGATATGCGCAACGGCGACGTGCAGTTCGCCGGCGATATAGGCATTGACTGGCTGGATAATGGCGTCGAGGCCGCCACACGGGGCGACAGTCTGTCCACTGCGCCCGGCGGCGCAATTGGCTATCTGTACGTGTTCTCGGCCGTCAATAACGACAATCCCGCCGTTCCGGGCGACCTGGAGCGGGGCGTGATTACCTTCGGTGGAAACGAGATTCCCGCCGACGAGATAAACGTCAACGTGGTCGGCGACATCCGCCTGAATTCCGGCGGCAATCAGCTCGCTTCGCCGCGCGTGTGGAATCATGAGACCGGCTACGCCAATGACCTGACCAGCGTGCCGACCATCGCCACCATCGCCAGCGCCGACGGAGACGTCGTGTTCAACGCCGGCGACGATTTCATAATGGGCGGCACGGCCGCCGGAGCCAATAAGCTCACCTCCGTCGGAAAGCTGACCATCAATGCCGGTGACACGGCCGTTCTCGGCGACCTGAACGCCTACATCAGCACGGTTGATCCGAACGACCCGGTCAGCATCTCCGTCAATGCGGCGGGGTTCACCACGACGTACCTGCTGAACCGTCCGGCCAACGGCGTCCGCATGCCGGACAACTCGGTGATAGACGACCTCGGCATCGACATCGTCTGCCAGCGGATGTTCGAGTTCATCGGCACGGCCGAGGAATCCGACCCGTCCCTGGGCGGTCCGCCGCGGTTCGGCACGCCCGTGCTGGACCCGGACGTTACCGGCGTCATCGAGGGCAAGGGCTGGCAGATACTCGAGAACATAAATCTCACGCCGGCCGACTTCCTGGTTCCGTACTTCTATAGCGAAGGCCCCCTCGCCAGCGACCCCAACGCACCGCTGGACGCCGGCAGGGCGATTGTCCTGGACCTGACCATCATCCAGCCGACGCCTCCGGGCGACGGGCCGGGCGGAGACATACTGCTTGCTCCGCTGCCCTGGCAGGACCGCATTGTCCGCGAACCGCTGCTGGGTCCGGACCAGCGGGCCTTGGCCGGCCAGGCGCTGGGTATGGGTACGCGTGATCTGACGCAGGGCGAGTTCGCCGAGTTCAACCCCGGGCGTCAGCGCTACAGCGACTTCGCGCCGACGTTTGTCGCCGACGACGACATGGTCCGCACCGTGGCGTTGAACCGTGTACGTCGCAGCAACGCCCTGCAGGCCCTGGAACAGTACGAGGCCATGTTCCTGGCGCGGGAGACCGATCCCGAGACCGGCGAGACGCGAATGGTTGACCGCTCCGGGCAGTTGCAGCAGCCGATTTCGAATGCCTGGAGCGCTTACCAGAGCCAGGCCGGCGACGCGACCGGCTTTGCCGAGTGGCTGGCTCAGAGCGACGAGCACGCCGAGGCCCGCGAGATCATGGCGAAGCTGCGCACCATGCTTCGGCAGCTTGATAACGTGGGACTCAGCAGTGTCGAGTACAACCAGGTGGTGCGTCAGGTGCTGCGTCCGATTACACCCGAAGGCGTGACGGTCGAGCAGTTCCGGTCGGCCATCACGGGCGAGCAGCCGGTCAGCCCGACGGCAGAGCGGGATGAGCTTACCCCGGTCGGGTAGAAAGACGCAGGAGCACTTGAAGTGAATCCGCGAGGCGCGGTTCGGCACACGCCGGCCGCGCCTCTTTTTTCGCGCTTGGGGCATGCGTTGCCCGCGGCCGGTGGAAGTGTACAATCCCGTCTGCCATGATTGAGCACGAAGACAACAAGGAAAAGTCACCCGTCGGGCGCTGGTCTCCCGAGCAGGCATGGCAGTGGTATCGTAGTCGTTGGCGTCCGTTCGGTTGCAGCTTCACGCCCTCGACGGCCTGCAATCCCATCGAGATGTGGCAGGCGGAGACGTTCGACGCAGAGACGATCGCACGTGAGCTTGCCTGGGCCGGCGAGCTGGGCTTCAACAGCGTTCGGGTGTTCCTGCATTTCCTGGTCTGGCGGCACGACGCCCAGGGGCTGAAGCAGCGCATGGACTGGTTCCTCGGACAGGCACAGCAGGCCAGGATAACCGTGATGTTCGTGCCTTTCGACGACTGCTGGGGGCAGGATATACACCTGGGCCGACAGGAGCCGCCTGTGCCCGGCGTGCACAATTCGCGGTGGGTTTCCAGCCCGGGGCACGCTCTTGTCGCGGATCCGTCGGCCCGGCCGGAACTGCTGGAGTACGTCGGCGATATCGTGGCCGCCTTTGCGGACGACGACCGCGTGCTGGCGTGGGACCTCTACAACGAACCGGGCAACGGCAAGCCGGCCGATAACCGACCCGCGGCCGAGCCGCTTGGTGAGCAGTCGCTGTCTTTGCTGGCCGATACGTTCGACCGCGCCAGGCGGGTCGGTCCCAGCCAGCCACTGACGGCGGGGGTTTGGAACTACTCGGAAAAGTTCCGCCGGCTGAACGATTTCCAGCTCACCGCGTCGGACGTCGTTACATTCCACCACTACTCACCGGCGGACGAGACACGCCGGTGCATCGAGGGGCTGCGGACTCAAGGTCGGCCGATTATCTGCACCGAGTGGATGGCGCGGACCCGCGGCAGCCGCTTTCAGACGCACCTGCCGATGTTCGAGGAGCTGGACGTGGGCTGCTACTGCTGGGGACTGGTTGCCGGAAAGACGCAGACTTACTACCCGTGGGGTTCAAAGCCGGGCGCGCCCGAGCCGGAAGTCTGGTTCCACGAGGTGTTGCACAACGACGGGACACCGTATGACGCCGAGGAAGCTGAGGCGATACGCCGCTTCGCCGAAAGCTGCCGCCGTCAGCGGTAGGCGGGCGCCCGTGCGGGTTCGGGGTGCATGCGCAACGCGGGCACCAGCGCCATAAGCCCGCCGGCCGTGATGCAGATGAACAGCCAGTTCATGCCCACCGTCTCGGCCATCCATGCGCCCGCCAGCGGCAGCAGCGTCAGCGGGCTGGTTATGGTGTTCAGGAAGGCGACGTAGCTGGCACGGCGGTGAGGCGGCGCGTTGGTCACCAGGAAGCGGTGCCCGCCGATGGTGTTGCCCTGGATGGCCGCCCCCACACACGCCAGCGCCAGCAGATACACGCACAGCGGCAGGTTCAGCGACGCTTCCAGCCCCGGGAAGGTCAGCACGAAGCCCTCAGGCAGCAGCGGCGAGACCAGCGCCAGCGGCGGGGCGGCAAAGAACAGCACGCCGGCCCCGGTCAACGTCGCCCGCGAGCCGAAGCGGTCGGTCAGCTTTCCCCAGACCGCCCCGGCGATTACCCGGCTGCCTTTGAGCGTCGCGACCATGATACCACCCAGCAGCGCCACATCCGCCAGACCCGTCGCCATCGCCAGTTGGCGCTTGCCGAAGGGAATGAAGAACACCAGCCCCAGATAATTCAGCCGGAAAGCGATGCGCATGTAGAAGTAACAGCGATAGTTATGGTCCGCCTTCACCCACGCCCAACCGCGGCGAAGCGACTCGCCGAACGTCGTCTTTCGATCGGCCTTGGCGCCCGGCTCCTCGCGCGTGTGGCTCCACAGCGACATGTCGATTACCACCAGAATGGTCCCGATGGCCGCCACCAGCAGGTAGTTGGTGGGGACCGCCAGTCGCTCCAGCATCGGCTGGATTACGACAAATCCGGCAAAGATCCCCAGCGCGCCGCCGAGGAAGGTCCTCATGCCCAGAAACGTGCCCACCCGGTCGGCGGGTATGAGCCGGCCGACCATGTCCATGAACAGGATGTGCCCGCTGCCTGTGCAGACGCACTGCACCAGGTACGCAAGGTAGAACAGCGACAGAGTGGCCGCGTTTACCGACTTTGACAGCAGGTAGATCGAGAACACGAGGACCGACAAAGCCGTGCCGCGGACGATGGTCGCTATCACGAAGTAGGGGCGTCGCCGGGGCTGGTGTTCGACAAGACTGCTGATGAGCAGTTGTGGGGCGAGACCGGCGGCCTTGTTGATAATCACTATCAGCGCGACCAGCCACGCGGAGTTGGTGAGTGCCGTAATCAGACCGACCAGGATTATCTCGGGGTTCAGGAAGTCCTGGGCCATGCCGGCGAAGGTGCCCGAGGCCAGTCCAAGGCGATGGTTCCTCCTGGCATGAACGGCGTTGTCGCCCATGAGCGCCAGGGGATCCTGTTGTGTCGCTGATTGTGTGCACATGAGGTCAAAGCAATGGACTGTCGGAGACAACAGGCAGGCCTGGGCAGCACCGGGTTGCCCTCCAGGACAACTCTACGCGTTGGCTATAGTATATGCAACACTTGGTCCTCTGGCTGGGGTTAGTAGGAAACGCCGTTTGAGAGTATTTTTGCATTTGCTCTTGACCCGCGTATTGCAAGCGGCGATAATATACTTAATGCGGGTGACCGCAGGTGGACAGCCCGTGAGGGCTGGCGCGAAACAGGTCCCGAAAGGGGCCTTTTCGTTTGCGCGGCGGCTCTGTGTCTGAGGCCGTGGCTGCTGTTGCGGCGTTATCTATGCTCGTGGCTGCGCCGCCCGGGGCGACCAAATCAATCCCTTGGCAAGAACGACAGCAGAACCTTCCCGTAGCCCAGTGTCTCTTTTCGGTATGCGTGCGTATTGAAACGTCTCTCCACAATACCATAGAGACGCTTGCCGTAGCTTTCCGGGAGCGTATCTATGTGCCCGTTCTCACTCAGACAGGCCTGTTTAACGGGATGAGCGAGAATATCGGCGAGTTGAAGACCGGGGATATTCGCTATCTTGGGTCGAATCTTGATCTCTTTGCTTGTCAATGCGCGTTGATGGTGTTTGTGGCCAAACATCAATGTACCGCTTTCGTAAACAGTTCGATAGGCGGCCTTCAACTGAAGGTCCTCTTCCTTACCTCGCGATTCAGCCATTACGTCCCCGTGGGCGCTTTTGAAATGCAGCCAACCGCTGTAGCGGTCCAGCATTGCTGCAAGGCAATAATGGTACGGATGAAAGGGGCTGTCATACGTATCGAGATGGCATTTCTTATCGATAATCACGCAAACCATTTTGAATCGCGCTCGGGCCACCACAGCTAGAAGCCCTGAGTCAAACCTCTCGCGAATGTCAGGGTGCCGGAGGATTCCAAACGGGCCCTTTCGGTTAATGATGTCGGAGCGATGCAATATGACGGGCTTATCCGGCCTAGGTCCGAAAATACTATCTTTGAAGCTCTGTAAATCGGCCGTAAATGCATTGTAATCGTTGCCCTGTCTGAACCAAACGCCCAAGAGGGCCAAATAGCGGTGCGACGGGTCATCCAGCAATTTGTAGGAATGGTCCCCTGATTCGTCGATATACAACCTGTACCGCCGAGCCTCCATACCCATTTGGCACCCTTAATGAGAGTTTCCCGCGGCCCTCTTCGCCTGGACATTGCCCTTTGCAGGATAACCTTACTCACTGGTGGATAGCTGTTCAAGCTCGGGCGCTCCGGGCTGTTTCGCGACTGAGTGTTACAATGCGCTCGGCACCCCGCGGCTTCAGACATGGTTTAAGGCAACAGGCACACATTCCTTGTGTCAGCAGGGCGTTTTAACGCCCTTCCGTCCACCGGCTGAAGCCACACGACAGGCCCGTTAAAACGGGCCGGGGATTGAAAAGGGCCCAAACCTTATACCATGGCTAAAGCCATGGCCTAATTGCGCCTGCGTAACGCCCCCGAAAGCCATGGCCTAGTTACGCCTGCGTACCGCCCCGAAAGCCATGGCCTAATTGCGCCTGCGTACCGCCCGAAAGCCATGGCCTAATTTCGCCTGCGTATCGTCCGGTGCAGCTCTGATGCCAATGGCCTAATCCGCCGGCGTACCGTCCGATGTGACGTTGATGCCGTGGTCTGATTATGCCTTCCCACGCGCACACCCGATCGCCGGGGCTTCTCAGCTCTGCGGCATCAGATTCGTCAGCATGGTTACGTGGCCCATCTCTTCGCGGATGATGTGGTCCACCTTCTGCATGTCGGCGGCCGACTGCATCATCTGCTTCATGCCGGTGTAGAAGGCGATGGAGTCGTGCTCCAGACCGATCGCCCTGCGAAGGATCTCATCCATCGACGTATCGGCGCCTATCTGCCCGGCCGGGTCGGAGTCCAGCTTGAACACCTTGCCCTCGACGGCCGCCTGGAGGTACTGGAGCCCCTCGTCGTCGGCCTCGAGAGCGGGCGATTGCTCCGAGGGGTTCAACTCCTCGCGCATGGCCGCGAACGTCCGCTGATGGGCGGCTTCCATCTCCGCGAGGTTTAGCAGAACATTCCTGGCCGAGTCCGACGAGGCCTGCTCGGCGGCCGCCTTGTAGAACCGGATGCCTTCAGTCTCGATCTGCTCGGCCATACGGTAAACTTCGTCTGCGTTGAAAGTTATACTCATTCCCCTTCATCTCCTTCGGCCTTTCGCTCGGCCAGTTTGGAATCCAGCATGAACAGACCCTGCGGGGAGTCCTTCAGCCGGCGCAGTTTCTGGAGGATCTCGTCGGCGGAGGCCTCTTCCTCCACCTGCTCGTTGACGAACCATTGAAGCATCGCGTCGGTGGCGTAGTCGTTCTCGCCGCGGGCAAGCTCGACGAGCTTGTGGATAAGCGAGGTAACCTTCTGCTCGTGCTCGAGTACGTTCTCGAACGCGGACAGGGTGGATTCCCAATCGGCCGGCGGCTGCTCGATGGCGCCGAGCTTGACGCGCCCGCCACGCTCGGTCACATATCCGAAGAACCGCATGGCGTGGGCGGTTTCCTCCTGGGCCTGGACGCGCATCCACGCGGCGAAGCCGGGAAGGTTCTCCTCCTCGAACCATGCCGACATCGACAGATACAGATACGCCGAGTAAAGCTCGGCGTTTATCTGCTCGTTCAGCTCGGCAAGCATCTTCTCGCTCAACACGGTAGTTATCCTTTCTTTCGGGGGCGGTCGCATTACCCGACCGCTCATTGCCTTATCTTATGCAACTGACGGCTGAAGTGCACGCGCAGCCGGTGAAGCAGGGATCATTCCCCGGCGATCTGCCGCACGGCCGCGAGGACATCGTCGTAGTCCGGCTCGTTGGTCACTTCCTCCACGAGCTGACGGTAGCGCACCTTTCCGTCGGCGTCGATAACGAAAACCGCCCTCGCAAGCAGACGCGGTCCGGGCATCAGCACTCCCCAGGCCTTTCCGAATGCGGCGTCGTGATGGTCCGACAGCGTGGTGACGTTCTCGACTCCCTCGGCCCCGCACCAGCGCTGCTGCGCGAAGGGCAGGTCCATGCTTACGACCAGCACGCGAACGTCGTCGCCCAGTTTGGCCGCCTCTTCGTTGAAACGCTTGGTCTCCAGACTGCACACGCTGGTGTCCAGAGACGGCACGGAGGCGACAATCAGCGTCTTGCCGAAGAAATCGGACAGCTTGACCTGGCTGAGGTCGTTGGCGACCAGCGTGGCGTCCGGGGCGTTGTCGCCTTCGGCGGGCAGTGGGCCGCTAAGCTCAAGAGGATTGCCTTTCATTGTTACGGTCGGTGTTTCTGACATCTGTGTCGTCTCCTTTTCGGTCTCGTCGGTTTTGCTTAGCTTTGCTTTCAGCGCGTTCTCATAGGTGCTTCGGGCCTTGACGCCTTCCCAGGCCTCAACGACCTCGCCGTTATTGAATAATATGACCGTCGGAGTGGCCCTGAGGCGATAGCGGTGCAGCACCTCCGGGACGCTTCGCACGTTGACCTTCACAAAACCGGCGCGGTCGTTGTAGTCGCCGGCCAGGGCGGCGAACACCGGCGCGAGCTGCTCGCAGGGCGGGCAATTGGGCTGGTAGAAATCCACCATCACCGGCGTGTCGCCGGCGAGAACGCGCTGGTCGAACTCCGCGATGCTGGATATGTCCGGCAGGGCGGCGTAGGCCTCGTCCTGGTCGGGACCGATCACGGCCCGGCCGGTGCCCAGACCGATAACACCGCCCAGCAGCGCACCTACCAGCAATCCGCGTAACGGCGTGGCCGTCAGCGGGCACATGCCGCTGCTGCACTTGCCCCAATAGCCCATAAGTCCGCCGGCAACCGCGCCTATGGCCAGACCCAGCAAAATCCTGATCAGCATTCTCGCACCTTCCATTCGAACAGAGACGCAGAGCAAAGGAGAAAAGGTTCTTTCACATACCCGGTATCTCTGCGGCTCTGTGTTGCATATCCCAAAGCCCCGTCAGGAGCTGTGTTCCTCGTCTTCCGTTACCCGGGCATCTGTTACATCGTAGCCCAGCGACCGGACGGCGACGGCGAGTTGTTCGGTATCCAGATCCTCGCCGCGGACCTCGGCCTTTCCGGCGTCCAGCAGCACCCTGGCCGATTCCACTCCCGGGCTTTCCCGCAGGGCGGTGGCGATGCTCTCGGCACAATGACTGCAATGCATTCCCTTGATGTCCAGCTCGGCCGCCTGCGAACCGGCTTCGTCCTCAAACTCTTCCGACGGCTCGCCCCGCACGGCGCCCAGACCCAGCACGATCAGCAGTGCCACGGCCGCCGCGTATTTCAGCCACATCGGGACCATCTGCGGCATGCCTCGGGAAATGCTGAACTGCTCGGCCGCGAAGATTGCGTCCAGCGCCACGCCCGAGCCAAGAGCGCACAGCGCAACGGCCAGGACGTAGATGACGGCCGTTCGCCGACCCATCACCCGCCATATGGTTACTATCGTGGCCGCGTTGGTCGCCGGTCTGGTCATCAGGAACGCCAGCGCCGCTCCCGGCGACGCGCCGCCCTGAAGCACCAGGGCAGCGGCGATGGGCACCGAGGCCGTCGCGCAAACGTACACGGGTATGCCGGCCGCCATCAGTATCAGTATCTGCCAGATGCCGGTGCCGACCAAATCGACGAAGAAGTTCTCCGGCACAAGTGCGGAGATTGCTCCCGCGATAAGCAGACCTATCAGCAAGCTGCGGCCGATGTCACGCGGCAGGGAATCGAAACCGTAGCTGAAGATGCGCACCAGGCGGTTGCCCTTGTTCTCCGCCTCGCAGGAGTCGTGTCCGGTTGTCGCGGAGGCGGCCTGAGCTTCCGAAGCGCCATCGCCCTTGTCGAAAATCGCCACGGCCAGCCCGCCGACCATCGCGCTTACCAGCGCGAAAAACGGTCGAAGCAGCGCGAACGCCCCGCCCATAAGCGAATACGTCACGGCGATACTGTCCACGCCGTCCTGGGGCGTGGCTATCAGAAAGCTCGTCACGGCGGGCTTGCCCGCGCCGTGGCGACGCAGCGACGCCGAGACCGGTATCACTCCGCAGGAACACAGCGGTATGGGGATGCCGAACACGGCCGCCTTGACCATCGGCCAGATACCGCCTCTGCCGAGGTGCCGCTCCACCAGCCGGGCCGACAGGAATACCGACAGTATCCCCGCCACCAGGAATCCGAACAGCAGGAACGGCGCCATCTCCGCCAGCACGTCCCAGAACTCCACCACTATTTGCCACAATAACTGCATCAGGTCCTATCTCCAGCCAGCCGCTCCAGGGCGGCCGCGGGGTTGCGATTACCTTCCATTCCCATCCGCGCCAACGCGAAGTCATACCGCGCGGGGTCGTCCGGGCGGACGCGCCGGAACGCCTCGGTGGCTTCCATCGCCGCCCGCAGGTCCGCCGACCTGCGGGTTGTGGCGCCCAGCGCCAGGCATATCCTGTGCATGTGAACGTCCATGGGGACCAGCAGCTTCTCCGCCAGCGAGGCGTCCCAGCCGCCGGGGTCCACGGCGTCCCGCCGGACCATCCACCGCAGGAAAAGGTGCAGGCGCTTGCAGGCGCTGCCCCTGTTTGGGTCGGCCAGCAGGTGCCCGCAGCCGTCGGCGCCTTCGTTGTGCAGCTCGCCGACGAGACCCTTCAGTCCTGCCATCACGGTTCCGCTATCGGCCGTCAGGTGCGCCTTGAAGCACGCCTCCAGGGAGCCGAACCGTCGCAGCACGCCGCCGGCGCCGGCCAGCAGCCGGGCTACGTCGTCGGCTCTCTGGAAGCGGTGCACGAAGTCCCCCAGCCGCCGACGCAGCTTACGGGGGCTTTCGGCCTGTACCGTCTCGGCCGGGTTTTCACCCAGACGCTCCAGTGCCGTCGAGACGCTGCGGTGGATCTGCGTCACGCGGCCGTAGGCCAACGACGCCGCCAGCAGGCCCGCTACCTCGCGGTCCCGAACGTCGCGGTAAGGGCGCACAAGCGCCACCGGGTCGGGGTACACGCATTCTTCGCGGTTATACCGCCGGTAAAGGGTTTCCAGCGCGTCGCTGTGTCGGCGCAGGGGCATATTTTCAGTCTTCTCTCCTTAGACCATCCTACGCCGGCACGGCCTCACTTTCGCGTGTATGCGGCTATTCGAAAGAGACGAAGCGATCCCGCTTGACCTTGCAGATGGGGCAGACGTCGGGGCAGTCTCCCTCGACCGTGTACCCGCACACCTCGCAGATGTGCACCGCTCCAAGCTCCACGTCCTTGCCGGAATCGACAGCCTGCTTGGCTTTGGAGTACATCTCCGCGTGGATTTTCTCCGCTTCCAGGGCGTAGCCCATGGACCTCTGAGCGGCCTTTTCGCCCTGCATTTTGGCCACCTCAAGGTAGGCGGGATACATCTCGTTGACCTCGTGCAGCTCGCCGTCGATGGCGCCCTGCAGGTTCGCGGACGTGCCGTCCAGGCCGAAACCGCCGCCCGAGGCCACCAGGAAGGCCCCGGCCACGTCTTTCATCGCGGCGAAATGCCCGCTTGCGTGAGACTGCTCGGCCCTGGCGATGGCCCGGAACAGGCGGGCGACGTTGGGGAAGCCCTCCTTCTCGGCCCGCTCGGCCCAGACCTTGTACCGCATGTGCGCCATGGACTCGCCACCGAAGGCGCTGCGCAGGTTCTCCGCTGTGCTCTCGTGCATGGTTGCTCCTTTGCTGTCTTTGATGGATTCTTGGCGCCCGGCGGGACCGCCGGCTTGGACAGGTAGTTGCTTTCACCACCTTAGCCGGGCGGGTCGGAGTTTTCAAACCCTGCCCATCGCGGGCTGGAAAACGCTCCCGCGGGCCGACATAGTGAAGCGCTGTCGCGTACAGTCAAAGGGCATAAGGATGCAATCCAGGCCGGGCACAAAACGAGCAACCGCCTCCGAAGATGGGCGAACGGCTCGCCCGGGCAGCGACCGATGGGCGTGGATAGCGGCTGTTGCGCTGCTGACGATGGCCGGGGCGTTGCTGCGGACGCCGCATCTGGACCACCCGATGCGCTACGACGAGAGCTTCACCGTCCTGCGCTACGCGTTCCAGCCGGCTCCGAGCGACTGGCTGGACTATTCCACCCCCAACAACCACGTGCTGCACACACTGATGGTCCGCGGCGTGGTGGAGTTCGGCGGCGTAACCCCGCCGGCCGTCCGCATACCGGCCTTTCTGGCAGGGGTGGCGTTGATACCTGCGGCCGCCTGGGCGGCGCAGCGGCTCTCAGGCAAACCGCCGACGGCAGTGGCGGCGGCCGCTCTGGTGGGGGCTTCGAGCTTGCTGGTGGAGTATTCCGCCAACGCACGCGGGTACTCGCTGGTGTGTCTGCTGACGGTGCTGCTAATACCGGCTGCCGTGGGCGCTTTGCGCAGGCCCGAGCGGTATCGGCCTTGGGTGGCTATGAGCGTCTTGTCGGCACTGGGGGCGTTCACGATTCCAATCATGGTGTATCCGGTGGCGATCGTCGCCTTCGCCATGGGCGTGCAGGCGCTGCTGACCGGCGGCGAGCGGCGCGGCATGGTGTTCCGGCGGTTGGGTGTTACGTTGGCGGCGGCCGCGGGATTGACGGTTGTGCTTTACCTGCCCGTCTTCGCCGTCAGCGGCGTCGAGAGCGTACTGGCCAATCGTTTCGTTACGCCCCGGCCGCGGGCGGAAGTGCTTGCAGAGCTGCCCGGTGTCGCCGCACGCACGCTGGGCGACTGGACGCGCGACACTTCGTGGGCATGGCAAGTGGTGGTGGGCGCGGGCCTTGTGGCGGCAACCGTCGTCGGCGTCCGGCGGCGAAAGGTCCTGTGGTTGATTCCGCCGGTCGCCGTGGTGCTGCTCTTCCTTGCGGCCGTTCTGCACGGCGTGGTCCCGTTTCCGCGGGTCTGGCTGTTCATGCTGCCGCTGTCGCTGGTGACGGCGGGGAGCGGACTGTGTGAGCTTGCGGCCCTGTTTCGGCGGAACCGGCCGAGGACGGCGGCTTTGATGATCCTTTGCCTGGCGGTGCTTCTGTGTGCGGCCGACGCGGGAGCAAGGTCCCTGCGGCGCCGGTATATGGTCAGTGAGGACCATCGAACGCTGGTCGATGCCGGACAGATTATTCGGGACCTTCACTCGGCCGGTCTGGCAGACGGCAGGACCGCAGTGCTGAGCCAACTGCCTTCCCAGCCGTCGTTGGCATATTACTCGTTGCTTTACGCTCCGGAGGGGTTTCGCCTGGCGGCGGACCCTCGTTGCACCCGGGCGGTGGCAGTGGTGGGGCACACGCAGACGCTCGAAAGCGTCCTGAAAGCCAACGCGCCGGCCGGCGAGCGATTCGGACCGTTCAGGCACTGGCGGCAGTACGCCCGCGCGGACGTGTACGTCGCCACCGCCGGTCGCCGGTAGCACGTCGTGACGGGTGAGGTCGGTTATTGATGGCGGATGGGCTTTGGCGGACATGGTTTTGACTTTCGCGGGCCATGTGAGTTTCAATCGCCCCCTGTCGGGGGCTCCGCCGGTTGATGTCGCCCAGAGTCCACGCCCTTGCGGGCGTGGCTATTTTCAGTCGCCCTGGCTGCGCCGGGGCTCTTCGCCCGGCGACGCAACTCGCAGGGCGATTACCAATCGTCCCGGCTTCCGGCTGTGCCGGGACTTTTCGCCCGACCTTTGTTCAAGGGTCAATCGCCGCCGACATCGTAGCCCCCGTCAGGGGGTGTCTGAGAATAGCTGCCCCGGAAGCACGAGCCCCCGCAGGGGGTGTCTGATAGTAGCCACGGGCGAAGCGAAGCTGAGCCCGTGGAAAACGCTGATAGTAGCCACGGGCGAAGTGAAGCTGAGCCCGTGGAAAACGCGGTGCCGCA
>JBNGDC010000031.1:0-38967 GCA_049975485.1 Phycisphaerae bacterium | reverse complement strand
CCCGTGGATTTGTGGCGACATCCCCCAGAGCCCCCGACAGGGGGCGATTGAAACTCATATGGCCCGCGGAACTCAGGACCATGCAGCCAAAGTCTATCCGCCACCAATAACCGACCGCACCCAAGCAGATTGCGCCGGCCTTTGAAACGTCGGGCCTCCATGTCCGACCCGCGTCCTCTACCGCAGCTCGGCGGGAACCACGTACTTCTGCGGGATGGTAAGCGTCGTCTCCCGATAGCCCCTCTCAACGCTGATCTCGACGCCGCTTTCGTACCATCGCGCCCGGCGTAGGGCCTTGGGCGGCACGGCCGTCTGCTGCCCGGTTTCGATGATTTTCACCAGTTCGGCGTCGTCTCCGAGGTCGATGGCCCCGTCGCGACCGGCCGCACGCGAGGCGGCGCTTGCGGCGAACCCTGCCACCGACAGAAGAACAATCGCGCCGATTACAGTTCGCCACAAGGCGGAGCCAACCAGCCATCGTACGGCCGTCATGAACACAAAGACGCCGACGGCCAGCACCGCTGTGCCGATTCCCATCTCTTTGCGATCGGCCACGAACCCGCCCAGCAGCCCGTCGTTGATGAGCCAGCACCCGAACAGCGCCGCCGCAATACCAGCCAGGACGCCCACTATCGCCGCAATGACCGTCATCGTGCTCACGCCACCGTCACCGGCCGAGTGGGCTGTTTTGTTTCCCGGCTTTGCGACATCGGACGTACCAAGCATTCTGTCGATTTCCGCAACGGCGGCGCCGGCAAGCTCGTTGCCCGCCCGCGGACGCAGGATGTCACGTATGGCGGAGAGCTGCCCGCTTACGAAGCTCTCATCCTGGGCCGGCTGGTACAACTGCCCTTTGATATTGCGTACGTGTCCCAGCAGGGCCTGCTCCGCCTCGGATGATAACCCCAAGCGGCCATAGAACTCCTCCAGCACCCCGACGATGTCCGGCAGCTTCTCGAAGTCCTTTTTGTCCATGTCGGCTCCCGTGTGGCGGTGCGCCTATCGGTGCTCGGCAAGCAGCCGTTTGAGAAAACTCGCCAGGTCCGGCTCGGCCGTAGTGTCGGCAACGGCCTTGAGCGAATCGCTTGCATCCGGCATGGCCACGCCCAGACCCGCGCCGCGGACCATCTCGACATCGTTTATGTCGTCCCCCACGGCGACCATCGCCCCCGGACCAATGCCGTACCGCTGGGCAACGTACCGCAGGCCCTGCCACTTGCTGACGCCGGCCGCGAACGCCTCCACAATGGTAACGCCGTAGTTCGGCGCGAGAATCGCGTGAATATTCAGACGACCGTCGAACTCCCCCGCGAGCTCCTCCGCCAGCTCCGCCGCCTCATCCGGCTCGGCACAGGCGTTTATCCGCAACGGCCGCGGCAGGTCTGGCACCTGCGACAGGCGTGCGACTCGCTCCAGAGGGACGTCCATCTGGGAAAACCAGCGGTCCAGCACATCCTTGGCGTCGTCCGACTCGGCCAGGTAGTACTCCACGTCGTTCCGCCAGGCGTCCACGATGACCGCGGCCGAGTGTCCCCGCCTGTTCAACGCGTCGGCAAACTCACAGGCAACATCTCGCTTGATGGCGGATTCCCGCAAGGCCCTTCCGGTGTCCGGCTCGACTATCAGCGCGCCGCCGACCAGCACGAGTGGCTCGTACGGCTCGGGCAGGTTCAGTGCCCGCCAGACATCGATGGTTTCGCGGTAGCTCCGCCCGGTCGCCAGAACCACGCGAAACACCCCGGCCGCTGCGGCGACCGCATCGGCAAGTTCGGCGGCGACGCGGTTGTCCGGACCGACCAGAACGCCGTCCACGTCAAGGGCCAGGAGTTCGCAGCGCATGTGTAACCGACCATCTCATACCGGTCGAACGCCGGAGTTACCCGGAATCGTCGGCGGGTTCGTACTTGCAGACGCAGTCATAGACCTCTCCGCCGATGTGAGCGGCCACGTTCGGGTCTTTCAGAAGCGCCAGTTTCAGCGTATCAACGGTGAAACGAGCGTCGAAGTTGCTTTCGACGGCCCGACCCATGCCCTCCAGAATGAGCAGGTCCGCATCGGCGGCGGCGTCGTTCAGCTCGTCTGTAACTTCCGAAAGGTCCACCAGCGGCGTGTCGCAGCCGGTGGAGACGGCCTCGAACATCTGCGCCTGAACCAGGGCCTCGAGGTCCGGGTCGCGCTTGGCGATACCGGTGACGACCTCGATCATTTCATCGACGGTGATGTCGTTCAAGCTCGGCAGCTCATTGGCCGCCAGGATGACCTGCGTGCCGTAGATGGCCAGTTCCCGCACCAGCGGCATTACGCCCAGGATGAAATCGCATCCGGCGTTATCCACCAGCACCACGGCCTTGGACCACTTGGTGGGCGGGGCGTCGGGCAGGTCCTCCAGCAGTCGGTCCAGGTCGTCCACCAGCCAGGGACGCGGCTTGACGTTCTCCAGCGCGTCGTTGAAGTCGGGCGACTCGTCGGCAAGGTCCATAGTCGCCGGTGAACCGAGGTCGAAGATATTGCCCGCGAAGATTCGCTCGATGAGGTGAATCCACTTCTCGTCGCCGCCCATGGCGTGCAGTTCGCGCACGGCCTGCGGATACATTTTGGCAGCCGCATCGTTCTCCCGCTTTTTGATGTGAGCGTAGGGATCGTGCAGACCGTTGTCCCGCAGTGCCTTTTCGCGCAGCCGGCAAAGCTCCAGTACGTTCAGCCGGTCCCCCAGCGCGTCGGGCTTCTCGCGAAGTCGGCGGATGTTCTCTTTGAACTCCTCCCTGGCCTGCTCAATCTGCGCTACGCTGCCGTACTGCTTTTCAGCGTGTCGCAACGCATCGTCGAAATGCTTCTCGAACAGGTCCAGCCAGTAATTACGACTCTCGGCGTCCTTTACCAGGTCATAGTCCTGCGCGACGTAGTTGTCCGGATCGCGCAAAAGGCAAAAATGGCTCATCGGGGCTACTCGGGGCTCCAACTATACTCAGGTCATGCTTACCGCACGTACCCCGCGCGACGACCGAGGTCCGCGACCTCGACACCCGCCGCGCTTGTGTGAGGGTGTTATAGAACCTTTATCGCCAGCATTGTCAAGTCATCGAAGCGCGTCTGCAGGCCCGCAAAGCGACGCATGCACCACAGGACATGCTTCGACAGGCCTTGCGCAGAGCGGTTGTCGCCCACCGCCTCCAGCACGGCGCGCTCCACGCTCTCGGTGCCGAATATCTCGTCATTGAAGTTCATTGCCTCGGTCAGCCCGTCGGTATAGGCCAGGATATAGTCGCCGCTTTCAAGCGTAAACCATTCCTGTCTATAGGCCTGCGTGCAGTCCACGCCGAGCACGCCGCCGCCGGTGTGCAGGTGGCACAACTGACCCCGCCGCACCAGGATGGGCGGCGGATGCCCGGCGTTGGCGTAGGTAAGCCGGCGGGTCCGGAAGTCCAGCACCGCGTAGAACAGCGAAGCGAAGTCGCTTACCAGCGTCGAGTTGCACAGGTCCCGGTTGACCTTGCCCAGGACATCCATCATGTCGTAGATGTTGACGGCATGGGCCCGCAGCGAGGCGCGCACCGCCGCCATCAACAGCGAGGCCCGCACGCCTTTGCCCGACACGTCGCATATCGCCAGCCCCAGGTTGTCGGGCGGCAGGTCGATGAAGTCGTAGAAGTCCCCGCTCAACTGGTAGCTGGGCACGTACACCGCCTCTATCTCAAAGCCCTCCAGAGACGGCGGAGAGGCCGGAATCATCCGTCTTTGCACCTCGCCGGCCAGCTCCAGCTCGCGCTGTATGGTGGCCGAGCGGATCGCCTCCTGGTTCAGCCGCGCGTTCACGATAGCAGCCGCCGCCTGGGCCGCTATCGACTTCAGCAGCGAGATCTCCACCGAGTCAAACACGTGCTGCTCGGAGGTATATACGTGAATGACGCCTTCTGGCCCGCCCTTGTAAACCATCGGGGCGCACAGGGCACTGACGATGCCCTCCCGGGCCGCCTCGGCCGGGTAAAGCACCCGTTCGTCCGTCTGCTCGTCGGCCACATACACCGGCTCGCCCGTACTGAGCGCCTCCTGGTCGATGCGGCTGCGGGAGACAAGGATCGGACCTTTGTGGACGTACTGCTCGCTGAGTCCGGCTACCGCCTTGACCACCAGCTCGGTATGGTCCTCGTTCAGCAGCCGGATGGAGCAGCCCTTGGCGTCCAGCACGTCAACGACGGTCCTGGTGACGGTATCGAGAACGCTCTGCAGGTCTCGCTGCCCGGTGAACTCGGCCGTCAACTGATAGAGCGTAGTCAACTGCTCGATGCGGCGGTCGAGCTGTTCCTGTCGCCGGCAGACCTGCGCAAGCACGCCTGCGGCCAGCATCAATACGCGGTGCCGCCACTGACTGTCGTCGGAGCAGACCTTCTCAACCAGACCGGCGTCCAGAGACGCGGTTTCCAGCCGCACGCACCCCACCTGTTCGCCGTCCACGCGCACGGTGACACATTCGCCGGAGGGCTCCTGCTCAGCCGAATCGAGCTGCCCCAGAGCCGCGCCAAGATCCTTCGGAACACCTGCATCGTCCAGAAGCTCCTCCCCATTCGGTCCGCAAATGCGCACGGGAGCGGCCGCAACGGCCGAAAACGCGTCCTGGAACTCCTTCAGTGTCCGTTCGTCCAGAAAATCACTCAGCGTCCTCAAAAAGTAACCCTTCCCTGCAGAGAACTCATGGAGGAGCCATTGTAAGGACTCCCGGCGCAAATTCAGCGAAAAACAACCCAAGCGTCCCGGCACAAGCCGAAACGCCATCAGCAGCACCTCTATTTGACAGAGTCCGGCTCCAACGGTACAATTGCGAAAGTGAATTCAGCTTATATATTCGCGCACTTTCGCCTTCATCTTTACCAGAAGAGCACGGAGTCAGATGATGTCCGTAAACTACCCTAGCCGCGCCCAAACCGGCTCTGTCCATGAATGGGGCAGATCGGCCTTTACGCTGATCGAGCTTCTCGTGGTAATCGCCATCATCGCACTGCTGATGAGCATACTGCTGCCCGCTCTGGGGCAGGCCCGGCGGGCGGCACGGGCGATTGTCTGTGCCACCAACGTCCGTAATCTCGGCCAGGCCGCCCATCTGTACGCCCAGGATTACGACGGCTACGCGCCTCGCGACTACTGGAACAGTGGCGGCGGCGTGCCACTCGACCCCAACTCCGGCAATTACCTGCACTACTTCTTTGCCAGCCGTCTGTCGCCTTACGTCGGCGGCCCGGAGATCCCGCTGGAGCGAGAGCTTTCGGGCAATGAAGACTGGCTTTACGAAACATTCAAAGACATTGAGACCTATCACTGTCCGGAACTCAGAGGCGGCGAATACTCGCTGCACTACTGCGTCAATGGCGTGGACTTCCAGGACGGCATCGGCTCTCCGGCGCCGACGGGCCTGCTCGAGCAGGTGCCGAAGGCGTCGGACACCTTCTACTTCGGTGAGATCAACCGTCTCAGCGACGAATGGGAGGGAGACGAGAACGACTTCAAGTACTACGATGTCATTCGTCGCGGCGAGATGCCCTTCGACGGCAACCAGGTCAATTCATCGCCGCGCCTGATACACGGCGAGGACATGCGTCACGGCGGCAGCACCACGCTGGCTTTCTTCGACGGGCACGCCGAAGAGGTGAAGCTGGACCCCGAAGAATTCACCATGCGACTGCTGCATCCGGACGCCGACCTCGGCTTCTGAGAGGCCGACTACAGGCGCACCGAAACCGACACTGCCGGCGCGGCCGCGCAGTCCCAGCAACGGCTCAACCTTTGTCATAGCCGCCCTTCCGGGGTATGCTTCCGGTGCGAAAGGAGTGAGCCGTGAGCGACAAAGGACTCGACCTGTCTTCAAAGCATGCCCAGGCGGTGCTGGACCGACTCTACAGATTCCGCATAGAGGTTCCCTCCTGGGGCTTTGCCGACACCGGCACGCGGTTCGGCAAGTTCCTCCAGCCGGCGGCCGCAGTTGACCTCGACGACAAGCTCGCCGACGCCGCCGCCGTGCACGAATACACCGGAATCACGCCGACCGTCGCGGTGCATGTGCTCTGGGACTTCCCCGACGGGTTCGACCGAAGCACCTGTGACAAGGCCGAGAAGCTCGGCATCCGGATCGGCTCGATAAACCCGAACCTCTTCCAGGACCAGTGCTATCGTTTCGGCTCGATAACCAACCGCGACGAGAGCATCCGCGAAAGAGCCGTCCGGCACATGCTGGACTCCGTGGAAATCGCCCGTCAGACCGGCAGCCGGGACCTGTCGCTGTGGATCGCCGACGGGACGAACTACCCCGGCCAGGCCGACATCCGTACCCGTAAACAGCGAGCGACGGACGCCCTTCGCCGCGTGCACGAGGCGATGGACGGCGAGATGCGGATGCTCGTGGAGTACAAACCCTTTGAGCCGGCGTGGTATTTCACGGACTTTTTCGACTGGGGCAGCGCGTATATATTTGCCAAATCGGCCGGTGAACGGGCGAAGGTGCTGGTGGATACCGGGCACCACCTGCCGGGGGCCAACATCGAGCAGATAGTCGCCTGGCTGATAGACGAGCGGATGCTCGGGGGGTTTCACTTCAACGACCGCAAATATGCCGACGACGATTTGACGGTCGGGTCCATCGACCCGTACCAGGCGTTCCGCGTTCTCAACGAGGTCGCCGCGTGGGAGTATGAGAGCGGCGAGGATCTCGATATCGCCTGGATGATAGACCAGTCGCACAACGTCAAACCCAAGGTCCAGGCGATGATACAGACCGCCTGCCGCGTGCAGGAGCTGTTCGCCAAGGCGTTGTGCGTGGATCGTGAGGCGCTGGCGTCGGCCCGGGCGGCCGAGGACACCGTCGGCGCCGAGGAGGTGCTCCAGAAGGCGTTTTATACCGACGTCACGCCGCTGCTGACGGAGGTCCGCACACGCATGGGCGTGCCGCAGGACCCGCTGGCGGCATTTCGCGACAGCGGCTACGAGCAAAAGGCGGCAAAGGCCCGTCAGGCGAAGCGCGAATCACTCGGCGCGACCGGCGGGGGGAGCTATGCGTAGCAACGGCCGTGTTTGCCGAGGGTCGCTCGCCTGTCATTCAAGACAGGCGGGAGGCAGTGTGGGCCACAGGTAGTAGCGCTGCCTCCAGCGGTGGTGAGAGGTTTACAGCGGGTGGTCACCCCCCTCACATCCAGCGCTGAAGCCACTCGGCCGCCAGCTCGTGACTGTAGGCGTGCGGCCCGGGGTGGACGGCCAATGAGCAGCGGTCCTCGACACCAAGCAGGCCGTAGGCCCGCCGGACCGTCTCGAACTGGCTGCGGACCTCCGAAATGGGGAAGATATCGTCCTGCTCTCCGGCTATTGCCCTGAACGGCCGGGGCGCCAGAGACGCGGCCAGCTCGCCCATCTCGCAGGTTTCCAGGATGCCCGGCACGTAGTTACACTCGCAATGCCGGACACCCAGTATGCTGCCCTTGAAGGAGCAGAAATAGCAGGACGGCATTACGACTCCCACCCGCTCGTCGATTGCCGACAGCCACAGCGTGGTCGTACCCCCGCCGGAGTTGCCGGTGGCCGCAATTGGCCCGGTCAGGTCGTCTCGCGTAAGCAGGTAGTCGATGGCGCACATCCCGTCCCAGCATCGCTCGCCGATCAGTGTCCGACCGTGCGAAAGGTAGCTGAAGGCGAGATGCCGACAGGAGTTGGGGCCTTCCATCAGTTTGGACTGGCGCTCGCCGAAACCCCGCTGCTCCACGGCGCAGACGAAGTACCCCTTTCTCGCAAGCTCCTGGGCGTAGTTACCGTCGTGGGCGAGCCGCTCGGCTCTGGTCTGTTCGTCCGGGAAATTGCCCAGGACATACTGCACGCTGGGGTTGTGCCCATGAAAAACCAGCACGGGCTTGTAAGGCGGGTCGGCCTTGGGGACCAGCAGGTACATCGGCATCGTTACACCCTCACCGACGTCCAAGGCCCACTTCTGCTGGACGTAATCGCCGCGATCCTCCGCAGAAACCCGCTCGACCGCCGGCATCGGCCGTTCGCGCCCGACGAGCCCCAGCAGACGCACCAGCTCTCTACGCAGTTCGGTCTGCCAGGCACCAAACGCCTCCGGCGTTTCCGCCGTCAGGGACATCCCTCGGGGCCGGTACGCATACAGATGCTCCAAGTGCGTCTGAAGGCCGAAGTGCTCGTTCGCCATCATCCGTCCTTAAGGCCACAAGAAAGACCTTACTGCAGCACTCGAAAGCTCAGCACGGATATGCCGCTGTCTCCGCGGCCGCCAATAGGCAATCGCCAATCAGAAACCCGCAATCCGTTTACGCGCTTTCCTTGTGGACCTTCCTGGCGGCCTCGAGTGTCGGAGGCGTTTCGGACTCGACCATCTCGGCCGTTACCACGTAGGTGGCGCCTTCCTCTTTGTTCTCGGGCAGCTCGTAGAGCAGGTCCAGCATCAGCGACTCGACCACCGCACGCAAAGCCCGCGCGCCGACGTCCCGCTTCATCGCCTTGCGGGCAATCGCACGAAGCCCCTCCTCGGTGAACTCCAGTCGGCAGTCTTCCAATGCGAAGAACTTCTCGTACTGCCGCACGATGGCGTTCTTGGGCTCTGTGAGAATGCGGACCATCGCCTCCTCGCCGAGCGTCTCCAGCGCGGTTATGCACGGCACGCGCCCGACGAACTCCGGAATCAGCCCGTAGTGCACCAGGTCAACCGGCTGGACCTGCGGGAGAATCTCATCGCGCTCACGGCCGGCTTCGCCCTTGTCCTCTGTGGCGAAGCCGATGAGCTGCCGGCCCAGGCGCTTCTTGATGATTTCCTCCAGGCCGGTGAACGTGCCGCCGCAGATAAACAGAATGTGCGAGGTGTCCATCTGGATGTACTGCTGCTCGGGATGCTTTCTGCCGCCCTGGGGCGGGATGTTGGCGACGGTGCCCTCGATAAGCTTCAGCAGCGACTGCTGCACGCCCTCGCCGCTGACGTCGCGCGTGATGGAGACGTTGTTGGAGGTCTTACCGATCTTGTCTATCTCATCGACGTAGATTATGCCCCGCTCGGCCGCCTCCAGGTCGTAGTCCGCCGCCTGGAGCAGCTTCAGCAGCAGGTTCTCCACGTCCTCGCCGACGTAACCGGCCTCGGTGAGCGTGGTGGCGTCACCGATGGCGAACGGCACGTTCAGCATCCTCGCCAGGGTCCTGGCAAGCAGCGTCTTGCCGCAGCCGGTCGGACCTATCAGCAGCACGTTGGATTTCTCCAGCTCGACGGAGTCGGAATCCTCCGCCTCGGCCGCCGAGAGGCGCTTGTAGTGGTTGTGCACCGCCACCGAGAGCACCTTCTTGGCCTGCTCCTGGGCGATTACGTACTCGTCGAGGTACTGCTTTATCTGCCTTGGGGTGGGAATGCGCGTGAACAGCGGCTTGGGCTGAACGCTGCGTCGCTGCTCCTGGCGAATGATATTGTGGCACAGGTCAACGCAGTTGCCGCATATATAGACCCCATTGGGGCCTTCCACCATGGGACCGACCTCGTCGGCGCTGCGGTGACAGAAGCTGCACACCTGCGCTGTATGCCGCGGGCCGCGCGGGCCGTTGTCGTTTCCATTGCCGTCTTTGTCACTACCGGCCATTACTGCTCCTCGTTGTTGTCTTCGCTTGATTTACGGGGGTCTGTCTGTCCATCGTCACTCGCCTGTGGGGTACTTGAGGAGGAACCCTTCGCCCCGCCGGCGTCGATTCCCAGCACCTGGCGGCGCAGTCTGCGATATTCCTCGTCGGTCAACTGACCGCCGGCTCTCATCTTCTCCAGTCCTTCGGCGGTAAATGCCGGTCCCGTCGGCTGTTGGTCCTCATACGCCCGGCGGCGAAGCCGGCTGATGAGCACGTAGGCCGCCAGACACAGCAGTATCAGCAGCCCGCATACGACCGCGAACCAGATAACGTAGGAAAGGTCGCCAACGGCCGCCGCCATCGTCACTCTTGCCGGGGATCCTCCTGCCATGGGCTATATTGTAGGGCATTCCGGGTGGTCGGGTCCAGCGCCGCCGGTCTAGGAGCTGGTCGGCGTGCCGTCGGCCGCCGACTCACCGCTCTGGTCGGCGCTGATGGACTGGCGGAACTGCTGCCACTCCTCCAGCGACATCAGGCATTCCCTCGCCTGCGAACCCTTGTACTCGCCCAGGATGCCCGCCTCGGCCATCTGATCGATGATCCTTGCGGCCCGGCCGTAGCCGATCTGCAGCCGCCGCTGCAGCAGCGACACGCTGCCGCGCTGGGCGTTCAATATCACCTCCACCGCATCGTCGAACAGCTCGTCCCGCTGGTCGCTCACCTCCCCCGGCGGGCGTGAGTGCAGACGCACCAGTTCCTGGTTGAACGTCGGCTCGCCTTTCTTGCGCAGCTCCGAGACTATTCCTCGTATCTCGCTCTCGTCCACGTAGGCCCCCTGCGAGCGGACGAGGTTGCTGGTGCCCGGCTGGAGGAACAGCATGTCGCCTTCGCCCAGGAGCACCTCGGCCCCGTTCTGGTCGAGGACGATGCGGCTCTCCTGCCGTGTCGCCACGCGGAAGCTTATCCGGCAGGGCATGTTGCTTTTTATCAGGCCCGTCACCACGTTCACGCTGGGCCTCTGCGTAGCGAGTATCAGGTGGATGCCGACCGCGCGGGCCTTCTGGGCGATTCGGATGATGAAGCTTTCCACCTCCTTGTTGGAGGTCATTATCACGTCGGCCAGCTCGTCCACGATGATTACGTAATACGGCAGCCGTCGCGGGATGCGCTTGCGTTCGTCCTCGTCGTCAACCGGGAAGCGCTGCTTCCACTGCTCGTCGGTGAGGCGGTTGAACTCGGCTATGTTCCGGCAGCCCGCCTCGCGCAGCAGCTCGTAGCGCTCGTCCATCTTGGTGGCGGCCCATTCGAGGATATCCGTCGCCTTGCGCATGTCCGTAACAAGCGGACACAGCAGGTGTGTGAGGTTTTCGTAGGCGGCCAGCTCCACCATCTTCGGGTCGATGAGTATGAACCGCACCTGCTCCGGCGTACGGGTCATCAGCAGCGACGTGATGATGGTGTTTATGCAGACGCTCTTGCCCGAGCCGGTGGTGCCGGCTATCAGCAGATGCGGCATGCCGGCCAGGTCCGCCACCAGCGGTGAGCCGCCGGCGTCCTTGCCCAGGTACAGGGGCAGGTGGAGCTTCTCGGCCGCCTGCGGAGCGGCGGTCATAAGCTCCTTTATTCGGACGATTTCCTTGTCCAGATTGGGCACCTCGATGCCGACGGTGTCCTTGCCCGGTAGCGGCGAGACCACGCGTACGCCCGGAACCGCCAGCGCCCGGGCGATATCCGCGGCCAGGTTGGATATCTGCGCGACCTTCACGCCCGGCGAAAGCTCCAGCTCGAACATGGTGATGACCGGGCCTGTGCTGTGTCCGACCACGCGGGCATCGACGTTGAACTCCTGGAGCGTCTTCTGAAGCACGACGCGGTTCTGCCGAGCGGCCGACTCCTGCGATTCGATATACCCGCCCTCCGGTTCGACCAGCAGGTCTGTCGATGGCAGCTCGTAATCCCGCTTCGGCGGCTCCGACCCGCCCTTTTTGGACGGCTCGGTGGCGCGTTTGTCGGCCTTTTTGGGCTTGGGCGCCGGTGGCGGCGCCGGTTCCGGGGCGGCCTGGAACAACGGCTCGGGCGGCTTCTCGTCGCGGGCCTTCTTCTCGGCCTCCCGCACCGCCTGCCGCGCCGAGGCCGGCACCGCAGCCGCCGGGCGGGGGCGCTGCGTCACCTCAGTGCTGTCGGCGACCGCCGCACGCTTAGCCGCTATGGCCGAGACCGCGTCCTTGACCTTCGTCCTGTGCCGCCAGGCCCTGCGTCCCAGCCGTGGCAGACGCAGGATAAGGTTCTCGGCGGTGAGCATCACCCCGATGCAGAAGGCGATGACCAGCACGATCCACGAGCCGATTTCCGAGAATCTCTGCAGCAGGAACCGCCCCACCTCTGTACCCAGCACGCCGGCCGAGGTGGTCAGCACGCGTTCGCCCGCGGCCGGGTCCGGATTGCGCACATAGATGGTCGCGCTGGTGGCCGTCACCAGCAGCACCACGCCCAGCAACCGCCAAGGCACGTCACGGAGCCGCCCGCCGGGGAGCATAATGGCGGCCGCTATGGTCGCAAACAGCAAAGCCATGTACGCCCCGCCACCCAGCCAGTAGCTCAGATGGTAGGAGATGAACGCCCCCACCCTGCCGGCCGCGTTCTCGCACGTCCGCTGGGGCGCGTGCACCAGAGACGACGGCGGGTCCTCCGGGCAGAACGTCAGCATGCTCAGCCAGACCAGAACCACCGCCCCGGTCAGCGCAAGCACGCCGCAATAGCGCACGAAGCGCCAGTGCCCGGCGTGTTTGCGGTCGTCCTGGCTCGTCTGCTTTTTGTTGTCCTTCTTTTTGGCCATTTCCTGTGCGTCGGCTCGTCTCTAATGCCCGGTATGCCCGAAACCGCCGGCTCCGCGGGCGGTCGCGTCAAGCTCTTCCCGCTGCTCCAACCGTGCACGCGCCACCGGTGCGATTATCATCTGTGCTATACGCATCCCTCGGCTAACGACAAACGGCTCCCTGCCGGCGTTAAGCAGTATCACGCACACCTCGCCGCGGTAGTCGGCGTCGATGGTGCCGGGCGCGTTGGGCAGCGTCAGACCGTGCCGCAGCGCCAGTCCGCTCCTGGGACGGACCTGCGCTTCGTAGCCCGGCGGTATCGCCATGGAGAATCCGCACGGCACGCGCACCACCTGCCCCGGGGCGATCGTAACGTCGTCCTCGCACGCGGCGAAAAGGTCCATGCCGGCCGCCTTGTCGGTCATGTACCGCGGCAGAGGCACGTCCTCGCAGCCGTCGCTGCGGCACACCTGTATTGTTATCGGACTGTCCATGAATTTTGCTCCAGTTGGAATCGCCGGGCCGCCTGCGACGGCAAGCCCGTTCACCGCAACCGTTTACGCGCCAAAATGCCTGTCCTGCGCCTCCCGCCAGACCTCTACGGCACGGGCATGCTCGCCTTCGCGAAGCTGCGGCCCCCCGCCCCAGGTCATGCCGAAGATCAGTCCCAGACGCCTGTCGTAGGCGCTCAGGACGCGGGCATAGTAGTCCGCCAGCGACTCGCCGTCCTCGCGCGGCACTGTGCCGATGTGAGCCAGTCCCAGCTCCCGCAGCCGCCGCATCTCGCCTATCCAGTCCCCGGCTGTGGTCCAGTTAAGCCCGGCCAGTGAGTCTATCTTCGCGTACAGCTCGTGCAGGTGGAGCCCCTCCGGTTTGTTGTAGCCCGCTTCGCCGCCGCAGTAGTGCATCCAGCCGCCGCCCAGCTCGTCGAACGCCTGCTTCTGGTACGGCAGTATGAACTCCTCGTGCTGCTGCGGCGAGACGAGGATATCGCTGTCACCGCACATCCGCACGGCCCCGCGCTCCATCCATATTCCCAGGGCGTTGCCCGGTCCGTCGCCTTCGCCGTTGAGCCGCTTGCACAGCCGCGAGACCTTCACGTACACGTCGGTGCACTTGCTCATCAGGTCGTGGACGAAATCGCCGTCCTCGTAGAGGTCGATGAAGATCTCGTGCCCGCGGACCATCGCGGCGATGTCGAACGGTCCCTGCTGGTCGCAATGCCAGACGCTCACCAGCTCCCCCAGTCCGCGGCGATCCAGAGCGTCACGGTGATGCTGCAGATGCTCGACCATGCGGGGAATAACGCCCTCGCGGGAGACATCATCCGGCACCTCGAAGGCGGCCAGGCGGTCCTTCGGAACATAGGTGTCTATGACCGTCCGGGTATGCTCGGGCACCTGGTAGCCGGCGCCGAATACGGTTTGGCAGTTTATGGTCCCCAAATCAGGCCGCACGCCGGGCACGTAGTCACCGCCGCCGGCGGCTCTGGGCAGGACCATGTCCTTGAGCTGCATGTAGAAGCTCTTCTCGGGGTCCTCGAACCGCTGCCGCCAGTCGAAGACCGGCCAATCCTCCGTCTCGGCGACCGGCGCCTCGAAGATAATCGGCAGGTAGTCGGTCTCCCGCCCCGCCGTCACGTCCGCGTGGCGACGTTTGGCCGTCCGGATCGCCTCCGCGTCCAGACGGTAGGCGACAAGCTCGCACAGGCGGTCGATGAGTTTGCTTACCGGCTCGGCCAAGTCGTCCTCCGTCAAGTGTGCTTCCATGCGCTGGAAGGTTAACGCGCGAGAATCGACGGCGGAAGGCCAAAGCGCATGATTCGCCGCTCCGGCCGGCGCGGCTCAGCCGCCGATGAGGTGGATGGCATTCTTGCCGGAGAGCTTGCCCTGCTTCAGTGCCCTGTCGGCGGATGCGAGAAGCTCGCGGCAGGTGTTCCCGTCCCGCGGGAACTTTGCCACTCCGCCGGAGATGGTCAGCGAGCCGCGGTGTTCCGGACCAAGCCGGTGAAAGCTGTGGTTCAGGACCGCCTCTCGGAAGCGGTTGGCAAGTGCATAGGCCGTCTCGATGGGTCGGCTGTCGGGTCGTCGCGGCGGCTCGGGGTCCCAGAACAGCACGGCGAACTCGTCCCCGCCGATCCTCGCGACGATGTCGTGCGAGCGGGTGATCCGCTTCATCAGTTGCACCGTCTCGCGGAGTATCTCATCGCCGGCAGCGTAGCCGTAGGTGTCGTTGTAGTGCTTGAAGTCGTCGATGTCCCACAACAGCAGCGTCACCCGATAGTCCGAGCCGTCGGCCTGGGCGAGGATCCGGTCGGTGAGATGATAGAAGTATCGACGGTTATAGGCGCCGGTGAGGTGGTCGGTAATCGCCAGCCGGTGCAGCGCCTCGGCGCGTCGGGCGGTCGTCGAGACAGCCGGCAGAAGCTCCCGCAGTTCCGCCAGCTTGGCGCGGCCGTCCCCCTTCGGCACGGACCGCTCGCCGTCGGCCACCAGCACGCGCGGCCGTTCCCCTTCCATCTCCAGCAGCGCTTCTTCCGCTCCGGATGCATCGCGCCAGTACACTTCAGCGCCGACGCAACGGGAGACGAAATCAGCCAGCCACTGCTCCAGCGACTCGATGTTCCTGGCCGACCGCAGAAGGTCGGAGATTTCATCGGCCGACAGGGCGCCCCCGCCGCCCTCCGATGGCGAGCCGGACGCCGCCGGCTCGTGGAGTTTCCGCAGATGTCCCGCATCGCGACCCGACAGCGGAAGTATGAAGTAATCGTCCAGAACCACTCCCCGCAGCGGGCGGACGTCCGGTTCGGCCGCAGGCGGACAAAGCCCGTAAAGACGGCCCGACTTCCGCAGCCGCCTGGCCGCTCTGCAGAGACCCGCAAAGTCCGGCCGGGGGGCCGTCAAAAGCACGGCCGACCAGTGGCTCTTGCCCATCTCCAACAGTGCGTCGTAGGGGTCGGAGACTACGGAGACCTGCCCGGGACCGACGCGATCGCAGATGCGCTGCGCCGAAGTACCGTCGGCCAGCAGGAGAATGTTCCCTCTGTCGCTCAAAAGTCTTCTTCCAGTAGCGCGGCTATCTCGTCGGTGCTGAGCACGTCCGCGGTACTTTGCGGCCGCTGCTGCCTGGCCGCCGGCGGGACCTGCCGCGACCGTTCGGCCTGTGGGGTTTCGTCGGCTTCACCGGACTGCTCCCGCGGCTCAAGAGGAACCGACCTCTTGTTCTGCTGTTCATACGTCCCGGCCGCCGACTGGGGTTCGTAATTCCCCTCCTGGGGGCTATCGTCGGCCTGGGCCGGTTCGGCGGCAACGTATCGCCCGATCGACAGCGACAGCAGTTCGTCGATAAGCCCGGCACGTCCGACCAGCCGCACGCCCCGCAACTCCTCGGCGCTGAAGCCCGCTGGTATCGCCCCGGTCCCCAGGACCACCACACCCAGCTTCCTCGCCAAGTCAAGCATTCGAAGGTGCTTACGATTCAGGAGCGGCATGTCCACCGCCACTGCCGCCGCCGGCGCCGCCAGCAAAGCGGCCGCCGCCTCATAGGGACTTTCCACCTGCTCGCAGCGCATGTGCTCCGCCGCAAGGCGGGCCAGTTCGTCGGCCGTCAGCAGTCCGTCGCGAGCAACCGTAACGACGCGCAAAGATGTCTCCCGGCTCTCCATGGGCGCGGTTCCTCCGTACAGACCCATTGTAGATGCACTCGCGAAATCCGCCAAGGGCAGAAAACGACACACCCCCGGCAGGCCGAGAGCAGTCCCATTCCACGGCCGTGGTGCGAGGCGCATAAGTTTCTGTTCAGCGTTAACCTCCTAGGTTCCGGCATGTCTGAAAAAGCGGGAACACAGGTGGTTGATTACAGAAAGGAGCCGAGCCATGACAGTTTCACCAGCACGACAAGGCGGCCTTGCGGTGCTTCTGGCATCAGTGCTCCTGGCGGTGGGTTGTCCCGCCGGCCGTGCGTACGACCGCGGAACGTCCCTGCTGGAAAGCGGGCATTACGACTCGGCCGTGGCGCAACTGACCGAAGCCGTGGACAAGTGGCCCGGTATCCTCGGTGAAAACGAGGACTACCTCGACACACTCGAACGTGCCAGGGAGCAAGGCGCGGCGTGGCATTACCAACAGGCACGCAAAGACTTCTCGGCGGCGCGGCTCGACACCGCCAGGGAGCATCTGACAACGGCCCTGGAATATTGGCCCGACCTGGAAGGCGGTAACGAACTACTCGCCGAAGTGGACCGACGGACAGAGGCCGCTACCACAATGCGTCTTACGGCTCAGGCCCTCGGCGAACAAGGCCGGTGGGGCGAAGCTGTCGAGCAGATGCGCAACGCCCTGGCGCAGTTCCAGACCCTGCCCGGCGGGCGCGACGAGCTGACCAGTATGGAGCGAAGCGCCGCCGAGATGCATCTGGCCGACGCCCGCAGAGCATTGGAGCGGGACGACCGCGAAACGGCCGAGCGGGAAGCACGCCGGGCTTTGGAATATCACCAGACCAGTGCGGCTCAGGACGTCCTTCGCGAGGTCGCCGACCGCCGGAAGGCGGACGAGCTGGTCGCCGGCGCCGAGAGGATGTTTGCCTCAGGGCAGTACCGGCCAGCGATAGAGAATCTCAGGGAGGCCCGCCGACTGCATCCCCGGCGGACCGACATCGACCCGCTGATAAAACGGGCGAGGGTCGCCCTCTGCGAACGGCTCATCGCCCAGGCCGACGCGCACCTCTCCGACAACGAACTCGTAGAAGCGATGCGGGCACTGGTCGAATGCGACTCCGTCCTCACCGGCTTTGAAGGTGTGGCCGATCGCATGGCTCGGATAAGACCCTTACTTGCCGAGCGCCATCTGCGCCGGGCCGATACCATCGATGCGTATCAGCGCCCCGCGGCCGCCCTTCTGGAATACCTGGCCGCTGCCGCTTACGGAGCCGATGATACCCACGTGCAACAGGCCATCCAAAGCTGCTGTGGCACGATCCGGGAGAACACCGCCTATACCATCGCGCTTGTGGGTTTCGACGCCTACACGGGCGACGACAACCTCGCCGCCGGCTTTGAGGCAGACGCGCTTGAGGCGATGCTGCGGGCAAGCCCGCCCAACGTAACAGTAGTTGACGCCCGCGGCGGCATGGCCTCGGCCGACGCCATCATCAGCGGGAGTATCATCCGAAGCACGGTCATGCAACAGCAGTCCAGCACCCTCGAGACGACCAGATATCGGGCGGGGACGGAACTGGTCGCCAACCCCGAATTCGCCGAGGCGGTCGAAGACCTGCAAGACGCCCGTAGCGACCTGATAAGGGCGCGGGAGGACTACGCCGACGCACTCCACGTTTTCCACCGCAGGCATACCGACCAACCGGACGTTCCGCCCAGAGCGTCCAGCCGTGTCCGAAGGTACAAGGGGTATCTGGAGAATGCCCGTTCCGACCTGCAGAGCGCCCAGTTCAGAATGCGGACGACACCTACGCACGTCAGGCAGCCCAGGATAATCACGCACAGCTATCCCGTATTCGACGTGACACTCACGGCCGAGGTGGAGGCGTCCGTCCGCATGCTCGACACCGCCACCGGGCAAGTCCTGATGGCCGAGACCGCCGGCGGACGCGCCCACGCCTCCGACCGGTATATCGAGGGAGACGCGTACCGCAACGTACCGCACGACCCGCTGAGTCTGCCGGACAACGAGACGCTGATAAGCCGCGCCGCCTACCACGCCACCAGCGATCTGGAACGTGCGGTCACTCGGGCGGTGAAGCTTCACGGTCAGCGGTTCGCCCTGCTGGCGGCGGAGGCGCAGGCGGCCGGTGATGATGACCAGGCCGTCGAAAACGCCGTTTACTACCTGTTCGCCTACCCCGCCGGAGGGCGTGAATCGTCCAGGATGCTGGGCATCGCCTCGCAGGCGCTGGCCGACGAGGCGGACATCATCCCGCTGGCGTATTTGTTCCAAAGCCGCTGCGGCGTCACGGCGCGATAGCATGCTACGCACGGACCGTGGTTGTCGGTCGGGCTGCGTGCGGATAATATGCACCGCATGACAGACCACAGCCACAGCACCGAGCGGCAGCGGAACATCTGGGCCCCTTGGCGGATGGAGTATATCGACTCGCTCTCCGACGAGGACCAGGGATGCTTTCTCTGCCGCTATCGCGACGACCCCGCAAACGATGCCGAGAACCTTGTCCTGTGGCGCGGGCGGCGCAGCTTCGTTGTGCTCAACCGCTTCCCCTACACCGGGGGGCACAGTCTGATTGCGCCGGCCGAGCACGTGGGAGACGTGGCTGATCTGGACGATGAGACGCTGCTGGAGATGATGCATCTGCTGCGGGACCTCAAGCGAACGCTGGACGAGGCGCTTTCGCCGGACGGATATAACGTGGGCATAAACATCGGCCAATGCGCCGGTGCCGGTCTGCCCGGACACCTGCACGTGCACGTGGTGCCGCGCTGGGGCGGCGACACCAATTTCATGCCGGTCTTCGGCGGTGTGCGCGTGATACCGCAGACGCTCGGCGAGCTTTACACACAGCTCCGCGAGGCCTCCGGGAAGTTGGGCTTGCCCAAGCTGCCGCAGGACGAGTCCTAGCCCGGCTTATTCACGAAGAAACGGCACCTTCGTGAACAAGCCGCCCTTTGGGCTTCGACTATGGGCCTTCGGCCCTGCGCTCAGGGCAGGTCCTGAGCGAGGCGCGAAGCGCCGAGTCGAAGCCGTTAGGAACGCAGCCGCTTTCCTGACGGCACATTATGAGCGAAAGCAAAGCTTTCGTGAATAATGTGGGCTAGTCCCGTCGTCGGGCAGCTCTTCCCGACCTCGCCCAAGGACGGCCAAGAGAAACACGAATGACACGAGTCCGCTCGAATGACACAAATACACAACAATAACAGCGAAAGTGTTGCTGAAAGCTCCTGTATGATTCGTGCAATTAGTGAGCATTCGTGTCATTCGTGTTCCGGCCGCTCGATATGAATCCGGAGGCGCACATGCACGGTTCGCTCGCCCCCTACGCCGTCGCAGACGACGACGCGTCGCGGCAACACTCCGAGCCGCCGCATCCCTGGCGGTCGGCCTTTCAGATAGACCGCGAGCGCGTGCTGCACTGCACCGCGTTCCGCCGGCTGGACTACAAGACGCAGGTCTTCGTGCCGCACGAGCACGACCACTTTCGTACGCGTCTGACGCACACGCTGGAGGTCGCCCAGCTTGCCCGCGCCGTCGCCCGGGCTTTGGAGGTGAATGAGGATCTCACAGAGGCCGTCGCGCTGGCCCATGACCTGGGGCATCCGCCCTTCGGACACGCCGGCGAGCACGAGCTTGCCGAACTGATGGCCGAGCATGGCCGATTCGAGCACAACCGCCAGTCGCTGCGCGTGGTGGACTACCTGGAGCATCCGTTTCCTGGATTCCGCGGGCTGAACCTTACCGATGCGACGCGCGAGTGCATCGCCCGTCACCAGAGCCGATATGACGCTCCCGACGTCGACGGCTTCGAAGCAGGCACCCACGCGCCGCTTGAGGGGCAGCTCGTGGATGCCTGCGACGAAATCGCCTACACCGCCCACGACCTGGAGGACGCGCTGACGGCTGAGTGGATAACCCCGGACGACCTTGCCCACCTCGACCTCTGGCGGCTGGCGTGGGACGCCGCCCGCCAGCAGTACGGCGACGTGCGTGCCATCCACCTTCGGATACAGGCCTGCAAGAAGGTGCCTGAGATGCTGGCCGACGACCTGATGACCACAACGCGGCAGACGCTGGAATCATTGGGCGCCGGGAGTGCCCGGGACATCCGCCGGGCCGAACGTCGCTGTGCTGCCTTTTCGCCCCCGATGGCCGAGCGGCTGGACGCCATGCAGAGATACCTTCTCGAGCAGGTGTATCGCCATCCGCACAGCTCGGCCGAGGACGAGAGAGGCCGGCGGATTGTGCGCGAGCTTTTCGGGGCATACATCGCCGACCCCGACCTGCTGCCGGAGCGATATCGCCGGCGCATCGAGAGCGATTCCCTCCACCGCGTGGCCTGTGACTATATCGCGGGTATGACGGACCGCTTCTGCGTTCGCGAACACGCCCGGGTATGCGGATAAGGACCCGCCGCCTCAGGTAAAATTGAGAACACGAATGTCACGAATAAGCACGAATGTCACTCTAGTGTTTTCTTCAAATCCTGGTTCTGCAAATTCGTGCAATCTGTGTTCATTCGTGTAATTCGTGTTCTCCAAGGCCGGGCTGGTCAATGGACGTAAAACGCATACACACGGCTGCTGTCGGCGCCGCGTGTGGCGTCGAGCACGAAACGCACCCCCGAGACTTCCCGGCCGATTGGAAGCCGGACCATGCGCCGGGCGTTTTCGGTAATCTCGGCCCAGGGCTGCCACTTACCTTCGCTTAGAACCTCGATGCGGAATCTTTCCGGCAGTTGCTCCGGCAGCGTGGTCCGCTGCCACTCGACGGGCCTGTGGTGGCTCATCTGGAGGTCCTCATCCAGTGCGCTGTCGAGGACTACCGTTGCGCTCTCGACTCGCCGGGCAGCGCCAAAGGTGTACGCCGCCCAGTCGCCCTCAGCCGCCGTCCATGCGTGCGTGTCGTCGCCGACGGGCCGGTTCACACCGTCTCGCAGCGGCGAAGGGTCGCCCGCCGACGCCGACAGCTCCGCCTCGACCGTCAGCGACGAAAAGCTCTGCACCACGCCGGGCAGGTAGCAGTCGTCCCGCAACAGAAGCTGCTGAATCTCGGCGACGTCTCCGGTGATTTCCGCAGGGGTCGCGCCGCGGGCAGAGGCGAGAGCGGCCGCCGTTCCGATCGCCTGCCCCATCGAACAGCCGGTGCCCATGACACGCGTGGAGCTCATCGCCAGGTGCGTGGCGCTGTGGCATCGACCGGCGAACAGGAGGTCCTCCACGTCGCGGGCATACAGGGACCGCAGCGGTATGCCGTACGGCGAGGGGGTCTTGTGGTGCGTGGTGGCCGGGCGGGATGATCTGACGGCCCAGAAGCCCGTCGGGTCGTGGTCGTCCATGGTCCAGCCGCCGTAGGCGACCGTGTCGTCGAACTGCCCGCCGCTCTGAAGGTCGTTCTGTGTCAGCACGTGCTCGCCGACGTATCGGCGGCTCTCGCGCTTGGCCGGGAGGAACTGCATCCACTCCAGCGCCCAGTTGGCGGCTTCATCCCGACGCCGACAGCGGTTCTTGATGTGGTCCCACACGCCCCAGGCGATTTTCAGCAGCTCGTCGCGCAGGGCTTCGGTGTCGCGTATCTGGTCGTACTCGCCGCCCAGCTCCACCCACCAGTAGCCCATCTGCCAGAACTCATGGCCGCTCGGGCCGTAAGGCAAATCCTCGCAATTGTCAAAGCGGTACGCCCACGCCGGTGGGATGCACGGAACAGGGCCGTCGCACTTGCGCGCCTGGAACAGCAGCGACATGCCCATTGTCTTGCTGTCGGCCTGCGGCGGCGCGAGCGACTCGTCGTATTCGTCCCGCCCTTCCCTGCCGATGCGAAAGGCCGCCCCGGTCAGGGGCGCTAATACGCCGTCGCCGCTGCAGTCAGCGAAAATCCGCGCCCGCACGCGGTGAAAAGTCTCAGTCGTGCTCTGGTAGCCCGTTACGGACTTGATACGCCGGCCCGACATATCCGCGTCCAGCACCGAGCAGTTCAGAAGCGGCAGCAGGTTCGGCTCCGCCGACAGCGTTTCGTGCAGCACGGTGTCCCAGACGCCCCAGGAGCGGGTCGGATTGCGGCGGAGGTTCTCAAGGCGGATTTCCTCCAGGATGCCCGTCTCGCGCAGGTTCGGCAGAGCGTTGTGACGGTCGGCCCCGCAGATGTGCACGCGACACTCGCTGGATGCGTTTCCGCCGAGGACCGGACGGTCGTGTAGCAGCGCGACGCTCGCGCCGTGCCTGGCCGCCGCGACGGCCGCTGTAAGCCCGGCCATCCCTCCGCCGACGACGCAGAAATCCACCTCGTGCTCAATAGTCGGTAACGAACGTTTCTCGGTGCTCATCGATACCTCACGGGGTAATAACTGCGCGCACTCTGCCTCGTCCTGCGTAGTCCCGGCGTGCCGGGACAGAGCAGGACAAACCGCGCTACTTCGCCTTCTCCGTCGCGCGGACGCGCAGGTACGCGTCGATGAACTCTTGTATGTCGCCGTCGAGGACGCGATCGGTCTGGCCGGTCTTCAAATCCGTGCGCTCGTCGCGGACCAACTGGTACGGATACAGGACGTAGGAGCGGATCTGGTTGCCGAAGGCGATCTCGCCCTTGTCGCCGTACATCTTCGCCAGCTCCGCGTCGCGACGGGCCTGCTCGTGCTGGTAGAGCTTGGCCTTGAGCATCGCCTGGGCTTCGGCGCGGTTTTTGTGCTGCGACCGCTCGTTCTGGCACTGGGTGACTATGCCGGTCGGCAGGTGCGTCAGCCGAATGGCACTGGAGGCCTTGTTGACGTGCTGCCCGCCCGGACCGCTGGAACGGAACGTATCCTCGCGGACGTCCTTGTCCCAATCGATGTCGATGTCCACGTCCCGCAGCACCGGGAGCACGTCCACCGACGCAAAGCTGGTGTGTCGGCGGCTCTGGGAGTCGAAGGGGCTTATCCGCACCAGCCGGTGCACCCCCCGCTCGCAGGACAGGTACCCGTAGGCGTAAGGCCCGGAGACCTGCAGCGTCACGGAACGAATGCCGGCCTCCTCGCCCTCGACGCGGTCCACCTCGCGAGCGTCGTAACCCGACCGCTCGAAGTACCGCAGGTACATCCGCAGCAGCATCTCCGCCCAGTCGCAGCTCTCCGTACCGCCGGCTCCCGCGTGGATGGCGAAGTAGCAGTCGCCGGCGTCGTGCGGCCCGGAAAGCAGCGTGCGAAACTCCACTCGCTCCAGCTCGGCCTCTATCTTCTCGGCGGTCCGGGCGACCTCGGTGAGCGTCTCGTCGCTGTCTTCCTCGACGGCCAGCTCGTGCAGCACCTCCAGGTCGTCTATGCGCGACAGCAACTGCTCGACCGGCGCGACTATCGCCTTGAGCCGCTTCAACTCGCCGACCACCTTCTGGGCGGCCTCCGGATTGTCCCAGAAGCCCGGCTGCGACATCCGGGCCTCCAGACCACTCATCTGCTCACGTTTGCCAGGTACGTCAAAGAGAGTCCCGGATTGCGACAATCCGGGCGCGAAGGGACTCGATTGTTTCCTTCAATGCTTCCATCTCTGCCATGGGTTATCTCCTCAAGCCGGCATGGTACCATCGCAAGGCCCGCTCGACAAATCCACCTTCGGCGTGGCTTAAGCCCCGCACGGCTACGGCCGCTTTTCATCGGTCCGGCGACCGGGTATAAGAACCTCCCGGAAAGGACCGCACAGTGGAAAACTTTGCCGACAGACTTCTGGATGCAATCGACCGCAAGGGCGCGCCCGTATGCGTCGGGATAGACCCGAACTTCGATTACCTGCCCGACGAGCTTCGCCGTGACTCCGACGCATCCGGGCAATTGCAGACCATCCGCTCGTTCTGCGAGGACGTCCTGCGGATAGTCGAGCCGCACGTACCGGCCGTCAAGCCGCAGTCGGCGTACTTCGAGGCCTACGGATCGCAGGGCGTGGAGGCGTACTACGACGTCGTCCGCAAGGCCCGCGAGCTGGGGCTGCTGGTCATCGGCGACGTCAAGCGCCAGGACATCGGCTCTACGGCGTCGGCCTACGCCTCCGGACACCTTGCCGATACCAACGCCCCGGACGCCGTTACCGTCGGCAGCTACCTGGGCGCGGATGGCATCGCTCCGTTTATCGACATCGCACGCCAGACGACGCGAGGATTGTTCGTTCTGGTGCGGACGTCCAACCCATCGGCCAGGCAAGTGCAGGATATCACGGACGCCGACGGCAAAATGGTGTATGAACATGTGGCCGAGCTGGTCGCCATGCTCGGCAGCGAAGACGAACTCATCGGCGCGCGGGGTTACAGTGCCGTTGGAGCGGTGGTGGGGGCGACCTACCCCGACGAGGCCCGCAAGCTCAGGCGAATGATGCCCCGGCAGGTGTTCCTGGTCCCCGGCTACGGCGCCCAGGGCGCCACGGCCGCAGACTGCATGGCCTCCTTCAACGACGACGGCACCGGCGCGATCGTGAACGCCTCCCGTTCGGTCATCTACGCGCATCGTCGCCGGCAGTACGCCGACCTGCCATGGCGGCAGGCGGTCGAGTCGGCGGTGAAGGACTTCGCCCGGGACATCCGCAGCGCCATCGACAGTAAGCGATGACCCGCACCGGCCTGGACAAGCAGTTATTCGCGCTACGCAGCCCGCCCCCGCAGCGGCTGGCTCTGCCCGGGCGGGGCGAATATCGCCTCAAACGCGTTTTCAAGCACGACTTCTTCGCGGCCACCTGCCTTTACCAGGCCGTCGGCGAGGCGGACGTACGTCAGATCGTGGTCAAGTACACACGCACCCAGCCGTTCTGCGGGCTGCCGATGGAGTGGCTCGCACGGTGGATGCGCCGGCACGAGGCCGATATCTATCGCTCGCTGGAAGGACTCGAGGGCATTCCGCGGCACCTGGGCGAGGTCGGACGCGACGGCTATGCAATAGAGTATGTGGATGCCGCTCCGCTGGACCACCTTCAGACGCCGCCGCGGGGCTTTTTTGACCGTTTGCTCGAGTTGATGCGGCGGATACATTCGCGCGGTGTGGCCTATACCGACGCCAACAAGCGCTCCAACATACTGGTCCGGCCCGACGGCAGCCCCGTGCTGGTGGACTACCAGATATCCATTCGCCGACGGGACAACTGGCCCTGGCCTCTACGGACCATCTCCCGATGGACGTTTGCCTACATCGCCGAGCGGGACATATATCACGTCCTTAAGCACAAGCGGCGAATGGCGCCCGATGAGCTGACGGACGAGGAGGAAGTCCTTTCGCGCAGTCGCGGCGGGCTGCACCGCCTGCACCGCAAGCTCTCCAAGGGCTGGAGGCATCTGCGACGAGGGTTCCTACGAAAACGTCACCGCAGGGGCTGGCTGAGAAGCCCTACCGCCGAGATGGAGGACCACCACCAGCCGGAGAAGTCCACCTGGCGTAACGGAGAAGGACCGGCGGACTAACCACCGTTGGCCAGCTCGCGAAGGTAAATGCCACCGACGGTCAGCCGGTGCACCCACGAGTACGGCAGCGAGTATCGCACCAGCACGGCCAGTCCCGCATGCGAGACGATAAAGGGAAATAGGTTCGGCGTGCGGAGGAACAGCTCGACCCATGCCATGGCGGCCCCGCCGGTCAGCAGAGCCAGCGGCCAGTTAGGCGCGTGCATCAGACCGAAGATCACACCCGCCATCGGGACCACGATATGTCGTCCCACGCCCGCCTGTCGGAGCCGGCGGACGACGAACGCGTGGATCCAATACTGCTGGACCAACGCCCATCCGAGATAACCGCCGAAGTGCTCGGCCACGTCGAGCGGTTCGTCCCAGTGGAAGCTGTTGATGACTGTCGCGACGATTATGATACCTGCGGCCATGGCGGCCGTCGCGGCACCGACCTGCTTTACCGATTTGCCCAGGTTGTCCAGCCGAAAGCCGCTGTCGGCCGGACGATCACCGTGCAAAAGGTTCATCGCTATCGGAAATGCACCTGCGAAAACGTATGTCGCGACATGTACGAACCGCACCTGTCCACCCGTGGGCAGGGCGTAGTTCATGAACGCCGAGAGGATGCCCAGAAAAAGCACGACCTCGAGCACCAGCAACGCGCGTACGCTCACTGAAGGTGGCCAGGCGTGAAGCGGTTTGATGTTCATCCACCCAGTCAGCACGCCGGGGAGTGCGCCGCCGTCCGCAGGGCCGGTCGTCTGATTCATAACCCTTACCCGTGCAGCTTTACAGCCAACTCCGCGGCTATTCTCCCGAACTTCCGGCACTGCTCGCGGGCGCGATCGTCGGGGTCACCTATCGCCACCGCGCCGTAGTGGTCCCCGCCTGGGGACCCCTGCACCACCATGCCGTGTATGAGCATGGCCTTGACCAGGTCCAGTACGGTCGTTTCGTTGCCGCCGCCTACGTTCGCGCTGCTGCTGAAGGCGACGCCCACCTTGCCGTTGAGCTTCCCGTGGAAGGAGACCGATTCGTCCAGGAGCTTTTTAACCTCGGCCGCCATCGTGCCGTAGTACGTCGGGGAACCCATCGCAATGGCGTCGTAATCCAGAAGCTCCTTCGGCTCAAGCTCGCCTACGGGGCGAACCTCTACGTCCACGCCATCGACCTCCAGAGCGCCTTCGGCCAGCTCGCGGGCCATGTGCTCGGTATGCCCGCTTCTGGAATAGTAGCAGACCAGCATCTTCGCCATGATTGCTCCTCCCATGCAGGGCGGGTAGTACGTCCGGGCTTGCTTACGTCAGCCCTGCCAACAGGACCGGCATTCTTACACGCGCCGGCGGACGAAGCAAGCATGTTTGCCGGCGACCGGCCGGTAGGGGCACAGTCAGGCATGCACGCCTCGCGTCGCGGCGCAAAGAAAGCGCCCCGGCATCGATGCCGGGGCGCATGTTTCAGTCGGCAATGTCAAACAGAATGCAACGTGCTATCGCCTGCGGCGCAGAAGCAGCCCCATGCCGGTTACTCCCAGAATCGCCAGAGTCGCCGGTTCGGGGATGACCGAGGTGAACGTGTCGCCGAGGACTATGTGGTCAACCAGAAACTCCACCACGACGGCTCAGCCCTATCCCGGGCAGTGAACTCCATCCGGCGTCCCTGTGCAGGTCCGGCGTGCCTTCGCCTACCGGGTTGACCCACAGGTCCATGGACGCGTCTGTAATCTTCGCGACGACCATGACGGTACCGCCGTTGTCCAGCTCCGGTCCGCCCAAGGTTTTGTTCTTGTAGGAGCTGGAGATGATGTAGTCGCCGGCGCCAGACTGTTCCTCCACCCCGACATAGCGATGGTCCCAGTTGCTGGTCGTATTGAAGATCCAGCCCTTGGGGCTGTCGGAGGTGCTCCGCAGCAGGTAGCTGATATACAGGGGCGTATCGCCGCTGATGCTGTAGCTGTCTGTCAGCAGTCGCCGGCCGTTTTCGTTACCCCAGCCGATCAGAACCGCCTTGTCGCCGCCGGTTACGCCATTGGCGCTTAGCGGACTGGAACTCACATCCACCACTTCTGAACTGTTGGCGTTCCAGCCGCCGGCCCAGCCACCGCCGGCGGATCCCTGTTCGCTGAGAGACCCGACCGCATAGCTCTCAAAAGATTCCTGAGCGATAATAGCCGCCCCAGCCGGTGCGCAAACAAACAGGCCCGCAACAGCCACCAAGGCCAATAGAGCTTTGACGTGCAAGCGCATTTCCCTTCCTCCTGACGTGCAGTGTTTTGCTGGGCACCGAGCCGCACCCGGCACCGCCGTCGAGCTTCACCAACGGTTATTATATCCGGATTCCGGGTTTTGCCAAGGACTTACCTGGTAAAAGCCGGGGCTCCGACCGACGGGCCCGAACCGGTTTATCCCCGCACCGCTATCTTCCACCTGCCCGCTTTTGGTAGCAGACCCGGCGGCCGCGCGTTAGAACACGCCGTCGAAGGAGATCCGACATGAGCGACGAGAATGCACCCGGCACACCGACAAGGGACGAACTCCGCAACACCATCCACCACACGCACGGCGCCGGCGGACAGTGGGAAGACTGCTTTCCGCTGGGCAACGGGCGACTCGGACTTATGCAGGCCGGCAACGTGGACCGGGAACAGCTCTTCATAAGCGAGGAAACCGTTTGGGGCCGGGAGATGACGGAGCGCGATAACCCCCTGGCGGCGAAGAACCTGCCCGAGGCACGCCGTCTGCTGCTGGCCGGCAGGCCCGTAGAGGCGATGATGCTGGCGGATGCAACCATGCTGGGCGTCAGTGCGCACGTACAGCCATTCCAGGAAGTGGGGACAGTCTTCGTCGATTTCGCCTCCATGCACGGCCGGGAGTGGAGTAACTACAGTCGCGAGCTGAACCTCCGGGACGCAGTTGCAGGCATGAGCGTCAATGTCGGCGAGGCACGCCACCAGCGGGAGGCCTTCGTCAGCAAGCCGGCAGACATCGTCGTCGCGAGGTTCCGTTGCGACCTTCCGGAAATAACCTGCACGCTGCGTGTGCGAAGGTCGTTGCGGGTGGTCACCGGCAGCCGCGACGGCCGGCTGATCGTTGAAGGCAGCGGCACCGGTGCGGGCACCAAGTTCGTCATGCTCATCGAGCCACGCGTCGACGGCGGCGAACTGCGGGTCGGCGGCGACACCATAAGCGTCAAAGACGCTACCTCACTGGAACTGAGAATCAGCGTCGGCACCGACTTCCGGCAGGAAGACCCCTACGTCGCCGCCGAGCGGCGTCTGCGGGCGGCCGAGGGGCGCAGCTACGACGACCTCGGCCGCGAACACGTCGAAGAGTTCCGACCGTGGTACGACCGCTGCCGGCTGGAGCTGGGCGGCGAACGCTCCTCGCGCGAGTTGCCCACAGACGAGCGACTGAAGCGATTCAAAGAAGGCGCCGAAGACCCGGATCTGGTGCGGCTGTATTTCGACTTCGGCCGCTACCTTCTCATAAGCTCGTCCCGCCCGGGCGGGCTACCGGCGAACCTCCAGGGAATCTGGGTGCGGGGGACGAACCCCCCGTGGGGAAGCGACTTCCACACCAACATTAACCTGCAGATGAACTACTGGCCGGCGGAAGTGTGCGGACTGGGCGAGCTTCACCAGCCGCTGTTCGACTGGCTGAGCCGACAGGTGCCCTTCGGCGAGAAAACCGCGAAGGTCCACTACGGCTGCCGTGGTTGGGTGATGCACCACGTAAGCGACCCGTGGGGCTTCACCGTGCCGTCGGACAACGCCAGGTGCGGACTTTGGCCCACCGGCGGCGCCTGGGTGGCAACGCACCTGTGGGAACACTACCTCTTCACGAAAGACGAGAAGTTCCTTCGCGACCAGGCCTGGCCGATACTGCGGGGAGCGGCCGAGTTCTTCCTCGACTATCTTGTTGAGGACGACCGCGGCCGACTGCTCAGCGGACCAAGCTGCTCGCCGGAGAACCGCTACCGGATGCCCAACGGTACGGTCGGACATCTCTGCATGGGTCCGAGCATGGACACGCAGATCATCCGGGAGCTTTTCGACGCCTGCCTCTCGGCCGATGCGAAGCTGGGGCTTGACGATGCGATTTGCGGGAAGATTCGCCTCGCGCGAGAGAAGCTCCCGCCGCACAGCATAGGCAAGCACGGACAGCTTCAGGAGTGGCTGGAGGATCACGACGAGCCGGAGCCGGGGCATCGGCACGTTTCGCACCTGTTCGCACTGCATCCGGGCAGCCGGATAACGCCCGAGCAGCATGACCTGGCGCGAGCCGCCGAGGCGACGCTCGACAGGCGTCTGGAACACGGCGGCGGGCATACCGGCTGGAGTGCGGCCTGGATGGTGAACTTCTTCTCACGCTTGGGGCGGGCAGCAAAGGCATACGGCTCGCTGCGCAAGCTGCTGAGCGAGTCCACACGCGGCAACCTGCTTGACGTTCACCCCCCATTCCAGATCGACGGCAATTTCGGCGGGACGGCCGGCATAGCCGAAATGCTTCTGCAAAGCCACGCCGGCACGCTGCGCCTTCTGCCGGCGCTGCCGGACGCCTGGCGTGATGGACAATTCACCAATCTGCGGGCACGTGGGCGGCTGGCGGTCTCGTGCACTTGGCGCGAGGGCAAGGCAATCTCGGCCTCTGTTCACGCGGCCGCCGCGGGAAAGGTCCGTCTCGTTGCGCCGCCGGGGCAGCGCGTAGCCGAGCTGCGCGACGCCGACAAAGCAATACCGGTCGCTGCGGAAGACAACGCCGTCGTTTTCGAGATGTGCGCCGGTCAGGAGGTGCAGTTGACCTTTGCGGAGGCGTGACCAGAGCCTTGCTTGAGGTAGCGATCAAAGGCTTCGGCCCTGGCGCGGTCCTTGAAATAGACGGCCACGACCATCTCTTAAGGCAGGTACTTGCTGGGGTGCGGCGATCTGCCGGGGTTGTGGTCAGCGAGGCGCTTTCCCAAATCAACCGTAAGATCGACGTAGCGTTGCTCGCAATGAGACGTGGAACGGAGAGAAGTTAAACGTACATCAGCTTCCTCTCCGGTCGAACGTGCTGCTACAAACGGCCCTGCTTCGCCCGCGAACAACGCAGGGCATCCGGCTTTCCGCTGCGCGGTTCGCAGGACCAGGGCCCTGCGAAGCTCCCGGCCGCTTTGCGGCCGGGGGCGAAGCAAAATGGAGCCGAGGGGATTCGAACCCCTGACCTGCTGATTGCGAACCAGCCGCTCTCCCAACTGAGCTACGGCCCCGCTCTGATTGTCTGTATCGTCAAATCAAGCCCGACCGCGCCAGCGGCCGGGCCCTTCCGCCGATAGTATAACGCCCCCTGCCGGGCGATGTGAAGAGTGTTTGTGATTTGCCCGCCGCTTGCCGGCAGTTCTATAATTCTCCCAAGACAACGCTTGCAGGGCAGTTCAACCAACGTGCGAACGACTCCGAAGGAGGCGAAAATGACGCTCAAAGGCAAGAAAATCGCCCTGATGCTGGCCGAGGAATACCAGGAGCTGGAGGTCTGGTACCCATACTATCGCTTGGGCGAAGAAGGCGCGGAGGTCACCCGCGTGGCGCCCGGGAAGGGAAAGACCTACCCCTCGAAACTCGGTTACCCGTGCGTCTCGGACGCGGCGGCCGGCGACGTAAACGGCAGTGATTTCGACGCGGTGGTGGTCCCCGGCGGATGGGCGCCGGACTTCATGCGGCGCGACGAGTCGATGATAGAGTTCATCCGGCAGGCGGCCAAGGCGGGCAAGGTGCTGGCTGCCATCTGCCACGGCGGGTGGATGCTCTGCTGCACCGACGCACTGAAGGGCAAAAAAGCCACCAGCTTCGTCGCCATCAAACACGACATGATCAACGCCGGTGCCCACTGGGTGGACGAGCAGTGCGTCGTGGACGGCAACGTCATCACCTCCCGCAAGCCGGACGACCTGCCGGCCTTCTGCGCGGCCATCATAGAGGCACTCAAGTAACCGCAGCGGCACATTAATGGGCCACAGAGACACGGAGGACTCGAAGGATATGAAAGCAACAGCACGCATTGTGCCGGTGTAAAAAGTAGCGACGCTAATGCGGCGGTATCTGCCCCTTCAGTGTTCTGAAATGCTTCTGCTGTTTTTCTCTGCGGCCTCTGTGCCTCTGTGGCAAGATTTTTATTCGAACAAGGCCGTGCCTATGCGGACCATGGTCGCGCCCTCTTCGACGGCGACGCGGTAGTCCTGGCTCATCCCCATTGACAGGTGTAGGAAGTCGTCGCCTCCTATGCCGGCGTGCCGGATTTCCTCGAACAGCTCACGCAGCCGCACAAAGCTGGGCCGGGCCTGCTCCGGGTCGTCCGTCAGCGGTGCCATGGTCATCAGCCCCCGCAGCCGCAGGTGCTTCAGTGAGCAGACCAGTTCGGACAGGTGTGTCGCCGCCCCGACCGCGCAGCCGTGCTTCTGCTGCTCGCGAGAACAGTTCACCTCCAGCAGAACGTCGGCGACCGTCCCGGCCCGTTCGGCCCGGCGGTCTATCTCCTCGGCGAGGCGCAGCGAGTCCAGCGAATGGATCAGCTCCGCGACGCCGAGGATGAGCTTGACCTTGTTCCGTTGCACGTGCCCAACCTGGTGCCAGCGCACGGGCGCGGACAGCTCGTTGCGACGGCGGCGCAGGTGCGCATCGAGCTGCTCGGCGCGGGACGCGAGCTGCTGCGGGCGGCTTTCCCCTAGCTCGGTCAGCCCGGCGTCGAGGGCGTTCTTGATGGTGTCGAAATCCACCGACTTGGTCACCGCGACGATGCGGACGTCCTCCTCGCTCCGCCCCGCTTTCGCGCAGGCGGCCGATATGTCCTCGCGTATCCGCTCGAGGTTTGTCCGGATTTTCCCCGTGGTTACCGCCATGGTTAGCCAACATATAACGCGCCGGAGCCACCGCCACAAGCCGCGAAAGACCGTTTGAGGTCACAGCCGTTTGCCCTTAATCGCAAGACATACCGGCGGGTGCGGAAGTTGTTGCCGGCTCTCTGTTAGCATCCACTGGCGGGCGAGGCAGTATCTCATAGAGCTTCACGTAAGCCCCTCGCGGGGCACGGTAGCTTTCGAGAACCCGCAGGCCTGGCAGGCGATCACTTGGCACCTCTGGACAGAGGTTTCCATATATGATCCATACTCGCTTATGTTCCTGCCGCAACGTTGGCAACAACTGCTCAATCAGCTCATTCCATCCTGGGTCCTCGGCGGGCATGGTTATCACAGGACCGTTTGCCGGCAGGACGTGGGCCGTCTCCGGCAACATGTCGGAGTGCCGAACATAGTAATCAACCGTGAAGTGTAGCCCCCAGTGTACCACCAATGCGTCTCCCTCCCGCCAGTTCTCCGATACGTGCAGCAGTACTCCGGACACATCGGCGGTCCCCTTCCCCACCGGTTCAATCAATCGCTTGACAGAGCCGTAAGCAGGCCCGGCGATCAGCATTGCCGCCAGGACAACCCCGGTCACGCGAGAATGGAGACGCCGTCTAATGTACTCAATACCGCCCACCATCAGCAGAATCATCGGAGCAGTGGCGAACAACAGCGTTCTCTCAAAGAACGGATACTTGCCTAGAGCCGAAGCCAGCAATGCCAGGGCCAATGGACCGGCCACGAAGCACAGACGCACCTTATCTTCCCGCCACCAAGCGAGTAGGCCGACAACCAGCGAGGCAGCCCCCAGACCAACAAAACTCAAGCCCCCCGGATAGCTGAACATTCGAATCGGAATGTCCCGGTACCACACCAGGTGTTCACCCCGGTACGGAAGAACTGGCCAGAATGCAAAACCCCACCATTTGCGCAGGTTCTGATCCGTCGATACCAACCTTATGTGCAGTAGATAGTGCAGAGCGAAGGAGGCAAGCCAGATTGCCCCAATCAACAGTATGCGGCGAGCATCGCTACGATCGGCACTGCGCAAAGACTGCAGCAGAAGACCCATGCCGATCGACGCCAGCACAAAGACAGCAGGATGCGAAAACCATACGCTCACGGCGCCAAGAACCCCCAGAGCCACTGCGCGAGCGGTGGTCCATCCGTGGCGCCAGACTACCGAGGCCGCCAGCAACAGTGCGATCGTGATTGCTGCGTCACCGGAGTATTGCTTCAGCTCCGAAGCGTGACCGATCAGATGAGTGTTGAACGAAACCAGAGCAATGGCCGCCAGACCCCAACGCCATCCGATCATCTGAATTGCCAGAGGAACGAACAGCATAAGCCCCGCAACCGAAGCCAGCATCGGCACCACCCTAAGCGTTCGTTCACCCGTGCCCAGCGTCGCGGCCACGCCCTTGACGGCAAGCAGAAAACCCGGCGGCGCAGCCTGACGGTGGTCCAAGGGGTCCAGCATCTCGTCAAAGCCCCGCTGGACCAAATTGTCAGCAAGCATCGCTTCGTCCCACCAGAAGGACATACGAAGCGAATACCTGCGGATTCGGCAAGCCAGACCAAGCGCGATAATCAGCGCCAAGACCACCACAGCCCAGACAGGCATGCGTCGTTGCCGAGAGTCCGTAAGACCCCCGGAACCGGCAAGTCCGTCAGTTCCCATGACTGCAACACAATATACAGTCAAGCCATAGGTTCAACCAGCAAATGTCGTGACCGGCCTGCAATACCGCACTCAGCCCAGCTTGCCCTCCCGGGCGGCGGTAACGTAGTTCATGCAGAACTCGTCGCGCCCGGCGAGCGCCTCGGCGGCGTAGATCATGGCCATCGTGCCCGGCGCGGTGGGGTCCACTATGCCGGCGTCGGCTCCCATGAATATCGCCTGCGCCAGCATCGCCAGGTTCACGTGATGCCGCTTGGGCAGACCGTGGCTGACATTCGAGATGCCCAGCGAAATATGCACCTCCGGCCACTTGTCGCGAATGGCGGCCACCCCTTCGAGGCACTTCCGCACGCTGTCGGGGTCGGAAGCGGCCGGGAACAGGCACGGGTCCACGAATATCTCATCCACGTTCTTGCCCACGTCGGTGAGCTTGCCTATCAGCCGCTCCGCATTGGCGAGGCGGTCCTCGGCGCCCTTTGGCGGACCTTCGTCCGACATCAGCAGAGCCACCACCATGCACTCGTGCTCCTTCGCCACCGGCAACAGCGGCTTCAGGCGCTCGCTCTCCAGCGAGATGCTGTTGAGAATGGGTTTGGCCTCCGCCAGGTCCAGTCCCCTGCGAGCGGCCTCGGCGTCGGCCGTATCCACCGCCACCGGCAGGTCCGTGTTCGACTGCACGAGGGCGATAAGCCACTCGATATTCTCGGCCTCCTTGCCGGCGTGGGGGTCTCCGCCGTTTACGTCCAGGTAGTCGGCACCGGCGTCGGCCTGGGCCCTGGCCGTTTCGATAATGGTCTTCTCGTCGCGATTCTGAAGCGCCTCGGCGATGGACTTGCGTGTGGCGTTTATCTTCTCGCCTATAACTATCATCAATCTCTCCTCTCGTTGATATTCTCGGAGCTTCTCGGCAGTGCACCACCGGCGACCTGCCGGGGCACTGTGGGGGTGGAGTATTCTATATGCCGCCTGCGCAAAGAGCAAACGCGCGCCCAACGGCGGCTTGTTCACGAAGGTGGCGTTTCTTCGTACATAAGCCGGGCTAACGTCCCCCGCTCGCCCAGCCATCCAGATCCGAGCGGTTGTAACTGCGGGTTTCGCCTCCGGTGGCGCCCGCGGCTTCGGCGAGCGACGCAGCGGCCGAGGAGTCCGCGTCCATGGCTATGGTAACCAGCCGCACGCCGGCATCGACCAGCGGGCGTGCTGCGCCGGCGGGGTCTTCCAGGGGCTTTCGCGCCATCAGCACGACCACGTCCGGCTGCATGTCGGCCGCCGCCGACAGCGCCGCCGGGATGTCCGTCGCGCCGGTCGGCAGCGTTTCCAGCAGAAACTCCTCCGCCTCCGGGCCGGGATCCTGATACCCCCCTTCCATAACCAGCGGCAACTGCTCGCGCGAGACAATCACGGCGTATTGCTGCGGCGGCTGGAGCGTCCCGATGGAACGCAACGTCAGAAGCACGGCGTAGTTGTACACGTCCCGCATGCTCGAACCGCCGTCCAGGACATAGACGACGTTGCCCTCCAGCGCCACGTCGGCCACCCTCGGGCCCGAAGGCCGGCTTGCGGCACCCCGTGTCGAAGGAGCGGCCGGTCCTTCCGGGTTGCCGGTCGCAGGTTCGGAGAGGTGCCTCTGGATAAGGACCACCCCGGTGGCGAGGAACACGGCCGTGATACCCAGCAGCATCACCATTACGATGCGATTCATCTGCTGGGCGGACCGGGCGGATTTGCCGCGGCGCACGGTAGTCGCCCGCAGGGGCGCCTCGGCCCGCGCGGGCTGGGCCGGACGGTTCCCCGACCGCCCCGCCGGGCGCTCGGGAACGGACAGCGTGGCCTTGCAGTGCGGACAGCGGCACACACCGCCCGCAAACGCCTCGTCAACCAGAACGTCCCTGTCGCACTCACTGCAACGTAAACGTATTTCCATCGGCCATCCCTGATGCCCGGACCTGCCCCCGGCGACAGAACCATTTTAGAACCCTTTCGCCGGAGCAACAACCACCTGCCCCCGCGACTCTGAGGCAGATGCGTCACCCGCAGCCCTGTCGGGACGCGCCCTGTGGCTCCACCGCTGCGGTGCAAGAACGTAAACGACCCTTGCGTTGCCCCAGGCCCGGCCGCGGGTGCAATTTCGCTCCTGTCGGAAGAACCGCTCGACCGATGTATGAGTACGTGGCCTCGTACATTCTGAAACGTCTCGTTCCGACAACGATTGCGGCAAGAGGAGGACCATCGCGAATGACACGTCACGCAACTTTGAGAATCTCGCTTTTGACAGTATTGGTGGCTCTGCTGTGCCTGGCCGCTTCGGCCGGCGCCGCCAGCGTTCCCGTCAATGCCTCCCTCGCGGCCGGCGACACACTCTACGTCCGCTTCATGGTGACGGACATGACGGGCTTTCCCGACCCGTTCAACATGTTCGGGACGGACTTCATGTTCGACCATCAGTACACGGACGTGAGCGTCAGGATCGCCATCTACGACGACGCGGACGCGGAGCTTGGCTACAGCAGTTCCGGCCCGGCTACGAGTCTTGGCTTCGGCCCGGTGTTCTACGACTCCAGCCGAGGCGGCTCCGGCGGCCAGATGGACGTGGACCTCAGCAGCTATGACGACGGTATCGGGATGGCGTCGTACGAGAACACGGGCACGACGAGCGTGTTCATCGAGACCTTTCTGCCGAGGTTCGGGCAGAAGACGGACTACGGCTCCTGGTACCCCGCCCTGCCGTACGACTACACCTACGCCGTCAACGAGCTGCCGGCGGCCGTCCCCGAGGCGACGACGCTGGCCCTGCTGGCTCTCGGCGCTACCGGGGCCGTGCTGCGCCGCCGCCGCTAAAGCACTTGACAGGCCGGGGCGATTTCGTACCTTATACTCTGTGGCCGACCCGTCGGCTACGCGTGTTTCCCCGATAGCTCAATTGGTAGAGCGAGCGGCTGTTAACCGCTAGGTTGCTGGTTCGAGTCCAGCTCGGGGAGTCCTTCGACTCGCTTCGCTCGCTCAGGACCTGTGGTCCTCGGCGGGCGGAGCGAGTTTGGTTTTGGGAACCGACCTGCGCGTAGGGGCGAGGAGAAGGACGGTGAGCGAGTCGAACCGGGGCCCGGAGTGCAGCGACCATGTCAAAGGGCAGTCCCTGGCTTGGACGGTCTATATCCTGCTTTGCCGCAACGGCAAGTTCTACGTGGGTTCGACTGGGGATCTGGATCGCCGCTTGAAGGAACACTTCTCGGGAAACGGCGGCGGGCACTACACCAAATGCAATCCGCCCGTGCGGTTGGCATACACGGAAGAGTTTCCGTCAAGGGATCGGGCAGAACGCCGCGAGCGACAGCTCAAGGGGTGGACCCACGCAAAAAAGCAGGCCCTGACCGATGGAGACTTGGACCTACTCAGAAAGCTGTAGTCCCAACCCCATAACCAGCTGTTCCAAGGGCTGTTGCGAGCCGTACGAGCAGGGCTGCTTTCGGCGAGTTCTTCCACTCGCCAAAGCCCACGCAAACGTTGCGTGGGCTTTGCAGTTGGCGCGAGGACACGTACAACGCAGTTCTTGCCGATGCGGCACGATTCGGCGAGACTACAGTTGATTGCTGTCTGGTGAAGAGGCGCATCCGGGAATAGAGGGGACGATGACCGCTCCGTGGAACCGATGGTATCATTGCATGGCGAGCGCGTATGGGTCATGGCTTTACGGCGATCCGCGGGGCTTTCGCACGCGCCATCACCGCGAGCATGTCGAGGGTGACTACCGCAACCCGCCGCCCGAAGGCGAACACGCCGACAAGCTCCGCCTCGCCCGCGAGTCCATGCGCTACCCGCCTGTGGTGCTCTCGCGGTCCGACCGCATCGTCGTCTGCCGGGCAATGGCGGACAAGCTCGTCGAATACGACGTCGAACTCGTGGAACTCTCCGTAGGCGGGCAGCACGCACACATCCTTTGCAGGTTTCCCGCCTCCCTGTCGGGGCAAGCCACGCCCAAGAACCTGCTCGCCGACGGCAGGTGCCCGATACCCCGTCACCTTCTCGGCCGGGCCAAACGCGCCGCATCCGTCGCCTTGCTTCGGCTCGGCCGCAAAGCTCGCGGCAGGCCGCTCTGGTCCAAGCGCACGAAGATCAAGCCCATCCGCAGCCGTGGCCACCAGATCGCGGTCGTCCGCTACATCCGCGACCATGCGCTGGAAGGAGCGGCCGTCTGGTCGCAGCTTGACCGATAGACCACGCACGCCGGGCCTGCTTCGGCCTGATGCGTCCTGAGCGTCTCGAGCGAACTGTCGGACTCCCTGCCCGCGGAAGCCCTGGCGCAAGCGGGTCTCGTGAACAGGTTGAAACGGGTTAACAGCCGGATGGTCGAGTCTTGCGGCCGGCGGGGGATTGCCGATAATCACGGCCTGCGGCGATGGAGTCCGCCCTCAACCGGTCCGGCAGGCCTGATGACTCCTACCAGCGTTCTGGTAGGGTCTGCGCCGGCCGACCCCCGACCAGCGAGCAAAGCTTTGCAGGCCGGCGGAGGACGGACCGAGATGCTTCGACTTTCGCTGATCTTCCTTGCAGGCGGTTGCGGCTGCCTGCTTCGCTACGGTGTTACCGGGTGGGCGCAGCGACTCGGCAACGGATCTTTCCCGATCGGCACGCTCGCCGTCAACATAATCGGCTGCGTGGCCATCGGGTTCCTGGCGTCGCTGTTCACCGGACCGATGCTCATCCGCGAGGAGTACCGGCTGGCGATCCTGGTGGGACTGCTCGGCGGCTTCACCACCTTCTCCACCTTCGGATACGAGACAGTCACGCTCACCGACAACGGGCAATTCGGCCTGGCGGCACTGAACCTGCTGCTGAGCAACGGACTGGGGCTGGCGGCGGCATGGCTGGGAACGCGCCTGGCGGTGGCGATCTATGGCTCATAACACGAGGATACGAACATGAAGATTCCAGAAGACGG
>JBNGDC010000030.1:2435-39534 GCA_049975485.1 Phycisphaerae bacterium | reverse complement strand
TCATCCCGAGGTCGGCCAGCGCGTCGGTCTGCGTGGACAGCCCGCGGCCGGCGTCACGACGCCATCGCGGACCAGCACCTCCAGCATCGCCGGCCGGCAGTCATAGCCCCGCGACCGCAGGTGGCTGGAAGCCGCCATCAGCGTCATCGGGAACATCTCAGCGAGTGTCATCTCCGCCGCATGCCCGAACGCGGCGTCCGCGCCCACGCGCGGCCGAACCTTCAACTCAGCGTACTCCTCGAACGTCAGACCGATCCGATCCATCGTGATCTCCTTGCCTTAAGGTTACCGTGGGCACCATGCCCCTCTACTCACTTGTTTCCCGCGAAGGGGCCGATTCGTAAGACGGGGCGAAAGAAATCTTTTCGGCGGCCTCGGAAAAATCTGCAACTTGGGTATTGACAAGCCCCTGTGCGCGGGTGGAAAATCCTCGCCGTCCTGTCTGTACATCACGGGGTGGACATGAGCGGCAGAAGAGCAAAACAGTTGCGCGCGACACAGAAGGCGACGGTTGAGTCGCCCAAACGCCGCTTCCCTCGTCTGGCCGCGATGCTGTTGCCGTTCGCCTTCGGGGTCGCCCTGACCGCCGGCGGCTTTCTCCTCTATCCGGAGGTGACGGATTCCGCAAGCACGCCAACCCGCTGGTCTTACGACAGCCCCGATGCCGGCCATCGGACCGTCGCCCAACTCATGGCCCTCCCCGACGCCGAACTGGAGAAGGTTGATGTCGTCGAAATGAACATCGCCGTGGCGCGGGAGATTCCCGGGCTGGAGAACCTCGACTACGCCAAGTACCGCCAGACCGTCGATACGTGGACGGATCAATTCCGGGCCTGGCTGCCGACCGTTGAGCATGGCTTCTACGAGCGCCCCGAGTATTTCAAGAGCGACATCAACTTCTTCCGGCTGGGCATGCTCGCCCAGTTCCTGGACCAGACCGTCGGCGTCCGCTACGTCGAAGAGCAGAAGCAGGCCCAGGTGGAGGCCCGCAAGGCCGGGCGCAAGGCCGAGGTCGCCTACACCGATCCGGGACACCTGCTGCTGCACGGCCTGATCGACACCAAGCGGGGCACCTGCGGCACGATGCCGGCCCTCCATGTGGCCATCGCCCGGCGTATGGGCTGGCCGGTGGGCTTGGCCTGTGCCGACTCGCACTATGTTTGCCGCTACGATGACGGCCAGCGCGTCTACAACATCGAGGCTACCGACACCGGGCGCGGCGGGTTCGCAGCCGGCAGCGACCAGGACTACATCGAGAAGGAAGGCGTCTCCCGCAAGGCCATCGCCGTCGGCAGCGACCTCCGCAAGCTGACCGCCCGCGAGATGCTGGGGGTCTTCGTCCAGGCCCGCGCGCGGCACTACGCCGACACCGGCAAGGTTGACCTGGCCGCCCGCGACTACGCCCTGGCTCATACGATGTTCCCCAACAGCCGGAAGGTCTACATCGGCCTGGTCGGCAACCTCCTGCCCGTCGGCGAGAAGCTCTTCGTCCAGAACGAACTGGGCCATCCGATGTCCCTCGCCGCCTTCCTCAGCGGCCAGTATGCCCCGCGACGCAGCGAAGCGGGCCTGGCGGGCGCTCCCATCTAGCAGCCCGATCCGTTCGACGTGGAGCGGATCAATGCAATGAACCGAGCCAACATGCAGCGGATGATGCAGCCGCCCATGGCCCCACAGCCCTACCAGCCGCCGGTGCCGGGCATGCCGCAGCCGCCACAACCGCATCAACCAAGGTGACGACATGAACAAGACAACGATCAGAAAGGGGACGATCATGAAGAAGATCACGCTGGCCATCCTCGGCCTGACCTGCCTGATGGCAGTGCCCAACGTCGCCCATGCGCGGTATCGGGACGGGATGAACCTGTACCAGTATGTTCGGAGCAACCCGATCAACTACGGCGATCCTCAGGGCCTTGGCGTCGAAACTCAGGGCGATGGAGCCAAAATAGTTTCGGCTCAGGTTGCATACGATCTAGCCAGTCGATATCAGTCGGCTGGCGACCGTCTTTACGCCCAACTTGCGAACTCATCCATCGGCAGCCAGTGGATCTCCGATTATGCTCATCGCCGGGCTCCGAACCCGCAAGCAGTCCAAGGCACGGAGATGGCCATCCGGCAATTCCTTCACAACGGATTCCGAGTGGGCCGCATGTCATACGGTTTCAATCCGGGCGGCAATACTCCCGATGCGGCGAGTAATCGTTTCATCTACACATGCAAGAAGGGCTGGATCGATGCCGGGCACTACATGATTTCCGCTGGCGTGGCATATGCCGCCGGCGAGCGGAATTCTCTTATCGCCGGATATGGCATGGAGATCTCTCAGCAGATTTCCTTGTGGCTCAATATCGGCATGAACGGCTGGGCTCAGAGTGCCTTCACTGCCGAAGACTTGATGTCCAATTTGCTTGGGGCCAAAGCAGGTCAGTCCATGCGCGACGCGACGGTCGCGCTTAATCCCGCGCTCCAGCAGCAGGTTCAGAACTGGGCTGGCGGTGGATGGCTCGGTAAAGGGAGGGCATTGCTCGCCTTTGGTCCCTATGATTTGGCGGCAAGATTCCGAGATGATCTGGTGGCGGCAGGAGCCGTTGATCCGGCGACGCCTTTGCCGGGAGGCAAGAGGGCCATGGACTACTTGATTGAAATGGGCAATTGGACCCATGATCATCATACGTACTGGTTCTATAGTCGCAAGCCGCCTGGACACTACTGTGTCTGCGACAAGAATGACAACCCGATAAAGGGCGCGAACTAAGGGGGTACCCAATGGGCAGAGGAGTACCAGCAATTGCTGTCGTCGCCATCGTAAGTCTTGCATGCGGGCAGATGCCCGTGGTGGTCGATGCAACATCGCCAAATGCATCTGCGGCAACAGCAACTACGACCGCTTCTCGCCCCGCGGCGGAGACAGCGACGTTGCGCCTGGTTGCGTCAATACAGAAGGCAAATCCAAAGGGTGATAGTGGGATAACCGCCTTAGCAGAGTCGTTCGACGGGAAACTGCTGGCTTGGGGGGATCTTAGAGGCACTGTCCGTCTGCATTCCTTTGAAGACAACAAGACCAGTACTGTCCTCGACCTGTCTGACTCGGATATCACCGACAGGAGGACCGTCAGGGATCTCGCCTTTGACAAAGAAGGACAGTTGTGGTGGGTAGATGTAAGCAGGAATATTTATCGCTGTGCCTTGTCTCAAGGGAAAGGCACTGAGATCAAGAAGGTCGCCGTGGCCGTGGAAACCAACGTAGTGTCGTCGAATCTATTGCCCTGGGGGGTGCTGTCTACTGATGCGAAATTGGCTTGGCCTCCAAAAGAGTACCTTAGGCTCTTTGAAGTAGAGGTGGGCAAGGTTCACGAAAGCGATATAGTGTTTCCTGGTCAACGAGGAGTAAACGAACTGGTTCAGCATGCGATTCGTTCTCCTGATGGCAAGCTGTTGATGGTGGTGGCGGATGGAGACGCCGCATTACTGAGTTTGCCCGACATGAAGATCCTGCGGCGGTTTGGCCAAGGGTGGGGCGAATCTGCCGCTTTCTCGCCAAGCTCGAGACTTGTGGCCCTCGGAACGGATGGTCGGGGCGTATTCGTGTGGGAAGCGGAGACGGGGAAGGCAGTCAAGCATATCCCGCTTCGACGGGCAGCTGTCATCTACTCCGTGGCATTCGTGGGGGAGGATGTCCTTTATGCTGCTGATTATCCGTTGCGTCGCATCGACTTGAAGACAGGCACCATCGACCCGGTCGCAAAGGTGAATGCCTGCGTGCTGTTGCTTTCCAGATCGGGAGACCTCCTCTTTGTTGGAACCAATGAAGGCGGTCTGGAGGTTTATGCGCTTCCGCCCATGGACGTTCAACCGAAACAGCCTACGACTCTTCCAACCTCCCCCGCCGCCAGGTGAACGGCACGGCTTTCTGACGGGTGAAGCCCGGGTCGCCGGGCTTCCAGAGCATCTCGAACTCGGCCGTGCATTCACGAAGCGTCGGCGCGGTGGCCCGCCAGCCCTGGTTGGCGCGGGTGGTGATGTCCGCTTCGCCGGCTTCGAGGTTGAGCGTCACGTCCTTGACGTTGCTCATCTCGGTCAGCGTCGCCAGGTCCGAGCCGGCCGGGCCCTGGTAGACCTTGGCGTTCATTCCCAGCAGGAATTCCTGCGACATGGGTTGCTCTCCTTTGGAGTTAGACTGCAGGCTTCAGACTGCAGGTCTCAGCATGTAGACTCTCGGCCGCACACGTCTGCGTCCGCCGACGGCGGGGAAGGGACGAATATGCGGGACCACACAAAACTGCGTGCATTCGAACTGGCCGATCAACTGGTCCTGGCGATCTACAAGGCGACTCGCGATTTTCCGCGAGAAGAACTGTTCGCCTTGACCTCGCAGATGCGCAGGTCAGCCGTGTCCATCGCATCGAACATCGTCGAGGGCTGCGCCCGAAGCTCCCAGGCGGACTACCTGCGATTCCTGGACATGGCTTACGGCTCGGCGAGGGAGCTTGAGTACCAGGTGACGGTCGCCCACCGGCTCGGATACCTGCAACCGGCACCTTACGAACGGCTGCTTCCCCAGTGCACGGAGACCTCGAAGGTCCTCGGCGGATTGATTCGGTCATTTCGCTCGTCAAACGCATAGCGGGGCTGTTCCTACAGTCTGCGGCCTCCGGCCTACGGCCTGATACTGCTCCGCCACATAGCGGGCAGCTGCGGTTTTTCCTTCTCGAATGCCGGGCCCATGAACGGCCGGGCCTTGTACCTGGCGCGCTTGCGACGGCCACGGCGTTTCAGTGTCGTCCAGCCACCGTATTCCAGAAGCGACGGGGCTTCGCCGCGTCCGGTCTGCGTCAGCCGGGCCGGGCCGATGACCACGCTGCGGGCCCGGGTGTCGTAGCCGAAGAAAATGAACCTTTTTAGAAGGCCCGTGTGGCTGCTCGGCGGCCGGCCCGGTCTGCTGATGCGCTTCCTCTTGCGGATACTGCTCCTGGCCGTCCGTCGCACGAACGCGCCGAAGCGGCTGAGCACGCGCCGCGTCGCACGGTCGGTCGCACGGCGGACCTTTTTCGCGTCGAAGAACATCTGCTTAGTGACTATCCGGAACACGATTACGACCCGCCGATCTCATGTGTGTTAAATTGACAGTTCAGGACGGGCTGGGTAACGTCCGCTTCTGAAAGGGAGATAACCAATGATCGCCGACCGGGAGAACATGGTTTCGCAGTTGCGTCGGGTTTCGAATGACGACCTTCTGAATAAGCGAAAGAAGACTCGGCGCACCCAAAGAACAGCGGTAATCGTTGCGATGCTGGTGGGTGTATGCGCCCTCCTTGCATTGGTCTTGGGCGAGCCTGCCGATGCCGGATTAATTATGGCAGTGGCAGCCATATTGGTGGCTCGCTCCAGTGAGCTGCAAGCAAGAATCTGGCTCATGGACCTCGTTCTCAGCGACCGTGAGCAAACTGACTGATCTTCGTCTATGGCCTTGAGTTCATGGACCACTCTGGCGAAGCGGTCCAAGGGCATTCGCTTGGTCAAGAAGCGGATCTTCACACGCACACCGCCCTTCTAATCACGCTCCGCTCGCCCGGCTGCGTCAGCGGGCCTGCGGTGACACGCTCGGCCGGCGAAAGGCCCGTCGCGACGGTTATCTCGTCGATGTGTGCCTCCAGCCGACTCGAAGGCGTCGCCGGAGACCACGGCCAGTGCGGCGAGTACAGCCCCGCGCGAAACCGTACAGGCCTGCAGTTGTCGGTATTGCCGACGGCGTGGGCAGCGCCTCGATACACACGGTCGATATAAAGCTCGGCTCTGGTATCGGTGTAAGAGTGACCGACGACCATCAGGTGATACCAGCGGTCCGGCTCGATGGGCATGTCGTCGATGTAGGTCTCAGTCCTCGACTCGCCGGTATGCGTCGCGTAGGCCTTCAGTATGAACCTGGGCGGTTCCCACGTGCTGTACTTCTCGATGATGACCTGCACCGTCGGGCATACCGGACTGTAAAGTTCCGCCAGTGCCCAAAGCTCTCCGGCCGACCATTCGCTCCAGCTAAGGCGGGCGTACAGCGAAATCGCCCACGTGGACGGCTGGGGCAACGCCGAGCTGTCTGCATACGCCTGGCCGCCATTGACTATCGCCCGCAGGCCACGACCGGCCGAGCCGGGCAGGTTCGCCAAAACACTTGTACCGACCCACTGGCCTGACTCGCTGTAGAGCGTGGACCAGTCTGCGGCGCTGTGGTTGCTTATGTGTTTCAGCACGTTCACCACGACTTCTCCTGGTAAGGTCTGGCCGGCAGCGGCCCGCCGCTTGCGGCGTCGTAGATGCTCTTGTCACGCTTCTGTTTGCGGTCGTGGCCTTCGACGGACCGCTCCAGGCGGACCGCGTCGTTTTCCGGGTCGCCGTCGAACATGCGGATGGTCAACTCGCGGCCGTCCTCCCCGGCGGTGCAGACATAACGCCGCTCGCCGGGAAGCATGTCGCGTGCGTCGGATACCTCTCTGGCCTTGCGGCCGTCGATGCCGACAGTCACCTGCTCGCCGCGACGAAGGCAGTCCAGCATCTCCCGCTCATCCGAGATGAGCTTTTCGCCGCGCTGGCTCAGTTGGCTTTCAAGCTCGCTCACGTCGAATACTCCACGACGACGCCGTCGCCGCCTGTGTCCACGATGAGCCGGAAGTCCGCCAGGTCGCAGCCGTCCGGCAGATAACGGCTGGTCCCGCGCGGCAGCGGGAAGGCCGAAGCGGTGTTGCCGCCGACGGCCACGACGTACACGGTCCCGCTGTTGCCGGCCGGTGCGAAGACGCTGGCCTGGCGGTAGGCCGTCGGCTCGGCCGCAAGCGGCTTGGCGTTGGCGTCACCTGCCGAGGGGTTGCTCACTGCCAGCGCGTGCGGCGTCCGGCCGACCGCACAGACGCCAAGCGAGCCGGATTCGGTTACCTCCACATCCGCCGAGTTGAGCCATCGTTTCGCCATGGTTACCTCACTTCATCGCTCGATAGGTGACGGTCAGGACGCTGGTGAAGGCCCGCTGCTCGGCCAGGTGCTCCGGCGCGTAGACCGGCTCGTTGGCGATGCCGACCCACGCGGCCCACGGGGCGGCCGCCAGGGGGCGCTTTCGCAGGAACTCCGCGATCTCGTCGGTGAGTCCGCACAGGGCGGCGACCTCCGCGTCGAGGTCGGTGCCGAGCTTCTTCTGGATGCCGATATCCACCTGCACGTCGTAGCGGCACACCGACCGCGTGCCGCCGGCGATCTCCGTCGCCTTCGGGACGACCGTCACGCGCAGCTCGGCAAGCTCGGCAAGCTCGAAGTCCGGCAGGACGCGCCGCTGCGGTGTGATTTCCTCGCAGAAGAACCCGCCGGCCAGCTCGGCGACCACCGCATCGGCTATGTCGATTACCAGTGGCACCCGTTACCCCGCAATCCGAACAATGACGGCCGAGCATATCGCCGTGGCGACCGCTCCGGCGATCAGCCAGATGAGTCGGCCCTGACGCCGGGCGTCCTGTTCCAGCCGGTCCAGACGCACCTGTATGCCGGTCCGGCCGTTGCCGCGAATCGCCTCGTCCAGCTTGTCCAGCTTGTCGTGGATGGAGGCGAACTCATCCTTGCAGATGGTCTCGTACTGGCCGCTGCTGCACATCAGGGCATCCTCCTGGCACGCCGCAGCAGGTGCCATAGCAACTTGCCGAAACAGACTCCCCGTGTAGAATGACGCCTATGGGAGACGCTGCTGACAAAGCTCGCGAAGAGTGGAACTATGCTGCCGTGCTGGTTGCACTTTTCGGTGCCGTTGTGTTGCAGGGCATATTGGGGTCGTCTCTGTGCTACTTGGGCACGGTCAATCTGTACATCGCAGGTGCGGTCGATGCACTTGTGGTGATTCGGTTGATTGTCGCACGCGCTCGCAAGGAGCGCGGGAGGGGATGGGTTTTCTACGCGGCCCTTCCGTACCTGGCGCTGCCGTTGTTTTGGCTGACACACCATGTTTGGGCATCCAAGTAGCATCTACTCTTCACCCACTTGCTTGACGTGGATTCGCATCGTGGTCCTGTATGGATCGCTCCATCGCCAGTGGCCTTGCCCGGCCAGGGCCATCACCTCGTAGGCCACGCCATCGGAGATGATTTGGTCGCCCGGCTCCGGCTCGCCGAAGGTCGGTATGAAGTCGGCCGCGAGGATCAAAAAATCCGTCACTTCCGCACCGACACGCAGGCCGTAGTCGTCCTCGACCTCGTACTCCGTGCGGCCGAAGGTGGCGCTAAGGACGAGTTCGGTGTCAGCCCGCCTGTAGGTGACCTGGCTCGCGGCATGTGCCGCTAGCTGTGCCGCGAGCCACTGGCTTCCGTGCCTCAACAGGTCACCCGTCACCGTCGCCTCCGTGCGTCACTGGCTGAGCCGGATGCGGACCGTCTCGTCGGCGTCCGCCGCCGCCTTGACGCTCTTGCCGAGGAGCTTGTTGCCCTCAGCCGTGGTCGTGGCCCGCTGGTTGATCGCGTCCCAGTAGCACAGCGCACCGACCGTGATGGCCGTGCCGCCGCCGGTGGCCTTGGGGAAGTCGAACACCCCAACCACCGCCAGGCTGCCCAGCGCGTGGGCCGCGATGGGCGTGCGGGCCACGCCGATCAGCTCGTCCTGAACCACAACCGCGCCGGCAGCCACATCCGCTCCGGGGGTGTAGTCGATTGCCTTGCCGTCATGAATGAAGGTTGCCATGTCTCAATGCTCCTTGTGTTCAGGATTCAGCCCGCTGGCCGGAGGTGCTGTTGCTCCGGCCCGCAGTCCGCAGTCTCTGTCCTACGCCTCGCCCTTGCTCTTGACGCCGCCGCGTGGGTCCTGGAGGTTCACGCCGAAGTCGTGGTAGCCCCTCATCTGCACGCCGAGCGTTCCGAAGTCCGCGTCGGCCGTCTCGATGGTCGGTGACTCCTGACCGTTGAGGAACGCCACCTCGATCACCGGCAGATCCTGCGGGTCGGCCAGCAGGTACCACGCCTTCTCGCTGTTGCCGGTGTAGCTGGAGTTGGACAGGTAGCGGCTGACTTCGGCCCTGAACTTGTTCTGGTGCGGGTTGGCGACCGGGTACTTGGTGCTGGCCGTGGTGTCGCGGATTTCCAGGCTCTTGTAGAGCATGGTCGCCATCGCACTCAGCGCCGTTGGCACCAGCATCACCGCCGGCTGGATGCCGATGGGTTTGCCGTCGCCGTCCACCTGGTCCATGAAGGCCTTCTCGGCCTTGCTCAGCCCGTCAATGCTCAGCACGGTGTCCGCGCCCGTCAGATAGTTCTTGTTGCCGGCGGTGAAGAACGCGGGGTTGTTCAGGAAGATGCCCCAGAACACGTTGTTGATCTTCAGGCCGCTGCCGCGGCCGAGCTTGCGGGGGACCGTGGTGATGGCGCCGAGGTCGTCGTTGATGATGTCCCGGCGGTCGATGGCCAGCAGAAGGCCATAGGTGTCGGCCTTGTTGGTGTACTTCTCCTCGCCGAGCGTGCCGTGCTTGAGCTCACCGCCAGGGGCGACGGTCTCATACTGGTCCTTGCCGATCAGACGGTAGCTCGTGACGGTCTTGAAGTCCGACACGTTGCGGACGGCGCAGATGTTCCGCCACGTCCGCTCGACGCTAAAGAATCCCTCCAGCAGGAACTTGTTCGCGACGTTCGAGAGGATGCCGCCGATGTCGATGGTGCTGAAGCCCTGCGCCTGCAGGTTGTGCCCGAAGGCGAATCGCAGCACGCTGCGGCTGTCGCGGAAGTTCCGGCCTTCGTAACCGTTGGCCCACGCCGCCTCCAGCAGAAGCTCCTGGAGTCCGATGCCGCCCTTGAACCGCTTGTCCGCGGCCTCGACGGCCTGCTCGCCGAAGGATGCGACGACCTCATCCCCCTTGACCCCGCCGGTAAGCATGCAGGCGGCCTCGAGGATCTGCCCGCTCATGGTGCTGTCCGGAATGTGGGCGGCAGGTGCCTTGGGGCGGTCGGCCCGGAGAACTTCCAGTTCAGTGCGCGTCACGTCCCAGCCCTGAGCGATCGCCTTGGCGGCTATCTCGGCATGGGCGTCGCCGCAGACCTTACGAACGGCGGCTATGCGCTCCTGCTCGGCGGCCGCTTTGGCGCGCATGTCCGCGGCCGGGTCGACGGCAAGACCGGTATCCGGCTCCGTCGCTGCCTTTGCCGAAGCTTGCACCGCGGCCGGGCCGGGCTCCTTCTCGCCGGTCGCCGCCGCAACGGCGGCGGTTGCCTGATCGGCGCCGTCCTGCACTGTCTGGTCCTTCTTGCTCTTGTCCTTGCCATCCATGTCGGTGTTCTCCCTGGCCCGTGCGGCCACAGACGCAGACGTTTCGGCGTCCGCGCCAAGATCTACGAAGCTGATCTCGCCCAGCGTCGCCTTCCGGACGACGTTGAGCGGACCCGATAAGTCCCGGCCGTTGACCAGGACGGACTGGTTGTCCTTGACGAACTCGAACTGCTCGACAGACGCCCCGATGCTGGCCTGCCACGGGAAGCCGTTCCTGGCAGAGGCGACAATCTCCCTGGCGGTCTGCGTGTCGCGGGAGACGATGCCCGCGGCAATCAGCCGCCCGTCTTTGACGCCGATTGCGTCGGTGTGCCCGACGCCGGCGGTAATGTCATGGCCGAACCTCACGGGCCGGGCCTGCGAGGGAATCGACAGCCCCGCCAGGTCCACAACGACCGGATAGCGCCACCCGGCGATGCGCATAGTCCCACCCGTGTAGGCAACCATCGTGAAGCGCGGCAGGCGGGGTTTTCCGTCGCCGTCCCGGCCTGCGGCGTCGCCGGCGGCCTCGATGGTCAGGGCACCCGGCTCGCTGAGCAGCCGGAGCGAGGCGCCCTGTTTGGCAGCGGCCACGCTGTCGGCCTGTTCTTCGCACACTGCCCGGCGCCGGGCGGCGTCCGGGAACTCCCGGACCATTGCGGCGTCGGCCATGCAACGCTCGATGAACTGCTCACGGCTCTCGTTGGGTCCTCTTTCAGGCAGCGGCACGGCCTTCCTCCTTGTCTTCCTGGTCCGGCTCCTCTTGTTTGGGCTCGTCCTTACCGTCAGGGGCGTTTCTTCGGGATGACTGCGGCAAGGCCTGCTCCGAAGACAGACCAAGCTCATTCATCAGTGCGATCTCCTTGGCGCGCTGGCGAAGCTCGGTCTCCCAGTCCTTGCCCTGGCGTGCGTATTCCGAAGCCAGCGTTGTGGTATTGGCGGCCAGGCGCGTCGCCTGTGCGTTGGCCTCCTTGGCCGGGTCGACGTGCTCATGCCCGTCCCAGAACCACTGGTGCGGCGGGGCCGCAACATCGCCCTCCGAGGCCTTGGCGTAGGAGGACAGATCCAGGCCGAATACCTTGACCGCCTCGGCCAGCCAGGCGGCCAGGATGCGGTCGAGCACCACCGTCTCGCAGTGGGTCTGCTCGACTCGAATGCTCTTGAAATAGGTCTGATGGTCCAGCCGACCAGAGGCGTAGTTGTAGCCGGATGAATTACAGGCGGCGATGTTGTAAGGCATGTTCAGGCAGCGGGCTATCTCGTTGAGAATCTCCCGCTTGAACATGTCGTAGGTGGTCGCCGGCTGCTCGGCCTTGACCTGCGACGGTTCCCAGCCCTCCGGCGTGAAGACCGCCATATTCGGCTCGAACTCCATCTCCGTCATAGGCTCGACTTCCGCCGCTTCGCCGCCGGCCGGGGCGTCGGTCTTCATGAGGATGGCGATGTGTGCGGCCGATTTGGCCGCCGCCACCACCGCCAGCGTGTACTCGCGGAGTTGGGCGAACAGGTCCCCTGCCCGCCTGTAGACCGACTGGATGCCCGCCACGATCACCGGATGGCCGGTGTCCCGCCTTCGCAGACCGGCCGAGTAGACGCCCACGTCCAGGTCGCCTGCCATCGCTGTCAGCGTCCCGGCCGTCTGCTCCAGCAGTTCCTTCACGTGCGCCAGCACCAGGACGCGCCCGTCCCACCTGCGGACGGCGTCGTCGCAGATGGTGGCCATGACGGGCGTCTTGCCGCCGCCGGTGGGGATCACGACGACCGGGTTGTCATCGTGATCCCGCAGGTGGCGATAGACCGCCTCCACGGCGGCGGACTGGTAAGGGCGAAGGGCTATCATCCCGCGGCCTTCTCCTCCGGCAGGGGGAACATCTCGGCCTGGCAGGGGCGAAGGACGGTGACGTTGCGGCCGCTGAGGTAGCAGTGCAGCGCCCTCTCCACGCGGCCGTAGATGTCGCGCAGGACGGTCATGTTGTGGCCGCGGTCGAGCTTGCTGAGGTAGTCCCGCAGGACGATGACCACCGCCTCGTGGTTGCCTGCCATCCCGGTGCGGAGGATTTCGCAGAAGCGCTCCAGCCGGGCCAGTTCCTGCGAATACCACGCCCGCGCCACCACGGCGCAGACCGTCGAAGACGAGACGCCCTTGACCCGGCCGGTGGTCAGCCGCTCCAGGGCGAAGCGGACCGCCGGCATGTGCGCGGCCATCAGCCGGCACTCCTCGGCATAGGGGATGCGACGGTTGGGTCCCAGGCCCCGCACCATCGCCCGGAGCACCGACACCTGGTTGGTGCTGATCTTGGCCTCATCGAACCGCCCGGAGATGTTCATCCGGTCGCAGACGGTGCGGGCCTTGATGTCGTCGATCTGCTCGATGCAGTCGGTGGCAAGGTTGAACGTCACCGGGATGCGGATCGTGCAGCCGGAGTTCAGCACGGCCCAGAGCCGGTGCTGGCCGTCGCGAAGGATATTGTTGACGTCGAAGGCGATGCCCTGGTGCGTCAGCCGCCAGCGCCCGGCCTTCATGTCGGCGGCGTGCTGGTCCACGCGCGACTGGTGGATGGGACGGTTGTGCGTGTTGCCCTCCAGCCAGCGGGCGGCCAGGTCCGGGCCCACCTCCATGACGACGGTGTGCATCTGCCTGTTCGGTGCGGTTTTCTCATTGGTTGCGATCATTCGACGGCTCCTTCCTTCAGCAGTGAGGTCAGTTCCTTAACCAGCGCCACGAGGAACTCACGCTCGTAGCGCGACAGCATCCCCTTCGCGGCCATGTGCGGGTTGTCCACGGGCAGTGAGACCGAGAGCATCTCCGAGGGCCGGGCTGCGGCTCGCGTCGGCTCATAGGCGTCCTTTGCAATCCGCCCGGGTTTCCGGCGGCCGGGCTTCTTCGCCTTGCCGATCTGCCCGACCTTCATCTGGTAGGTCTTGCCCTTTCGGGTGACGACGCGGGCCTTCTCCCCGGGCGCCGCTTCGCCGGCCGCCCCTGCGTCGGCGCATCTTTCAACGGTTGAAAGATGCGCGTCCCTGGCAATCTCGCCGGCGGCCTCCAGTTCGGCCCGGTACTTGGCGACCATGGTGTTGGAGACGCCCACGTGGCGGGCGATCTCTGCGTCGGGGCGGGCGGGGCTGTGCCGCAGCGCCGACCTGGCCGCACGGACCTTGTCGTCGTTGGTGCGCCGCATGCCGTTGCGGCGGTTGGCCGAGAAGCTGAACCACTGGGCGTCGGCCAGCGCGCCCTGGCGAATCTCGCACTCGATGGACGGGAGTTTCAGCTTCCTCGCCGCGCCCCATCGGTGGAAGCCGTCGCCCAGCCAGTACTCCCTGCCGTCGTGGAAGACTACCAGCGGGGGGAAAGGCGCCCCGGAGGCCATGTCCTCGGCGTACTCCTCGATGATGTTTTCTTGGATGCGGGCACGCGTCTGCGTCCCGCCGTCCAGGCGAATCTTCTCAAGCGGTAACTTCATGGCGGATGTCCTTCACGGTTGAGGGGTCTTGCCGCTTGGCCAGCACTCGCCCCCTGCGGCGACAGTCCTTGCACTCCCGGCCGACGCCCAATGGCAGCGTGCGGTTGGCGTTGAATTCCGAGAGTTCCTTGATCTGCCCGCAGTACGAGCAGACCTTGCAGTCCCGGTCCGAATTCTGACCGATGCCGATGAAGAGTTGCGGGTCGGCCTTGACGATCTCCCAGTCCAGCCGACGGATGCAGAACCACCGGTCATCGACGCCCAAGGCGTCCTTGACGGCGTCGCTGACGAGGTCGACGACGTTCATCGCGTCGCCACGGTGGTCGGGCTTCTGGACGAGGATGTCGATCCAGACCTTGTTGTGCGCCACGCGAACGTCCCGCACGGCGCTGCGAATCAGCAGCGTGATCTCACGGCGTTTGGCAGCCGACTCGCGCCGCATGGCCACGTGGCCGCGCCTGGTCCGGGCGTAGATATGGTTCTTGGAGGCCGCGTAGCTGAAGGGCACGGCCACGCGGGCGAACCACAGCAGGCGCGGCCCATCGCCCATCCAGGCGATGGACCGCGCCGCCTCCCGATTGGTCGCTGCGCCCGCATCGCGGGCCAGTTCCATCCTCCGGGCCGCATGCGCCGAGTTCCTCTGCGCCTGTTGCGGGGATGGCCGGTTCTCTCGGGCCCAGAGGCGTTTTCGACTCAGATCCCGCTTCTCGGAGCAGGCGGGGCAGTACCGCTGGTTCGGAGCCCTGGCGACGACCTCTGCTCGGCAGCCATGGCATGTGATTGCCCTGACCATCAGCGCCTCCACGGCGGCGTCGAGCCGGCCGCTGCGGGCCCCTGCTGGGGCTGCCCCCCGGCCGCGGCCTTCAGGGCGTAGCCCTTGATGCGGTTCTGGAGCTCGCCGGTGTCCTTGCGGTTGACGCACTTGACGCTGATCAGCAGCGGCAGGTTGTGCAACTGCACGCTGTCGGTCGGCTTGAGCACGCCCACCGCCTTGCAGATGGCGGCCAACTCGGCCCGGGCGAACTTCACCGTCTCGGCCTTGGGGTGGTTGAGGTTCAGGTTCGTCCAGAGCTTGCGGCCCTTGTACGGGCCCTCGATGACCTCGAACTCCAGGCTCAGGAACTGGTGGCCCTGCTTGCTGGTCTTTTCCTGGCTGGCGACGATCATCGCCGTGTACTGCCCGGCGGGAATAGGCTCGAAGCTCGGAACGGGCTCCACGTTGTCGGCGTCGAATCCACTGAGGTCAGGCATTGGGGTTTGCTCCTTCGGTTGGGGTTTCGGGGGTAGAGGCCGTCGGCTGCGACGGGACGATCTGGGCGTACAGCGCACCCCAGGTCATGGGCAGCGCCGTTTCGATGCCGTAACGGTTCTTGGCCAGCTGCTGGCCGGTCTCGTTGAGCACCATCTCCCGGACGTTGTTGGCGTCCTTGCGGGCGGCGGCGACGAAGTCGGACCACTCGATCATCGTGTGGACCAGGTCCGGGTGAATGTCGGGCGAGGACTTCTCGGCCGTCGCGCCGTCGATGGAGGTCACCTCGTGCCGAGTGGCGTGCGCCAGCAGCACCACGGCCACGCCGCTGTTGACGATGCGGTCCAGCGTCGGCAGCAGGTACTGGTAGACGTAGTTCTTGAGCACCTGCTTGCCGTTGCCGTAGCCGCCGTGCGAGCGGTTCATCGTCTGGCTCATGCCGTGGTCGCTGTCCTTGACGCCGCTGACGAACTCCTCCAGCCGGCGCAGCAGCCAGTCGACCGAGTCGATGACGACCGTGCCGTAACCGTGCCCCCCGGCGGCCAGGGCGTCGAGCCACTGGCGGATCGCGGGCCAGTTGGACAGGTACGGCGTGCGGTCGCACGTCACGTGCGCCGCGCCGTTCTCGCAGTCGACGATCAGCGGCTTGTCGGCGCCCGCCCCGAAAGTCGTCTTGCCGATTCCGGGCGGGCCGTACAGGATGCCCTTGGGCGCGCGGATGTGCGCCCGTGTCAGGACTTCAGATGGAAGCGTCATACGCTGTGTTCCTTTCGAGTTACCGGTTCCTGGTTGTCGTTCACTTTGGCCGTCCGGCCACTTGTCCCGCTAAGCTTCAGCTAGGCAGCATTGGCGGGCGTGGGAGTCGAACCCACGTTCTCGAGGCCTTTTTGATGAAAAGGCCCCGGCGCGCCCTTTCCCGCCTGATGTGTCACACGCGAGACACCGACGCCGAGTCGTCCTGGCAGACGCTGTCGGCGTCGGACTCCTCGGAGTAGTCGTCCTCCAGCGGCAACACTGCGGCTCGAGCCGCCTGCGCCCGGCGAAGGCCTGCGCCGCCGTGGCCGATGCACCGCGAGCAGTAGTCGCCGCGGGTGTCGCGCCCGCAGCCCTTGCAGCATCTGAGTTCCCTGTTGGGTTTCATGGGGTTCCTCCCGTGGTTACCTGATGGTGAGGCACGTGCCGCGCGTGCCGAGTTCGGCGCCCGGGACGTCGCGGCCGGACTGGATGGCCTTGCGGATCGCGTCCTTGTCCACGTCGCGGACCTCCGTGACGCGGATGAAGTCGGCCGGCAGGGCCGACTGGTCGGCGATGATGACCGGCGCGGCCCCGCCGACCTTCGAGACGCCGACCTTGTAGCGGTCGGTCTCCAACTTCGAGATGCCGCGCTGCTCCAGCGCGAACTTCAGGCGCTCGCGCAGGAAGCGGGCGTTGCCGGCGTCCACCTTGGCCCGGCGGTACAGCCGGTCGGCCTCCGCCTTGCGAACCTCGGCGCGGGCGTTCATCGCGGTGATCAGGGCGGCGTAGTTGTCCACCTTGCCCTTGAGGTCCCGTTCCAGTTCGGCCAGCCAGGCGTCGACGGTCGCCTCGACGCCGGTGATGTCGCCGCCGGCCTCGGTCAGCAGGTCGTCCAAGGCCTGCAGGTCCTCGGTGATGTCGAGCAGTGTTCGGTTCATGGTGATCTCCTCAGCACTGGGCCTGGGTTGTGAAGGACGTCTGGAGCGACACCTGCCGCACGTCGAAGCCTTCTGCGCCGAACTCGGCCGTGAGGAAGGCGGTGAAGATCAGGCAGACCGTCATGCCGACGAGCGTGGCGGCGTCGACGACCAGAACTTGGAGGGTCTCGTCCTCGGCCCACGCGGCGTCCATCCGAACGCGGGTGTGGCCGAAGAGTCCCTCTGCCGCCAGCAGGGCCAGCACCAGCGTGTCGCGGGCCTCGCCGTGGTCGATGTCCCTGGAGAAGCGATACCTGTAGCCGATCCGGTTCATGGGGTTCCTTTCGTTCGGCCCGTGGGCCTGCTGATGGTTGCAAGCGGTCATATCCCGGCCCTTTCCAGGACGGCGTCGGCCTCGGCCAGCGCGCGCTGCCGCTGCCGGGAGGTGACGGGGCGGCGCTTGAGCGCGCGAGGCCGGGAGTGGGCGGATGGGGTGGCCTGCTGGTCGAGTTCGGCCAGGGCGGTGAAGAACCGCAGGAGGGCCGCCTGCGTCGTGCAGACGCGTCGGCCGACGCGGACGTACTGGAGGAACACGCCCCGCAGGCCCTTGCGGCACCACCGCCAGAGGGTGCAGACGGAGACCTTCCGGCCGTCGATCCGGGGCAGCAGGCCCGCTGCCTGGGTGAGCGTGATCAACTCCTCGTCGGGAGAGACCACGGCGTCGATCAAGTCTGTCGCGTTCGGTGCATCGGTCATGCAGCCGAACTTACAGAGGGGCGAAAGGCGAGTCTGCTGCGCAGAAGCACTTGCGCAGTTCCGCGACCGGCTGACGCAGTGTTCCTACCGGTTACGCAGTTCGTGCAGCACTTACACAGCACTTGCGCAGTTGACCGATGAATTCGCGCACTAAGCGATGGCCAAGGCCAGCGGTGCGATCGGAAGCCCTGGGACCACACGATCCAGAAATGAGCGACCGAAACCGGGGGCTCCCTATGCCATCGGCCACCCTGCCGCCCGTAAGCCTCAATGGACTGCGGTGAGGATGGTGTTGAGCGAAAGACAGGCCATTCCGTTCAAGTGACTGTTGTTGTTCCTCCTCTTGTGTGAACCGCCGCTGTGCGCAGTCTCGACGACAGTTGACCGTAGCCGCTATGGGTCTTCTTCAGTCTCATTAGCATCGCCTAGGCCAGCACTGCAGTTGATGATCGCGAGATCATGGCTTGCCGTCGAGAGGATTGTCTTTGTCAACTGAGACCGCATGATGTCGAGGTCAACCGTCTCAGAGGTCGCCATCATGGGTAAGTCGGGAAAGACGATGAACGCGTGAGGGACATGATGAAACAGCTTGGACAACCTCCTGATCGTGCGTATTTCGCCGGATGGCAAAACGCCCACAGTGAGATCACATGCTAGAAGATGGTGTGGAACACGAGGCATCGCAAGGTAGCCCACAAGATCAGTTCGTTTCGCAGTCACCTCATCCCCTCCGGAAGCCAGCGCGCACATCACTTCTTCGCGGGCACGGCGCATTGCCATTCTAACAGGCACGTCGGACTCCGATGAATTCAGGATTATCTTCACATCAAGACGTCGAGCGATAAGGTTCGCAAGCCGTGCCACCTGCCGGCTCGAACCAAGTATAGAATCCTTCAGACGAAACCGCTCAGCAGTCTCAACCCCCATAATCCGATTAGCCTCCGAGATATACTCGGCGTCAGGAAGGCCTACAATTGCGGGCGCATTGAGAACTGCGGCGAATGACAGCAAACGGTACAGATGCAGATAATCCTGTAGAGATGGTAAACGGCGGCGGCACGTCACCCTACTCACTCCAGCCTTTCTGATGGCTTCCGCGGCGCCAGCAGTTCTAGACGCTCCATAGAATAGATCTATGACCTCACCTTTCGAGCCGTTCATTTCCATAACTAACTCTCCCGGCTGAAAGAGGCATATGCCGCCTTCCAGGGCGATAGATGATGACCCGCAAAGGCGTCTGTTGAACAGAAGCCCAGCGTTGCGAGTGAAGATCGGATGAGGCGGCGAAGCAGCGAGAAGGTCGCAGATGCCAGTGCCGCTCAGACTGTACAGCGAGTTGGCGGCCACGGCCCTATCGACTGAAGCACAATGCTTAGGTTGGCTCGTCCTGAAAGTTCGCAGTGTGAGGTCGAACTCTGTCTTCCAGGGGTCGAAGGCACAAGACCTCAGCCCTCGCACGCCTACCAGGGGATACTCACAACATGCGTCGAACAGATCCTTCGATGGAGCTATGTACTGAACATCGAATAGAGGAGCTGACGAGCGGAGCGTGATTTGTTCGGCCATTCTACGCGCTCCCTAGCGGTGCCCATGAAGCTTTCCCTCGCGCACAAGCAGAGCATACTCATCAAGTATATGGCCAGCCAGCCGCTCGCATCCGCTTACAATTGTCCTATGAGTAGACGCAGAATGCGGCTCCGTGACCAGCGAAAGAAATGAGTCGTAGTAGAATTCTGCGAGACGGTCACAGAGTGACTGCAGCTTGACATACGGCACCCGCGATCGGTCTGGCTCACTCGCGCTATGCAACACATCACTGAGGCGAGTCTTATGGTAGGCGTCTACCACAGCAAAGACATCATCGTCGATTCCCCCGAGGTCATTCTCGACCAAAGTAACAGCATTGTAGATACTTTCAATATGGTCATCGTGAAGTCTGTATCGAATGCTGCTGTAGCTGCATTCAATCAAGCTGTCATCATCTTTCATTCGGTCGAACAAGCCAGTGCCCGGATACGGAACCAGTCTCTTTGAGTAATAGCCCCAGTTTGGCACGCCCAGCCGCCGTATCAGACGTGCGTCGGCCAAGAGAGATGTCACAGTCGCGTACGGATGAAAAAGGATGAATCCCCCTTCGATGAAAAAAGTCTCTGCTAATCTAAATACATCGCCGTAGCTGGCGGCTGTCAGTCCCTTAGCGAACAGCTTCAACTCGTCGTCGCTTCCCGACTCAAAGCCAACAAAGATGTCCTTGAAGCCGGCCAAGCGAAACCTTCTGAGCTCGTCGCTAGTCAATACTCGATGAAAGTCGGCGCGCATCATGACAAACGAATAGAGGTCGTAGCGCCGATGGAGTCGGCGTTGCAGAATCTCCTCGACAATGCCCATCAAATGGGCTTTGTCGCTCAGGCCCCTTCCAAGAATCTGGTCGTCAACAAAATAGAAGTGCGTAAAGCCGTACGTGCTGCAGATCGATTCCATTTCATCGACTACCGCCAGAGGGTTTCGCGTTCGCCACACCCCTCCAAAAAAGTCGTGGCTTGAGCAAAAGGAGCACCTATTCGGACAGCCACGCGACGTTAGCACCATGGGCATAGCGTAATCGCCACGAGCGGCGAGATCGCCCAATATGCCTCGTTCAGGTGGCGGGTAGAAGTCCAACGGTCGTTCAAGCACAACAGAACCTGACGAAACCGCATGAGCGCCTCGTCTGAAGGCCAGTCCTCGCGCTGGCAGGGGGAGTTGTCCGCCTGTCCGAAGAGAATTACAGAGGCCAAGCATGGTCTCCTCGCCTTCGCCCATTACCACAAAGTCGATGCAGGATTCGTTGTCTAGAATGTCAAGCGCAAAGTAGGTGGCGTGTTGACCGCCAAGACATATCTTCGCGTGAGGATACTGTTGACGAATGCTCTTGCACATCCGAAGCACTAGAGCCGAAGTGTCCACGGAGGGCGAAAAGCCGATTAGATCGGGCTTGCCGCTCAGTACTGTATCGACCGTTGCCTCTTCTGAGAGATAGGCGCCGTCTGCGACAATGACTCGGCAATCGAATTCGTTGGCCTGTAAGAACGATGAGATATACTGTATTCCCAGGTTCTCCACGTAATACGGTTGGGGGGATATGCGGCGCTTGTTGAATGGTAGACATAGGGAGACTTTCATGCGGATGTCTCCTCGTGGTGTTCGGCCTCGACCTCTTTCAAATAATGGAACGCTCGAGTCGCATACTTCTGGTCCATCCTGATGAAGAAGTCCTTGCCCCATTGTTCGTGCGGGATTGTGCCGAACGCTGCCACGTGTGGCGAATCGCCCGAATGGACGTGAATGGTGATGCCTCCTGGTCGCGAAATGGCAGGCCGAAGCCATGTGACGTGAAGGCGCTCGCGCACCGTATCGCGACATTGGACAATGCCATGTGCGCCTGAAGTGAGACGGGCAAAGTCACCGTGCAGATCAGGGACATCGCGAAGGAAGTAGTAGTAGTGTATCCCCCTGCTGATGTTTGCCGAGATGACCCTCAGGAATGGAGGCGTAGTGTCGACGGTCAGTTCCGGCGTGTAGACCCACACCTCGCCTTGGGCTATGTCTGCTTCCTCCTTCAAGATGGTCTTGGCAGAGACCATAAATCCTCTCATCGCGCTCGATTTGGTGCCGAGTTGAACGAGTTCTGCGATCTCCTCGTTCAGCCTGCCGAGTGATGTCTCCATCAAGTTCAGCCGAGCGTCAGTGTTATAGTCGGATATGCGATGCCTTCGATTACTGTAGGCTAGGTTGAGGAGCACGACAGCGGCAAAGCCGAAGGCGAGATAGGTCATAGCGAGACGGAGTTCGTCTGGCGTGAAGCTGTGTGCCCATGTGGCGGCGGAACTCTTCAGGATCATCAACCCCACCACGAGCACGGCCATTATTCCCAGTTGATAGAACAGCCCTGTATTGTTCGGTGGTTTCATGCCGTGTCCTCTCGGGCGTTGTCCGATACAGGCAGCCCAAAGTCGCGGCAGCCCGTACTGGTGAACTCTCTTTATGAGAGCAGATATCGGGCCAAAGTCAAGCGCAACACGATGCACTGAGGCGAGCATTAGGCAATGACTGGTAGGGGGCCCGCTGCTGGCGCACCCAACAATGCGTGACAAAGCGCCCCGCTGGCGGGGTCGCCTCTTCCTGCCCCTCCGTTGGTAATAGCCCGACGGCAGATTGGCGAGTGACCTATCCCACCTGCATGATCGCCTCCATCGCTTCCGACTCGTCCTTCTCGGCATAGATCTCGGTTACCGCCGTGCTGTGGTGACCGAGGATGATGCGGGCGGCCTCGATGCCGAATTCCTTTCGAAGTTCCGTGGCGGCGTTGTGGCGGAGCTGGTGCGGGTGCCAGCGGTGGGCCTTTCGCCATGCGGCCAGTTCGGTCTTCTGCTCCTTCGTCAGCCGCTTGCGCCACCGGGCTTCCGTTTCGTCGTCCCGCTTGGCCAGCGGCTCGGGCGGGGGGAAGGCCTGGTCGCAGGCGCGGGTGATGGCACGGCGGTAGGTGTCGGTGGTGTAGCGGTCGCCGGCTGAGCGTTTTGGGGCGGCTTTGCGGTTGCTGCCGGGCACGTTGCCGCAGGACAGTGGCGTGACGCGCTGCTCGGACATCGCACGTCGGCGTTCCGCCTCGGCTTCGGCCGGGGAGAAGCAGTAGTTCTGCGGGTCGCGGAGGAGGAAAGCGGCAAGCACCTGCTGGCTGCGGGGTCCGATCCATATCTTCTTCTCGAAGCCGTGGTGGGCGGTCTTGTGGTGCTCCGGCTTGTAGACCCAGATGTCCTTCTCGCGGTCGATGTCGCACGGCCGGAGTTGGCAGATCTCGCCGGCACGGGCGGCGGTGAAGAGTTGGAGTTGGATCATCGCCCAGACCTGGCGGCTGACGAACGGCTGGACTGCCTCGACCAGTTTCATCGGGACCGGCGTGACCTTCTCCGGCTCGGAGGCGTCGCTACGTCCGCGTTTCAGGCCGGGGACGGCCTGGAGGCCGTGCAGGACGGAGCCGGGGATCAGTTCGTCGCTGACGGCCCACTTGAAGATGTGGCGGATGCGGTTGATCTGCTTGTTGACGTATGGGCGGCACCAGCCGGAATCGACCATCCGCTGGCGAACCGCCTTCAGGGCTCGCGGGCCGAACTCCACGGCCGGCGACTCGCCGTAGAACTCCCGCAGCGGCCTGAGGGCGAGCTTGAACTGCTCGAGTTCCTTGTTGCGGCCGTCGGTGACGGTGCGGTAGTAGCCCTCGGCGTGGTGCCAGAAGCGGGCGAGCAGTTCCTTGACGGTGATCTGCTCGGGGTCGGCCGCCAGTCGCCTGCCGGCGGCCATCCACTCGGCGATGGCCTGGTGGTATCGCTGCTCGGTGGCCGGGTCGTCCGGCTTGCCGCAGTAGATGGCCCGGCCGGACAGAACGACGAACATCTGCCCGCTGGCCTTGTGGAAACGCAAAGAAGGCACGCGAGATTTCCGGGCGGAATCCTTCGCGTGCCTTCTTCCGGTGGTTGCCGACGCTGGTGAGTTGCTCATGACCGTACTCCGTTTCGGCGAGTATCTACTCGCTTCCTTCGGGTTACGGCCGCTCCGTCGTTTCCGACGGTCGACGCAACTCGCGTCGTCAGCCAACCTTACAACTAGTGTGGTCCACTCCGTCTTTGAAGCGCAGACGATTCGGGAATAGCCACATCCAGGAGGCGCTAAGCCGGCATGACCGGCTGGATGATTGGAAATGGCCGCGCCAAGTTATGCGAGGCGTGGCACGCCGCCGGGGCCGCGAACAGCGACACTATCAGCACGGCCGCCAGCAGAGCCGGGTAGCCCCGCCCCAGCCCGTCATGGTTGCCGTTGGGTTCGCGACGGCCGGCTCAAAGCTCTGCAGGCGGCAATACTAAAAAATTGTGCTCTGGTTGTACCGGTCTGCAATATTGCGTATGGTCGGCAATGTAGCGCGGACACTGTTCAACACAGCCGAAAGGTCCCGATATGGAACGCGTTTTGATTGGGGGCACCTTGCCGCTGCTGATTGTGCTTGTTGCCGGAGGCGTATTGATGGCCGACGATGAGCGCCCATTCCCCTGGCCGCTGCCGGAGAATCTCGAACCTTACCTTGGCGACCCCGACCGCCAGCCGGAGCAGCAGGAACGGTTCAAGGACAGTCACAACATCATACGGGAGGAGATAACCTGGCCGATCAACGAAGGTAATCCCTTCACGGACTGGGGGCATTTCCGCATGAGCAGGAACGTCTGTCGCGGCGAGCTCTCACAGGCGTTGGTTTATCCCGAGCTTGACCGGGACCGGCGCGAGGAGATAGCGGAACTTGCCGGCATGTTCGAGCTGAAGGACTGGAAGGACGGATCGTTGGTTAAGTATTCGATACTCGAGCCGGATCCTGATACGCCCCGCCCGGAAGACGGCTGGCCTGTCGTCATCAGCTCTCCGGGTACTGGAGGGATAGGTGCAGCAGGACTGAGCAAGAGTCGATTCTCAGACGTTATGCGTTGGGCTACACCCTATTATCGCGAACACATGCCGGCGGTGGTGGTGGCGCTGCATCCGCAGGTCAGAACGGTTAACTATGACAACGGTCCTGAATTAACGCCGGCCTTCGACGCGTATCTGGAACTCATAGAAGAACTCGCTTCACGACCCGACGTTGACCGCAATCGCATCAGTATTCAAGGGCACTCGATGGGCGCAACGAGCATCTGGGCACTTGTCCGCAGGCGCCCGAAGCTCTTCTCGGCCGCGGTGCCCTGTGCCGGCACGCCGCTGGTGGATTTGGCCGGGTTCAAGACGCTTACCGACACCCCGTTCTGGATGCTTATCGGCCACAATGACCCCTGGATAGGGTCTTCGGGATACACCTGGGCGTATGCACGGCTGCTGGAGGCCGGGCATGAGCAGGTGCGGTATTGGGAGATACAGGATATCGGACACCATCACTCCCCGCTGCGGCTTGCTCCAATCCATCAGTGGATGTGGTCGCAGCGTCGCGACGATGATCCGAATTGTCCAGATAATGGATCCCAAGAGGATGCCGAGTAGTCCAGCGTTTCCGCCGGAAACTCAAGGCGGTTTCGAGACCTTTCCGAGACTGTTTTCGCGGGCGAAGAAGCGGTCGATTCGGTCGGCCGGATTGCTATAGTCCCCCAAAAAGGCGCGGCAGGGATTTCGCCCGGGCGGACCGCCGCCCTACGCGTTCCACCGCATGATGCTGGGGGAGAAGAAGCAGCCCGGCCAGAGGCGCTGAGACTCAGTCCGACTCACCGGGCTGCCGGCGAACGGGATCCTTCATGGTCGCAGCGCTGACGCCGTACAGCGTGACGTCGCTGCACTTCTCGTCCTGGAAGCGCAGCACGCAATAGCGGGCCTTGAGGAAGTCCGACCAGTGGCGGACGTCGTAGAAGCGAACGATCTCGTCCGTTTCCCGGCTGCGGAGGGTGCGGATAGGCTGCCCTAGATCCTCGTCCTGGCTGCACTCGGCGGGCGATTTGCCGATGAGATCCTCTCTGAGGTTGGCGGCGTGGATCATGTCCTCGATGCCGTCGATGTTCCGCTTGATCTTGGCCACCACCTCGATCACGCCGTCCACGGTCTCGACCGTGTACCGGCTCTTGTTCAGAAGGTCCAAGTCCGTCGGGTAGAAGACGATGCTAACGCCGGGACGGTCCATGTCGTCGAGCGTCTCCAGCCGCGGGGCGAACATCTCGTCGGCCGCCGCGATCGGCTTGCCGATGAGCTTGTCACGCTTGCCGCGGACATCGGCGTCGTTAATTGCGTCCCCGGCGACCAGTGTCGCGAGACTACCCGGATGCGCCCGGCAGCCGCCGAGACACGCCGCCAACAGGACAAAGCCGACCATGGCCAGGACAAGCCGCCTCGTCGGTACGCTCATGCGACACCTTCCTTCCGTGCGCCCGCCGGGCGAATCCGGGCGGTGTCGGGGCATCGTACCATATCCCCCGAAGACGGCAAGCGCCCTCCGCCAGCCAGGCCGGTGAAGAACCGCCGGAGGCCGGCCTGCGTGGCGCTTACCCCACCGGTCACCACGTCCTGATAACCCGAGACCACGGATTCTCTGTCACGAACGACTTTTGGCTGAGACGTGCCGATAGGGGCCGGGAGGAATGCTCGGGTTATCTGGCGTGGCGACCCGGAGAGGCCGGCCGAGAGAGGCAGGGATTGTAACCCTTGGCGAAACTGGCCTAAAAAGCGAAAAGGCCGCCGAGTTCTCTCGACGGCCTTGGCCGTGAACCGCTGGGTCGTGCTCGTCTGCAACGACCCTTCGACTACCACGACATGGCTAGAAAGACTGACCGTTCCGCCGGCCGGGAATCTGCTTCTTCCTGCCAGAATCCTCTTGGCCCCGGCGCGGTTTCGAGGCCCTGTGTGCCCGCTGCTTCGGGCGGTTATGGCCCGAGAGACCCAGAGGAAGGACAGCGGACATGAACATCAAGGCGGAACTGGCGGCGCTGGAGAAGATGAGTACCGGCGAGCTGGCCGAGCGGTACGCAGATCTGACAGACCAACCGGTCCGGACGTGGCGGTTCGTAAACCATCGGCCTTTACCCCCTCATTGCGTTCCGGTCGTGAGACTGATGATCCCGGCTGACGGCCCGGAGCCAAGTGTCAGCGATGAGGCCGTGGCCAGCGGGTGTCGGGTGGATGCCGTCAGCCGCCCACGTCGTCACGGGCGCCGGGCGGACCGGTTCGTCGCTCACGGCATACATAACCCGGTGCATCAAAGCATCGCGTGAGTTGGGAGATGAGCTTATGAGCAAGAGCCTTTCGGTCCCCGACATGTCACCGCAGCAACGCCGCCAGGCGGTGGCTGCCATCCTCGCCCGGGGCGTCCTGCGCCACCGTGACATGGTCCGCAAGACTGGCAGTTCCGCCGGCCGGGAATCTACCTCTTCCCGCCAGAATCCCCTTGGCCCCGGCGCGGTTTCGAGGCCCTGTGTGCCCGCTGGTTCGGGCGGTTATGGCCCGAGAGACCCAGAGAAAGGACAGCGGACATGAACATCAAGGCGGAACTGGCGGCGCTGGAGAAGATGACTACCGGCGAGCTGGCCGAACGGTACGCGGATCTGACAGACCAACCGGTCCGGACGCGGCACCGGGCGTATCTGATACGCAAGATCGCCTGGCGCCTACAGGCCGACGCCGAGGGCGGCCTGTCGGAGCGGGCCCGGCGGAGGGCGGCGGAGCTGGCCAATGATGCGGACGTGCGGGTGATGCCGCCAAAGGCGCCGCCGAAGGCACCAAAGGGCGCCCCGACCCGCACCGTTCGGGTCAGCCGCGCAGACCCGAGGCTGCCGGCTCCCGGCACGGCCCTCACCAGGGTCTACAAGGGCCGAACGCTCCAGGTTGTCGTCCTGGACGATGGCTTCGAGTTTGAGGGCCAGAGGTTCCCGACGATTTCGGCCGTAGCGAAGGCGATCACCGGCTCGCACGTCAGTGGCTTTCGGTTCTTCGGCCTCCGGGGTGAACGATGATCGCCACGAAGACCGCCAAGGTGGCAGCGCGGAAAATCCGGTGCGCCATATACACCCGCAAGAGCAGCGAAGAGGGCCTGGAGCAGGAGTTCAACTCGCTGGATGCGCAGCGCGAGGCGGCTGAGGCGTATATCGCTAGCCAGAAGTCCCAAGGATGGGTTTGCCTTAACGACCACTACGACGATGGCGGATTCACCGGCGGCAATACCGACCGGCCGGCGCTGGCGCGGCTGCTGGCGGACGTGGCGGCCGGGAAGATCGACTGCGTGGTGGTCTACAAGGTGGATCGCCTCAGCCGCTCGCTGATGGACTTCGCTGGGCTGATCTCCTTGTTCGACAAGCATAACGTCAGCTTCGTGAGCGTAACGCAGAACTTCGAGACCACCAGCAGCATGGGCCGACTGACGCTGAACATCCTGCTGTCGTTCGCCCAGTTCGAGCGGGAGATCATCGGAGAACGCATCCGCGACAAGATTGCCGCCCAGCGTCGCAAGGGCAAGTGGGCTGGCGGCGTCCCGGTGCTGGGCTACGACGTGGACCGCTCGGGCGCCAGCCCGAAGCTGGTTATCAACGCGGCTGAGGCCGAACGCGTACGGAAGATATTCGGCCTCTACGTGAAGCTCGGTTCGCTTCTGCCTGTGGTCAGGGAGCTTCAGTCACGCGGTTGGCTCAACAAGGCCTGGACGACGCGTGCCGGCAAGCCACGCGGCGGGAAGGCATTCGACAAGTGCGGCCTGTACAGCCTGCTGACCAACCCGATCTACGTAGGCAAGGTCAAACACAAGGGCGAGCTGTTCGACGGCGAGCACGAGGCCATCGTTCCGGAAGACCAGTTCCGCAAGGTCCAGGCCCAGCTCCAGCACAACGGCCGCACCGGTGGCATCGAGGTCCGCAACCGCTACGGCGCCCTGTTAAAACGGCTGCTGTACTGCAAGGCGTGCGGGCGCGTGATGGTCCACACCTTCACCGGCCGGGGCAGCAAGAGATACCGCTATTACACCTGCACGCACGCCATCAAGGCAGGACGGCGCGCCTGTCCATCGCGGTCGCTGCCCGCCGGCGAGATTGAGCGGGTGGTTGTGGACCAGATCCGCTGCATTGGCCAGGATACCGGTCTTCTGGCCGACATGCTTCAGCAGGCCGACCAGCACCTCGATGCGGAGCTTGCGCGTGTGAACGTACAGTGCCGCGAACTGGAACGCCAGCTGGCTCGCGACCACGCGGAAATCCGCCGCCTGGCGGTCCAGGGCCATGCGGACGGGGCCACCGCCGGCCGCATCGCCGAGCTAAACGAACGCATCCGGCACGGCGAGACGCATATCGTGGATCTTCGCGAGCAAAAGAACGCCGCGGCCGGCGAGAAGCTCAGCGAAGACGAGCTTAAGGCGGCGTTCGAGGACTTTGATAACGTCTGGGGCGCCCTTAGCCCCCGCGAGCAGGCGGAAGTGCTGCGATTGCTGATTGCGCGGGTGGACTACGACGCGGCCAAGAGCAAAGTGTCCGTGACCTTCCACCCTTCGGGCATCAAGGCCCTGGCCAGGGGCCAGTTTCAGGAGGAAGCGGCATGATCACTGTAACGGTAGATTTCGTATTAGCCAACGGCCCATCGGGGCGCAAACGCGTGTCGCATAAGAAGCCCGCGGTGCAGGCGGTTCCGTCTGGTCGCGTGCCCCGCATCTCGAAGCTGATGGCCCTGGCCATCCGGTTCGACGGGCTCCTACGGGACGGCAAGGTGCGCGACATGTCGGAGCTGGCCCGCCTGGCCCATGTCACCCAGCCGCGGATGACGCAGATCATGAACCTGCTGCACCTGGCCCCGGACATTCAGGAGGAGTTGCTCTTCCTTCCGTTGGTTACCGCGGGACGCGACCCGGTCCACGAGAAGATGATGCGGTCCCTGACGGCTATGCCGGACTGGCACGAGCAACGCGCGGCGTGGCGAAGGCTACGCGCCAAAGGAAATGGCACTGCCAATAGTAATATGGTTCAGGATTCTTCAGATTAAGACCTTGTGTCAATTCTCCGCGTCCGCTGCGGAAAACACTTGCATAAGCTAACAGATACCTTACAGTGCCCCCATCCAGCGAATCCCGCCCGCTTGGCCTGGACGCACAGGACAAGAGCTGGGTAATGGGCCGACTGGACGCTGCCGGGAGGGAATCCCGTGACAGGTCAACTGACGATTCCGAAGTCCGGCTCGCCGGCTCTCCGCTGTCGGAGGATGTTGCCAAGAAAAACTTACCTTCCCAGCGGGGCCGCAACCGCCGGTAGGCCGACACCTTGCGGGGCCGGGACAGTCGTAAGCCGCGCGTCGGCTGCAGTCGGCCCTTGAACCTTCCGCCGGAGATGGCAAGATGCTCTCGGCGGTTGCAGGGATGTGGCCCTAGGAATGTCCCGCCTTCGCAACGCCCCCAAATCCAAGAGGTTACAGGAGAGATTTCCACGTTCGCAGCCAAGGGCGAGATGTTTCGTGATGGAGGGGTCAGTGTCAGAATCCCGGCAAGCGCAACCGTCCGCGCCCCAAAGGAATGCGGCCTGTCACAAGGCCGGAGATCCGTCCGGCGCGGAGTCGGCCTGGTCCCGTCGCTACAGAGAAGCCCTCCAGCGGTACGAGGGGCTGGACTTCGGCTCCCAGGAAGCCATCGCAGCGGTCATCGAGGGGCTCGCGGAATGGGCCCGCCTCCTTCCGCAGCGGTCCGTGGACGCCGATGGCAGACCCGAGCCGGCCAACAAGTGGGGGCTGGGGCCGGAGCGCTGCATGCTCCGGGCCATCAACTCCCACCTGGTGACCATCGGTCAATCGATGCTCGCGGCGCGGGTCCGCTCGGAGCTGTCGGACCTCATGCAGACGGCCAAGTCGCTGGACAAATGCGCCCGCCGGCCGGTTGTAAACGCCATCGCGGAAAGGCGCCTCGTCGCCACCGCCCGCATGCAGACGAAGGCCCTCAGGAAACTCCTCCTGGCCGTCCAGGCCGAGGTGAACCGCCGCGACGGTTCACGCCAGGGGCCGCGGCGTAAACGCGGTGCCCCTCGCCGTGCGAACCCCCTCGAAGACCGCCGGCTGATGGAGCAGTGGGCGCAGGTCCGCGGCAAGGCCGGCATGACGCGCAAGGAGTTCTGCAAGCTCAAGGGCATCACGCTGCAGGCGTTCATCCGCGCCCAGGACCGCCACCGCAAGCAGAGGGCACTGGCCGCCACAGACACAGACGCCTGATCGCTGCCGCTGTCCGGCGCTGTCAAGGCCGGGCATTTCTTCCGCATGAGTTTCGACGGCGGGCGCGAGCCCGCCGTTTTCATGCGCTCGGTGTGCGCGCGGGCAGCGGAACAATTCGCTCTCTTTCCGTTCCGCTAATTCCGTCCGCAGACCTCCGGACAGTCCCGCTCACCGCCGGGTGAGTCGGGAACAGGCTCAAAGGACCACGACACCAAACAACCAGCCGGCCGCGAAGCGGAGGCGTTGTGTGTGTCGCCGAGAACCGGCGAACGCACAGCGCCTTCTTGTTTGAGCCCGAAGCCCGACACGTCCTCGGCGGCACCCACCCGCCTCCTCCGGCCCGGAGGAGACGACGATGGGTATCGATCCTGTCCGTTCCGCCCTGTCAACCGAGTACGTCCGGACACTCATCAGCATCAAAGCCCACCAGCTATCGAGACGGCCGGAGTTCCGCGCAAGTGACCGGCCGGACATCGAGCAGGACCTGGCGGCGCAGGTCCTGAGGAAAGCACATCTGTATGACCCTGCGCGGAGCTGTCCGAAGACGTTCATCACGCGCGTCGTCGAGACGGCCGCGGCGATGCTGGTGCGGCAGCGCGGCCGCATCAAACGCGCGGCCGGCAACAAGGCCGTGTCCCTGGAAGGCACGTTGCTGGATGTGAACGGCCACACGTGCATGGGCGAGCTGATGGGCGAGGCCGATCGCCAGCGCCGCCTGCAACGCCAGCCCCAAACGGACGAGGAGCTGGCCGGCCTGCGAAGCGACGTGGCGGAGGCGCTCGACGAGCTGCCCGACGACCTTCAGCCCATCGCCGCGCTGCTTGTCGAGCACACCGAGGCGGGCATTGCTCGGCTGCTGGGCATCTCCCGCCGCCAGGTCCGCAACGCCGTGGAGCTCATCCGTGAGCACTTCGAGCAAGCCGGGCTGGGCGAGCTGTGACGCACGGACACGGCCGCAGGACGCGGCATAGGTAACTCCGTGGCAGATGACAGCGAACCTCTGAGACGGAAAGGACCGCAAATGCCCAAGACAGCAACCGCACCGGCCCGGCCGCCGGCGGGGCCGCCCGTTCGGCGGGTGGCGTTCGATGACATCCCACCCCAGGGCCACCGCATCGGCCTGTTCGGGCCCGGCGGCGTCGGTAAGACCACCCTCGCCGCAACCGCGCCCGGGCCGGTCGCCTTCATCGACCTGGACGACTCACTGCCCATCTTACTGCCGACGCTGAGCGAGCTGGACATCCGCCGCGTGGCCGGCGTCGGCGCCTGGCAGGATGTCCGCGACGCCCTGCATTCCGACGGCTGGGACGACGTCCGCACCATCGTCCTCGACTCGGCCACCAAGGCCGAGGAGCTCGCCCTGGCCTGGACGCTCCGCAACGTCCGCCACGAGAAGGACGGCGTCGTCATCCGTCGCATCGAGGACTACGGCTTCGGCAAAGGCTACCAGCACCTCTACGAGACGTTCCTCAATCTGCTGGGGGACCTCGACGCCCACGTCCGCGCCGGCCGGCACGTCGTGCTCATCTGCCACGACTGCACGGCCAACGTGCCCAACCCCAAGGGCGAGGACTACATCCGCTGGGAGCCGCGGCTGCAGAACCCCTCCAGCGGCAAGGCGTCCATCCGCCTCCGCGTCCGCGAGTGGGTCGACCACCTGCTCTACGTCGGCTACGACGTCGAGTCCACGCGCGACGGCAAGGCCCAGGGCGCCGGCAGCCGCACCATCTACCCCCAGGAGATGCCGTGGTGCATGGCCAAGAGCCGCACGCTGGCCGACCCGCTTGAGCTTGTGCAGTTCGACACGACGCTCTGGGACCAACTTCTCGCCGCCAAGGAGACCGACGAATGATTCCCACCCGCGAAGGGCTGTTCAACGCCTACCCCGTCGAGGTCGGCATCGACGAGACCGGCCCGAACAACCTGACCACCTGCATCATCCGCTTCCAGTTGTACGAGGAGCTCCAGCCGTCGGGCGAGTGGGCCGACTGCTCGCACGAAAACCTCGACATCACCGGTTACTTCTATATCGAGAAGAGGGACGGGGACCTCAACGGGATGGTCGTGCACGCACTGAAGGCCGCGCTCGGCTGGGACGGCCGCGACGTCTTCTGGCTCCAGCAGACGGACCTCTCCGAGCACCCGGTGCAGGTGAAGCTCGGCTTCGAGGAGTACGACGGCCGGGCGCGCCTGAAGGTGCAATTCCTCAACCCCTACGGCTCGACTGGTGGCGGGGGCGTCACGCGCGCCGAGGGCTCGACCCGGCAAGCCATCGTCAACCGTCTCGGCCCGAAGCTCCGTGCCCTGGCCGGGCCGGGTTCTCCGAGCAAGCCGAAGCCCACGCCCGCCAAGCGCCCGCCGGCCAGACCGAAGCCGTCGGCTCCACCGCCGTCCCCACCGAAGCCCGAGCCGCGCGAGTGCACGATGGAGCAGGCCTGGGAGGCGTTCGCCGGCCAGTGCGATCCGGACCGTTGGGACCGCGAGGCCATCGAGGCCGAGTGGTTCCGCGTCCTCGCGGAGCTCTTCCCCGGCAAGCAGCCGGATGAGCTGACGCCGGCCGAGTGGGCCACCATGCGCGACCAGGGACCGAGCCGCATCGTGCCCTTCTGAGCAACCGAGGCGGGGACAGGTGTAGTCCGGGAGTCATTGCCCCGGGACGCCGGTTCGACTCCGGCCCCCGCCTGTCGACATCAGATGTGCTGCAAAGGAGAAGGTGGTGATGACGTGCGAGGCATGCTGTCGGGAGTTCCAAACCACGGGCAAGGGCATGTACTGCCCGCACTGCGGCTTCAACAACGGGCCGGGCTGGTGGCACCGGCGTGCGTGTGCCGTGCAGCGGCCCAGGCCGAAGCGGCGACGGTTGCCCGATAGGAGGACGCGTGAGAAGCAGCGGCGCAAGAAGGCGGGCTGACGCCGTCCGGCGGCGCCTCATCGACCGCAGCCGGGCCGCACGCGAGGGCCGGCGCTTTCACGCGTTCTATCGCGGCTGCTGCGACGCCCGGGCCGGCAGGGACGCCAACCCGTACCCGGCGGCCAGCGAGGAAGCCGCCTGCTGGGACAAGGGTCGCAGGTACGCGGAGGACACGCCGTGAGCTTGCGAGCTGCAGAGGTGTTCCGCCCCCGCCGGAAGCGCCGCAAGCCGGAGCTGGCCGTCCAGAAGGCGTGTCTCGCATACCTCCGCGAGCGCGGCGCCTTGATGGCCGTCACCGACGCCGGGGCGGCGCACCGGGCGGGCGCATACTTCGGCTCGGCCGTTCCACGCGGCTGGCCGGACATCACCGGTGTGCTGCCCGGCGGGCGTTTCATCGGCGTGGAGTGCAAGGCGCCCAACGGCCGTCAGTCGCCGGCGCAGAAGGCGATGCAGCGCGAAATACGAAGCCGAGGCGGCCTATATGTCCTCGCGAGGAGCACGGATGATCTCACAAAGCAGCTCGAAGCCGCCGGCGTCCAACTGTGAAAGCCCGCTGGCCCGGTCCGTCCGCCACGGCCACCGGCTCGGCTGGTCGTTCACGCCGCTGGACGGCAAGCGGCCGGTGCTTCCGCAGTGGCAGAAGCGGCCGCGCGAGACGCTGGAGGAAGCGCTGAAGTGGGCGGCTCGGGGCAACGTCGGCCTGCGGACCGGCCGACCGAGCGGGGTCGTCGTCATCGACATCGACGAAGGGGGCGAGACGAACGGGCTGGGCCTGCCTCCCACCGTGACCGTGAACACCGGCGGCCAGGGGACGCACCTGTACTACCGCTGCGAGCAGCCGCTGGGCAACTCAACGGGCAGGCTCGGCCCGCACATCGACGTGCGGGCCGACGGCGGCCAGGTCGTCTTCCCCGGCTCGGTCCACCCGGAGACCGGCGCACTCTACGCCTGGGCCGAGGGCTGGGAACCGTGGAATGTCGAGCTCGCGGCGCTGCCGGCCAGCATCCTGAACCGTCTCCGCACACCCGACAAGCAGAAGCCCCCAGCGAAAGCCACACAACCAGCCGACGTCCCTGCCAAGGCCAAACACTACGCACAGACGGCGATGAAGTTGGAGCTGCGTGCCGTTACCAGCGCTGCCGAGGGCAGCCGCAACCAGACGCTCAACACGGCCGCGTTCAACCTCGGCACACTCATCGGCGGCGGCTACCTCGACCGAGCGGAGGTCGAGACGGCCCTGCGCGGGGCGGGCGAGTCGGCGGGTCTGAAGCCGGGCGAGGTCGAGGCGACCATTCGCAGCGGCATCGAGGCGGGCATCCACAAGCCCCGGAGGGTCGAGGTGAAGGATGCGCCTGTCGGTCCGTGTAAGCCCGGAAGTGACTACATCCTCACACCCGGCCCGCACAAGGACGACCACGACGAACACATCGAGCAGTCCAGCGCGGACTTCGCCGCGCAGGTGCTTGCCCGTCTGCCGGCCGACGCCATCTACCGGCGGGACTTTATCCCCGGCGAGGTCATCGGCCGGCCCGGCCGGAGGAAGTGGGCGGAGCTTTCGGCCGACCGCATGCGCATCCTCGTTGACGGCCACGTCAAGCTCGGCAAGTGGGTCACGGCCCGGAAGTCCGGCGAGCAGGTGCTGCTCTACCAGGCCTGCACCAAGGACGCGGCCGGTCTTGTCGTTGCACAGTCCTCGGCCGCACCGGACCTCCGCGACCTGAAGCTGATGGTCTCCTACCCGGTCTACGGGCCGGGCTTCCACCGCGTCCGGCCCGGCTGGCACGACGGGCTCTACTACGACGAGCCGGCCGACCTGCGCGGCCTGCGGCCGGAGAGAGACTGCGAGGTCATCCACAACGTCCTGCACGACCTGGTCGTGGACTTCCCGTTCAAGACGCCGGCCGATAGGGAGAACTTCTTCGGCCTGCTGCTGACGCCCCTCGTCGCGCCGGCCATCGACGGCAACCGGCCGATGCACCTGCTCAACGCCCCGCTGGAGCGGACCGGCAAGAGCAAGCTGGTCAACGAGGTGTTCGGCCTGGCCGTCACGGGGAGGGACACGCCGTCGATGCAAATCACCGAGCGCGAGGAGGAGCGGGAGAAGCGCATCCTGGCGATGCTGCTGCAGGGCGAGACGCTCATGCATCTGGACAACCTGCCGAGGTACATCGACTCGCCGGCCCTGGCGAGTCTGCTGACGACGAAGTGCTTCCTCGGCCGTATCCTCGGGTTCTCGCGGAACGTCTCGCTGCCGAACAACCTGACCATCGTCGGGACGGGCAACAACGTGCAGGCGTCGGGGGAGATTGCCAAGCGCGTCGTGCCCATCATGCTCGAGCCGCGAGACGCCCACCCCGAGGCCCGCACGGACTTCCAGCATTCGGACATCCGCGCCTATGCCCGCCGGCAGCGCCGCACCGTGCTGGAGTGCCTGCTAGGGCTGGTGGAGAACTGGCTGGCCGCCGGCCGGCCGAAGCACCCCAACCGCCTCGGTGGCTTCGAGGCGTGGTCGGAGACCATCGGGGGCATCCTGCGGGTCAACGGCCTGCGGGCGTGGCGGACGAACGAGGCCAACTGGCGTCGCCAGGCCGACCCGCAGGGCTGGGAGCTGGAGGCGTTCGTCCAGGCCTGGCACGACGCCTACGGTGAGCAGCAGCTCGGCCCGAAGGACCTCCGCTCACTGGCCGAGCGGAACGACATGTTCGGCCACATCTTCGCCAAGCGGACCGAGGCGGCCGTCAGCGTCGCCTTCGGGCGGATGCTCAGCCGGCACGTCGACGCGCCGGTCGGCTCGTGGTTCATCCGCCGCTCCACCTCCGGCAACAACGCCGCCTACCGCCTGGAGGCCATCTAGTGGGACTGGCCAACGTCATCGAGAAGCTGACGGCCCCGCGTCGCGGAGACTCGGCGGAGACTGACGGAGACTCAAATCGCGAGTCTCCGCGTTGCAAGCTTGCAGAAACAATGGGCTTACCAGATAACGCGGAAACTCCGGAGTCTGATTCTCTGCTACGCACGTGCGCGCCCACGCGCGCCCGGGGCGCAGAACGGGGTAAGAGAGTCTCCGCAGACTCCGCAGTCTCCGCCCCGCCGGCCGCCGCGACCGTCCTGCGTCACTGCCGCTGCTGCGATTGTCTGAACTTTTCGGAGGTCGCCGGCGACTACATCTGCTCCGAGCATATCGGCGGGACCGGCGTGGTCTGGGCGACGGGGGAGCGGGTCTGCTCACCGCGGCCGGACCAGTGGCACTACTGCGCCCGCTACAGCGGTCCGCAGCTCAGCCGCGACGTCTGGGTCTGGCCGAGAGAAGCGGCCCAGGCGGCGGAGGTTGGCGCAGGTAAAGAGGTTTCGTTCGAAGGGCGGTAAGACCAGAGGTTCTGAGGGTGAGGCATGATCGACTTCCGCAGAACAGGAAGACGTACTGGACTAGCTCAAGTCCTCGAGGGACGCCCTCAGTTTGAGCTTGATGTCCTTAGAGATCGGGTAGCCATCTACTTTCTCAAGGATCTCCTGTTTCGTCATGCCCTGCTTCTGAAGCTTCTTAACAGTAGCCCCGAAGACCCTCTCGAATCCGTACTTGGTCAGGGCGTTGGAGATAAGGGCCAACACGCAGAGCAACGCGATGCCACCAAGCATTCCGAGAGGCCCACCCAATACTGCCAGCGCCGTCACTGTGGCGGCCCCGCCTGCCCAGCCCGATGCTGCCATCGCGACAACCAACACAAGTCCTGGCACACCCAAGGCCGCAATTTTCGACACAATCTTGTCAAGCATAGTATTTCTCCCGATCTGAATTGCGCGAGTGGTCCTCAGCCGCTCCCCCCGCACCGCAGGATTATCTTCCACGGGCATCACCGGGAACGCAAGTTCTTTCATGCGCACGCCGGTGGCAAAACAGCCGTCGAAGAGCAACTCACCGCGACGGCTGCATGCGCACTCGCCTGGCGCAGGTGCGGAGATCTCCCGCCAGAACGTAGCAGAAGGCGACCGAGCGACACATGCAAACAACAACATACGGCAAATGGTTCCTTCCCCTTTTAGATAAAGAGGTTACGGCGACGAGAACGGACGGGCGCCAGCTTTTTGTTTGTTGCGC
>JBNGDC010000030.1:0-2335 GCA_049975485.1 Phycisphaerae bacterium | reverse complement strand
ATAAAGAGGTTACGGCGACGAGAACGGACGGGCGCCAGCTTTTTGTTTGTTGCGCGCGCGAACATCGCCAAGAGCATAAGAAATAAGCAGTTATGAAGCTCCCATAGCTGCTGCCTGGAGGGCCGGACATGGATGTCAAACTGGTCGGAATCGACGAGGTCAGACCGTACGAAGGCAACCCGCGGCAGAACGACCAGGCCGTAGACGCGGTCGCCGCGTCGCTGCGGGAGTTCGGATTTCGCCAGCCCATCGTCGTCGATGACGACGGCGCCATCATCGTCGGCCATACGCGGTGGAAGGCCGCGAAGAAGCTGGGGCTCACCAAAGTGCCGGTGCACGTCGCCAAGGACCTCTCGGCCGAGCAGATTCGCGCCTACCGCATCGCGGACAACCAGACGAACACGCTGGCCGAGTGGGACTACGAGCTGCTGCCCATCGAGCTGAAGGACCTCCAGTCGGCCGAGTTCGACCTGGACCTGCTCGGCTTCGACACCGACGAGCTGGCCGGGCTGCTCGACCCCGGCATCACCGAGGGGCTCACCGACGCCGACGACGTGCCCGCCCCGCCCGACGAGGCGACCACGCGGCCGGGCGACCTGTACGTCCTCGGCGAGCACCGCCTGCTCTGCGGAGACAGCTCGCGGCCGGAGGACGTGGACCGCCTGCTCGATGGCCAGCCGGTGCACCTGGTCAACACCGACCCGCCGTACAACGTCAAGGTCGCCCCGCGCAGCGGTAACGCTATGGCCACCGCCCAGGCCGCCAAGAAGTACACCGGCCAGCAGGGCATGGACGCTAAGCTTCGCGGCCGGACGCACGCGACCAGCGAGAAGCTACGCCCCAAGGACCGGCCGCTGGAGAATGACTTCGTCTCCGACGAGGACTTCGCCCGGATGCTGCGGGCGTGGTTCGGGAATATTCGCCGCGTGCTTCTGCCCGGCCGCGCTTTCTACATTTGGGGCGGCTACTCGAACATCTGGAACTACCCCAACGCACTGAAGGACTGCGAGCTGTACTTCTCGCAGATGATCATCTGGGACAAGCAGCACCCTGTGCTGACGCGGAAGGATTTTTTAGGTGCCCACGAGTGGTGCTTCTACGGTTGGAGGGAGGGGGCCGCGCACGTCTTCCTTGGCCCGCCGAACGTCAGCGACCTCTGGCACGTCAAGAAGGTCAGCCCGCAGAAGATGACGCACCTGACCGAGAAGCCGGTCGAGCTGGCCGTGCGGGCGGCGCAGTACTCATCGCGGCCGGGCGAGAACGTGCTGGACCTCTTCGGCGGCTCGGGCTCCACGCTCATCGCGTGCGAGCAGATCGGCCGCAAGGCGTTCCTGATGGAGCTGGACCCGCTCTACTGCGACGTCATCGTGCAGCGGTGGGAGCAGTTTGCGGGCCAGAAGGCGGAACGTGTTCCTCAAGCGACCGACGCGGCGTCCGTTCAGTGAGCGATCCTGCGCAAGAATTCGGCTATCTCCCGCTTGCCGGCCTTGCCCTCTGCAACGGCGAGCGTGAGGTCTACGAGTCCCTCTTCGTCGGCCTCGAGCTCGAGGCCGTTCATCGCCAGGAAGATGATCGCCGCCGCAGCTCCTGTCCGCTTGTTCCCGTCGATGAAGGGGTGGTTCTGAACGATGTGGTACAGGTAGGCCGCGGCCATCTCAAACAGGTCCTTGTGGAGGAACTCGCCCTCGTGGGACGCCTGCGGCATCGCAATGGCCGACTGCAGCAGGCCGACATCACGGACGCCCTCATGGCCCCCATAGTGTTCAATCAGGCTGAGGTGTGTGCGCAGTACCCGGCCAATGTCCAGGAAGAGCGGTTGCATGGGAGGATGCTACTGCGCCAGCCGCTTCATGGCACGGCCGAACCGCTTGTGGACCGTGTCGAGCGCGTCGGTGAACGCCTTCTCCTCTTCGGCGTCCCGGACGGGCGTGAGCACCAGGCACTGGCCGTCGGTGACGATCTCGAAGGGCGTGTCGGGCGTGACCTGAAGCAACTCCAGGATGGGCTTGTCGATCACCAGCGCGTAGCTGTTGCCGTGCTTGGTCAGCGTCTTCACCATTTTCGGGCTCCTAAGGTGTATATACGAAGTATACACCGTGTATCTACCTCGGTCAAGGGCGGGCCAAGCTTGAACTACCCCGAGGAACCCGTCAAGGGCTCTTGCCCAACGTCAGCCGCTGGCCAGCAGGTCTTTACCGCGCCTCAGGCGGCACAGGAGCTTCAGCCAGAAGAGAACCCCGGTTCCAAGCGGAACCGGGGTAGGAGATGCCGAGGAATGATGTGTTGGCTACTTCGCCAGCTCAAACTTGCCGCGGTCGACCTTGCGGAAGCGGGC
>JBNGDC010000029.1:0-39570 GCA_049975485.1 Phycisphaerae bacterium | reverse complement strand
CGTCCCGGACGCCCCCCGTTGGCACCGCCGGCCGCCTGGCAGTCAGCGTCGAGGTGGCGGGTCTATCCGGCATGTGGCAATACCGCTTGGTTTGGCGCGTCAACTGTGATACGTTCGCTGCCGTTTAAGGGAGTCTGAACGGCAAATGGAACTACCGCCTCGCGATCGCGGCGACGAGTTGCTGAGACCAGGCGAATTGACGGGTATTCGCGCGCGCCTGCGGCGAGTGGCGGCCGAGCATGATCTGGCCACCGTAATCGCCTGCGCCTTCGACCATCGCACGCGGATGCTGCCGTTCATCTACGCCGACACGCGAATGGTTCCGGCGGGCGTACGGGCCATCGGATCGGCCATGGCGGACGCCGGCTTCGAGAAGACCCGTATCGTACTCCAGCAGTGGAACCGCAACTTCCGCCCGTCGCGAATGCGTCTGGACGGGCGCATCCCCGACCTGTTCATGGTCTCGAGCATGCAGATTCACTCCGCACCGTGCGAGGAGCTGATACGCGACGCGTGCAGGATCCCCCCGGCCGAGCGTCCGCTGATAGTCGTCGGCGGGCCCAAGGTCATCTATGAACCGTGGGACGTCTTCAGCACCGACCCCGCAGACCCCTGGGGCGCCGACGTGGCCGTCACCGGGGAGGAGTACGTCCTCTTGAGTCTGCTGGAGGTAGTGCTGAGCGTACGGGCCAGGGGCGAGTCAATGCGGTCGGCATTCCTCCGCGCCCGCGACAGCGGCGCGCTGGACGGCATACCGGGGCTTGTGTACTCACGGGGCCGTCGCGACGGAGTGGCCGAGGAACTGGTCGATACCGGCATCCAACGTCTGGCGGGCGACCTGGACGAGCAGCCCCACCCGGTTTGGGGCTACCGTCTTCTGGAGCCGCCCGGCTCGGCGGAGACTCTGGCTTCCAGGCCCATACCGCCGGAGCGGATCAGCAAGCATGCCGTGGTGGGGTCTCTGGTCCTTACGCTGGGCTGCAAGTTCGCCTGCCCGTACTGCCCCATCCCCGCCTACAACCAGCGCCAATATCGCACCAAAAGCGGCGAGCGGATAGCCGACGAGATGGAACAGCTCTACCGGCGGTACCACATTCGATTCTTCTTCGGGGCGGATGATAATTTCTTCAACGACAAGGACCGGACGCTGGAAATCGCCGAGACCCTGGCGCGGAAGGTGCGCGCCGGCTCGCGGCCACACTGCAAGATCCGCTGGGGCACCGAGGCCACCGTCCACGATACACTGCGGATGAAGGAGCATCTGCCGCTGATACGCCAGGCCGGTCTGTGGGGACTGTGGCTGGGCGTGGAGGACATGTCCGGCAAGCTGGTGCGCAAGGGGCAGGACTCCGACAAGAGTCTTGAGGCACTCGAGCTTCTGCGAAGCAACGGCATCTTCCCGGTGCCCATGATGATGCACCACGACTCCCAGCCGCTGCGAACCCGCAAAGATGACGGCGGACTGCTGAACCAGGTCGGACTGCTGCGCAAGTCGGGGGCCTTGTACATGCAGGTCATGACGTTGACACCCTCTCCCGGCTCGAAATGGTACGTCGGCACGTACGAATCGGGGCTGGCCTACAAGAGCGTGAACGGCAAGACCGACGAGCCGTACATAGTGGACGGCAATCACGTGGTCGCATCGCGCGACGCCCGTCCCTGGCGCAAGCAGCTCAACGTCCTGGCCGCGTACCTGTACTTCTATAACCCTGTCCGTTTTCTTATCGCCCTGGTCCGACCGAAGAGCAGGATTCCCTTCGCCGACGCGGGCACACATCCGGCCGCCGGAAGCGACGGAACCCGGCCTCGCCGAAGCAAACTCCGCCGACGGATTCTCCGCAAGCTGTCCGCACACTTCGGTGATTCCGGTATGCAGTTGTTCGGCATGTGGGGGCTGATACGCACGGCCCGCAACATGCTTATCTGGGCGGTGCGGCTAAGGCGGGGGAAAATAGTGCGACACACCAAGGCGCCCACCAGCCGGATACCCATGCGAAGCCCCGACTACGGCTCGGCAAGCCACGCCCTGCCGGGCACGCCGGGCTCTAAACACGCGCCGTCGGAGCCGAAAGACAAGGCCCGGGTGGCGTCGGCCCGCGACTGACCGGGCACGGCTGGTCAACACCGCCCAACACGCCCCTTCCCCGACGGTCCGGGTGAGCCGGAACCTTTGGAGCGGGCCTGACACCTTCGGTACCTTCGGTCAGAAAACAGAGAAAGGCACTGGCCGACGCTAATCTTCGTCCCAGTACGGGACGAAGACATCGAATGGGAAGTTCTCCGGAGTCATCTCGCGGGTCTCGGCGTGCCCGTCGAAGAAAGCGATGTTGCAGCTACCGCCATGGCGGTCGTCGCTCGGCCGGATCATCCGGTCGCCGGCGGGCTGCCCCTGGTCGTCGTAGGTGCAGTGCCCGGGGCTGTGCACGTCGTGGAAGTTGAAATCCAGCCGACTGGATTCCCCCAGGTACATCACGTCGGCGGCTACGAAGTCCATGTGTCCGGCGGCCAGTATCGCGTGCTCCTTGCGGAGCTGCTGATAGGGGTCGTTTTCGTCGCTGTGAAGGCGGTAATACTGGAAGTCGAAATTGTTCACAGCGTAGTCCATCCCCCGTTCGGTGCCGGCCGCCTCGTTGGCCGGGCAGCGGAAGAAGTCGTTATCCTTGATCCATTGCTGCACGCGGCCGCGGGGGTCCTCGTCGTCCTTGATCATATCGTAGGTAAGCCCGTTGGGCAGGTAGGGCGAGAAGCACGCGCCCCAGAACGTGCCGATGGGCGGGCGGCGGCTCCAGACCTGCTCCGTCAGCCCGTTGCCGTCGTTCCGTGGCAGCCAGCCGTCGTTGTCGTTGGCGAACATCTGGGAAGCGTTGCCGAATCCTCGCAGTTGCGTCGCGCACTTGACGGTGCGCATGTACCGCCGCGCCCGGCCCAGCGCGGGCAGCAGGATGCTCAGCAGCAGGGCGATAATCGCTATCACCACCAGCAGTTCGATGAGTGTAAACCCCGCAGCCTTACACTTCGTCGCCGTCCTGAGCTTGCCGAAGGGCGGTTCGATAGACGTGGACCCGTGCCTGCCCCTCCGCCGAGTTGCGCCGGCCTGAAAAGTCACTGGGCGCCTCCTCATTCGTTTGAGTTTCCGGGAATTGACCGCTATCCCTATGAACCCCCTACCCGCCGGACGGTTTCGCCGGGGTTCGTGCGCTTATCGCCTTTGCACCTGGTCGGCGTACCTGTACGCCTCGGCCTTGGCCATGCCTACTCGGCGTTCTCATTCCTACCTTTCTTGAGTAAGCTGGCGACTGCGAGGCAGCTAAGGTCGCCGTGGACTGTCCAGTAGGAAAGGACGAACGTCACGGTTCTACGCCCAGCTTGGGTCACTAGAGCTCTGCTGGCCGTGCGAAGAAACATCAGCGTCAAGAAATGCGCTACATACCACGTTGCTTGGCAATTGCGGCCTTGAGTTCGGAGATTGGCAATGCGGGTGTTTGCCGGTGGATCATGGCGTGGCAATTAGGGCACACTGGTCGTAAGTCACGGATGGGATCTATCTGGTATTCCTTTCCGACTTCCGACAGCGGACACAGATGATGAACCTCGATGAAACCTTCTCCCAGCTCGCCGTAGGTTTCTTCGAAGTCAAACAGACAACCCCGTAGGTCTTAATACAGGCTCGACGCGCTCCAGCCTGCCGCTCGTAGGCGTTCACGAATACCTGCCGCACGGCCCCTTCGTAATACGTCTTGGCAACCTCGATTTCGGCTGGAGCAGGATCCAAGCTGGCCGTTTCGGCGCGCCAGTCCCCGAAAAGTGAGGTTACATTGCGCCATTGCTGCTCGGTGACATGGAACATCGATCCACCACCGGCCCGAGCGACACTGAGTGCTCCTAAGATGCCGCTTTTGTCCTCATCCAGCCAGAGTGGCGCGTTCTCGGGCACGGTGGTATGTATCCACACTCGCCGCTTGGGTTCCCAACCTTCTTTATCGTGCCAAAAAGACCGGTATTGCTCCGGCTCAGGGATTATTTCTGGGTCCGAAACCACCTTAGCGGCGCCAATGATCCCCCTTTTGCCGTTAACTTGGGTGCGCCAGATCAGCAGCCAGTCCCCCACCCTCACGTCGTGGTCCCCCACGGTCCAAGTCATTAGGTCGTAGTTGCGGAGAGCGGCTTCGACATCACACCGCTTGGGATCTGCAACGGCTGCCCAGTAGTTCTTGTGTGTTATCATCGCACAACTCTATACGTCACCGTTTGGATCGATACCTTTTGCTCTGGACCATACCCTCGTGATACTGCAGGGCGAGTACACAGTCGCTGATTGCTGGACGCGATCCTCCCACCTGCAGACCAGCACGTCAATGCCTGATAGGTCCGGACGGGCCGGCTCTGGCAGTCCTTTAAAACGCTTTGATCCATACATGCCTCGAGTCTGCCTTGGTCCGTCGAACAGACGAAAATGAAGGCGTTTCCTCGAAGGCCGCTAATGTTTTGTAGAGTACATGGTTTCATCGAGGCTCACACCGATGTTCAGATCGCCGGGGGGTTACCGGCAGGCTTACGATCACCTATCTATAGAGGAGCTAACACCGTCATTCATTGCCCTTGCCTGGACGTAAGAATGGCTCCTGAGATCATAACGCCGGAGGTGGCGATTACGGATGGGAGCATCAGGGGATGCAGAAGCTCTTCGCTCCAGAAGCCGAAGGCCGGAATGAGGCCGAGGATTCCCACAACGAGCATGACGACGCCGAGACTTTTCACAGCACGATCCCTTCCTGAACTTGCGTTACACGGTATTCAGCAGACGGATTGCGGCAGCCAGGCCGCTCGACGCCACGCTAACCAATCTCGGACCGAGCGCCAAGCTCTGCCGAGGCCGATGCGGCGGCCCGAAGCGGCAGTCCGGTTACGGCGGCTCAGACTTCTCGGCGGACCGGGGATCGCTTGAGGCGCGAATGGCGACGCGTCGCTCAACGCAGGGCGAAGCGAACGGGGACCGAGACCTTACAGGAAACGGGCTTCCCGTCACGGCGGGCGGGGTGAAATGTGGCCTTGAGCACGGCCTCGAGTGCGGCCTCGTCCAGACTGGCATGCGACGAGGACGTCGTTATCCGGGCGGCCGCCACGAAACCCTCGGCGCGAACAGTCGCCTCGATGACGACCAGCCCCTCATGTCTCCGGACGACCGCACCACCGCTTTCCGGTGCTAGTCGATGATGCCGTCCATTGCCGACCGCAGGGCCGCCATGAAACCGCCCCCGGTGTCAACGTATTCGAATCCAAGCTCCTCGCACGCTTTCGCTAACACTCTTTGGTCGCGGTCTGTCGTGGCGTGGCGCGTTCCGGGTTGTGCCGGTAAGGTACGCCCCGGCGGCTGGTCGGCCTTACAGATTTGCCGTGACACGGCGCACCTCTTCCAGTGTGGTCTCGCCGCAGGCGGCGCGGCGGATACCGTCGGCAGCCATCGTCGTCATGCCCTCGCCCACAGCGGCGGCCGTCAACTCCGCGTCGGAGGCGCCCCGCTGCAGCTCGGCCGCTATGCGGGGCGTTATCCTCATCAACTCCACAACACAGGTCCGGCCGCGATATCCGGTCTGCGAGCACTTCCCGCAGCCGACCGCCTTGCGGAACCGCCCGGGCAGGGAGTTCAGGTCAACACCGCCCGTGCGGGCCATGCGCCGGGCTTCCTCGAGCAGGACGGGGTCCGGCTCGGCCTCCACACTGCAGTGCGGGCAGAGCCTGCGGACCAGGCGCTGCGCCATAACCAGTCGTCCGGCCTCGCGGATCAGGAACGGGTCGGCACCCAGATCCAGCATACGCCGCAGTGTGCCCGCGGCGGTGTTCGTGTGCAGGGTGGTGAGGACCAGGTGGCCGGTCAGCGATATCTGGAAGCATATCTGAAGCGCCTCCTCGCTGCGCACTTCCCCGAGCATGATCACGTCCGGGTCTGCCCGCATGCTGCTGCGCAGTGCGGACTCGAAGGTCAGACCTTCGCGCGGCATGATCTGCACCTGCAGCATGCCGGGGAAAACGTACTCCACCGGGTCCTCGATGGTGATGACCTTCAGATGAGGGTGGTTGAGACTCTGCAGGGCGGCGTACAGCGTGGTTGTCTTGCCGGAACCCGCCGGTCCCGCAATGACTATCAGCCCGTACGGAGCCGCCAGCGCGTCACGAAGGACCTCCCCGTCCCGCTGGTGCAAAGGCATGTCATCGAGCGACAACACCTCCGCGTCCCGACGCAACACCCGCGCGGTCACCGCCTCGCCATAGCAGGCCGGCAAAAAGTTCACCCGCAGGTCCACCTCCGCGCCGTCAATAGACTCCACCAGCCGTCCGTCCTGGGGGCGGTGTTTGGTGTTGACGTCACAGGCAGTCATCCGCTTGAACTGGGCGACCAGCGGAGCCAGCGCCCGCAGGTCGAACTCCAGCGCCTTGTGCAGCACGCCGTCGATTCGCAGTCGCAGCAGGGCCTTGCCCGGCTCGCGGCCGGGCTCCGCCGACGGCTGCAGGTGGATGTCGCTGGATCGAGTCCGGTAAGCCAGCAGGATGATGGCCTGGGCCGCGGCGATGGTCGGCTCCTCGGAGGTCAGGACTTCCTCAACCTGGTCCGTCTGGACACCGGCCTCTCTGAGCGCTCGCCGCAATCCATCGAGCATCGCATCCACGCCAACCGGCAGCTCGACCGCGGGCCCCTCTCCCCGCATGAACCGCTCGATGTCCTCCGGGCGGAAGCGCCACTGTCGGCCGACCTTGATGCCCTTGATCTTGCCCTGCCGGACCCAGCGGTAAAGCGTCGGGCGGCTTGTCTTCAGTTGCTCTACCGCCTCCTCCATGGTCAGAAGGTCTTCCCGCTGCGTCGTGGCCGAGGGGCTGCCTTTCTGCGAACCGGGCCTCTTGCGCGCGGAGGCCTTGGAACCTCCGCGTTTTCGTCGTGAGTCGCCTTTGTGTGCCATGATCCACCTCCGGTGCCGCTATGGTTCTAATCATAATCTACCATAGCTCTCATGATTAACTATAGCACACAAATCGCATATGGCCAGCAATTCCCGGCCGCGGAGGAGAAAATCTTTCAGGACCCAACCCGGCTCTGCTCGCGCGGTCAGTGTGCGCCGGCACGGGCCGGCTGGAAGTTGTCTGCCCCAGTACAGGTGGGTACAATTCCGGCGTCGGCGCGCCGGTGCGCCCCCATCTCCCGCAGAACTCCGTAAGGAGGACCGTCATGCCTTCCGAGCAACCGGCCGGTCCGCGTCGCATCCGAAAGAAGCTCCCCGCTATCGTCGCCCTTGTCGTGGGCTTGGTCCTGGTAGCCCTGCTGCTCTTACTGAGATGCGATCACCCCGAGCCAGAAGCACGGGCGCCCGCCTTCGACTATTTCCGTGACAAGGCCGAGCAACTCGGCCGCGACGGCGACCGTGTGTTGGAATTCGTGCGCAGCGACGTTCGCCTGCTGGCTTACCGCGGGTCGGTCAAGGGACCCCTCGGAGCACTCTGGGAGTCCGGCGGCTCTCCGGAGGAGAAGCTGGCCTTGGCGCGGGCCATCCTGGCGCACTGTCCAAGCGAGCGGGATATCACATTGGACGACGTCGCGCCCGGCCGCGACAAGCCCACCGACAGCGACCAGCCGATGGTTTATCGAATCCGGATGACTTTCCGCAGGGATACGGCCCCGCCGGAAGCCGAGCCGGTCGAGTACCTGCTCTATGACGGGCCGGTCGAGAATCTCATCGGCTATGTGCACTCGATCGAACGGCTTGGGTCCCTCACAGTCTGCCGGCTGCGTGGCCCCGAGGGCCGGGAGGTGCGCATAGAACCCGGCCTGGCCAGCGCCGAACAGCTTGTCATCGAGGTTCACGGCCCTCACTCGCAGGAACCCACTGTTTCGGTCCGTGAGCTGTGGGACCGGGCGAACACACTCGGGCCGGATAGACCGCTCGTCGGCGAAAGACACGACCTGGTCGTGTTGCCCTGCCGCGTCGGGGCCTATGTGGTCGAAAAGGAAGCACTGCGGCTGGAAGAGGCGGGCGAGTCCGGGCAGAAACACGCAGACGCATACAAACTGCTGCTGGACTATGCGGCGCAGTCGGACGAGGCGCTCGCCCGTGTCGAGCAGGAGTTCGATGTCCGCGCCACATTCGCCCGGCCGCGGGTGCTGATACTCTCGCAGTATCCGGCCCTGGCGGGAAGGACGGCGGACATCGAGCGTTGCCCGTCGGCCATCGACCTGCGCATCAACCGTGTCGATTTCACGGGCGATGCGGAGAACGTGTACCAGGCCACCCTCGTCCGCAGTTTCATCGAAAGCGGGCTGGAGCATCACTTCCTCAGCGACCAGGTCGGTCCGGGCTGTACGGGCGCATACGACGCATTTTGCCGGCTCAGCGACGATATACCGAACCATCCCGACGAGCGCATGACATTGGCGCTGTCCGCACTGTCAGCACTGCGCCGGTACGGCGGGATGGACGGCAGCTTGACCTTTACCGCCCGTTCCCCGACGGGGCAGACGCTGGACCTGTCGCCTGCCGTTACCGTCAGGCCCCTCGCAAACGGCCGGCTGTCGGTGGCGGGTCCCCCCATTCACCAGGACGACGCGATGCGGTTCGCCCTGCAGGGCATCGGCGCCGAACCGTCCCTCAGCAACGGCCGGCTGGACACGATAGTCGCCAACGATTCCGAAGCCGCCGTACTGGTGGAATGGGCTCTGATGGTGGGCGGCGGACCGACTCAACTGCCGCCGGACTACGTGCTCGACGTCTCGATTAACGCGGGAAGCGAATCGCTCGTCGCGCCGGGCGCGGTCTTTGAGTTCCAATGGCAGGAAGGCCTGGACTCCGTCCGGCAGCGAATGCGAATCCTGGATCGCGGCGACGGCGTATCTTTCCGCTACCGCGTCCAGACCGGCATACGCCCCGCTGTTGGCGATAAGACGATACCGGCCAAAACGCTGGCGTCCGCCGAGGTCCACAACCCCTGGTACGTTACCGGCCGTCACACCCAGACCGACGCCACCAGCTTCTGCGTGGCACGGTCGGTCTTCGCAAAGCTCGCGTCGGGACAGGAGGCGCCCTTCGCCCTGCAGGACCGGACACCGGCGGGCGCAACCGCGGACACGGCCCGCCCGTTGACATACCAAGGCCGTCTCACGCCCGCGGGGCGTCGAACGCTAACGCTGAATGTGAACGGCCGTGCCAGCGAGGTACCGGCCCTGGTGTGCCGCTTGGACAACCGTGAGCTGGTTCTGCTGGATGACGCCGCCTTCCCCGTCGGGATGGCGGACCGGATTGTGTCGGTAAGCACGCCCATTCGCGGGCGAGTCGTCGATGCCGAAGGGCTGGGCATCGCCGGCGCGACGGTCGAGATAATCGGCCGGTCCGCACGGTGTCAGACCTGGCCGGACGGGCGTTTCCGGCTTCCGCCGGCCGCGGATGAACCATACGGAAAGTGCGTGGCCAGCGTTAAGCACAGGGGGCAGGCGCTCGGAGAGGTCGATATCGACCTGACGGCGCCTGGTCTCGAAGAGCACGTCATACAGGTGGACCGCAAACCGACGGAACTGCTGTTTGTCTCGCCGCAGCGCCACCTGGATTTGCGGAATTCGTCGCTGCCGCCGCAGGTCCTGCGCAACATCCAGAGAGCACTCGATGCGGGACACCTGGTCATCACGCCCAGCCATCCCGTGCGAACAGTCGTGGGAGAGCGAATCGGTTTCTACACCTTCGACAACGAAACCGGCTTTGTCACCGCCGTAAGTGTCTCCGGCCTGCACGGCGCCGGCAGCGAGGTGGAGGCGGCCTGGGGCGAGGCGCTGGCTTCGCTGGCCGAGGATCTGAAGGACAGCGAGGGAAAAATCGGCCAGGGCGTCGGCCCCGTCCACGTGTACCGCGGTGCCCTGGTGGGCTGGTGGATCTTCTCCGCCTACCGGCTTGAGGGGTCGGGAGTGATGGCCGCCGTCGTGCGCATGCTGCAGGAAATGGATGCCTGGGAGGCCGCCACGAACCTCATGACCGGACTGGAGCAGTACGCCGGAGGCGATGTCCGCGGGAAGCTCGCCGAGCAGATGAACTCCGCCATCGCCAACGTGGACGGCAGCGGCTCAAGGGCCGCTTTCAAGCTGGGCTACCTGATGTCAACGCGGTTCCTGGCCACCTGGCCCGAATGACCACGAAAGGACGTAACATGCAACGCGTTACGATACTGACTGTCGCCGCGATCTTCTGTTCGCTTGCCGCAGGGGCGGACGTCCACGAGCAATCCGTCGCGGACGGCGAGGCCAACCCCAATGTCATTCGCCTTGGCGATGCGTTTCACGGTACGTGGAGCACCGACGGCGAGACGGACACCGTGGTGCTGGTGACCGACCAGCAGCAGCTATGCGACTTCGAGCTGTACCTGCCGGCCGAGACGTCGGGCCGGCTGTTGATCCAGCAGGTGATATCCGGCTCGCGAGCAAAGCCCGTCGAGGGCGAGCCGCTTCGCTACGTCGGATTCCGGATCAACCCCGGCCGCACGATCATGACCCTTCAAGGCGGCATGCGCGGTGGACCCGCGGATTACACACTCGTGGCCCGGCCCTGCGCCGACCCTAAACTCCTGGACGAGGAACCCAACGACGCCCCAAACATCGCCTTTGAGCTTTCGGACCCCTGCGCCGTCGAAGGCGTGCGCTCCAGGCCGCTGCGGGATACGGACTGCTACCGCTTTCGGCCGGCCGAATCCGGACCTTACCATCTGGTCCTGAATCGCCGTCTCAGCGCCGCCGGCGCCACCGGCCATGTCAGACTCCGAAGAGGCAACGATACGCTCTATCACTACTACCTCAATGACATGGCCGATGCGTTCCATTTCTACCCCGTCCTGGACCGGGCCGACTGGAGCATGGAGATCCATATGGCGGACGAATCGTTCACCGGTTACCGCCTGGAGCTTGCGCCCTGGCGACCCGGAGGTCCGGACGACCTGCCGAAGGATGAGGCCCGGGAGGCGTTGGAAAGGGCGCTCGCTTTTGTTGACAGCCAGACGCCCGCAACCGACACGCCTGATACAAGGTCCTCATATCCCGAGACGGCCGAGGCGCTGGTGATGGCGGCACTTTCCGAAGGCGGCGGGTACGGGAAAATGTCCGACCGCATAGAGCAGCAGTACGTTGAGTGGTTGGCGGAGCAATTCGAACCGGCGCCCGACGGAGTGCGTTGGCACGACCGGGAGATTCACACGGCCTCGCGGAGATTGTATCAGGCGGCCATCGTGACACTGGGCCTGGCCGAGACCGCCGACGCCGGCAGCGAGCGTGCGAGGACACTGGCGGCATCGGGACTGCGATACCTGCTGGCAACGCAGCAAACTGAAACCAAGCCGGCTGTCTGGAACGGACCGGTGGCTCCCTCCTCAAGGACGGTGTACGGAGGGTGGCGCTATGACCAGGAGGACCGGACGGCAGACCTTTCGGTTACGGGCTGGTGCTGGGTCGCCATCGCTGCATGTGAGGCCGCGGGCATTGAGGAGCCCGGCATGGGCGAAGCGCTGCAGGCCGGCGTCGACTTCGCCAAACGCTGTGAAGGACAGCCCGGCGGGTTCCGCTATACCCCCACCAGTGGCGGGACGACGCACACTCTTCAGGGGGTCGGGGCGCTGCTGTTCCTGCTGGACGGGCAGGAGGGTCGGCAACTGGATGACGCACTGGCGGTTCTGGACCATCACCTGCCCGCCGGTACGCAAGTTGACGACGGCGGCGAGCACGCATTCTATTACTGGTACTACGGGACGCGCGTTAACTACCTGCGCGGCGGGCCGGCGTGGCAGTGCTGGCGGCGCGCGATGATGGAGCAGTTGATCCGTCGTCAGGAACCGGACGGCCGATGGGCGGCTTTTCGTGGAGAAGAGCGACCCGGCGACCGTTTCACCACAGCTCTGGGCGCGATGATAATGCGCATCTGCCTGGAAGACGTGCCCGCATACCTCCGGCACGAAGCGAAGGGGTTCTGAACCCTGTCGGCCGTGACGGGCTGCCGGTCGGCCAGCGACAGCCGCAGCAACACGCGCGGAAACGGGAACCACAGGTACGCCTGCAGCGCCGGCCGGCCGAAAGTTGCTTGACCGTCGAGCGTGCGGGGTTAGCATCGGTTTTTCCCGGCGGGCGTCCGACCCGCCCTGTTCTGTGAGAAGGAAGTGCGCACATGCCCGACGGCAAACCGAACATTGTTGTGATGTACGCGGACGACCTCGGCTTCGGCGACATCGGCTGCTACGGGGCCGATACCATCCCCACGCCCAACCTCGACCGCCTCGCCTCGCGCGGCGTGCGGTTCACGCAGGCCTACGCGACGGCGGCCACGTGCACACCGTCGCGTTTCAGTCTGCTCACCGGCAGCTATCCCTGGCGGAATCCCCGGGCGGCCATCCTGCCCGGCGATGCGCCGCTCATCATCGACCCCGACACGCCCACGGTTCCGTCGGTTCTCAAGCAGGCCGGCTACAGGACCGCGGTCGTGGGCAAGTGGCACCTCGGGCTGGGCAGGGGCAACATCGACTGGAACGACCGCATCGACGCCACGCCGCTGGACATCGGCTTCGATCATTCCTTCATAATGGCCGCCACGAACGACCGCGTGCCCTGCGTGTACGTGGACGGGCGGTGCGTTCGTGATTTGGACCCCGACGACCCCATCACGGTTGTTTACGACCCGGACGCCCCGCCGCTGGAAGGCGAGCTGCCCGAGGGCCGACACCACCCGGAACTACTGAAGATGAAGTACAGTCACGGCCACGACAACAGCATCGTCAACGGGGTCAGCCGCATCGGGCGGATGGCCGGCGGCGCGTCGGCCCTGTGGGACGACGAGACGATGGGGGAGGTCTTCCTGGAGGAGGCGAAGAAGTTCGTCGCCGACAACGCCGAAGGCCCCTTCTTCCTGTATTACGCGTTCCATCAGCCGCACGTGCCGCGCATACCGTCCAAGCGCTTCAGGGGCGCGACCAAACACGGGCCGCGGGGGGACGTAATCGCGGAGATGGACTGGTGCGTCGGGCAGTTCCTCGACTTCCTCAAGCAGCAGGGACTCGCCGAAGACACGCTGGTGATCTTCACCTCCGACAACGGCCCGGTCCTGGACGACGGCTACCACGACCAGGCCGAGGAGCTTAACGGCGACCACCGCATCACCGGCCCGCTCCGTGGCAGCAAGTACAGTCTCTACGACGGCGGGACGCGCGTGCCGACTATCGCATCCTGGCCCGGGCGCGTTCCCGAAGGCGTCGAGAGCGACGCGGTGCTGTGTCAGATGGACTTTCTGGCGAGCTTCGCCGCGCTGGTGGGCGTGGAGCTGCCCGCCAACGCCGGCCCGGACAGCTTCGACCACCTGTCCGGCTGGCTGGGCGAGGACGCGGCCGGCCGGGAGGAGCTGGTCGTAGAGGGCACCACCCGCAAGACCGTCCTGCGACAGGGCGACTGGACCATGATTCCGCCCTACGACGGCCCGTTCATCCATCCGAACACAAAGGTCGAGCTGGGCAACATGGACGAGCCGCAACTGTACGACCTCTCGCAGGACATCGGACAGATACGTAACCTGGCCGCCGAGCAGCCGGACCGCGTCGAGAAGATGCAGGCTCGCCTGGACGCCATCATCGATGCCGACTCCACGCGGCCGGGCTATTCGCGGACCTGAACCGGCGCGCCGCCGGACAGATGACTATGATTCCACGGTATGTTGTCAGCGCGCGCAGTTAAAAGCGTCGCCACACAGGAGGCCGTCCCATGTACGTCCGAGCAGGCAGAGGTTTGTTCTTCGTCCTGGCCGTCGCGGTGCTGGTGAGCGCATCGGCCGGCTGCGGCATGCTGGAGAAGCCCAGCGCCCGCATCACCGGCGCGCAGTTGCAGGACGTCCGGGCGACCGACGCGACGATGCTCTTCGATGTAGAGGTGACGAACCTCTACGCCTTCTCGCTGCCCATGAGCAACGTGGACTACGCCCTTTCCAGCCGGGGCCAACGGTTCCTGACCGGACAGGCCGACATCCAGGGCACCATCCCCGCCGGCGGCAGCAAGACGCTTGGCGTGCCCGTGCGTATCAGCTATGTCGAGCTGGTGAACGCGGTAGAAGGCGCCCGGCCGGGCGCGAAGATCCCTTACACGGCCGACCTGGGCCTGTCCATGGACGGCGGTGTGATGGGCCCGCTGCGTGTGCCGGTGAGCAAAGAAGGCGAACTCGCCATCCCCACCACAAGCGGGCTGCTCGACCGCTTGAGGGACATAGCACAGTAGCTGAACCACGGCCGAAGTCGTGGCCTGCCTTCCATCGGTCATCAATCATAGCCGGGGCCGGGGCGTTGCCTCCGCAATCGTGCCAAACTGCGCAAGTGCACCAGCCGTCAAAAAAGCTTGCGGCTGTTGGTGGCCGGCGTGCATAATTCATAATTGGAGAGACGCAACAGTCCCGCCGGCGACAAGATTACGAATGTCGGCGGCCTGCCCCGAGCCGAGCCGCGGGCGCGGCCGAAGTGGGACACATCCGGACATTCGCGTTGCCTGTATATATCAGGGCTGGTTTTGAGACATTTACAGCACAGGAGCGATTCAACATGTCCGCAACGGAAAACCTTGACCGTAAGGTGATAAACCGCTGGCTGGTGGTGGCCGGTGGTATCGTGATTCAGCTATGCCTGGGGGCCATTTACGCCTGGTCGGCCTTTACCGGCAAGCTCACGAACGAGTTCGGGTTCAGCAAGACCGAGACGCAGGTAGTCTTCTCACTGGGTCTGCTGACCTTCGCCGCCGTGATGGCGCTGGTGGCCGGCAAGTGGCAGAAGAAATCCGGGCCGCGCATTGTGGCTCTCACCGGCGGACTGGTGCTGGGTGCGGGCTATATTCTGGCTGGGATGTCGGGAACCAATTTCTGGGGTATCCTGATAGGCGTCGGCCTGCTAGGGGGCGCCGGTATCGGTCTGGCGTACGTGTGCCCGATCGCCGCTCTGGTTAAATGGTTCCCCGACAAAAAAGGTCTTATCACCGGACTGGCCGTTGCGGGCTTCGGCTTTGGAGCTCTCATCTGGATCAAGCTGACCACGGGCTTCCAATTCGGGCCTCTTAACCTGACCCCCGGCTGGTCCGGACTGTACGGCACCCAGGAGTGGAGCGTAAACCAGGTGTTCACGCTCTACGGCGTGCTGTTCGCCGCGCTGGTATGCCTGGGCTCGCTGGTTATGGTGAACCCACCGGATGGCTGGCGGCCGGCAGGATGGGCGCCACCGGAGGGACTGCAGGCGTCCCTTGACGGCGGGGTGGACTTCACCGCGCGTGAGATGGTAAAGACGCCACAGTTCTGGGCGCTCTTCGGGACATTCCTGATGGGGGCGACAGCCGGCCTGATGGTCATCGGCATCATACAGCTCTTCGGCGAGGACGTGCTTACGGCGCGCGGCTTCGAGCAGAAAAAGGCCAATATCATTGCCGGCACCGCCATGGGTCTGTTTTACGCTCTGGCCAACGGTCTGGGACGAATTGTCTGGGGCTCCATTTCCGATCTGCTGGGGCGGCGCAATTCGATTGTGCTTATGACCGCCCTGCAAGGGGTGATGATGGTGCTGTTCTTCTTCGTCGGGCGGTACGTGCCGGGACTGTACATAGGAGCGGCCATCATCGGCTTCAACTTCGGCGGCAACTTCGCGCTGTTCCCGGCGGCCACCGCCGACTTCTTCGGCAACGCCAATGTGGGAACCAACTACCCGCTGGTCTTTCTGTCCTACGGCGCCGGCGGCGTTATAGGACCGCTTCTGGGCGGAGCCATGGGCGACCTGCAGGCGTGGATGTGGGCGTTCATTCCCGCGGGCGTGGCTTGCCTGCTGGCGGCCGGCGTGATGATGGGCGTGAAGCCGCCCAAGATAGCCGCAGCCGCCGAGGAGGTGGCCGAGGCCGCTTGACGGCGATTACGGTGCGATTTTGTGCATCTTTTGTGATTTCAAGGCGAGGGAGCATCCGCTGTGTCTACATACGACCTGGTGACTTTCGGCGAGGCGATGGTGCGTTTGAGCAGCCCGGGCCACCAGAGATTGGAGCAGGCGAGCGCGTTGGACGTCGCGCCGGGCGGTGCGGAATGGAACGTGGCGGTCAACGCCGCCCGGCTGGGCCTGCGCAGCGCGTGGGTCAGCCGGCTGGTGGATACCTGGAGCGGGCGGCTGATTGCCAACAAGGCCCGCGAGCAGGGAGTGGACGTCTCGAATATCGTCTGGGAGCCGTTCGACGGCGTGGGCCGGCTGCGAAACGGTTTCTACGCGCTGGAGGTGGGCGCGGGTCCGCGGGCGGCCGCCGTGACCTACGACCGCGGCCATACCGCCATCAGCCAGATGACGCCGGAAATGGCCGACTGGCCGAAAATCCTCGACGGCGCCCGCTGGCTGCACGTAAGCGGCATCACGCCGGCGCTTTCTGAAACGCTCGCCGAGACCGTGGTGCACGTTTTCCAGGTAGCGGCCGATAAGGGCGTCCGAACCAGCTACGACCTGAACTACCGCGGCAAGCTGTGGTCCGTCGAGCGGGCGCGGGAGGTAAACGCCCGCATCGTGCCCCACGTGAAGGTCCTCATCGGGAACGAGGAGGACTTCGAGAAGTGCCTGGGCATAGCAGCCGAGGGCACCGACCAGACCTACAGCAAGCTCGACCCCGAGAGCTACAAGCAGGTGGTCCGCGAGGCGACACAGCGCTTCAGCAACATCGAGATGGTCGGGACGACGCTGCGGCAGGTCAAATCCGCCCTGCTGAACGACTGGCGGACGCTGCTTTTCGACGGTGAGCAGTTCCACCTGTCGAAGGTGTACGAGAATCTGGAGATAGTGGACCGCGTTGGCGGCGGAGACAGCTTCGCAGCGGGTCTGGTCTGTTCGCTCCTGGATGGCAAGCCGCCGGCCGAGGCGAATGAATTCGCGGCCGCCTATTCCGCACTGGCGCATACCTTCCCCGGCGACATGAACTGGGCGACCCGCGCCGAGGCCGAGAAGGTCGCCGGCGGAGCGGGCGCTCGCATCTCGCGCTGAGCCACTCGCTACAACCTTCCGCTTAATAACCGCGGCAGGCGCCTGTTACCTTACAGACGCCTGCCGAGTGCGTGCGTGAATCCGCCGCTGTTTTCTAAGGCCGGGACGGCGGTGCGACTAAAGGTCCGACTCTATTTCCTCTTCGAGCCGTCGCAGCTCGTCCTCGGCGTTCTCTTCGGTTATCTCCTCGGCCGCCTGGGATCTGTACTCGTCCATGGTCTTGACGGTCTCTCCCTGGTCGCCGGGAGCCGAGCTTTCCGGTGCCTCCGGTGCCTCCGGTGTCTCGGTGGCATCGTCGCCACAACCTGCCAGGACAAGGGCAAATATGCCAACCAAGGCAACCGAAACAAGAAGTCTATAGGTCATGTTTATCTCTCCATATCTGGTAAGCCACCCGTCGCGACTGGGACTCATTCATTGCCGTCAGGCGCGTTTCCACGGCCACGGCCCCTGTCGGCGGGTGGACCACCGCGCAGGTTCTGCATTCTCTGCTCGAAGCGTTCTGCGGCCTCGGCGTTGCGCCTCCGCATCCGCTCCATGGTACGCTCGTAGCGGGCGTTTTCCTTCTCGATGAGTTCGTCCACCCGCGCGGCCGCCTCGGTGTTGCCCTTTTCCATGAGTCTCTCGCGAACGACCTCGAGTCTCGCCAGCCGTCGGCGGTGTTTGATTTCCTCACGCTCCATCTGCGCCATGGCTCGGTCGGTACCCATGCCAGGCTCGCCGGCCTCCTCGGGCCGTCCACGGTCCATCTCTTCGGCCTGTTCTGTGTCCGGCTCTTCGGCGTCTCCGCCGGACTCCTCGGCGGCCTCGCGGGCCTGTTCGGCGCGGTCCCGGCCTTGCTCGGCGCGATCCTGCGCCTGCTCACGGGCCTGTTCAGCACGCTCTCTGCCGGCTTCCTCACCATCTTCGGCTTCTTCCTCGGTGGCTTCGGCCTCCTGCTCAGCATGCTCGCGGGCTTGTTCACGCGCCTGCTCTGCTTCCTCCCGGGCCGCTTCTTCGCCCTCTTCTACCTGTTCTTCAGCGGCCTCGGCTTCTTCCTCGGCGGCTTCGGTCTCCTGCTCGGCATGTTCGCGCGCCTGCTCTGCGCGGTCTCTGCCCTTCTCGGCGTTCCCGGCCGAGGGGCCGTTGTCGGCATTTCCCTTGGCTTCGCTCCTGCCCTGCGATGCCGCCGGTGAAGCGAACACAGCGACAGTCAATACCAGTAAAAAACTCTCAAAAGACGTTTCATCAGACGCTCCCTTCACCCTTAATCGGGCGCTGTAATGCTTGCATCGGCGGGAACCGATATCCCGCGTCCATGGCCGGACTTGTATGGTAATCCGGGTTCTCCCCGGTGAGCTTGTCGGTGTTTCGTCGGACAACCCGTTTATTCTATGTCCCGACTTCCACCCCTGCCAAGTATGGCGGTGTCGCGGCCGTGCTATGCCTCCCTGTACTGATGAACGCCACGGAGTCGGCGCCGGCGGCCCAGAGAACAACGCCGAGTGCTTGGCGCGGACTCACTCACCCAGCGGCACGCCCTGCTCCACGCAAGCCAGTGCCTGTTTGAGATCCTTTATAAGTGTTTCGGGCGGCTCCAGCCCCACCGACAGCCGGACAGTGTTCTGCCGCACGCCGAAAGCGGTGCGGCGTTCAGGCGGCAGGTAGAGCATGGTCGTAAGGTACGGTATGCATATGAGTGATTCCGTGGCGCCCAGACTGACCGCGTGATAGATGGTCCGCAGGGCGGCTATGAAGCGCTTGGCGTGCTCTTCCCTCTCACCGACGTCGAACGCCAGCATCCCGCCGTAGCCGTCGTGCATCTGCCGCCGGGCGACCTCGTGCTCCGGGTGGCTTTCAAGCCCCGGATACATCAGCCGTGAGACCATGGGCTGGTCGGCAAGGAACTCGGCCACCGCCTGCGCCCCGCGCGCCATCGCCTCCGCTCGCAGCGGGAAAGTCTTAAGTCCGCGGTCCAGCAGGAAGGCGGAGTAGGCGTCCAACGTGGTGCCGATGGCCTGACGCGTGAACCACAGCCGGTTGTAGTGCTCCTTGCTTCCGGCGATGGCGCCGGCCATCAGGTCGTTGTGCCCGCCCAGGGCCTTGGTGGCGCTGTGGATGACAAGGTCGGCCCCCAGCTCAAGCGGCGTCTGGTGATATGGCGTTGCGAACGTGTTGTCCACCACGACCATGGCGCCCACGGCGTCGGCGGCTTCTCGGACGGCCGCTATGTCGATGACCTTGCACAGCGGATTGCTGGGCGTCTCGAGGAAGATCATCTTCGTGTTGGCTCGCAGGTGTTCGCCTACCTTGTCGGCGTCGTCGGCGTCCAGCCAGGTGACATCCACGCCGAAGTTCTCGAGGATCAGCGAGACCTTGTAGTTCGCGCCGTAGGTGTCGTGGAAGATCACCAGGTGGTCGCCTTTGCACAGGTACGTCAGGTACACCATCGTGCAGGCGGCCATCCCCGTGGTGCAGACTATGCAGTCCTCGGCGTCTTCCAGCCGGGCGATGTGGCGCTCCACCTCGCGGACGGTGGGGTTGTCGTCGCGGTGATAGGTGTAGCCCTCGATTTCACCGTCGGTGATCTCCCGCAGGACGTCAAAAGACAGGTACTCGTAGTTCACGGCGTTGACGATGGGCGTAACCATCGGCCGATTGCCGTAAGGCGTCAGTGGATCCGGGGCCATTGCGCAAGCTCCTTTCGCCTCCGTCGGAGGCAGCCGACGGACGGGGGCCGGGTAAAGCTAACCACGAAAACCGCCTCGTTGCAATACCGATCACGCCTTACGAAGGCGGCGTTAACGGTGGCGTCACGGACGTGGCCGGCTCGCTTGCACTGAACGGCGAGATGGCCATCATCCTCGGCGCCGGCTATGACCCCGCCGAAGGCGACACCTGGGAGGTCATAACCGGCCTGTCCAACACCACAGGCGGATTCCTCACCACCGCCGTCTATCGCCAGGGCGAGGCCGAGCCGTTCGCATACTGCGACGCCGGCGAATCCGACGGCGCCCTGGTGATAGGCAACATCCAGGAAATCCCCGAGCCGACCACACTGGCACTGCTCCTTACGGCCGCGGGAACCTTCGCCGGAAGACGACGCCGCCGGAGGCGCTTAAAGGCATTGGTGTGAAGGTAATACATCAGAGAAGATAGTGCCTTTTACCTATCCTAGCCCACATTATGCACGAACATGGAGCCTGAGCGTATAGCAAAGGCCATCGAAGCCTTGTAGGATTCGGGTATTCAAACACTCGCTGCCATCAAGGCAAGGAGGCCTTTGCATGACAGACTGCCCACAGCAGCCTACCTTCGACTACCTTCCGCGTAAAGCCAGTGTCGCCGATTTTAACGGCGGTCTGATCAGCTCCGACGCCGGTCTGCGTCTGTATTGAGCCAGCGGGGCGTCCGTGCGCGATCCCACCCCGCCATCGGTTGAATGCACGCCGATCACGTTCGCTTGCCGTGCGCTGCGCCCCATCGCCGGGCCAAACACGTCGGAAACTTGCCCGTCAGGCAGCTTCATGAATAATGCGGGCTAGGGCCCCGTTTGCACCGCGTAGCTGGTCCTGTATATCCAAGCACCAAAACGCTTGCATATCCTCAGAAGCGCGATAGTATTGTCGATGGGCCTAAGGCCATGACCTTGTGATGAATGGGTCCGGTGCTTGTGGGAGCTCTCGATGGAGGGCAGGCTGGGCTGTTTTTCTGCGGTAAGACCGCACGAGAGTGGGCAGTGGGGGAACGGGCAGCAGTCTGCACCAACCTGGCGACACATGTCGGGACCACGGGAGAGGACTCAAAGCATAGTCGCAGCCATCTGAAGGGGTAGATGATGTGCGCGATTCAGATTGATAAAGAGCTTGACCGGTTCCGAAAGCGGCTGCTTGATTTAAACCGCAACAACCGGCTTCTCAATTACCGTAAGAGTCGCCGTAGAACGCTTCAAATCATTGACGAGTTACCGAACCAGATTTTTGATCGACTTGTAAACGAGGGCAAAGAATTTCGCTTCAGAGCTCTGCCAAAGGATACGGAGAAGCTGCGCGAGACGAGTTCGTTATGGAACGAAGATGAGGCTGTACGAGTTGAGCTGCCGGAGCAGCCAGACGACGAGAGCCAAGTCAGTAGGAGGCACAGCGACAGTCGGCTGCAAACTGACCTTGAGGAAGACGATCTCGATCGTGTCTTAAAGTCGATCAGAAGCCATGCTCGGTCAGCAATTGAAGAAACGGGCGTCAATTTTCTCTATTTAGCCTTGGGTTTGCTCGAATGGACTGAAGACCAGCAGTCGTCCCTACAAAATCTTGCCCCACTCGTGCTGATACCCATACGCATAGATAGGAAATTCGATGGTCGGTCTCACCGATATGAGTACAACATCTACCATGACGGAGAGGAGGTACAAACTAATCTGTGCTTGGCTAAGAAGCTTGAAACCGACCATGGCTTGGAATTGCCTGAACTTGAAGAAGCTGAGACCCCAGAGGAGTATTTCAACGCTGTAAGGCGATGCGTGTCTAGACTTCAAGGTTGGCAGGTGCGTCGAGAGGCGTTGATCGGGTTCTTCTCCTTCCGAAAGCTATTGATGTATTTAGATTTGGACCCAGAGAACTGGCCTGAGGATTCTTTGCGGGGCAATGATCTGCTGCGATCGGTATTTGAAGGGTCTCAGACAAACGGGGACCAGATCTTTTTTAGCAGCGACTATGATATCGATGGTAACGAAACAGCGGAGCACGTGGCTCTGGCTACAGATGCAGACAGCTCACAGCACTCCGCCCTCTGCGATATTGCTGAAGGCAAAACGCTCGTTATAGAGGGACCACCGGGCACGGGCAAGTCACAGACTATTACTAATGCCATCGGAAACGCCCTCAATAATGGAAAGACAGTGCTTTTTGTCTCGGAAAAGCTGGCGGCGCTTGACGTTGTAAGACGCAAGCTGAAGGACCTCGGCCTTGATGATTTCTGTTTAGAGCTTCACAGCGATGCCGCCAGCCCAGCAAAGGTTATGGACCAACTGCGGCGTCGGCTGGACAAGCGTTTTCCTGCCCCGAAGCGGCTGTTAGAGCTCAGAGATAAGGTTCGCTCGCAAAAGAAGAAGCTGGCGGCGTACATAGAAGCCTGCCGGCAACCAACGGGCCCAAACGGCGATCCACTGGATGAGGTGTTCTGGCGGGCTGCGGAGCTACGGTCGGCTGGCGTTAGACCAATACGCGAGGTCGACGTTGACCATTTGGTTGACGAAGACCAGTTTGAGCGGCGAACCGGCGCACTGGAGGAGCTTGCCCGGCACGTTGAGGAGGTCGGCTCTCCACCCGAAAATCCCTGGCATTGGTTTTTCTGCCCAGACCTTCGGTCCGCCGATGTAGATCAGGTGATGGAGCTAGTCGCGGCCCTCAGCGAGGCAGCCGGGCGTTTGGAGCAGGCAGGGCTGGCTTTGGTAGAGGAGGTTGGCGGCGAGTTGACGGACTGGCTACACTTTGCACGTCGCACGAACGTGGAAAATCTGGTCGCTTTGGAGGTAGACTCCAGAGCCGGGGTCTCCAGTTTGTGTCAGCGCGCTCTTCTACCAGGACAGCGAGAGATATTGGAGGAGTATGCTCAGCGTGAGAGGGCTTACAGACAGTCTTATAAGCGGCTAAGTCAGGAGTTGCCCGTATCACTGCAAGATGCTCTGACAGAAGCACGCAAGTTGCAAGAGCTGGATGAAGCAGTGGCAACAGAACCTGTCTCACGCGTGCCAGTCAACAGACTACCAGAGGTCCGGTCATCGCTAGATGGCCTCGAAAAGGCTCTTCAGGAAGTTCTGTCACTGTCGGCTTCGCTTGAAGACCAAGGCTATGGCGAGATCAAACGCCTTTGGCAATTGAGGATCGCCCTAGAAAAGTACTCATTGATCCATCACCCGGCCATCTCGTCACAAGACCAGCTCAATGCAGTTATGTTTATGGAGTATGGCGAGCGGGCGTATGCGGAGGCCTACAGACAATACTCGAACCTATCCAGCCAGGCAGATGAACTATCTAATTTCTTTGATCTCGAAGATGTGCCCTCGAAGGAAGAGGTCGACGCATTGAGACGCCAGCTACGAGAATACGTGTCCTCACCGCTGCGCCTGCTCAGCCCATCTTACCGAGCTGCTCGACGCAAGCTCAATAGCTTCCGCCAGCCAGGAATGCCAGCTAAACTCAGCAAGCGGGTGGAACTCCTTAAGCAGCTAAGCACGTTTCTCCAAGAGCGAAAAGACTTTTCCAATCATCCTGGCTTTCTGCAAGCTCTCGCTCCCCTGTTTAAGGGATATGAAACGGACTGGCAAGCTCTCCGAGACACTATCCGCTGGGCAAAGACGGCCCACGCAGCAGGGCTTACCTATAACGAATCCGTTCAGCTTCTTGCTCAACGTTTTGGCGAGGCACAGTCTGCAACACCAGCAGAACTTAAAGCAGCAGCAACCAGATTTGAGTCGGAACTCCAGGCAGATATATTGCAGCCGCTCATCAATGAGTACGCTACATCGAGCGAATTCGTGGACCTTGAGCATTTGATGGAGCGAATCCGGACAATCACACCGGCCATAGATAGGCTGCTTGATTGCGCGAGTTATCTTGCCAGAGACAGTAATGAAACCCTTGCTGCTATCTCCAAACGCGCACATAGGGCTCTGAATCTTGATCGTGAGCGTAACGCAATCGACACGGACCAGAGATACGCCGAGGTCCTCCGAGATGTATTTGATGGAGTCCAAACCGATATTACAGAGTTGTGTGACCTGTCTCTAGCCTGGCTCCATCAGCTAGACTGCCTTCGGCTTCCTCAAGCCACTATCGAATGGCTACGAGGTGATGAGCTGCATCAACAGTGCGCCAAGTTGGCGGAACGGCTTCATGCCCTGGTATCATGCTTCGAAGACGTTCAAAAGGCGATTGCGGACCTGCAGCGGTGGGGCCAGGTTCTAAAGGAGGTCGTGTCCGTAAGCGAGGCCTCAGCGGATGACCCAGCTAGGTGCAAGGTCTTCCGCCGAGCTCTTAGCAGTCGTGAGAAGCTTCTGCCGTGGGCAAACTATTGCCGCGCGTCTTCTTACGTGTCCAGCCTTCAGTTGGCCGAGTTCGCGTCGGCCGTAGGCGATGGCAGGCTTGACGCTCAGCTAGCGGCCCAGTGCTACGAACTTATGGTGTACGAGAAAGCGGCCAACGAATGCATCCAGAACTCGAAGGTTTTGGCGAAATTCTCAAGGCAACGTCTTGAGAAAGCGCGGGAGAAATTCCAGAAATTGGACCGAGAGCTCTTGGAGCTGCAGCGCCGGGCTATCGCGGCCAACGCAGCCAAGGCACGGCCTCCGGCCGGAGTGTCTAAGGGTCGTGTGCGAGACTTGACTGAGATGGGTTTAATACGCAACGAGTGTGGAAAGCAGCGGCGTTTATGCCCGATACGAAAGCTGCTGTCTAGAGCCGGTCGGGCAGTTCAGGCTCTCAAGCCGTGTTTCATGATGAGTCCGCTGTCTGTAGCGCAATATATCCGGCCCGGGGGCTTGGAGTTTGACTTGGTTCTGATGGATGAAGCGTCGCAGATTAAGCCGGAGGATGCGCTTGGTACGGTGGCACGTGCTAAGCAACTCGTTGTCGTTGGCGATCCCAAGCAGTTACCGCCGACAAGCTTCTTCGACAGTGTTGCTGCGTCGGACGTTGACGAAGACGAAGCGTTGGTCGCCGATGACACCGAGTCCATACTCGAGGTAGCCATGAAGGCGTTCCCGCATGTGCGAAGGCTCAAATGGCACTATCGATCGCAGCACGAAAGCTTGATCGCCTTTTCAAATGACCGCTTCTATGACGGTGACCTCGTAGCATTCCCCTCTCCTACAAGCGACTCTGGTAGGCTAGGTGTACGGCACCATTTTGTTGATGCCGGCGCCTTTCAAGGCGGCTGTAATCCAAACGAGGCGGAAGCTGTCGCCAATGCCATAGTAGAGCACGCGAAGGCAAATCCCGAAGAGAGCCTGGGCGTCGGAACATTCAACGCCAAACAACGGACACTTATAGAAGATATGTTAGACCGGTTATGTATGCAGAATTCACAATCGCGGCACGCCGTGGAGAAACTTTCGTCAGGGACCGACGGGTTGTTCATCAAGAACCTTGAGAATCTGCAAGGAGATGAGAGAGACGTAATCTTTATCTCCTATACATATGGCCCTGACCCACAGTCAGGTCGAGTCGCTAATCGCTTTGGCCCCATCACGTTCTCCAACGGTTGGCGAAGGCTGAATGTACTCATCACCAGGGCCCGCAAAAGGGTCGAGGTGTTCTCTTCCATGACCCCCGATGATATTCTGGGGGGCCCGAACAAGAGCAAGGGTGTCAACGCCATGCGAGACTACCTTGACTACGCGCAAACAGGATGGCTTAAAAACCCGGGAAGCCCCTCCGGCCGTGAGCCCGAGTCCCCCTTCGAACTGGCCGTCGCGAGAGTTGTGCGCAGGATGGGCCTCGACGTTGTACCGCAGGTCGGTGTTGCGGGCTACTTTATCGACCTAGGTGTGCTCAAGCCGGATGGCAATGGCGAGTTTTTGCTAGGCATCGAGTGCGACGGCGCTACCTATCATTCGAGCAAGTCGGCCCGGGATCGCGATCGTCTGAGGGAGGAAGTTATCCGCAGCCGTGGCTGGCAAATCCATCGCGTCTGGTCAACGGACTGGTTCCTGAACCAGGAAACGGAAGAGGTGAGGCTGCAGGAGCGCATTCGTGGCCTGCTGTGATGTTAGGCGCAACTTGGCGACTGTGCCCAGCCTTGGTCTTCGGTAGTAAGCAGTACCGACTGTCCCGTGCGAGCTTATCGACAAGATCGGCGACCGGCACGGCCTGACCTGCGTTCGGCTCTTCTCTGAGTGACTGGTTCTGGCACCACCAGCACCGCAGCGGACAGCCTTGGAGGAAGACGGTGGTGCGGATGCCCGGCCCGTCATGCAGACAAAACCGCTGAACGCCGCCAATGCATTTAGGCCCGCGCGCGCGACGGGCCGCCATGGTGGCCTTGACCGGCCGGCGCGTCAAGCTGGTCGACGGCCGAAGGTGGAGAATAGACGGCACGCACTGCTGCTTGCGGCCACGATCAGCGTTCGGAGGTCTTCAGCACTGCCCAGAACTGACCGGTCTTGACGATCCGGCCGTCGCGGAGCGTCTGGAACCGCCCGGTGCACATCCGGCCGACGCATCGGCCGCGGGCGGCAAAGCTGTACTCACCTGCATCGACGCCGCCTCCGGGGGCGATCTCGGCCGACCATCGCGCGGTCAGCTCGTCGCCGTCGAGTCGCAGGTCTCCGCCGGTGACCTCGCCGGTAAGGTCGGTGTGGTTGTTGGACACGCCGCCGGTGACGCCTTCGCCTTCCAGCTCCAGTGAGAAAAACGCGCGGTTCTGCCACTTGTTGCCGCCTGTCAGACCATCCTCGAGCTTGATAGTCGCCGCCGTAACAGGCCCCGGTGCCGGCCGATGCCTCAACTCGCCGTCAAGCCGGCCGGCCACGGGCGAGTCACCCAACGCGCCCTCGTACTCGCCTGAAAGCTCCGCGTCCCGACGCGCCGCATCGATCCGGTAAGAGGCCGTGAAAGGTTCACCATCCGCCGGCGTCCAAGGGTCCGGGCGGACCGTCACCTTCACGCTCCCGGCGACGCCCTGCTCCGACAGCGACAGCCCGCCGACGTCAACGTCGTGCGTCGAGTTATTGAAGTTGGGCGTGGCCGCGAAGCCGTGGGAGATTCGGCCTTCGCGTGCGGCGAGGTAAAGGTTCAGCGGCCTGCCTGCACCGGCCGCGTCGTGCAGCGTAATGTAGAAAAGCGCATCGCCCGGACTCGGAACGTTTCCGTAGCGGACGTCGCCGAGCAGTGTGCCGCCCGGCAGGTCTTCTCCGTCCCGCGCTATCGTAAAGCTGCCGGCGGCCTTGGGACCGATGATGGCCGCGTCGATGAGATAGCGGAACTCCACCGGCCGCTCGCCGTTGGGGGCGATGCTCGCGACCACCTCGCCGGTAAGCATGCCGTCGCGGACCTCCAGATCGAACGCATCTACCCGCGGTGCGAAGTTGATGTCCACGATGCTGCCCGGCGGTGCCAGCTTGACCCCATAGACCTCGGAGCCGCGGACGGCAAACTTCAGCGTCAGACGGCGATGCCATGGCTTGCTGTCCCGGCCCTCGAAACGCACCGCATCATTCATCCCGAGCGTCAGCCGGATGGGCTGCTCACGTGGCACGGGGCTGGTTTCACCGGAGATCGCGCCTTCGACCGGCCGGCCGTCGCAGACGCCCTCGTACGTGCCGCGGAATCCGGCCTCGGGCGACGCGGCCGCCGATATCCGGAATTCGCAGGCGAAGCTCTCGCCGTCGGCAGGCACATATCCGTCCGAGTTGATCCGGACGACGATATTGCCGGTCACAGAGCCGTCGGCCACGACCAGATCCGAGGCGTCCACCTCGTGTGCCGCGCGGTTGTACCGCGGCGAAAGGGCAAAGGCCGAAATGACGTCCTCGCCACGAGCCAGAATGTAGATGTCCAGCGGCTTGTCGTCCGGCAGAGCGCCCTGAAGTGAGAGGACGACAACGAATGTTGACAGTGCGTATTGCATACCTGCCTCCCGGGGTCCTGATGGAAAAGAGCACGACCGCCGCAATCGAAGCCGAATCTACTGACTTTCAACACGAGTTGCCTCAGCCGAGGTCGAGCATTTCAGGGGTTTGCTGCGCTTTGCCGGGCTGCGCTTGTCGCGAGGCCGGCGCCGTTGTCTGCACGCAGACCGTCAGGACGTGCCGGCTTCGCGCGTAACCCGCCGAGACCACTTCGGCGCTGGCTCAGGCCGGGAGTCATACCCTCAGCGGTGACACAGCCACTCCTGTGCCAGGTGCCCGAACAAGGTGTTGACCGCGACCCGGCTCTTCAGTATATTAGTGCATACTAACATCGCTGGCAGGTGAAGGTATGGACTCCCCAAAGGAACTGGCAAGACTGCTGAAGGTGCTTTCGGTCGAGACGCGCGTACGGATCGTGCAGCTCTTGAAGGGCCGGGCGCTGTGCGTGAATGCCCTGGCTTCTCGGCTGGAGGTAACCCAGGGGGCGGTCTCGCAGCATCTTCGGATCATGCGGGACGCGGGGCTGGTCATCGACGAGAAGCGTGGCTACTTCGTCCATTACCGACTTAATGAGGACACCCTCGCCGCGTGGCGAGAGGAGATAGACAAACTGCTGAACCCGACCCACGGGGCCGGCACAGATAGGAAGGGAGCATCGGAATGTGCTGCGATGAGAAGCAAGACTGCCGGGGGCCGGAGAACCTGACGGGCAAGCCCGAGGAATGCTCGCCGGAGCAGGTTCGTAAGTGTCACGGCGACGTAGATGCCCACCCCTGCGCCGAGGCGACGGGCTGCGAGCACCCCGAACGCCTGCAGGGCAAGCCGGGCGAGTGCTCGCCGGAGCAGATTCGCCGGTGCCATGGTCACGCAGACAGGCATCCGTGCGAGTGCAGTCAATGACAACCGGGCGAGACACGGCCATTGAGGTGCGCGGCCTGGCCAAGCGGTTCGGAGACGTGCAGGCGGTGGCGGGTATCGACTTCGACGTGCGGCAAGGCGAGCTGTTCGGCTTCCTGGGGCCCAACGGCGCGGGCAAGAGCACGACGATCAACATGCTCATCGGCCTGGCCCGGCCCGATCCGCCTTCGTCGCAGTTCGGCGAGGCAAGCGCCGGCACGATCCGCATCGCAGGTATCGACTGCTCGAAGAACCCCAAGGCCGCCCAGCATCTAATGGGAGTGGTGCCGGATGAGAGCAACCTCTACCCCGAACTGACGGGTTTTGAAAACCTCAGCTTCTGCGGGGCGCTCTACGGCATGAGCAAACACGACCGCGAAGCCCGCGCCAAAGAGCTGCTGGACCGCTTCGGCCTGACCCAGGCGGCGGGCCGCAAGTTCGGCGGCTACTCCAAGGGCATGAAACGCAAGCTGACCATAGCGGCCGGGATCATCCATTCGCCGCCCATCCTGTTCATGGACGAGCCGACCACGGGGATCGACGTGGCCAGCGCGCGGCAGATTCGCCAGCTCATCGCCGACCTGAACGCGGCCGGCACGACGATCTTCCTGACGACGCACTACATCGAGGAGGCCCAGCGGCTCTGCGGGCGCATCGCCTTCATCGTTCAGGGGCGCATCGTCCGCACCGACACGGTCGAAGAGCTGATGCGCCGCACGGACGGCCGTCACGTGGTGCAGTTTGCCGTCTCCAGCGGAGCGGCCGAGTTGTGCGACGTAATCGCCGGCGAATTCCCGAATCTGCACTGCCAGGCCGTCTCCGATGGTCAGATCCGGGTGGAGTCGCCCGAGCCGGTCCGCGTCGGACCGCTGGTGCGTCTGATTGAGGACCGCGGCGCGGAGGTATCCGAGGCCCGCAAGCTTCGGCCGTCGCTGGAGGAGGTCTTCGTTGAGGTAACCGGCATCGAGGCCGGCGCCATGAAGCAGGAGAAGGAAAAGGCCGGGAAGGCAGGTGCAGCATGAAGGGGTGGATCGCATTCTGGAACATCCTGGCCAAGGATTTCCGGGCCTACTACCTCAAGCCGCCGAACATAAGCTGGGGCCTGATCTTCCCGCTGGCGTGGACGGGTATGTTCTTCATCCGTTCCGGTGCGGGGTTGGACAGCGTGCCGAATCTGCTGCCGGGAGTGATTGCCGTGTCGGTGCTGTTCGGCACGACGAGCCTGCTGTCGGTCACCGTCACGTTCGAGAAGAAAGGCCGATCGTTTGAACGTCTGTTGCTCGCGCCTATCCCGCTGGAGTTGCTTATGGTGGCCAAGACCGGCGGCGCGATCCTGTTCGGCATCGCCAACGCCTTCGTGCCGGTCATCTTTGCGGCGTTCCTGATGAACTTTTCAGCGGTCAACTGGGCGTCGCTGGTCCCGGCCATCGTTCTCATCGCGATCAGCTCGACGTTCCTGGGCCTGTTTATCGCGGTGTCGGTCAGTGAAGTCTTCGAGGCCCAGACGTTCTCCAACTTCTTCCGCTTCCCGATGCTGTTCCTGTGCGGGCTGTTCTTCCCCATCGAGCAGTTGCCCGTCTGGCTCCGCCCGCTGAGCTACGCGCTGCCCCTGACATATGGAGCCGACCTGCTGCATTCATCGATTCACCGCTCGCCGCACCTTCCGCCGGCTCTCGACTTCGGCCTGCTGGCGGCGTTCTGCGCGGTGCTGTTTGCACTGAGCTTGCGGAACATCCGCCGAAAATGGATCGCGTAAACGCGACAGGCCGGGGAAATCTCACCCTGGCCGGCGGGCCGCAAGGCGTCGCCGCCCCCGGCCGTCCGCCTCGGGCGCGTCGATGCCGTAGGCCTTGATCTTGCGGTAGAGCGTGCTGACGCTGATGCCCAGGTCCCGGGCGACCCGCTTGCGGTTGCCGTTGCGACGATGGAGCGTTTCGGTGATGAACAGCTTCTCCATGTCCCGCAGACTCATGGGCCGCCCTTCGGCCACATGGTGCCCGGTGGTGGGGCGAAGCTCCGGCGGCAGGTGGCTCAGTTCTATCATCCCGCCACGACAGAGGACGAAGGCCTGCTCGATGATGTTCTCCAGCTCGCGCACATTGCCGGGGTAGTCGTGCTCCATCAGGCGGGCCAGCACTTCATCCGAGACTCCCGCAATCTGCTTGCCCTGGAGGCGGTTGAACCTTGCGATCAGATGGTTTACCAACAGGGGTATGTCCTCGCGGCGTTTGTCCAGTCCGGGCAGCGTCAGATGGACAACTCGTATGCGGTAGTACAGGTCCTCACGGAACGCCCCGGTCCTGGTCAACCGGGTCAGGTTCTGGTTGGTGGCGGCGATCACTCGCACGTCCACGGGTACCGGCTCAATGCCGCCCAGCGGTTCGACCACGCGTTCCTGGAGCACCCTCAGCAGCCGCACCTGCATGGCCGGCGAGATATCACCGATCTCGTCCAGCAGGATGGTTCCGCCGTCGGCGAGCTGGAAGCGGCCCGGCTTGTCGCGTTTGGCGTCGGTGAAGGCGCCGGCCTTGTGCCCGAACAGCTCACTCTCCAGCAGAGTGTCCGGCAGTGCGGCACAGTTGACGGCCACGAAGGGCTTATCCTTTCGCGGCGACAGGTTGTGAATCGCGCGGGCGAACAGCTCCTTGCCTGTGCCGCTGGGGCCCTCGATCAGCACACTGCTGCTGCTGGCGGCGATCTGCGGCAGTATCTCGAACAGGCGGATCATGGCCGGGCTTTTAGCCACGATGTCCTCGAAACTGTAGCGGGCCTGCAGCTCCTTCTGAAGCTGCTCGACCTGCGTGAGGTCCTGGAACGTCTCCACTCCGCCGACAATGTCGCCATTCTTGTTCTTCAGCAGGGCCGTGGCGATGCGCATGGGCACGCGACGGCCATTCTCGTTGACAATGTGAGCCGTCGCGTTGACCACCGGCTTGCCCGTCTCCATGGTTCGCCGCAGTGCGCAGTTCTTCTCGCAGATGTCGGCGTGGAACACCTCGCAGCACGGGCTGCCGATGGCCTGCTGCCTGGAAACGCCTGTGATGCGCTCGGCCGCCTGGTTGAACGAAGTAATCCGCCAATCGCGGTCCACCGTGAACACACCCTCATTGACGGAATCGAGGATGGTAAGCTCCCGCTCGGAGGCCTCGCCTGCCCTGGTATTCATGGGTTGCCTTTCCAAAGCTGTCACTCCTGGCTAACCGGTCATTTTAGCGCGCAACGGTGGAACTAAACAATCATTTTGCTCGATTAGCTGTTGTGCTCCGGAAGGACGAATCTACGCAAGTAGGTGCTCTAAAAAGACATACAGCGCAGAAGCAATGTGGCACATGTGTTGCTAATAATTTTGTTGAGATGAAGGTGGCAATACCGCATTGGCAGGGCCGGATCAGCCCGGTTTTCGACGTGGCGGGCAACGTTCTGGTCGTGGACGTCAGCGACGGCGCAGAGCAGGCACGCCAGGACATTGCCTTCGACTCGGAAGATCCGCAGCTTCGGGCGGCCCGCCTTGCCCGGACCGGCGCCGACGTGCTCATCTGCGGCGCGATCTCCTGGCCGCTGGAAGTGGCCCTGTCGGCGGCAGGGATCGAAGTAATCCCGCAGACCTGCGGCGACGTTGAACAGGTGCTGTCGGCCTTCGTTCACGGCCGGTTGCGACAGAACGCGTTCCTGATGCCGGGCTGCTGCGGACGGCGTCGCCGGTTCAGAGGCCGACACCGACAGCGCGGGGGGTGAGTGAGACCAACATGCGAGGCAATAGCCGGAAGATGACATGGATTTCCAGACAAGCGAAAGGTGGTGACGGCAATGCCGGCAGGTGATGCAACAGGACCTTTTGGACTGGGACCCATGACGCGCCGGGCGGCGGGATATTGCGCCGGAGCTTCGGCCCCGGGCTACCTGAAGGCGGTTCCGCTTGGGGCTTTCGGTGTTCGCCCCGCCGTCGGGCCATATGCAGCAGCGCCGTACGCCCCCGTTTGGCCGGTGGCCATGGCTCGGTTCGGCCGAGGGTTTGGCCGTGGTCGCGGCCGTGGTTTCAGGCGTGGCGGCGGGCGCGGGTGGCGCCGGCTCGGCTGGTAGGGCAAGAACCCACCAGCTTGAAGAAAGGAAGGTGACCCATGCCCAGAGGCGACGGTGCGGGTCCGCCCCGTGGCGGCGGACGCGGAGGCGGCAGGATGGGCGGTCCGTCGGCGGCCGGTCCCAGCGGACAATGCGTTTGTCCGAGCTGCGGGCACAAAGAGGCCCATGTTCCGGGCCGGCCCTGCAACCAGAAGACCTGCCCCAAGTGTGGAACGAGGATGACCAGAGCTTGATGTTTAACTTTCAGCAGCAGGAAGGAGATCAGAAATGCCAGGCGGCGACGGAACAGGCCCAGGCGGACTGGGTGCGATGACGGGACGGGCAGCGGGATATTGTGCCGGCTACAGCGTCCCCGGATACGTGAACCCCATAGGCGGACGCGGATTCTGGGGCTGGGGGCGTGGCCGGGGCGGTGGTTGGGGCCGGCGAAACCGGTTCTACGCGCCCGGCCTCACTGGCTGGCAACGCTCCGCGGCGGGTTGGCCTGCTTTCGGCGGGTACGTACCGCCGGTGGTCCCCTACGCGGCGCCCTTCGGCCAGACCCCAAGCACCGAGCAGCAGATAGATGCGCTCAAAGGCCAGGCGGAGTACTTCGAGGACGCACTGGAAGGCATCCGCAAACGGATCCAGGAGCTTGAGGCAAAGGGCGGGACGGACTGAACCCAGATGCCGGAGGCGGGAAGCGGCAGCCCGTTGATCGATAGAACGCCGGGGTAACGGGAGGTATCTGCCCGGACCCCGGCGGTTTTCAGAGAACCACAGGAAGGTGAGAATATGAAAGTTGCCGTAACGGCCACGGGCCCGGACCTTGACGCCAGGGTGGACCCTCGCTTCGGCAGATGTCCGTACTTCGTAATCGTCGAAACCGACGACTTGAGCTTCGAGGCCATCGAAAACCCCAATCTCGAGCTGGGCGGCGGCGCCGGCATTCAGTCTGCGCAGCTAATGGCCAACAGAGGCGTCCGGCATGTCCTGACGGGCAACTGTGGCCCCAATGCGCATCAGACGCTTGCGGCGGCGGGAGTCGGCGTGATCGTCGGTTGCTCCGGCTCTGTGCGTGAACTCGTTGAGCAGTACAAAGCCGGCGGTTTTAACGCCGCCGATCAGCCCAATGTCTCCAGTCACTTCGGCATGGGCGCGACCACGTCGCAGGCGTGGGACACACGCAGCGCCGCAGACCCGGGATTTGCCCCCGGTATGGGCCGAGGCGGCGGTCGGGGAATGGGCGGCGGTATGGGCCGGGGCCGAGGCATGGGACAAGGCGGCGGTGGCGGCATGGGCACGGGACGCGGTGGCGGCCGGGGACGCGGCATCTCCGCCGGCGGCGGTGGCATGGGCCGTGCCGCCGGGCAGAACTTCCCGCAAGGCGCTGCCCCCATACCACCGGCAACGCGCGCCTCCTCAGGCAAAGACGACGAATTGGCCATGCTCAGACAGCAGGCCGAACAGATGGCCCGGGAAACGCAACGTATTCACGATCGTATCCGGCAACTCCAACAGCAGGGCGGTGGCGGAACCCCAAAGGCCAAGGTGGACCGGGAGAAATGCACCGGTTGCGGCGCATGCGTCAGCGTCTGCCCCGCCGATGCCATCACCATCTCCGACGGCAAGGCCCACGTGGACGCAGGTAAGTGCGTCGGATGTGCGGTCTGCCGGGACGAATGCCCCTACGACGCGATCAGCATGGAGTAAGCGAGTGAAACGTTACATGCTCAAGTCGAAACTGCACCGTGCCCGCCTGACAGGCACGGAACTGGACTACGAGGGCAGTATCACTATCGACCGGACGTTGCTTGAAGCCGCGGACATGCTGCCGGGAGAGCAGGTGCACGTACTGAACCTGAACAACGGCTCGCGGATCGTGACTTACATAATCGAAGCCCCCGCCGGCTCCGGGACCGTGCTGCTGAACGGCCCGGCCGCCCGGACCGGACAGGTTGGAGATAAAGTCATCGTACTGTCCTATTGCGAGCTTACGGAGGAAGAAGCGCGCGGGCACAAGCCCAACGTCGTGCTGTTGGACGAGGACAACAAGCCAACAGGAAGGCGCTGACAGACTATGCGGCATGATCGCACAACTCGTGAGACTTCACCCGGAAAGGACACGCCCTCCCGCAAGCCATTGAGTTTGCGGCTGTACCCGGACTCGGTCCTGCGGCAGCGGTGCGAGCCGGTCGACCGTTTTGACGAGTGGCTTGCCGACGTCTTTGAGGAAATGCTCGCGCTTATGCGGAACCATAAGGGCATAGGCCTGGCCGGCCCGCAGGCGGGACTGACGAAGCGGCTGTTCGTCGCGGAAATCGCCGGACAGACACTCCGCCTGGCCAACCCGGTAATTCGTGCTCCCCGAGGGCGAGACCGAATGGACGAGGGATGCCTGAGTCTGCCGGGGGTCCAGGTGGAGGTGGGCAGGTCCCTTCAGGTGGAGATTCACGGCTACGACGCGGGGGGGAAAAAGCTGAAGCACACCTTGCGGGGTTTGTGGGCCCGCGTCGTGCAACATGAGATTGACCACCTGGACGGAGTCCTCATCAGCGATTACGAGCAGCAGCAATCCGGTACAAACAGCGAGGCCCGCGAGCCATGAAGCTGCACACTATTGCCAAAGAGTTGCGCATTCACGCACCGTTTACGGCATTCGGGACCCTGACGGGGATCGTAATCATGGCGGTCATCATCCACGTTCGCCTACCCAGGGAGACCTCTTCGGTCCTGTTCTGGATGTTCCACCCGTTGCATGTGGTGCTGAGCGCACTGGTGACGGCCGGCATGTACCGTCTGCACAGCACCGGCACGTTGTGGCGTACCGTGGTGATCGGCTACTTTGGCGCAATCGGCATCGCGACCTTGAGCGACAGCATCATCCCCTACGTGGGCGAAATCATCCTGGACCTGCCCAATCGCGGCATTCATCTGGGCGTCATCGAAAAATGGTGGCTGGTGAATCCACTCGCACTGGCCGGCATCGCTCTGGCTTATATTCGCCCGCAAACAAAGTTCCCCCATGCCATCCATGTGCTGCTGAGTACCTGGGCTTCACTGTTCCACATCACGATGGCCATGGGTACGGAGCTGAATGTCTGCATGGCGATCCTGGTGGCCGTTTTCATGTTCCTGGCGGTCTGGGTGCCCTGTTGCACGAGTGACATCGTTTTCCCGTTGCTGTTCGCCAAGGAGCAAAAGGACTCGCGCGCCTGAATCGACCATAGATCAACCTTGAACGTTCTGCCCCAACACCAAAACAGCGGCAGGCCCCTGGAAAGCCGCTCCACAGGTCGCCGCCGGCGGGAGTGAACAAGAGTATGCCTTGGATCAAGCAGAAGATGTGTACGGGTTGCAGCATATGTATCGAAGAATGCCCCGTGGATGCGATCGCACTCAACGCTGATGGGTTCGCCGAAATCGACGAGCAGGAGTGCATACGCTGCGGGCGATGCCACGATGTCTGCCCCCAGGACGCCGTCCGACACGACGGCGAGCGCGTCGGGCAGGAGGTGGCCGACAACCTGCGATGGGTCCGCAGACTGCTGGAAAACTTTCACGACCCCAACGAGCAGTCCGCCTTCATGGAGCGCATGGTGCGGTTCTTCAACAAGGAGCGGAAGGTAAGCGAGCAGACGCTGGCGGCGATAGACCAGGCACGGAACGATCCCGCCGCGAGCATCGACACCGCCATTCGGGATTTGTCGCAGGACCAGCCGCCGAACTGATCAACCCGACAGCGACGTTAACGGAAGGCAAACCGCTTTGCCCGTCGCCAACGTCGTCAGTGGCACGGCCGTAGCGCGCATGCAACGCGGTAAGGGACGGCTGAGCGAATGAATCACGACGCCGAAAGCATATTCGACTTCGGACCCATGGCCCGCCGGTACGACCAGTGGTACGACACGCCGGCCGGCCAGGCCCATGACCGGGTGCAGAAGGACGACGTGCTACGCCTGCTGCCGCCGGCATCGGCCGGTCAGACTCTGCTCGACGTCGGCTGCGGTACGGGACACTGGAGTGCCTTCTTCGACGATATGGGCTACAGGGTAACTGGAATCGACGCGTCGCCGGAGATGGTTGAGGTTGCGGCCTCAGTCGTCCCGGAGTGCACCTTCCGCGTCGCCGATGCGTACGACCTGCCCTTTGATGATGGGACTTTTGACGTCGTCGCCATGATGGCGACGCTGGAGTTTCTGCCGGACCAGGCCGCCGCCGTCGGCGAAATGGCCCGCTGCGCCGGCGAAGGCGGGCGTCTTCTGGTCGGCACGCTCAACCGGCTCGCCCCGCTGAACCAGCGCCGCCAGGCCAAAGGCAAGGAGCCGTATGCATCGGCCCGGCTTCTGTCGCCGGACGAACTGCGGAGTCTGCTGACCCCCTTAGGCCGCGTCAGGATGGCAGCGTCGCCGGTCCCGCCGGGCCGCGGCGGCCCATCGCTGCTGAAGCGCGTCGTGGCCCGGGCCACCGGGCGGCGAGGAGAGTTGAGCGGACCATTCATCGTGGCCGAGGTGCGCCTATGAACGCCCCGGCCGATGCCGGTCTACATTCGCTGCGAATCAAACACGCCGGGCATGCCATCGAAGCATGCCTGAAAGGCACGATATGACTGATATAAAAGTTACTGTTCTTGTGGAGAACACGGCCGGCGGGCGCGGTCTGCTGGGCGAGCACGGTCTGTCGTTCTGGATCGAGCTGGGCGACAAGCGCGTCCTCTTCGACACCGGACAAGGACATGTCCTGCTGAACAACGCCAGGCGACTGGGCATTCGGCTTGATCAGGTCGATGCGATCGCCTTGAGTCACGGGCACTACGACCACACCGGCGGTCTCAGCGACGCGCTGCGAAACGCACGGGCGACGACCGTTTACACCCACCCGGCCGCTTTCGAGCCGAAGTACTCGCGGAACGCCGACGGCACGACCCGCGACGTTGGCATCCCGGATATGGACGAAGAGATGATCCGCGACATGGCCGAGCTCGTGATGGTCGAAAAGCCCACGGAGCTTTGCCCGGGACTGTGGCTGACCGGACCGATACCCCGTGTGAACGACTATGAGGACACCGGTGGAGCGTTCTTCAGTGACCGCTCCTGCACGCAGCCCGATGAGCTTGTGGACGACCAGGCCGTCTTTTTCGAGACGGCCGCCGGCACGGTGGTGATTCTCGGCTGTGCACATGCCGGGGTCGTCAACACACTGTGCCATGTCCGAGCGCTGACGAATGACCGGCCGATTCACACAGTCATGGGGGGTATGCACCTGCTGAACGCCCGCCCAGAGCGAATGGACAAGACGGTGGCGGAGCTTCGACGACTCGACGTGAAACGTCTGCTACCGTGCCACTGCACCGGCATGGCCGCCATCGCGCGCCTGTGGAAGGAGTTCCCGGGCCGGTGCAAAGCGTGCCCCGTGGGCACGGTGCTGGGCTTCCCGGCCTGACGGGTTGCTGTCGTCAGACGGGTCCGCCAAGCTACGGCCCACAAAGCCGCTGCAACGCCCGCGAACGGCTTTCCCGGACCCTCTGCGCGGGGCTTTCCCATAGGCCGGGCGTATATGGTTTCCAGCGCCCTGTCAATCGCGACGATTAACCGACGGCCTCTTCCTTGTAAATATGCACATCTTGCTGAGGGAATGGTATGGAGATTCCCTCCGCATCAAATCGCAGCTTCACCTGTCTGGTCAGGTCGAACAGCACGTCCCAGTAATCCGTCGTCTTGACCCATGGCCGGACATTGAAATTCACGCTGCTGTCGGCCAGCTCCGAGACCACGACCACCGGCTCCGGGTCGCTGAGCACCCGCGAATCGGAACGGAGAATATCCATCAACACCTGCTGCGCTTTGTCCACGTTGTCGTGGTAGCTGATGCCACAGACCATGTCGATCCTGCGGATCTCCTTGGCGGAGTAGTTGATGATGTTGTCGCCGGTGAGCTTGGCGTTGGGCACGATGATCTGCTTGTTGTCGGGACTGCGAAGCGTCGTCGTAAAGATTTCCATCTGCTCGACAGTGCCGGCCGCGCCCGCGCCCTCGATATAGTCGCCCACCTTGAACGGGTGGAACACAACGAGCAGGAAGCCCGCCGCGAAGTTTGCCAGCGACCCCTGCAGCGCCAGCCCGATAGCCAGGCCGGCGGCGGCCAACACCGCAACAAAAGACGCCGTCTGGACGCCCAACTTTCCGATGGCCGCTATGATGACGAATGCCATCATGCCCACGAAGGCCAAGCTCGTGATGAAGGAGGCGGCCGCTTCCGCCATTTTCGCGCGTATCAGCAGGCGGTTCACGACCCTTCGAATGAGCTTCGCCAGCAGCCAGCCAATCAGCAGGATCGCCACGGCGCCGACGACCCTCAAACCGTAAAGTGCCAGCCATTCCGTGATTCTGTCCATTAAGTCCTGCATCAAGACCGTTCCTTTCTGCCCCGTACGGCTCAGCGGCCGCGGGGCCAATACCCCAAACACCCATGTGCGAGCAGGGGCCGTGTACGCACGCCTGCATGAGAGTGATTTCACCGGCCACAACATTAATGATAGCCGGCAGGCAACGGAAAGTGACGATTGAGAGCGCGGGGCGCTTCCGGATGGGCTTCGTCCGGTGCCGGCGGCTTGGTGTGGCCTGCCCGGTGTGCAGTGCGTGGGAGACCCAAAAATGCTGATTCATGCGCGGGCAAATGCAGAAAGGCAGTCAAAGACTCGGGGTTAACCGCCCGGTCGTGTTCGTTTGCAGCGACCCGACAGCCAGCGGGGGCGGGATTCCCGCCTTCGGCTGCGGCTCCGGCGGGCGCTGAAGCGCCGAACCCGCGACCTCCGGGTTATGAGCGGCTTTCCGGCGGTTTCTGCAGGTTCTTGACCTACCCCAAGCTACGTCGTATCGCTATGTCCCGCAGGGCCTTATGAAAATGGCTCCGATCACCATGAGGATCATGATCGAAGCCAAATCTGCTACAATTTACTACAATTTGCTACAGTCGAAGTCAAG
>JBNGDC010000028.1:496-40711 GCA_049975485.1 Phycisphaerae bacterium | reverse complement strand
AAAAAAAACCCTCAGTTTGGATGCGGCTATGTGCTTGACCGGACGGTGGGCTGGGGGTAAAGTAAGCTTGGCATGTCGCTTTCTCCCCGGCGAGGGGAGCAAGGCCGCACAAGTCCGCATAAGACACTGTCGAGAATCAGAAGCTCATGTCCAAATCTCGTAAACCGCTCATCGCCGCTGTCGCGGTGGCGGGGGGTGTTCTGGTAATCGCCGGAGGTGTAGCCGCATGGTGTTATCGCGACTCCGGTCTGGTGGACGATGCAATGTCGGCCGAGAGCATGGAGGTCCGTCTCCAGGCGATCGATGAGCTTGGGCACCGCAGCTCGGACGCGGCCGTCGAAGCATTGCTGGAACTGAGCTGCAGCGAGAACACGGAGATTGCCGTCCGCGCGATCCACGCCATGGGCAGAAGCGATCAGGCGGGGCGGTACCGCGACCGCGTGCTGGAGGCCGTCGAATCACAAAACCCGGCGGTATGCGAGGCGGCCGTGACGGCCCTGGGGAATTTCGGCTCATCTGACGACCTGGACCGGCTGGGGCAGCTTCTGCGGGAGGCGGAGTCGCCCGAGGTACGTGCCCGGGCGGCTCGCATGCTCGGGCGTATGGACCGCTGGGAGGGGTTCGACGACCTCGTCTCGGCCCTGAACGACCCGTCGCTGCCGGTCCGGGCGGAGGCGTGTGCCGGTATCGAACGTAAGCTGGGGCGGGGGTTCGGCTACCATCCGGAGATGGGTTCGTCCCAGCGGATGCAGATCATGTCGGAGCTTCGTCAGTCGGCTCCGAAGCTTCGTGAAGCGTACGAGGACTATCACAGGCGGAAGGAAGGGCAGTAACCATGCTATCTCGGAAAAGGTGCTGTGCCGGGGGGTTCACGCTTATCGAGCTTCTTGTCGTCATCGCAATAATCGCGCTGCTGATGTCGATCCTGCTGCCCTCACTGGGCCGGGCGCGGGCCGCCGCCCGGCAGGCCGTATGCCAGGCAAACCTGCACAGCATCGCCCAGTGCATCCACATGCACAAAAGCCAGTACGACGAGGACCATGTCTCCCCTTACGGCTGGGAGTGCGCCGTGGGCATGCATATTTCGCCCAAGGCGCTTCTGTGCCCGGAAGACGAAGAGCCGCACAGCGGGATCAGCGGGGCCGTCGTTGAGGTGATAGGCAAGGGCTACAACATGCCACTTGCGGAGGGGCCTCTTACGCGACGTGAGGACATCAACGACAGCACCTACGAGCTGCGGTTCGAGGACCTCCGGCCCGGCGGCGGCGACATGGACTTCAACGACCTCATCCTCCGTATCCACGAGCTGGAGGATGGGCGGAACGAGGTCACCGTTGTGGACGAGAACGCCGGCCTCAACTTCAACCTCATCGGACCGACCGGCGAGCTGCTCATCGCCCGGCTCGACAAGAACATCGGTAAAACCGTCGTCCTGCCCAGCGGCGACTCCAGCTTCGGCATGAGCTGTCAGGCCGAGTGGTTCAACGACACGACCAGGGCGGAAGTGATCCACATGATCGACTACGAAAAGCCGGTTGTCGAGGCGTTCGGCCTGGAGGGGACCGATGACTGGGAGTACTGGAGTCGCGGGCCGGGACACTACGAGTTCGCCCGGCACTTCGGCCGGGTCAACGTGCTGTGGCGCGACTGCTCGGTTCAGGTCAGCGACCCGGAATCCATCCATCCCGACCTCGGCAGCCAGGTCGAGCGCTATTGGGTGCCGTAAGCGTTAAAGCCGCCGTCTGCGGCTGATCAGGGCTGCAGTTCAGGACAGCCCCGTCCGGGCGGCCTGTTGCAGACTTAAGCGGCGTACAATCGCGGATCTCCCAGACCGAACCGACCGACGCGAAAGCTCAGCTTTCCGACAACGTACGAAGGAGGCATGATGATGTTGATGTTGATGAAGAGCGACCGAACCTGCCACCGAAAATGCGCAGCGTCAAAAGGTTTTACATTGATCGAGTTGCTGGTGGTCATCGCCATCATCGCATTACTTATGAGCATTCTGCTGCCGGCTCTCGGACAGGCCCGGGCGTCCGCAAAACGCGAAATATGCAAAACGAACCTGCGTATCCTGGGGCAAACAGTATTTCTGTACGCGACGGACTTCGACGACCACATGCCGCTGCACGGGTATGGACCCCGCAATCCGAACAACATTCTCTCATCGCTTCACGCCGAGCAGAAGATCTTCTACAACAGCCAATGGGGAGAGGATCCCATCCGCCACCCGGTGAATTTCGGGCTGCTCTTCCACAACGGCTATATCTCGGCACCCCGCTTCATGTACTGTCCCTCACAGCGGTATGAGCCGTACACGTTCGAGTACGAACCGTATCAGGATTACTGGATGACGAAGGACACCAAGGAGGTGCAGGTTTTCTCCTCGTACATATATGATCCAAACCCCGATAAGGACCCACCTTACACGCAGGACGGTGCTCCGCCGCGAGCGCCGTATGCCTACCTTGTCGAGGGCGAGATGATATTGGGGATGGATTACCTGGGGAATCGCCGCCAGTACTTCGCGCACTCGCGGTTTGGTCCGGGCTGGAACATCGTACGAGGTGACGGTAGCGTCAACTGGACTGAAAGCCAGGAGGTGTACGACATGGCCGGTGACTTCCACAGTCACGGCAAATAGGATGAAGTTATGCCTGCCCTGGATATCCTGACAGATCAATACTGACGCCTCATAGCCGGTAGGACGGGCCGTGTCCGCCGTCATCGCTATCGCCAGCTCAGCCGGGCAACGCCCACGCCGCCCTCGATCGGCGTTTTCATGCCCCGCCAGCCGCAGGTTGTGATGTACCACTGTCCGTCTTCGTTCCGGACTACCTCCGGAGCATGCGCATGCAGCTTGGCGACTACCACTTCGGATTCGTTGTCGCCCGTGTAGTCGCCGAAGTCCGTCGGGTCCGACGAGCAGAAAACCAGTGTATTGTGGTAGTTCCTCAGGTTACAGTCTGTGTATGTGACGAACAGGTAGTAAAGGCCTTTGATTTCAACGACAAACGGTGATTCCGTAGCTCCCCAGGGCGGGTTCAGCGGCGCGTTACCGTGTGTGCGCAGCGCATAGCGGATGAACGTCCAGGTCACAAGGTCGGTCGATTCGAACACGGAGACAACGCCGTAGCGGTTGTGGATGCCCGTGGCGTACATGAGCCACCGGCCGTCGTCCAGTCGCAGAACCATGGGGTCGCGGTGACATGAGTCGAGAGGCGCACCGACCAGATACACCGGATTCTCCATCCAGTGCGACAGCTCGTCGGACGTGGCAAAGCGCAAAGGCGATGGGCCGTAGTACATGTAATAGCGGTCCTCATGCCGGATAACCGCCGGGGCCCACGCCCGCACGCCGTTGTCGCATACGATGTTGACTTCCTCGAAGCCATGCGGGTCGGTCAGTTCCTTTCCTCGCCCGTGCGTGAAGTATCGCTCCCGGTCCGGCATCGGTTCCGGCCGGTCGCGCGTGATGCCGAACAGATGCCAGTAGCCATCATGCGCCCGGACCAGACTGTGGTCGTTGACGTAGCAGCCGGTTTTCTCGGGCTTGTACAGCACTCTCCAATCGCTTGAGATTTCGGGTTTCAGTTGATTGGTCATATTTGGCACCAAGTGGTCATATGCGGAAAACCGCGCCGCAGGCGCACTTGACCTTGCGGCCACGGTTGGCGGCTTGGATGCGATAGCTCTTTCCGCAGGATTCGCAGCCGACGACTATGCGACCGGACCGCTGCCGGCTCGCGGGTTCCGACGGCTGGGAAAGCAGCGACCGCAGGGCGTCATCATCATCGGCCGTGGAAACGCCGGCCGGTCCGGGATCGCCCGCCGGGACATTCGACACCGGCTGCTGAGTCGGTGCCGCGGCATCCACTGGGGCACGGCCCGGACGGCGTATTGTCGCACGCTGCCGATGCAGCGCACGCATGAAGCCGAAGCGATGCGGGTCGTCCAGAACGCTCATCACGGCTGAGAGTGCCAGCGTGATCCCGCCGAGTATGACCACGCCTGTCTGTATGATCCGGATAATGCCGGCGGCGCCTTCCCTGTCGTAATCCGCCAGCACGCCGAGAAAGTGCCAAAGCACTGCCGTTACGAACGCCGCCGCCAACGCCAGCATGATCCAGCGCAGACGCTTGTGGCGAATGGTGCTCGCCTGGAAGTGCCCGCACTGGGGACAGGCCACCATCGCACGGGCCTTGTGCAGGGCGGATTCCACGTCGCGCCGGGCGGCCCGGCCGGCGCCGAAGACGCCGAGCACCCCCGAGGCCATCCCGACGCGTCGAACCACGTAAGAAAACTCGCAGCCGCACCGCTCGCAGCCCTCGACGCGTGTGGCCTTGCCGGCGGCCACGCCCAAGGTCCGGATAAACATGGCAAATTCCTTCCGGGTCAAGACGCGGCCCGGCGGGCGGACACTGCGCCTGTGGTATTCGAGAGAGACTATACCGCAATGTCGCCGCGGGCAAAGCCGGAAAATGCGATTGAACATCAAGACAGACGTTGCCGGCCAGCCCCGCTTATTCACGTAGCAACAGTGTCTTCGTGAACAAGCCGCCGCTCGGGCTTCGACTGCGGGCCTTCGGCCCCGCGCTGGGGGCTGGTCCTGAGCGAGGCGCCAAGCGCCGGGTCGAAGCCGTCAGAAAAGCAGGCGCTTTCCTGACGGTACATTATGAGCGAAAGTGAGACTTTCGTGAATAAGGTGGGCTAGCAACGGCAAACCTGCCAGTAGAAATAGACGTCAGTTACCGCATCGCGGTCGGCCTGCGTGAGAGTCACTCGGACCTGGTTGCGTTCGGCCCAGACCTTATAGACGTCTGTCGTTTCTCCGTTGTGTCGCCCGCAGAGGATCTGAACCCTGTCTCCCACGCGGAAAGGGGCGCCATTGAGTCGGCTGCGGACGTGGTTCAGAGGAGCGACAATGAGGCCGCCCACAAACAGGCCGACGATTAATCCCAGGGCCACCGAAACGAGCAGCAGGAACGCGAACCAGATGATGCCAAGCGGGCTGAACGTGAGAACGGGCAGACAGACAGCAACGGTGACAGCCACGCAGCCAAGAATCGAAAGCCCGACCAGGACGTGATGGGGCACGTTACAGGCGAACAGTCGCTGAGCAAGTGTCGGCAAGTTCATGCCTCCTGACGCAGAGGGTCTGTATGCCGACCGCGTGCGGAAACGGTCGTCGGAACCAGCAGTCCGTAGTCCGTAGTGTCCACAAGGCCGCTCGTCGGCCTTGCCGACGACAGCAAAAGCAAACCCCACACGTCGCCAGCCCCGGCGCGCCGCGGCCGACCTTATCTGCTCCGCCCGATAAAGGTCCGTGGGCAATCAAGTTGGCCACCCTACAGACTGATGTGTGACCGTTGGTCAAGTTCCTGAATTATCATCGCGGTGGGTTGTGTCGCCAGCGCCTTCCGCCACCCATCTGTAAGTAACCCTGGTCCCTCCTTCGATCCAACTGGCCTGCCGCGTCTCGTAGTCGTAGCGGAAACCTTTCCGGGCAGCCAGCAGCCACGAGGTCTGATAGACGATCTCTGCAATGACGCCCAAGCCCAATGGGATAGTGAGCAACCACAGCAATGATGCATGGAAGTTGCCTGCGATACTGCTGTAGGCGATATACACTCCCAGCCCGAGCATCAGCAGCAGACCGACAAATCCGAGCATTTCCGCAATGGCGTGAAGTGCGTAGCCCAACGGCGTACACCTCCGCTTGCCAAGGCGTTGGCTCTCGTTGTCCCACATTGGGAAGAAGAAAAGCATTTCGCCCTCACCCTGTCTCCCGATTGTCGATAGAGATAAGGCCCAACGTCTGCGCCAGCACCTCTCGCGCACCGAACATCAACAGCGCTGGTTCGTAAATCCAGTCGCCTCGTCGGCGAGGTCGAAGCGGGCGGCTACAGAAGTGATTCTAAACCGCTTTGGTGCAGGAAGAAAGCCCTTCCGTTTTTGGTGGAAGGTTCACGTTTCGCGTTTGTCCAGGCCATTGATGAGGCCAGAAATCATGCGGGCGATTTCTTCGAGACCAGATTTCATCTGGTCGTGTTCCGCAGTCCGAAGCAGACCCTGTCGAGAAGCAAGCTCCAACAGCGGCACGCATTCCTGCACGCTGCCGCGAGCGATGCCGAAGAAGTTCTTGCGGTCCGGTTTGGTGAATCGACCGTTTCCTTCGGCAATGTTGGCAGCGATCGACAGGGCCGCCCGGTTGAGTTGGTCGGCCAGGAAGAAGTAGCCGCGGGGAAAGCCCTTGGTCAATGTGCAGACGGCATCGGCGAATGCGATGGCCTTCTGATAGACTTGGAGCTTCTCGAAGGCAAAGGCCATGGCGAGAATCTATCCCTCTGCCCAGAAAGTAGAAAGGAGAAAGTAGACCGCAGGAGAGGTCTTGACGCTGTTGAGCATCGGAATGCTCATGCAGGCGTCAGCCTCTGCTCTACTCTCTGCTTTCTCCTCTCTCCTGCTCTAGTCGGCCTTCGGCCGACTCGGGGCGACAGGAGTTGACAGTGAACCACGAGCCGAGGACGGCCTCGTGCTAGCGTTCGGGTGGGAGCGGGATGGTGTACAGGACGACACGGCAACCGAGCCCGCGATTCATTGAGGACGCCATCGCCATCGATATAGGTGGGGCAATCTGGTCAGTGCGGTCTGGCAGAAAGCTGCCGTAGAAGCCGAGCCAGGTCGCCATGATCCTTCTTCTCAGCGAGTTCAATGGCAGACAAACCATGCTCGCCTTTCTCCATTGGGTCTGCCCCAGCCTCTACCAAGAGGCGGGCCACATCCTCATCTCCCCGCAGTGCCGCGAAGTCCAAGGGCCGCACTCCCTTGGCAGCGGGGGCTGCGACACGAGCGCCCGCCTTGACCAGAAGCGGGATGATTTCGGGCTGGCCCCTCTTGGCTGCGTAATGCAGGGCAGTCATCCCGTCATTGTCCTTCTCGTTGACCTGTGCGCCTGTTTCCAGCAACGCCCTCACGGAAGCCATATCGCCAATACCGGCAGCAAGCATCAGCGGGGCAAGGCCTCTGCCCGTAGTCTGGTCGGGGGGAACACCGTTCTGAAGCAGTAGTTGCACCACTTCGGAACGGCCCTTCATGGCAGCGTAATGAATGGCCGCAAGAGTGCCCAGGCTCGCATGAATGCCTGTCCTCTTGGTTGCGTCAGCTCCGGCGTCGATGAGCCCTCGCGCGAAAGCGACGTTTCCTCTTTCCGCTGCAATCATCAACGGGGTCGCGCCCTGCTTCGACGTGCGATCAATGGCCACCTTGGGCAACTTGGCCAATGCCAGTTGAAGTATGTCAGTGTTGCCACCGTAGGCTGCAAAGTGGAGGATGCTGCCGCCATTGTCCGCTGTCCAGTCCAAACCAGCACCGGACTCCAACAGCAATCGAACCATCGCTGCGTCGCCCTTGCCAGCTGCTAGGGCCATTGGAGGCTGCCCGTCGGCCTGTGTTGCGTCGGGCTCGGCCCCGGCTTGCAGCAAGAATGTCGCCGCAAGCAAGCAGCCCGAATCCGCCGCTGCATGCAATGCGGTGTGGCCGGTTTCCGTCCTCGCGTTCGGGGCAGCGCCGGCCTTCAACATCACCTGCACGAGGTCGGGCTCGCAAAGACCGGCAGCGAGGATCAAAGGCGTCACCCCGTCCGGCGTGGCCTCACTCAATTTCGGATGCCCCTCCTGCGACAGCAGCATTTCCATGCACTGAGCACTTCCGCCAAGGACGGCTGAATGAAGGATGTTGTATCCCGAGTCACTTCGAAACCGCAACGAGGAATTGCTTGCCAAAAGGCGCTTCAGCATTGGAACGTCGGCGTACTCGACGGCCTCAACGACAGGCGGGACACCAGCGAAGTTCTTGCCCTGAATCACGGCAGCGGGCATTTGCGGCACCTCGGACCGAGAGACCCATAGCCGTCTGTGGGGCATGTCGAACGTCAGGCGATACTCCCGTAGCAGCGTTCCGCCGATGGCGCTGATACGTGATTCGTCCTCCGGGGTCCCCTGAGCATCGCCTGACGAAACAGGCGTCATGGCAAAAGGCAAGTCGCGCCAGCGTTTGCCAAGGACATCCATCTCCGCTACATCGAAGACGTACATGTTGGATTCCTGGCCCGCCACTACCGCCGCTTCCCGAAGCGGCGGTACCGGGCGGCCGATTCTGGCTGGCTGTTTGGAGGCGTCCGAGCGTCCAATGAACACACCACGACTCAGGCCTGTATCCAGCACCAACGTGATCTCATGGCCATTGACCTGGCCCGTTATGGCTGGCGTTCCCACAGACTCATCTGTGCCTGCCAGCCCCGGGCCGCTCTGCAACTTCACGATCTTAAGGTCAAACCTCTTTGCTTCTGCAGGCGGCGTGAACCGGCCCGGATCATGAAGAACCAAACGGGCTTCGCGGTAATCCAGCGTAAACGGAATCTTGCCAAGCACATCTGCGCCCAGGATGCCGACAACTGGCTTTGTGAACTTCTGTAGCGGAGCAAGGTCCATGATACCAACTGGATGTCGCCGGATCGTCACGGGGCCGAGAGACAGGTCGACGCTCGCGATCCCACCGACCTGCCTGCCACTAACGGTTAGCGACGCATCACCTGCTTCGATCCCCAGCTTCTCTGCAGTGTCTGCCCCTATAACCGTTATGTTCGACCCTGTATCCACCAGAAAGAAGCCTGTTGCGTTTCCGTCTACACGGACAACATCCGTGAAAAGCAAGCCGTGCCCCGTGGCCAGGTGAAGTGTGGTTGAACGGTGTGTCGTCTGAAACCGCACGCCGTCAGGCAAAGTCCTCTGGCTTCCAGAAGCTGCAGGGGTAGTCGTCTGTGCCGATTCTCTGTTGGATGAGCATGCGCAGAACAGAAGGGGAAGGAAAGCAAGCAGACACGCCCATGCGGTCCAAGAGCGGGAGGTTGGGCTGGTATCCCTCTCCGCGTGCAGCGTTCCCGGATTGTTCGGTTGAAGCATGCTCACTCGACCTCACGAAACGAATGTGCCCGGTGGTAGCCATCCGCGTAACCGGCAAGTTACCAAGAAGCAATCTACCGGAATAGGAAGCTGGCGTCGAACAAGATTTGCCGGAGGAGCCTCAGATACCGTCCCAAGATTCCGGCTGACCGGCTGGGTGAGCGAGTAGATGGCCAGCGACGCCCTGGCTATGGTGGCCCCGTGGTTGGCGCGACAGGTTCGGCCCGGCTGCATATGTAGAGGATAACGGAAAACGCGGCCCCCGAGCCGCTAGGCGCTTGCGCTCGGCTAGCAATCGGGCCAGTGCGGCCGCTGCGGGGAGAGAGGCAGATAACGGATGGGAGAGGAAGCTTCTCCCAATCGCTTGCCCATTACGAAACATCGGCGAATGCGACGGCCTTCTGATAGACTTGGAGCTTCTCGAAGGCAAAGGCCATGGCGAGAATCTATCCCTCTGCCCAGAAAGTAGAAAGGAGAAAGTAGACCGCAGGAGAGGCCTTGACGTTCGTGAGCGTCGGTATGCTCATCGAAGCGTCAGCTTCTTCTCTAGTTTCTACTCTCTCCTTTCTCCTGCTCTAGTCGGCCTGCGGCCGACTCGGGGCGACTGGATTCGAACCAGCGGCCTCCTGCTCCCAAAGCAGGCGCTCTAGACCAAGCTGAGCTACGCCCCGCGCTCGTATGTCAGTCCGCCGCAAGCGGCGGCGAGACAGATTGTCCCGCCGCGAGGGTCCGCGGTCAAGCGCCGCTCGCGGCCGCGTGCCTACCGGCGGCGGCACTTTGACTCAGGACGGCTTGAAGGTTTGGCCGATGCTACCTATGCTTTGCAGTGGCCGGCCATCGTATCGTATGCGGTGGCTCTGACTTACCCATCATCGACCGCCGGCTGTGAGCCGACGGCCCATTGGCATGTCGGCAGAAACGCGGCAAAGACATCGATCTTCGAACAGTCGAAAGGAGAAGCGGCATGAATCTCGCCCTTGCACCAGCCATCCTGTTGGTTTTCTACCTGTACCTGGTGGTCCGCTGGCAGCACGTGAAGCGTCCGTTTTTCTTCTGCATCGGCGTCATCAGCGTCGTGGCGTTGCTGTTCTTCACGGGCTTCTTCGGCTGGACCGGCGCCCGATGGTCGCGCGTCCTTGAAAGCGTCGTCGGCACCCTGGCGGCAATACTGGCTTTCGGCTGCGCGATGGCCGCCTGCTGGGGCGAGTCGCTGCCGATGGGACTGGAGAAGCCCAAGTCCCAAGCGACGCCCTCGCCCTCGCAGCCGCCGGCTGCGGGCGGTTCGGAAAGCTCCGGACAGGCATAGTCGCGTATACGGGTGCGGGTCGGGCATAATACTGCCGGATCTGTGATTGCCTGCGCCTCAGGCCTGGCAAGGCACATGCTCTACAGCCCGCAAGGGCACGATTTTTCATTGCGCACATGCGCACGCGACGCCGGGTGGTTCCTCGCGGAGTCGGCGAGGAAACGGATGCGGTCTTGCTTCAGGAGAAAACCAAATGGGTGCGGGGATAGTGATAGCGGCTCTACTGGCTATGTGTTTCTATGTGTTTCTTCACACCGAGCGCGCTAAGGCACCGCAGGCGCTGGACTTGGCTTTTATACTCGGATCGCTCGCGGCGGCAGGCGTGTGCGTCCTCGAGTATGCGCCGCTGCCGCCCGATGAGCTGGACGCCGAGTTTGTGCCGGTAGGGCTTGGCGCACTGGTGGCCGCGAGCTATTTCTCTTTTCTGTGGGCAATCGGCGTCCTGCCAGCCGGTACGGGGGCGATCAAGGCCAAGCGCGAAAGGCACCGGCAGGGGGCGTCGCCCGCTGTGCGGCAAGAGGACGAGCAGGACGATGAGTCCTGACACGCTACCGTTGTCCGGACCTTGGCATAAAATAACCACTGGAGCTGGACGTTTGGTTTTTGCGTGAGTGTTGGGAGGTTGCTCATGGAAGTCCACGAAGCCATTCGCACCCGTTACAGCGTACGCAGTTACCGGGACAAGCCGGTTGAGGACGACAAGCTCAACCGCGTGCTGGACGCCGGGCGGCTGGCGCCGTCGGCCAGAAACCGTCAGCAGTGGAAGTTTATCGTCGTCCGCGACGCCGAGACGCGAAAGGCCGTCGTCAAGGCGTCGGAGCAGGACTGGATGGCGTCCGCGCCGGTGATCATCGCCGTGGTGGGTCTGACGCCGGGCGAGACCATGTTCTGCGACGTGCCGCCCGACCCGGTGGACTGTGCCATCGCCATTACCAACATGACACTGGCAGCGACGGCCGAGGGGCTGGGCACGTGCTGGGTCGGACACTTCAAGCAGGACGAGACCCGCAAGATACTGGGTGTGCCGGATTCGGCCTGGATAATCGAGCTTCTGCCGCTGGGGTACCCGGCCGACGAGCCGAAACCCAAGAGCCGCAAACCCCTGGAAGAGATTGTCTGCCACGATCGGTTCGAGTGACCGGCGGGCGGATGATGGTTCGGCCATGGACCGGATAAGAATCGGCACGCGGGGCAGCCGGCTCGCCCTCGCACAGGCGCGGGAGGTGGCCGAAGCGCTGGAGTCGGCCTGCGGCGTATGGTGCGAGCTGGTGGTCATGAGCACCAGCGGCGACCGTCGAGCGGGACCTCTTGCCGCCGCCGGGGGCAAGGGGCTTTTCACGGCCGAGCTTGAGGAAGCCCTGCGCGACGGGCGGCTGGACATAGCGGTTCACTCCGCCAAGGACCTGCCCATCGCGGATGCGCCGGGGCTTTGCATAGGGGCCGTCCCGTCCAGGGCCGACGCCCGCGACGCGCTGGTTTCAAAGGACGGCTTGTCGATCGAGGACCTGCCGCGGGGGGCAAAGGTGGGCACGGGGAGCTTGCGCCGGCGTGCGCAAGTGCTTGCGCACAGGCCCGACCTGGAGATAGTCCCGATCCGCGGCAACGTGGAGACCCGCCTGGCGCGGGCGTTGGAGGACGGCGGCGAACTTGACGCGGTCGTGGTGGCGATGGCCGGTCTGGTCCGCAGCGGGTTGGTCGGGAAGCTTGCCGGTCGGCTTGTGCCTCTGTCCGTGGAAGCTGTTACCCCGGCGGCCGGGCAGGGGGCGTTGGCCGTGCAGTGCAGACGCGACGACCCCCGTTTGATTCCGATGCTGCGGCGTATAGACGACCCGTCGGCGGCGGCTCGGCTGGCTTGCGAGCGGGCGGTTCTGCGAGGCCTGGGTGCCGACTGCCATAGCTGCGTCGCCGTCCATGTTCGGCCGTCCGCTCGGGGTTGGCAGGGATTGACCATGCTCGGGCAGGACGACGGGGCGATACGCCGCACGGAGGTGGTGGTTCCCAGCGTGGCGTCGGCGGCTACCGCCATGCTGGACGCACTGAATCCGTCGCGTAGTAATCCTTGGGGTGTTGACCTTAAGTGCCGATAAGTCTTACAATACTTTTAGCGTAAGCTTATCCCAACCCGCCCCTGTGGGTCGAACAGTCTATGGGTGAGAAGACAGACCTTCGCAAGCTCCTGGTGCTCCGCGGACCGACACTCGAGGCCGAAGGGATTCTCGACTTTCTCCGCGAGCATTTCGACGTAGCCGTCGCGGCCGAGCTGGATGAAGCCCTGACCGCAATGCGTCAGGACCGCTTTGATGCGGTGCTGGCCGAGACTGCGGACTTCCTGCCGCTGGAGCGCGGCGTGGTTACGCAGCAGGCGTCTGTCATACTGGACACTATCGGCGACGGGGTGTGTATCGTCGGCTCAGGCGGGCAACTGGTCTGGGCCAACCGCCGCCTCAGGGAGTTTCCTGAAAAAGTCCTTCAGCGCGTTCGCGAGGTTTGCGTGGAGGCATACGAGGACTTCGCCACCGCGAAGGACGCCGGCGCTACCCGGGGTCGTCGCTTCAGCATTCGACCCGGCGATGGACGCTACTACGAGGTGATCTGTTCGCCCGTCCGCGACAACGCGGGCATACTGCGACAGGTCGCGGCGGTCGTTGTCGATGCCACTGTTCAGCGACGTCAGCAACTCAAGCTCAACGCCATAGACCGCGCCGGCCGCGAGCTGGTGCGGTTCGACTACGACACACTCAAGCGTCTGGACGCCAGCGAGCGCGTCAAGCTTCTCGAAGATCGAGTCATCCGCTACAGCCGCGACGTGCTCAATTATGAGCACTTCGCCGTGCTGCTGCTTGATGAGCAGACCAATCGGCTGGAGGTGCTGGTCTCGGAGGGTCTCGACCAGGGTCCCGACCGGTATGAGATCTTCGCCGGCACGGAAGGCAACGGTATCAGCGGATACGTGGCCGCCACCGGACGCAGCTACATCTGCCCGGACGTGCAGTCCGACCCGCGCTACATCCCGGGGCTCAGTGAGGCCCGCAGCAGTTTGACAGTGCCGCTGCGTCTGCACGACAAGATGGTTGGTGTGCTCAACGTAGAGAGCAGCACGCCGGCGGTCTTCGGCGAGGAGGACAGGCAGTTCGCCGAGATATTCGCCAACTATATCGCCATGGCCCTTCATGTGCTGAACCTGCTGGTTTCCGAACGCCACACCACCCATACGCAGGTCAGCGGCTCCATATCCGCGGATGTGGCCGGTCCGCTTACGGACATCATCACAGAGGCCAGCGAGCTGAAAGATGACTACATCGGGCACGACGACATCCGAAAGCGTCTTACCGACATCATCGAGCGGGCCTGCGCTGCGAGGAAGACCATTCACGATTACACTCAGGCGTTCAGTACCGGGATGGTCTCCTCCGCCCAGCGTCATGAGGAGCGTGAGCCGCTGCTGGAAGGGCTGAACGTTCTGGTCGCCGATGATGAGGAGCTTATCCGGCAGACGCTCAGCGACGTCCTTACGCCTTACGGCTGCCACGTCGATATCGCCACCGACGGCGCCGACGCCGTGGAAAAGATCCGCAACGGTCACTACGACCTGGTGGTCTCCGACATTCGCATGCCCGGCGCGAATGGATATGAGGTGTTCCAGGCGGCCCGGCAGACCGACGCCAAGACCGCGGTCGTTCTTACCACCGCGTTCGGTTACGACCCGAACCATTCGATTCTGCGGGCGAATCGGGAGGAGTCGGCCAACGTGCTCACCAAGCCCTTCAAGGTGGATGAGCTTCTGGAGAAGGTCCGGTCGGCCCTGGAGGAAGCCGGTCGCGAGCAGCGGTAACCAGGGGGCCGGTTGTTCATCTTTCCATTCTTCGAGGCGGGCTGAAACCCTCTGTATATGCGCGCCGGCGCAAAAAAATCTCCAGGTCTGTTTGCCGGTAGAGTAACCGAATCCTAGCTTATCTGTGCACGTCGGTCCGGCCGTTGCGGCCGGAGCAGAGGTTCCCCGAAAGGGCAACCCGTCCCACTGGTGGGCGGGGCGCAAAGCCACGGATCCTGTCCGAAAGGATCGCCGGGCTACCGAAGGGAGCCGCCGGTCGCCTCACGGTCGGCGGGGCGGTCCGTCCGGACCGTTCACTACCCCTATCGGAGCAGCCGGGTGGTGGCCTGACAAATTGAATTTCAGCCGGTCCGGCTAATCAAGCCGCACCCGGAAGCAACCGATAACCCTTGTGACAAACGCGACCATGCAACGGCTACGCAATGCCACACGGGACGGTGCGATGGGTTGTGTCGGTAACGGGGGGAAAACCACATCGCGCGGGGTCGGAAGCGAAAGCGTGGCCGGTTGACAGGATAACATTGGAGGCACGGAGGCAGGGACAGAGTCTTTTTGATTGAGGTGCTTCAATCGTAATTGGAGGAAGGTGCATGTATCGCAAAGGATTTACTCTGGTCGAGATTCTGATCGTCGTGATCATCCTGGGCATTCTGGCGGCGATCGTAATTCCACAGTTCACAGAGGCGTCCCAGGACGCGCGTGCCTCGGCGCTTAAGAGCGACCTGCAGACGCTCCGCAGTCAGCTCGAGCTGTACAAGGTCCAGCACCTGGATCACTACCCGGACGAGTACTATGACTCTTCGTCTGGGTCCTGGACCGCGGATACGGACAACTTCGTCAGCCGTCTCACCAGCACGACCGATCTGTACGGCGACACCAGCGGCAGCGACTACGGTCCGTATCTGCAGCAGTTCCCGACGAACCCGTTCGCCTCGGCCAACGCCGATGACGTCGAGTTCGGTACCGGTGCGCCCAATGGCGACGGCGACACCGGCTGGTACTTCAACACCGATACCGGCCAGATCTTCGCCAACACGACGGATCACACGAGCTGGTAAGCACCCGTCGAAAGACATGACGGGATGAGACCTCCGGCCGGGGTCCCGAACAGTCGGGGTCCCGGCCGGACTTTCGTTGGACACGAAGCAGACCATCGTCGTGAAGACCCCACGACAGTGGCGAGGCGCAAGGCAGGGATATGGCGGCGGCAACGCCGCACTCGGAGCGGAAAACCATGCGACGCGCTACCGCATTTACACTCGTGGAAATACTGATTGTGGTTGTGCTGCTTGGGGTCCTGGCGGCTGTGGTCGTGCCTTCGTTCTCCAACGCGTCGCAATCCGCACGCTGCAGCATGCTGCTGGACAACCTGCGTATCATGCGGACGCAGGTACAGGTCTTCAAAGCCCAGCACAACGACGTCGCTCCGGGCTACCCCGGCCTCGACAACACGGCCGCACCCACAGAAGAGGCGTTTGTGGACCATATGACGATGGCGACGACCGTATCGGGCGATGTCGCCGCACCGGGCACCGGAGGTTATCCGTACGGGCCGTATCTCCGCGAGATTCCGGAGAACCCGGTCAACGGACGTGCGTCCGTCCGCGTGCTCGCCGACGGTGACGCCTTCCCGGCTGAGGCGGCCAATACGCATGGATACGTGTACCAACCGGCAACCGGCATTCTCAAAGCCGACTCGACCGGTACAGACGAAGGTGGACGGGCGTTCTTTGACTATTAACCGCCACAATCCGCACCGGGGGTTCACGCTGGTGGAAGCGATGGCCGGCGTCACCGTGCTGGCGATTGCCACAACCGCCATAATCATGCCTTTTACCACCGGCGCAGCCCACGAGCGCGAGCAGGCGCGAAGGAGCGTGGCCGTATGTCTGGCTACTGAGTTGATGGAACAGATCCTGTCGCTTCCGTTTGAAAGTGAAACCGGCGAGAGCATTATCGACTACAACGGTCATTCCGAGCCGATCGATCCGATGCTCGCCGACGACGGTACGGTCCTGGACGACCCCGCGGCCGCCGGCATGACCCGCACGGCGACTTGCGAGTACGTGTACGTCGCCGGACAGGACACGTCCGAGCCGCCGAACTTCATCCGCGTCACCGTCAGTGTCAATTATCGGGGCGACACGGTGGTGCGCCTGTCGCGACTGATATATGAGCAGTGAGACGACGTCATGAAAGCTCGCAGAGGCATGACAGTTGCGGAACTGGTGGTGTCCATCGCCGTACTGGCGGTGATCGGAGCCGCTGTGGCGGGGCTTTCGTTCGCACTGTCGTCGGCCCACGCGCACAGCAAAGGTCATTACCTGCACTCCCAGACCGCGCGCAACGGAACGTTTCGGCTCCAGCGGCTCATACGAAGCTCGGTGCTTGTAACCGCCTCCAGCGAGACTTCGATGGTCCTCTGGACCGGCGACAACAACCTCGACGGTTACATCAATCGCAATGAGGTCGTGCTTGTGCAGTGGGACCAAAGCAGCGGCGAGCTGGGCGTTTACAGCGTGGCGTTAGCAGACGACGACCCGAACAACTATCGGGTGAAGCTCAAGACTTACACCGACCTCACCAATGCGCGGGGCGATATAACGATTGATCCTATGGTGAGTTATACGCCACTGGCGCAGGGGGTGACGGAGTTTTCGCTGTCCTGTTCACCTCAGCCGCCACTGACGAAACTCGTGAAATTTCGGATTATTGCCGGGCCGCCGAGGCCTCAGGACAGGCCCGCGGCTGTGCGCAGCGCCGCCGCACTGTCGCACAACATGGCGGACGACGTTATCTGGACCGGCGGCGAATGGCGGCTGCCGTAGCGGATTTGGGCTGAGAGGGGTTATCGACCGGACGCTGAACAGGATGACACGGAACCGCAAATCCGAAGGTATGGCGCTTCTGATGGTGCTGGTGCTCATTGCCGTCGCGACGGTGGTAGGGCTTTCGTACCTCTACAGCGCCACAGTCAGGACGGCCGGCGCACAGAACATGGTCTCGGCCGAGCGGGCGGAATACCTGGCCCAATCGGGTCTGGAACATGCGCTGTACGTGGTGCAGACCAGCGACGACGCCGAGGACCTCTCACCCTGGGGGCCTTACACGCTGGACAACAGCGAAGGCGATTACAGCTTCTCAATATGGGAGGATGATCAGACTTCGGGGCTGTACCACATCAGCAGTACGGGCACCGTCGGCGAAATCAGCCGAATCCGGAACATGAGCGTTCTGCTCAGGAGCTATGGATACATCGACCTGAACCACGTCCTGCTGATCGGTTCGAACGACTGTGTGCTTCCGTCGTCGGCGAACCTGACCGGAAACGTCCACGGAAACAGCAACGTTTACGTCCTGGGGACGGTTAACGGTAACGTATCGGCATGCGGCTCGGCCGAGGACTGGGGCGGAGGCGTCAACGGCTCGGTCGTATCCGGCGCGCCATACGTCCCGGTCCCGAAGATCGACTACGAGGACTACATACACTACGTCTGGTACGGAGCCGACAATCGCGGCGATCCCGACTTGTCCGGAGACGCCATCCAGAAGGAGACGGGGCTTCTGACCAGCAGCGATCCGTTGTGCGGGGGTGGTTCCATCATTAGCGGAAACCCCGGCGGCGTTGTGCACCTGGTGCCGGCGGGCGGCAATCCGGTGATCATCTCCGACAATGTGCACTTCCAGGGCACGCTGGTAGTCGATGGTGATATGGTTCTTGACGGGACCAACATTCAGATTGAGGCACAGAGCAACTATCCGGCCATCGTCGCAAGCGGACAGGTGATCATCAACAGCGATGCCGGCGCCGAGATAGACGGCATGGTTATCGCCAATGGGGGCATTGCAGGCACCGGTGAGGGTTCGCACGTCACGATTACGGGCGGCTTACTTACCCGGACAATGGGAATGTCCGATGAGCTTAAGGGAACTCAGATAATCCAGTTCGATTCCAGCCGCTGCTTTATCTACGACTTCAGCGGCGGGACAAGCATTGTTGATGCGAATTAGCTTTTACCGGCAGGGAGATGACGACATGGGTAATGCCAAAGCCCCTGAAAAACTCTTCAGAACGGGTGTAGTTCTGGTGCTGGCGCTTGCCGCCGTCTGGTTGGCGTATCTGACCGTCGCCGGCGGTGAAAGTATTGCGGCGGCCGAGCCGGCAACGGCCTGGGGTGACGCCGGCCGCCAGAGGCAGGAGTTCCTGGAAGCGCAGCAGCAGACGAACAGGAAGCTGGATGAGATTATCGGACTTCTAACCAGCGGAAAGGTTCGCGTCCAGGTGTCCGGAGCAGAAACCGGAGGGAGCCATGAGGCCACGACTAAACCCGACGGTTCCTAGACGTCCCGAGGCGCTGGTCCAACCGGGTATGGCGCTCAGCCCGCGACGTCGCAGTCGTCTTCCGCGACCGGTGTTGCGCGCGCCTGGCCGGCATGGCGTAACGCTGGTGGAGCTGATCGTCGTCGTGATGATCCTGGCGATAACAGCGGCCATCGTTGTGCCGCATGCCGTTCGCAGCGCCGACATGCAGGCGACCTCCGCCGCCAGAATGCTCGCCACCGACCTGCAGTACGCCCAGGACTACGCCATAACCACGCAATCGCCGGTGACGGTGACATTCGACGTAACTGGCGAAAGCTACAGCTTATCTAACACAAGTGGGCTCCTGAATAATCCGATTACAAAGACCACGTACCAGGTGGACTTCTCAGGGCAAAGCGGCTTTGAGCAGGTCGAGCTGGTCTCGGCGGATTTCGGCGGCGCCGACAGCGTTGTCTTTGACGAAGTCGGTGCTCCGGACAACGGCGGAACCGTCGTAATTCAAGCTGGCGAATACAGCTACGCTGTGAGCGTGGCGGCGGCTACCGGCAGGGTCAGCGTGAGCCGACAGTGACGAGGGGCAACGGCAGAGGGACATGATTGGAATCTTCTCATCTGGTGGCAGTTGGCCTGTCGGCATTGACCTCGGCAGCGACAGCGTGAAGCTGATGCAGCTTCGCAAGTCCGGCGGGGTCCTCTCGGTGGTGGACTGTGCTCGTGCCCGTCTGCCGCGTGGCATCGCCGACGACTCCGATGAACTGCATGACCACCGCGTGCGCGTCCTGCGGGAACTGTTGCATAAGGGTAATTTCCGGGGTCGCCGGGCCGTGATGGCGCTGTCGTGTGAGGACCTGCGTATCAAGCTGCTGCGCCTGCCGCAGATGCCGGAGGCGGAACTGGCGCAGGCGGTGCAGTGGGAGGCGAGCGAGCAGTTCGATTTCGAGCCGCGAAACGACCAGTTGTCCTTCGTCAACGCCGGACAGGTGAGGGTCGGCGAGGAGCTGCGAAACGAGATAATCATGATGGCGGCCCCTGCCAATGCAGTTGAGGCCAGAGTTCGCATCGCCGATGAGCTTGGGCTTCGGCTGGAGAACATCGACGCCGAACCGCTGGCGCTGTTCCGCAGCTTCGAGCGGCTCTTGAAGCGCCGCGAAGACGCCCAGGCCGTCACCGTACTGGTGGACCTGGGACGGCGGGCGACCCGCGTTGTGGTGGCGCGTGGGCGGCAGGTGGTCTTCATCAAGAATATCAGCATCGGGGGGCGGGACATGGTCAAGGCCGTCGCCGAGCAACTTAATCTTTCCGAGGCCGAAGCAGACGAATTGCGGCTGAAGATCATGCGTTCCCAAGGCGAGACCGGCAAGAGTGATTCGCGCCTGTCCGCCGACGATTCGGTCCAGTGGACGGTGTTCGATGCCGTTCGAGGCAAGGTTGAGGAACTGGCCCACGAAATAATGCTGTGCCTGCGTTACTGCGCGGTCACTTTTCGCGGGCTTCGCCCCAAACAGGTGCTCCTTACCGGCGGCGAGTCGTACGACCCGGCGGTGGTGAAGCTGCTGAACGAACACGTCAGCACGGAGTGTGTGCTGGGCAGACCCCTTCGTCACGTGGACCTTTCGCGCGTATCGCTGGGAGCGGACCGCAGAGGGGTTTTGTGCGAATGGAGCATATGCGCCGGTCTGGCGATGCGCCACAACATGGATAAGACCCAAAGCGAGGATGGGGATGCAGAGCGTCGACTTTCTGCCTGACGAAATCCGACGACGCCGTGAACGTCGTCGCCGCCTTCTGGGCCAGCTCAACCTGCTGGTGATATGCGCCCTTGGGCTGGTGCTGCTGGGGGTTCTGCGCCAAGGCCGCATTCAGGAGGCGCGAGGGCAGCTTTCGATGCTCGCAGACCGCGCCGGCAGGGCGGCCGAGCAGTTGAATCTGCTTGAGCAGCTCCGCGCGGAGCAGTCAGAGTTGCTTTTGAAGAAGCAGGTGAACGAGGACATGGGCAGTTGCGTCGCCGCTCTGGACGTGCTGGCGGTGATCACCCATCTGACGCCGGAGAACGTGGCCCTGCGTTCGATAAACCTTGAAACCGTGGAGGTCGAGCAGGAGAGGCCGTCCGGCGCCCGGCAGGGCGATTCAGCAGGCCCGCGCAGCGCCGCCGAGGTCGCGGTCAAGCCGGTTTTCGTGCGGCGGCTTCAACTGCGGATCACGGGGCTTGCCCCCAGCGACGTGGATGTGGCGAACTTCATCGCGGCATTGGCGGGCAATCCGCTGCTGGAAGATATCAAGATGGGCTACGCGCGGGATGTGGAGTTCAGGCAGCGGCGGGCCAGGGAATTCCTGGTCAGTTGCTACGTCGTGCGCTAGCCATCGGGAGAAGTGATGTCCCAGAACATGAAGAAACACTGGCCGGTATTGCTGGTGGCGGTGGGCATGCTCACCGTATCGGCGGCGGCCGTTTTCTATCCGCAGCACCGGGAGCTAAAAGAGCTTACCGGAAGAATAGAAGCACAGCGGCAGGTGCTGGACAGCGACCTTCAGGCCGCCCAGCGCCTCCCGGAACTGATAGAGGAAGTCGAGGAGATGAAGCGCCGCTACAGCAACTTCGACAGGCGGCTGCCGAAGCAACAGGAGCTGGGCGAGTTTCTTCGGGAGATCACGCTGAATCTTCCCGCAGAGGACCTGCTCAGCGACCGCATAGAGCCGGGCAACCCGAAACGCGAAGAACGCTTCCAGACGCTGCCCATACGCATGCGGCTGCGTGGACATTTCCTGTCGTTGGTGAGGTTCCTCAACCGCGTGGAGCAGATGGAGCGCTTGGCCCGGGTTGACAAGCTGTCGATGGAAGCCCAGCCGGATTCGGACGAGCTGACAATAGAGATGCGCATGAACATATATTTCCTGGGCGACTGAGGATACGGACGGATGGAAGACCTTCGGGACAATCTGGATCGCATTCGTCGCCGCCTGTGGTTTGAGTTTCGCAAAGACGCGCGGAAAACCGCGGTGGCGGGGGGCCTGGCGGTGCTGGTGCTGGTGCTGGCTGTGAAGCTGGTCCTGTCCGGGCCGAGCACCTCCCAGGCGGCCGATGCGTCCGTAGGGGACGCAGCCGCCGCGAACGAATCCGACGCCTGGGCGGTCGTCGAAGCGGACCCGTGGGAGCAGTCCAAGCAGGCCGAATATGTCCGCAGTATCGACAGGAACATACAACGAGACATCTTCAGACCGCAACTGACTGCCTTCCCGATCGAAGGCGATGGTGCCGGAAGCGACACATCGCTGGAGACCTGTGAAGGCGAGGATATAGAGGAGTCCCGTAGCCGACGGGTCGAGGGCGAGGCGCAGTCTCTCCGGCTGGAGAGCACCGCGGTCTCGGCGACTCCGACGGCGATCATCAACGGGAAGGTCCTGATGGAAGGGGAAACAATCAACGGATTTCGCATCGTGGAAATCAAGCCGCATGCCTGTCTGATCGAAAAAGAAGGTGTGCGTATACGACTGCGAATGAAAAGTTGAGCCAGGGAGGCATTTGTTGAAGCGAGGATTCGCAGGATACCCAGAGGACGAACCGTCCAGAGCGGTCGTCATAAGCGAGGAGAGGATACTATGACCGCGGCAAAGCTGATGGTACGGCTCGCGAGTCTATGCGCGGTCGGCGCGCTGCTTTTTGCGGCGCCGACATCCGACGCCCAGGACAACGGCGGCGGCTCGCCCGTGCAACGGACCGACAGCGATACCTTCAATATCAACGCCCGCAGCACGGACCTGCGGAGCATGCTGCAGATGCTCAGCGCGCAGGGGCGGCGAAACATCATCGCCACCAAGGAGGTCCAGGGCGAGGTAACCGCCGACCTGTACGATGTCACCTTCCAGGAGGCGCTCGATGCGGTCCTCAAGGCCACCGGCTTCGTGTACCAGCGTGAAGGCAACTTCATCTACGTGTACACCCCGGAGCAGCTTGCGGAGATAAAGGCCGCTGAGCGGACCATGTCCACCCGGTCTTTCCGCCTGTCATACATAACCGCCGAGGACGCCAGCGCGCTTATCGAACCGGCGATGTCCAGCGACGGAAGCATCGCCACGACACCGGCTGCCGGCTCCGGCGTCAGTAGCGGCGGAGATGAAGCCGGCGGCACCGACTACGCCACCGCCGACATGCTGGTAGTCCGCGACTACGAGGATTGCCTCGAGGAGATCGCCAAGATACTCCGCGAGGTTGACGTCAAGCCCGAACAGGTGCTCATTGAGGCCACGCTTATGCGGGCGTCGCTGGATGAGAACAACCACCTCGGTATCGACTTCAACACCCTCGCGGGAATCGACTTCGAGACATTGGACTCCACCAGCGACGGCGTGACCAACGTCACGACCGGTGAGCTGGCGGGAAGTGATTTCCCGGGCAACCGGTTGTTCGGCACGGTGCGGACCGATTTCAACAGTGCCGTGCCCAGCGGAGGGTTCACGTTCGGTATTCTCGCCAATGAGATAGGGTTCTTTATCCGCGCCCTGGAAAGCATTACCGACGTAACCATCCTGGCCAACCCGAAGCTGCTGGTCGTCAACAAGCAGCGCGGGCAGGTGATGGTCGGTAACCGCGACGGTTACATAACGACCACGGTCACCGAGACGGTAGCCACCGAGACCGTTGAGTTCCTCGAGACGGGCACGCGGCTGAGCGTCCGGCCCTATATCGCCCGTGACGGTTACATCCGCATGGAGATCCATCCGGAGGATTCCTCCGGCAGCGTTCAGCAGATCGGCAGCAGCGTTCTGCCCAGCGAGACTACCACTGAGGTAACCACCAACGTGCTGGTACGCGACGGGCACACGATAGTCATCGGTGGTCTGTTTCGCGAGGTGCAGAACTCCTCGCGCGGGCAGGTGCCGGGATTGGGCAATATCCCCTACCTCGGGGCCGCCTTCAGGCAGACCAAGGACACCACCGACCGGGAAGAAATCATCATCGCCATCACGCCGCACATAGTCAGGCAGGATGCGGCCGAGGCGCTTGGCGATCAGGCACTGCAGGACATAGAGCGTTACCGCATCGGCACCCGCAAGGGCATGAGGTGGTGGGGGCGGACGCGTCTGGCCGAGCAGTGCGTGCGTAAGGCCCGGCAGTCGCTGTCCGACGGAGATGAGGAAAAGGCCCTGTGGCATCTGGATATGGCCCTTTCCATGCGACCGAATATGGAAGAAGCCACTCGCCTCAAAGAGCGGCTGACCCAGGAGGCGTACTGGGCGGACCACGTTCAGGACAGCATCAGCCGTTACCTCACTCAGAGAATGCTCATGTACGAGCTGGAGAAGCCCGCCGGCCGCGTGCTGCCGCACGAACGCCCCAGAGACCCCGAGAGGATATCTCCTGAGGTGCGCGAGAAGATGGGTATCGGTCCGATGTACGAGGATCCGCTGCCCGGTCAGCCGCCCATCCTCCCGGAGGTTGAGCTGAATGAGCCGAATCGCCCCAGCGAGCCGCCGACGCCGGTAGAGGATCAGGGCGCGATGGACGCCGGCGACAATGATCCGGCGGAAGCCCTGGAGAACGAATCGCCCAGGACAGTCCCGGCCGATGAGCCGCCGCTGGTGGCCCCTGAGCCGGAAAAATCCGCGCAGGGCGACGCGGTCGGCGACGAAGGCGAGGGATAGCCAGAGCTTGCCCGGTGTTGCGTTGACCTGCCGGGCATGGACAAACCACGAAGCAGAGGCGAGGTCATCGGAGCTTTGCCATGAAAACAATTGCCGTCGCAATAGCGATAGGAACAATCCTGGCCCTGGCGGGTTGCGGGCAGACGTCGCTCTCGGAGTCCCGCAGCGACGCCTATGACCGCTGGCATCACGCCAGGGCCAAGGTCCTTTACGGTGCGGGTCTGGAACACCTTAAGGTTGGTCAGCTTGACAAGGCGGCCACCAAGGCCCGTGACGCACTGGCCCTTGCGCCGGATTACACCGAGGCGCGAATCCTGTTGGGCAAGGTGCTGATCGAGCAAGGCGCCTACGCCCATGCCGCCAGGCACCTCCAGCAGGCCCGCGAGGAAGCGCCGGAGTCCGGTGAGGTGCACTACCTGCTTGGGGTTGCGGCCGAGAAGGCCGGCAATCTGCCCGAAGCCCTGGACCTCTACCGCAAGGCCTATGCGCTGGACGACAGCGACATCGCCCCGGTTGTGGCGGCCGGTGAGGTCATGGTCCAGATGGGACGGGTCGATGAGGCCCGCCAGTACATCCGGTCTTATCTCAACTCCGCAGACGGCGATCCGTCCATACACGAGTTGGCCGGTCGTCTGGCAATGATGCGGGAAGACTACGCCGAAGCGGCCGAGCATTTCCTCGAAGCCCACGACCTGGACTACGACAACTACTACTACCGTGAGTCTCTGGCGCAGGCGCAGTTCCTGTCTCAGCAGTATGAGCGATCGTCCGACACTGTAGAGAGTCTGCTGACCATGGACGAATATGAAGCACCGGCGTGGGTTTATACACTGCTGGGCAACTGCCGACTGGCTCTCGGGCAGCATCTCGGCGCCAGGGACGCATTCCAGCAGGTCAGCGATCAGCGCCCCTCCGACCCCTCCGCATGGACGAACATGGCACGCGCGGCCCTGGCTTTGGGCGACGTATCGCGAGCCGTTATGTGGTCGAACAAGGCCCTGCAGCTTGACGCCACCAGGTCCGAGGCCGTTCTGCTGCTGGGCTATTCACTCCTGTCCGACGGGCAGGCGCACCGGGCGGTGCGAGTCCTCAGTGAGCACAGCTCGCAATTCGACGACAATCCCATGATCTACTGGCTCATGGGGCGGGCCTACAGCGCTGTGGGTGAGCACGCGGAGGCACAGCGGTGCTACGCTCGTGCGATGGAGCTGGACCCCGACCATCCGCTGTCGAAAGTTCTTGCCGACGGACGGCCCATGCGCCTGGAAATGCTCAACTGACCAATACGTAACCGTGCCGCACGCTCTGAGAGACTCACGCGGCCTAAAGACAGGAGGGTATCGTGACCATCGCCAAACGGCTGGGACTGGCGACCATTGTGCTCGTAGCACTGGGGGTCAGTTCCGCATATTACGTTACGGTGATGGCCCTGCGAGCCAGAAACGACTTGCCGGCCGGGTACACCTACGTGGTGTTGGGCCTCATAGCAGGGGCCACCGTGCTGGTGATGGTCATGTTCTGGCACGGCATCGGGCGCGCCATGCGGCGCATCGTTGATCAGCTCGGCACGATGACGCGCAGTCGGCAGGTCGGGCTGGTGATGGCGGAGGGCACCGAGGAACTTCAGTGCGTAGTCCGCGCACTCAACGAGTTGCTGACCACCCTCAACGGCGAGATGGACCGGCTCCGCGCCGACAAACGCGAGCTTGAGATCCAGGCACGAATCGCCGCCGCCGAGAAACATCACGTTGAGGCGATTATCTACTCGATCTCAGACGCGGTCATCGTAACAAACCGTTTCGACGAACTCCTGTTGGCTAATGAGGCCGCCGAGAAGCTCCTGGGTTTCCGCGCCGAGGCCGGTCTTCGCAAGAACATCGACGGTGTCATATCGGACGGCACGCTGGTCCGTCTGATTCGCGAGACCCGCAGCCAGGGCAAGGGGTCCCACCGCAAGATAGTCGAGCACGTACTGTCCCACAGGGGCGAACCCAGGACCTACAACATCACGCTCAGTTGCGTGGTCGCTCCTCACGGGGAGCTTTCCGGCGTGGTGGCGGTGTTAAGGGACGTTACGCGCGAGAAGGAAATCGCCCAGATGAAGACCGATTTCGTCTCGAACGTCTCGCACGAACTGAAGACGCCGCTTGCGTCCATAAAGGCCTACGTGGAGATGCTGGTGGACGGCGAGGCCGAGGATGAGCAGACCCGCCGGGAATTCTACGACATCATTGCCTCTGAGGCAGACCGTCTGAACCGGCTGATACAGAACATGTTGAATATCTCCCGTATCGAGGCGGGAGTGATGAAGGCCAACCGCGAGCCGATGGGTCTGACAGGCCCGGTCAAGCAGGTTCTGGACGTCGCCGCACCGCAGGCGGCGGCAAAGAACATCAAGCTCGTGGATCGTCTCTCGCCGGTCTATTACCAGGTAGAGGCGGACTACGACATGATTTACCAGGCAGTGCTGAACCTGGTTTCCAACGCCATCAAATACACGCCTTCGGGCGGGACGGTGACCGTTACGACGGGCGTCGATGAGGCCCGCGGCGTCGCGGTCTGCGAGGTCGCCGATACGGGTGCGGGCATAAGCGCCAAGGATCTGGCCCATGTATTCGACAAGTTCTACCGGGTCCGTGAAAGCAGCAAATCCGCCCAGGGCACGGGGCTGGGGTTGGCGCTTGTCAAACAGATCATTGAAAGCGTGCACGACGGAAACGTCTCCGTCGTAAGTGAGCCGGGCAAGGGCAGCAAGTTCAGTTTCGAGCTGCCCATACTGAACTGACGCAACCGAGGCGCAACGCCGGGGCAGGCAAAGGCAGGGACACCATGACAAAGAGAATACTTATCGCCGATGACGAGGCCCACATCCTGCACGTGGTCTCCATGAAACTATCCAACGCCGGGTACGAGGTAATCACGGCGATGGACGGACAGGAGGTGCTGGAGCTTTGCGCCGAGGACCGTCCCGACCTGCTGATACTCGACTACCAGATGCCGCTGCTCAGCGGCACGGAGGCCTGTGCCCAGTTGCGGCGGATGGAGCATATGCGCGACGTGCCGGCGATCATGCTCACGGCCAGGGGTTTCGAGATCGACCGCGCCGAGATGGCCGAGGCCCGGATATCGGTGGAGCTGGCCAAGCCGTTCAGCCCGCGGGAGCTGCTGGAGACCGTCAACAAGCTTCTGAAGACCTGTGAACAAGAGGCCGAAGCGGAGGCATGATGAAGACTACAGCCCGTGACGCAGTTCGTGAGATGCAGGCGCTGGAGCCGGTGCTGTCAAGCGTTGCCGCCAAGCTTGCCGAGCTGGGTGCGACTCTGGAGGTCTGGGATGCGGACAGTGTGCATTACTCCTCGCTTTCAGATGCCGGACGCTTCTGCACTCTGGCTCGTGCGGGAGGATGCCATTGCCTGGCGTCTGCTAAAAAGCTGGCGGCCGGGACAATTGCCGAAGGTAAGGGCCGCCACGGCTCCGCGCCCTGGGGCTGCCGCATTGTGGCCGTTCCGATATATCGCCGCCGCCGGCTCGTCGGTGCGGTAACCGCGTGTTTTCCGCCCATTGACTTTACCGAAGACGAAGAGCTGCTTGCTCGTATGTGCGACCGCTGCGGGCTGGATTTGCAGTCCATGCGCGAGTCCGCATCTCGCGACTGCTGGCATAGCGGCAACGAGGTCGGGAATCTGCTGCAGATTCTCGATTGGTCGCTGAACTACGAGCAGCGAATACACAACGCCGAGCACGAGCTTGAAACGCTCAGCAGCAACCTCGCGACCGCTTACGAGGAGCTGAGTCTGCTATATCGCATCAGTGGCTCGATGAGGGTTACCCAGCAGCCCCAGGAATTCCTTGGAAAGGTCTGCGACGGGCTGGTTTCGGTGATGGGCGTCTCGGCCGTCGTGGGGCTGGTCTATTCGCACCCGCCGGGTGTCGATGAGGACGTTGTCGTCGTTCGTGGTACGCCGGAACTGGCCAGGGACGAACTGCGCCACCTGGCGGAGGCCTATGTTGGTCCTCAGCTTGTCGGCGCCAACGGGTACCTGAACAACGACTTTGCCGCCGCCTATTCCGAGACCTGGAACGAAGATGTCCGCAGCGTAATCGCAGTTCCCATCGGCAGCGACGAGAATATGGGCATTCTTCTGGGGCTGAACAAGGTCAACGGTGAATTCAGCAGCGTGGACATGAAGCTGCTCGGGTCGGTTGCGGATCAGGTGACCGCTTTCCTGACCAACAACCATCTGTACGCGGAGCTGCGAGATCTGTTGATGGGGGTTTTGCACGCACTGACGGCCACCATAGACGCCAAGGACCCGTACACCTGCGGTCATTCGCAGCGTGTGGCTCTGATATCACGGCGTCTGGCGGAGGCGTACGGGCTTCCGCCACAAAGAGTCGAGCAGGTGTATCTGTCCGGGCTGCTGCACGATATCGGCAAGATAGGCGTACCCGACGGCGTGCTCTGCAAGCCGGGACGACTTACCGACGACGAGTACGAGATGATGAAGCGGCATCCCGGCGCCGGTGCGAGGATACTCGGCGGTATCCGACAGATGGAGCCGATAGTTGGCGGCATTCTTACCCATCACGAACGCCCCGATGGCAGGGGATACCCCAGGGGACTCAAGGGCGATGAGATTCCGATAGAAGGCGCAATTATCGGTCTGGCCGATGCTTTCGACGCCATGACCAGTCAGAGGACATACCGTGCTCAGCTCTCGGTGGACGACGCGATTGCGGAGCTGCAGCGTAACTCCGGCTCGCAGTTTCATCCGGAGCTGGTGCGGAAGTTTATTGAGCTTGATCCCCACAAGCTCGCCGGCGAGCTGAGCGAGCTGCCTTCGTCGCTGAATGTATCAACGATGCTGGGGGAGGCGCAGCAATGAACATCACCGCGGAAACACACGGACACGCAGTGATACTGAACCTCGAAGGCGAGCTGAACGAGGATTCCATCAGCGCGTTCAATGGGGCTGTGAATCACTACTACACCGAACGCGACGCGGTGGACCTGGTGCTGAACCTTTCGAAGGTGCCGTTCGTGGACAGCACCGCCCTGGAACGGCTGCTGGAACTGCAGGAAAACCTGCGCGACGGACTGGGGCGGCTGAAGCTGGTCAAGTGCGACGAGAATGTGCGCACCATACTGGAGCTTACACGGCTGGACGGCGTGCTGTCGGTATTCGACGACGTGCCCGAGGCCGTGAAGGACGGCCAATCCTAGCATAGCGGGGCTACCGGAAATGACTGTCAGAACGACAGACCAGAAACTGCAATTGGGCGAGTTGCTCGTGGCCCACGGCGCATTGACCGAGGACCAGCTTGCCCAGGCGCTGGAGTACCAGCAAAGCGCCTCAGAGCCGCTGCTGTTGGGCGAGGTGCTTCAGAAACTGGAGCTTTGCAGCCAGGAGCAGATCATGGCGGCACTGGCGGCGGGCTACGGCGTGCCGTTCGCCCGTATCTCGCCCCGCATTGCCGATCCCCGTGTAATCGATGTCCTGCCACGGGAGTTTCTGGAGCGGCACTCGGTACTGCCGCTGTTCAAGGTCCGCAACCGACTGACACTGGCGGTCAGCGAGCCGGCCAACGTGTTTCTGCTGGAAGAAGTCGGGCGGATAACGGGCTGCGAAGTGCTGGTCGTCTGTGCCACCGAGCGCGACATAAAGGCCACGCTGGAGACGCATCTGCCTTCGGCAAACGTCTTTGTCATAGACGACATTTTCGACGAGGCCGAATCCGCCGAGCTTTCGGTCGTCGATGACGGCATGGAGGACATCGGCGATGTGGAGGACGTTACCGAAAGCTCTCCGGTCATCAAGCTGGTCAACTACCTGATATTCCACGCGGTGCGCGAAGGCGCCTCGGACATCCACATCGAGCCGGACGAGATGGCTCTCCGCGTCCGCTATCGGGTGGACGGCGTGATGTACGAAAAGCTCCGTCCGCCGTACAAGATGGGCCCGGCTATTTCCAGCCGCATCAAGATCATGGCGGGCCTGGACATCGCCGAGCGGCGGCTTCCCCAGGACGGCGGCATACACGTGCTGATGGAAGGCAGACCGATCGACCTGCGCGTAAGCACCATGCCGTCGCAGTTCGGCGAGAAGGTCGTCATTCGCGTAATCGACAACCGAAACGTACTGGTGAACCTCGAGAAGCTGGGTTTCAGCTTCGAGATGCTCCAGCGATGGAAGAGTTGCATCTCGTCGCCCAATGGCATCATCCTGGTAACCGGACCGACCGGCAGCGGAAAGAGCACCACCCTCTACAGCGTTCTGCGGGAGCTGAACGACGACCGGGTCAACATCGTCACGGTCGAGGACCCTGTGGAATTCAACCTTTCGTGGGTCAACCAGTTCCAGGTCAACGAAAAGATTGGCTTCACGTTCGCCAGCGCACTGCGGTCGCTGCTGCGGCAGGACCCGGACATCGTGATGGTGGGCGAGATACGCGACCCCGACACGGCCAAGGTAGCGGTCCAGGCCGCCCTGACCGGCCACCTGGTGTTCTCAACGCTGCATACGAACGACGCCCCCGGCGCGGTGGCCCGGCTGCTGAATATCGGCGTGGAGCCGTATCTCGTCTCGGCGTCGGTGGTGGCTTCGCTGTCGCAGCGTCTGGTACGGAAGATATGCAACCGTTGTAAGCAGCCGTACGAGCCGCCGAAGAATATCCGCCGCGCGGTGGAGAAGGAAGTCGGCGAGGTGGAGACGTTCTACCGCGGAGCCGGCTGCAAGCACTGCCGCAACACGGGCTACAGCGGGCGGATAGGTATTTTTGAACTGCTGGTGCCGGACGAGTCGCTTCGGGACCGGATAACCGTCGCTCCAAACGTGAGTGATCTTCGCGCCGCCGCCATCGAGGGCGGAATGACCACGCTGCGTGCCGACGGCATGGCCAAGGTCAAGGCCGGCATCACCACTATAGAGGAGGTATTCCGCGCCACGGCGGGCTGACGACCGCAGGCAGGGGACCCGGACGATGCCGACTTACGATTACAAGGTTCGCGATTCGGCGGGGAAGGTTCAGAACGGCACGTTCAACGCGCCGAATATGGACCGTGCCTCCAGGACACTCCGCAAAGACGGCAGCACCGTTGTATCTCTTGCGCCGCGCCGCCAGAGCCGCAGCGATGACCGCGAGATGGTGTTCTCGTATGGCCGGAGGGTTAAACGCGACGACGTAATCTTCTTCTGCACGCAATTGGCCGTCATGGTCGATACCGGCGTTCCGTTGGCCGAGGCCCTGGACGCCATATCCGAAGGCACGAATCACCCTACACTGAAGGCGGTGGTGGAAGACCTCTCAACCCAGGTCAAGGCCGGCTGCGAGTTCTCCCGCGCCCTGGAGAGGCATCCAAAAATATTCAGCCGCCTTTTCGTTGCCTCAATGAGGGTGGCCGAGGCGTCCGGGACAATGGGCTCGATGCTCCAACGGCTCAGTGAGTACCTCGAACAGGACCGCGACACCCGAAAGAAAGTCAAAGGCGCGCTGGCGTACCCCGCGCTGCTGCTGGGCTTTTGTACGGTGGTGGTCGTCGCGCTGCTGATATTCGTCATGCCCCGGTTTGAGAAGATCTACTCGGGCAAGGGCGTCCCGCTGCCGGTTCCCACCAGGATGCTTATGGGCCTGAGTTCCACCCTGGTCAGCAACTGGGCGGCCATACTGTTCGGACTGGTCCTGACTGTGACATTGCTGTGGTTGTATTTTCAGTCCTCAAGCGGCCGACGGTTGCTGGACCGTATACGCATATCCGTGCCGCTTCTGGGGAAGATGTACCGCAAGGCCTACCTTGCCCGCTCGCTGCGGACGATGGCGACTATGGTCTCCAGCGGCGTGAGCATGCTGGACTGCCTGCAGTTGTCGGCGGAGGTGGCCGGCAACAGGTGCTATGCGGACGTCTGGAACGACGTGGCCGACAACGTCAAGGAGGGGGCCAACGTTTCGGATCGGCTCAAAGACCACAGAGATCTGATACCCACCACAGTGGCGCAGATGATATCTGCCGGTGAGCGTACGGGTCAGCTCGCTAAAGTGATGAACCGCGTGGCGGGTTTCTGCGAGTCGGACCTGCGATCGTCCGTCAAAGCCGTTACCACGATGATAGAGCCGCTGGTGATAGTGCTGATGGGGATCGTCGTCGGCGGAATCGCACTGGCGTTACTGCTGCCGGTGTTCAACATTTCCCAGGTCGTGGCGAGCTGACAACGGACCACCACCTCCCACCGCCGAACCGAACCGGGCGGCGTTTTCGCCCTCCTGGGCTTGCCGCGGCGGCCCCGGCGGCGGGGTAACTGGAGCGCGCCCCGCCGGGTCGTTACAATGTCAAAGATTATGGCGAAGAAGGACTACTACGACATTCTGGGTGTTTCGCGCGACGCCTCGGCCGACCAGATAAAATCCGCCTACCGCAAGCTCGCGCGGAAATACCACCCTGACGTCAACAAGTCGCCGGACGCCTCGCAGAGGTTCCAGGAGGCGACCGAGGCGTACGAGGTGCTGTCGGACCCCGAGAAGCGGAAGAAATACGACCAGTTCGGCCATGCCGGTGTTTCCGGAGATTTTGCAGGCGCCGGAGCACCGGGAGCCGGCGGAACGCGGACGTACCGTTGGTCGGGTGGTGGTGGAGCGCCCGGCGGGGTGCGCTTCGAGGACATCTTCGGCGGCGGCATGTCGGACTTCATGGGCATGTCCCTGGACGACATCATGGAGGCCCTCGGCGGGGGGCGTCCCGAAGGGGCCGCGCGGGGGTCTCGCCGGCGGAACGTCCGCGGAAGAGACCTGGAATACAACATCACGCTGGATTTCCTCCAGGCGATCCGCGGCGCTACAATCTCACTTCGGCTGCACCGCGGTGACAGGACGGAAACCGTCAATGTCAAGATTCCCCCGGGAGTCGGCGAGGGTTCCCGCGTGCGCGTACGCGAGAAGGGCGCCGACGGCCCGGCGGGTCCGGGCGACCTTTACATAGTCACGCACGTCCGCGAACACCCCTATTTCCGCCGAGAGGGCCGGGATATCTGCGTGGACGTGCCCATCAGCATCTCCGAGGCCGCGTTGGGTGCGAAGGTGGACGTGCCGACCATCGACGGCATGACGACAGTCACCATACCGCCGGGAACGCCCAGCGGACGGCAGTTACGGCTGCGCGGCAAGGGCGTGCCGGCCTCCGGCGGCAAGAGCCGCGGTGACCAGCGAGTGATGATACGAATCGTCCCGCCGCCGGACGTTCCCGAAGAGGGTCGCAAGGCGCTTGAGCAGTTCGACAAGGCCGTGCCCTTCGACCCGAGAGCGAGCGCGCCATGGAAGTAAGACGCCCCAGCGCCGCGCGAACGATAAGCTTCGCGATACTCTTCGCTTCGCTGATAATAGCGGCCGGTATGCTGGTGGCTCTGCTGGTGACGATGCTGGACCGGGCTGAAGCTACCGACGACCCGGAGTTGCGGCGAATACTGGTGCGGGTCGCCTGGGCGACACTGGTAATGCTTGCGGTGGACATGCTCGTGCTGCTGTGGGGGGCTATGAGATTCATGTCGCGGGTGCTGGGGGCGCCCCCGCCGAGACGGCCGCCCACACCCTATATCGACGCCTGGGCCGAGGCGGGCCGCCGTCTGAAGCTGGAGGAACAGGACGAGGACGACGAGGAAGATCGGCGGGAGAGCTGAAAAGGGGGTCAACCGCTTCCAGGGCCTGCCCACGTTCTTTGCCGGTCCAAACTGTCGGCGAGCGGAAATGGGGCCGACGGAAGACGCCATCTACTCAAGCCGTCGTCTGAACAGCCGCACCTCACCGCCCTTAAGGACAGTCTCAACCCGTCCGTCTGCGTGAACGACTGTCTCATCGCGGACCATGTGGTATCGGGACAGATACACCGGAGCGAGGACAGCGTCTCTGAGTGTTGGGGCCGTTGTTCGCCTCGCCTCCACTGCCAGAAGGTCGTAAGGCGGGGCGTCCTGCGGATGTTGGTCGTCCGCGATCGTAACCGTCCGCATCTCGACGGCCTCGGGTCTCGACAAAGTGGTCACGCCAACGCCTGCTGCGATAGCCAGTGCCAGCACTGCCAGTCGCAAGGCGCCTCGTCCGATAAGCATTGCGCCGCACATGGCTAGTGAAAACACAAAGGCCTTTATGAACCCGCTCAGCCGGGCCTGATGGCTCCAGGCAAGCGGGGGAGGGTCCCAACGCCGCCATATCTGTGGGTCGATAAAGGCCTCGCTGCGCACCAGTTCCGTCGGCCACCGTATGGTTGCCTCGGTGGAATCCAACTGCCGCCCATCCCCGCCCAGCACTGAGACGAGGAAAGTCTGCTCGGGCCAGACGGCCGGCAACATTATCTCCAGGTTCGCCTGTTGTCGCGGAGCAATCTCCACGTCGTAAGCCAGCGTCGGTCCGCCTTGCCTCCAGCGCAGACGTATCGCCTCGACAACCTCATCGGAGGCATTTTCGACCGTCAGCCGCGCGGGGGAGTACGGCCAGACTTCGTCGGTCCGTTCCAGAGAGGGCATAAGCTCGACCGGCAAGTCGGCCGGCGCCGTCGCGCTGAAAACCAACACCACCGGCAGCAATCTAAACCGCATTTCCCTGGCCCTCGTATTGCTCGATGAGCCGCTTGGCTCGCAGGACCTCTCCCACGGACCACGCCTGCGCGATGCATCCACGGGGCGTGTGGGGCGGGTCCCCGTCGAAAATCTCGCTGATGAATCCCAGCCCCGCCTCGCCCAGGTGTACGTCAAACGGCTGGAGCCATCGCCTGGCCTGCTCCAGGGCTTCGCCGCGGCCCTGGTGTACCTTCAGATACGCCTCGATGAACGCTCCCATAAGCCACGCCCAGGCCGTGCCTTGGTGGTACGCCTCGTCGCGTTCGGACCACCCGCCGCTGTATGTGCCCCGGTAGCGGGGGTCGTCCGGCGCCAGTGTCCGAAGACCCAACGGCGTCAGCAGCTTCTCGCCGACGGCGGTCACGACCGCCTTCTGCTTTTCCGCCGGCAGCGGGCTGAAAGGAAGCGACACGCCAAATATCTGGTTCGGCCGGAAGGAATCGTCCGGGCCGCCGGGTCCGACGCAGTCGTAGAGGCACCCGCCGGCGTCGTTCCAGAACATGCGGTTGAAGGCGTCGGATATCATCTGGGCCTGGGCCAGGTGGCGACCGGCCAGTTCGGCGTCGGTCTCGCCGCAGCGATCGGCGACTATCCTGTGGGCGCAATACCACAGGGCGTTTATCTCGACGGCCTTGCCATGCCGCGGGGTAACGGGGTGGCCGTCGGATTGCGCGTCCATCCAGGTCAGTTGCGTATCCGCGGAGCCCCCGCAGAGCAGTCCGTCGGCGTCGGCATGGATGTCGAACAGCGTGCCGGACTCGTACCCGTGAAGTATCTGCCGAACGGCCGGAAGGAGCTCCGTCAGCCAGAAGTCCGTATCGCCCGTGGCCGCAACATATCGCTCAGCGGCGACAATGAACCACAGCGATGCGTCGATGCTGTTGTAGTGGGCGGCGCTGGAATAGTCGTCGAAGCGGTTCGGCACCATGCCGTCGGAGACGTGTGCCGTGAATGTGCGGAAGACCCGCCGGGCCTGGTCGAACCTGCCGGTGCTCAGAAGCAGCCCCGGAAGGGCGATGAACGTGTCCCGCCCCCAGTCTGCGAACCAGTGGAAGCCCGCAAGTATGGTCGCCGAGTCGGCCCTTCCAGGGAAACTGCGACGGACAATAAAGGCGTCGGCCGCCACCGCCAGACGGCGGGTGGTATCGTCGGCCCCATCGCCGAGGTGTTCGACTGCCGCCTGCAGCCGGCTCTGGCGGGCCGCCCGCGTGGTCTCGAACCCCACAGGGCGGGGCGAGCCAAGCCCCGCGGTGAACTGGCAGCTTTCGCCGTCGGCCAGTTCGTATCGCAGCACGCCCGGCGTATAGAGGTCCTCCAGGCAATCCTGCCCCCGGGCGGCGTCGGTGCGGTAGCGGAAGCGGTACCACCAGTCCGGGCCCGGCTCCACGGCCGCTTCGCGACTGATGACATACAGCCCGGGCAACTTGCCGGCGCGATCCTGGATTACCAGCCCTTCCTCTGTGGTCTCGAAGGTCAGCAGAGAGGCGTCGGACCGGCTGCGGAGATGGTGGAAATCCCGCATCGCCACGAAAGGCCGAACATGCAGGACACCGCCGTTACCATGCAGCGTATAGCGCACTACGACGGCGTTGGCGGCATCGGACAGCAGGACCTCTTTGACAAGTTGCGCCTCTCCGATGCGATAGACAAACGTGGCCGCCTGGTCGTTGCGGAACTGCTCCAGGTAACACCGCCCGTCCGGCGCCACCGCTCCGGGAAATTCGTTCACCGCCAGTTCGTGACGCTCGCCGGATATCTCCAGGTCCTCCATGACGGTCGATAGCGTCACCACGCGCCCGGTGGGGGGGGTGGTGGCGGCCACCAGCAGCCCATGATATCGGCGGGTGTTGCAGCCCAGGACCGTCGAAGAGGCATACGCGCCAATCTCGTTGGTCAGCAGCCATTCCCTGGACAGCAGTTCATCCAGGTCTCCGGTGCGAAGATCGACGGTAATCGGCTCGGGCAGGGCGGTCGGCGCGGTTGGTTGTGCTGATGAATTCATGGATAACGTATCGTCCTGTGTGCAAAGTGCGTTTACCTGATTGTATCGCGTTGCTGCCTGCAAATCGCGGTGCATGAGAAGTGCGCGGGCTGCGGAAGCGACTGAACGCCTTCGGCACCAGGTCATATTCCGTTGCCATGATGGCCCGGAATACCGGCGTCCAGGCGTTCACCGACGGGCCGGTCACGTCAGCCACAGCTTCGGCAGACGAAGGGCGAACCAGCGACTGAAGGTGCGGTAGCCGTGGGGCTGATCGAGGCAGGAGATATATTTCCTCACGACGTCCTCGTGTCGCAGCGCCGTGCGCAGCAGCAGCCGGGGGAACCGGTACATGGCGTTCGTGAGTCGCCTGGAGGCGTGCAGCTCACCCAGGAAGCTCTCCTCACATCTGCGGCGATAGACATCGAGCGTTTCGGCCGAGAAATCCCCCTCGTCCGCGGCAGCCACGAGCGTTTGGCCTGCGAGTCGCCCCGACAGCATCGCGAAGTGAATTCCCTCGCCGGTGAATGCATCGACGAACCCCCCCGCGTCGCCGGCCAGCAGAAGTCGTTCGCCTACGATGCGGTCAGTGGCCGCCTTGAGAGGTACGATTCCGCCGCGAAGCTTACCTTCGGCCTGCAGTGCGTGGCTGCGGAGATAGGCGAGGAAGGTCTGCTTCATCACCCTGCCATCGCCACCTACCTGCCCCAGCCCCGCGGAGATGCAATCCCGCTTGGGAAACAACCACAGGTAGCCGCTCGGCGTGATGCCGTAGTCGATTACCAGGGCGTCTCCGCAGACGCGGTCGATGGTAGCCGCGTCCGCCGGAATGTCCATGCCCACGCAAGCGGCGAGCCGGCGCCGGGACCACGGCGGACGGACATGCTCAGCCAGGCGCGAGTTGACTCCGGCGGCAATGACCGCCGCCTTGCACCGCAGTTCGCCTGTGGGCGTAGCGATACGTACTCCGTCGGCCTGAACCGATAGTTCCCGTGCGGGCTGCTCATAGCGCACATCAGCCCCGGCCTCGGCGGCCTGGTGGGTCAGGAATTCGTCGAAGCGGTCGCGCGAGACAAGGATTGCCATACGTTCCGGCTGCCGCACGAGACAGCCCCGACCACGATATCGCGTGTGCAGGGCGAAACACTCGCGTTCGATGATCCCCGGCGGGATATGAAAGTCCATCGCTTCCACGCCGCGCTGTGATACCGCGCCGCCGCAGAGCTTCTTGCGGGCGGGACTCCGCTTTTCCAGCAGCAACGTACGCAGCCCCGCGCGTGCGCACTCCAGAGCGGCCATGCTCCCCGCCGGACCTGCGCCAATCACCACAATGTCGCGCGTTTCGGTCACAAAATGCTTTTAGGAAACCGTTGCCGGTGCGCCGCTGTCCTCGCAGGCCGCCACCTCGTAGAGCTTCAGACCCGCGCCTTCTTTGCCGCGAATCTCTGTCGGCGGCATCAGTCGGGCGGGCACCTTGCCGGCCAGGGCGGCATAGGTCGCCTCGCCCATCACAATGCTGCCCGGAGGCGCGAGGTTCTGCAACCTCGACGCAGTGTTCACCACATCGCCGATTACCGTATAGTCCATCCGCTGCGGGGATCCTATGTTGCCGACAATAGCCCAGCCGCTTTCCAGCCCGATCCTTACTTTGAGGTGCTTGCCGACTATCGCCTTCCACTCTTGACGCACATGCTCGAGTTGGCTTTGCATGGCCATCGCCGCGCGCACGGCGCGCAGCGCGTCGTCTTCTCGCGGCTGCGGTACGCCAAAGACCGCGACGACGGCATCGCCTATGAATTTGTCCAGCGCCCCTCCGTGCTGGAAGACCATCTTCGTGACTTCGGTGAAGTAAGCGTTCAGCAGTTGCACCACCCGTTCCGGCGGTATAAGGGCCGCCATGGGGGTAAAGCCCTGTATGTCGGCGAACAGAACCGTCACGTTGCGCCGCGCGCCGCCCAGAGCCGTCACTCCGTCCGGGTCGTTTAGTATGCCCTTGGCCACGTCGGCACCGACGTATCGTTCGATGGCCTGCAGCATGCGCCGGCGATGAGTTTCCAGTAGAAACATCTCACGCTGCTGGTGAAGGATGTTTTCAAAACGTTGTCTTTCCTGCGTCGCGAGGTAACCGCCCAGCAGCGTCGCCAGAAGCGCAAAAAGCACGCGTGTGAACAGCGTTTGCCAGTTCAGCACAGCCGGGCTTATCTCCGCCGCTCGCACCAGCAGGCCGCCCACGTAGGCCGCGATCAGCACGACCGTCAGAACCATTGCCCACCTGGTGCTGAAGCGTGCCGCATGAGCTATGAACAGGACGAAGTACCACAGGTACAGGTCCGAGTCGCCGCCCGCGTACACCAGCGCCACCGAGACCAGCACGTCCATCGTACACGTCACCACGCCGAGAATGCGGAAATTCACCGACTCCCGCCGCAGTAACAGGTGAATGGTGCCGTTGTACAGTACCGCCACTGCCACCATGAAGAAGAAGAACGGATAGGGAATGATCGTGTTGACCAATTGCAGCACGCACCCGGCGGCAATGAGGACCCACCTCATCCGCACACCGGTTTCCTCGATGAACCGCGGGCGGCTGCCCGGGCTAACCGCGGCCAGCATGCGCGGCGGGTCGGTCGGCTGTGCCGCATTCTGTGCGGGATGTGGTTCTTCAGCCATTCATGGCCTCGGGATGATCTCCGATTATACCCGCCGCCACAGCGAAGCGCAGAAAATCACACCAATCCGCAGGTCCGTCACAGACCACGACGGGTCGCACGTAGGCGATGGTCTCGCCGAAAGCGTATCTCCGCGGTTGCAATGGACGGTCTGACTGACCGTGTTCACTCGTGCAAAGTCGCCCGAGGGGATATACTCCGTCTGAATATCCTGTGTCTGCTCTCGTAGCCCAGGGGCTTCGGGACAAGCATCGCGATGCTCGAAAGGCGGCATGATGTCCACGTATCCTCACCGCTCTACCTCGGCGGATTCTCCGGAAGAGAGCCGCCCTCTACAACTGACTCCAAAGGAAGGAGTACGCCTCATGAGACCGCTGCCCTTAATACTGCTGGTACTGGTGTGCAGCGGCTGCACGACGACGCGTTCAATCGAGGAGCTGTCCGGGGGACTGAAGGGCGTCGCCGCCCTGAAGGAGCCCATGGACGAGGTGGCCGGGCTTAAGACGCCCATGGAGCAGGTAGCGGCCCTGGAACCAACGTTGAAGTCGGTGGCCGAACTGGACGCTCCGCTCAGGGACGCTGCGGAACTGAAAGCCCCAATGGATAGGGTGGCCGGGCTCAAGACGCCCATGGAGCAGGTAGCGGCCCTGGAACCAACGTTGAAGTCAGTGGCCGAACTGGACGCTCCACTCAGGGACGCTGCGGAACTGAAAGCCCCAATGGATAGGGTGGCCGGGCTGAAGACGCCGATGGAACAGGTAGCCGCCCTCGAACCAACGTTGAAGTCGGTGGCCGAACTGGACGCTCCGCTCAGGGACGTGGCGGAACTGAAAGCGCCGATGGATAGGGTGGCCGGGCTTAAGACGCCCATGGAGCAGGTAGCGGCCCTGGAACCAACGTTG
>JBNGDC010000028.1:0-396 GCA_049975485.1 Phycisphaerae bacterium | reverse complement strand
AAGTCGGTGGCCGAACTGGACGCTCCACTGAGGGACGTGGCGGAACTGAAAGCGCCGCTCGTCGCACTGGGCGCCCTGTCCACTATCACGCGGCCGACCACTTACGTCCCGATGTTCGGCTGCCTTGGGCTGGTGTTATTCCTGGCTATTTATGGCGGCATCAAACTGGGTCGCCGCTAGCGCACGTACTTCCATGCGCCTCCGGGCGGCATCGCCCTTGGTGCGGCACTGAAGATGGTTGTCGGCGAGTGCCGGGGCCTGTCGGCGCGGTCGGTTGTGCTGATTGGTTCAATTTAGCCGTATCGTCCAATGAAAAAGAGGCGTTTACGTGTTTGTACCGCGCCGATGCCCGCAAATTGCGACCCATGAAAAAGCGCCGGGCCGACTGGGTCGGCC
>JBNGDC010000027.1:11748-43380 GCA_049975485.1 Phycisphaerae bacterium | reverse complement strand
GTGGTGTGCCAGCCCGGGTAGGCCCGCAGTCGGGATTGCTGCTGCGAGAGGTCGGTACCGGCCGACTACTTGGGCGGCTCCATACCCAGGGTCTCCGGGCGGAAGTCGTCTTCGGTCAGACCGACGTTGAACCGGATGTCCTTGTAAACGTACCTGCTGGACAGCTCGTCGTCCCAGTTCCGCCCCTCGATGCAGATGGGCACCAGGTACTCAAGGTCGATGTAAACTTCCGTCTTGTGGGCCGGGTAGTCGTCCTTGGGGGGCAGATATCGTACGAGCTTCACGACTTCCCTGCCGCCGACTTCGGCATAGCCACCGAATTCGGTCTTCAGGTCGCCGGCCTGATCTGCCTGGCGATATACGTCCAGGAGGTTCTCCAGGGCGTTGACGAAACCGAACAGCGTCACCGGTCGAAGGGTGTTACGGCGAACGTCCTCACCCGTAGGGTCGCGCGTTACCGTACCGACCAGACCGCCGAGGATACCGGTGGGCCGCACCAGCATCTTGCCGTTGTACTTGTTTTCGACGTAGATGAGCCGGTCGGCGATAGGCGGGTTTTCCGTCCACAGCATGGCTACGCTGAACGGCGCCGCTAGGAACTTTACGTCTATCTGCTGGGCGTCCCTGAGTCGCCCGCCGATACGCTCCTGCTTGACAAATGTGCAGGTGTAGTCGCGGTATCTGCCGCAGGCGTTTTCGAGGCACCATTCGAGCAAAGCTATGTGGTCCGTGCGGGCAAGCTCGTCTATTTTGCGGACGGTCTCGGGGGAGTTTTCACCCAGGGCCACACCGTTGACGGGCGTAACCACGTCGGAATCCTTCCAGGCGGAAGTCTGGGTGCACTGAACCGAGAACAACCCCGCCAACAGCAGCCCCACAGCCAGGCGTACTCGACGGTTCGTCAGGCGGAACCTGCTTTTTGACAGCATAGACAACCTCTTTTTTGCCCCCGGTGAGCTTCTTCGGGGCATTCCGGGACTCTTACGGAACTCGCCTCGATGATTATCGGCAATCCTCCGAGCGGGCTGGACCGGTTTTCCGGCTGTAAGCAGCTATTTTACACGAACCCACCCGGGCGCGAGCGCCAAAAAGGTCCCGAATTTCCCGAAAAGCGTAACAGACAGGATGCCGGAATTCAAAATTATTCCGCCCCACCGAGGCCCTTTTTCGGGTCACCCGGCCCCATGCGGAAGGCCCCTCAGAGCGGATCGTCCTTGACCACCAGCCGCGTATGGATACAGTTGCATTCCGCATAGCTCGTATTGATACGGAAATCTTTGCCCCAACCCATGGAGAAATCATGAATCTCGTCACCGGCGCGACCGGACTGTTAGGCAGCCATATCGTGGAAAAGCTCGTCCAGGCCGGCAAACCCGTGCGGGCGCTGGTCCGGCCCACCAGCGACACCAGCTTCCTCGAATCGCTGGGCGTGGAGCTTGCGGTCGGCGACGTAACCCAGCCGGAGACACTCCCGGCCGCCCTGGAAGGCGCGGAGACCGTTTACCACGCGGCCGCCAAGGTGGGCGACTGGGGACCCTGGCACGAGTTCCAGTCGATCAGCATCGACGGCACGCGAAACATGCTTTCGGCCGCCTCCGCCGCCGGCGTGAAGCGGTTCCTGCACGTCAGCAGCATATCTGCGTATGGCCATCCCGACGGCGAGGGCATGGTGCTGGACGAAACGGCACCGCTGGGCGTGAACCTGCACAAGTGGAGCTATTACAGCCGAGCCAAGGTCGCAGCGGAAATTCTCGCCCGTGAAGCTCACGAGCGGGGCGATGTGCCGGTGACGATAGTCAAACCGAGCTGGCTCTATGGCGAGCGCGACCGCTCATCCATGCCGCGGCTGATCCGGGCCGTCAAAAAGGGCAAGGCCAAGCTCATCGGCGGCGGAGACAACCGGCTGAATCTGACCTATGCCGGCAATGAGGCCGAGGGCTGCATACTCGCCGCCACCAACGAGAACGCCGTCGGCGAGGCCTACAACCTCTCCAACGATGGAATTATCACGCAGAAGGAGTACTTCAACAAGATCGCCGAGTGCGTCGGCGCCGACCCCGTCACCAGGACGGTACCCTACAAGGTCGCCTACAAGGCCGCCTTCATGATGGAGCTGTTCGGCCACATGTTCCGCAAGAAGAACCCTCCGCTGGTGACGCGTTACTCGGTCTGGCTGATGGGACGGCGGTGTTTCTTCTCGGCCGAGAAGGCGCGTAAGCAGCTCAACTGGCAGCCGACCGTGGGCTATGACGAAGGCATCGAGCGAACCGTTCGCTGGTGCGTGGACAACGGCTTGGCCGACGTGTGACCCCTGCGTTCTGCGCCAAGACGGCGCTTATGCGTGCTTCGCCGACAGTGCGCTTTCGACGTGCTTCAGAAGGGCCTCGATGTCCAGGGGCTTGTTCAGACAGGCGGCGGCACCGCAGTCCAGGGCCTTTTTCTCGCTGTCCTCAGAGGGGTACGCCGTCATTGCGATGACCTCGGCGTGCCGTGTCTGCTGCTGGGACTTTATCATCCGGCAGACCTCGTAGCCGTCGATGCCGGGCATACGCAAATCGACCAGCACGCAGTCGGGCTTGAGCGTCGCGACCATGGTCCCCGCCTGGAACCCGTCATGGGCTTCGATAACCTCATACTCCGGGTGCGATGAACGTATGGCCCGGGCGATCAGCTTGGTGACACCCGGTTCATCGTCCACCACCAGGACACGGACAGGACCATTGCTCAACTCCGCCGGGACCGGCATCTGATGCTTGCGCAGAAACGCCAGCATATCGTTGGCGTTCACACGACGGTGACCGCCGGGCGTACGGTAGGCCTTCAGAAGGCCCCGGTCGATCCAGTTCGCCACCGAACCGGGGTCCACATGCAACATCTCCGCGATCGCGAAGGTGGAAAGTGCTTTCGGCATTGTAACATGTCCTGCTGAGTGCCAATCTGTGCCCCCCACCTGTCACTGCTGACGACATTATCGGACAAAACCCGGTGGGGTAAAAGCTCCAATTTCCGATTTATGCGCGAGCTCCGCAAGCACGCTGATTTGACAGCATAGTGCCCTGTTGGAATAATCATCCCGCAATCATATTACCGTCCCAGCGAGAGGAGCTCAGATGAATTCGCCCGCAGCACTGGTGACAGGAGCGGCCCGGGGTATTGGCGCCGCCATCGCGACAAAGCTTGCATCCGAGGGCATGGACGTGGCAGTCATGGACGTTCTCGAACCTGAAGAGACCGTCCGCGCCGTAGAGGAAACCGGACAGAAGGCGCTGGGGATCGTCGCCGACGTAACCGCCGCCGAGGACCGCGACAGGACCATCAGAGAAATCGAGCAGACCTTCGGCCGCCTGGACGTGCTGGTCAACAACGCCGGCGTCGCTCCGAAGGTCCGCGCGGACATCCTGGAGGCCGGGGAGGAAAGCTATGACCGGGTCATGGGCATCAATCTCAAGGGGCCTTACTTCCTGACACAGCAGGTTGCCAACTGGATGATCCGACGCCGCGAGAGCTGCGACGACTGGATGTGCATAGTCAACATCGGCTCGATGAGCTCCTACACCGCCAGCCCCAGCCGAGGCGAGTATTGCCTGTCCAAGGCCGGCGTTTCGATGGCGACGAAGCTCTGGGCGACGCGGCTGGCCGATTACGGCATAGGCGTGTACGAGATCCGGCCCGGCATTATCGCCACAGAGATGACCTCGGCCGTGAAGGACAAGTACGACAAGCTGATAGGCGACGGGCTTACGCCTATCCGCCGCTGGGGACAGCCGGGCGACGTCGCCGGCGCCGTAGCCGTCTGCGCGCGCGGCGATTTGCGGTTCTCCACCGGCGAGGTGATAAACGTGGACGGCGGTTTCCACCTGCAGCGGCTTTGAGCACGGACTTGCGACAACGCATTTTCGCGGCCCGCCGGCAGGATTCCGCTGCGACACCCGTATGGATACCTGATCAGCTTCCGGGCCGGGACTCTTAACAAACGGACAGGAACATGCAGCAGACCACACTGAAAATCGACGACCAGCAGATACCGGTAACTTGCGTGAACACCGTGGTCATCGGCGCAGGTGCCGCCGGAATGGCGGCCGCCGTCCAGCTCGTCCGCAACTGGCGGGCGAAAGGCGTTGAACGACCGGCCGAGAAGGTTCTCGTCGTAACCGCCGGCGTGCCGCTGGGCGCGTCGCGGATGAGCGGCTCGGACAAACAGACCTACTACAAGATGGGCACCAGCCCAAGCGTGGGCGACACCGCGCGCGAGTTTGCCGAGACACTCACCGCCGGCGGCGCCTGCCACGGCGACACCGCCCTGGTAGAGGGCGTCTGCTCGCTCAAGGGCTTCTTTAATCTGGTGGAGCTGGGCGTACCGTTCCCGCACGGACCCTACGGCGCCTTCGCCGGTTACAAGACCGACCACGACCCCCTGCAGCGCGGCACCTCCGCCGGACCGAAGACCAGCCGCTTCATGAGCCACCGGCTCCAGGACGAGGCCGAGCGGATGGGCATCACCGTGGTCGATAAGCACCCTCTCGCGGAGCTGTTGACCGTCGGCGAGGGCGACCGGCGACGCATAGTCGCGGCCGTGTGCTTCGATCTATCCCGCGTCGGCGACGACGATATGGGGCTGTCGCTGTTCGTCGCGGATAACTTCATACTGGCGGCCGGCGGACCCGGAGAGCTTTACGCCACAACCGTGTACCCCCGCGGGCAATGGGGCATCTACGGGCCTGCCTTCGAGGCCGGTCTGGAGGCGTGCAATCTCACCGAGAGCCAGTACGGCCTGGCCAGCATCAAGCACCGCTGGAACGTCTCGGGCACCTACATGCAGGTGGTCCCCCGCATATACTCCACGGACGCCGACGGCGGCGACGAGCGGGAGTTTCTCACCGAGTATTTCCCCGACACGGCCACCATGAGCACGGCCATCTTCCTGAAGGGCTACCAGTGGCCTTTCGACGCCCAGCGGATCACCGGTTACCAGTCGTCTCTTGTGGACATGGCCGTGCACCAGGAGACGGTCGTTCGAGGCCGGCGGGTGTGGATGGACTTCCTGAAGAACCCCGTCGGATCCGACGGCTGGGAGCTTTTCCGCATAGACCACCTTGGCGCCGAGGCAAAGGAGTATCTGCATCGGGCCGGGGCGCTTCAGGAAACGCCCATAGAGCGGCTGGCGCACATGAACCCCCCCGCCATCGAGCTGTACGCCGAGAACGACATCGACCTCTACAAAGAGCCGCTGGAGATTGCCGTCTGTGCCCAGCACATGAACGGCGGTTTCGCCGTGGACAAGTGGTGGCAGAGCAACGTGCCACACACGTTCGTCGTAGGCGAGATGGCCGGCACGCACGGCGTGAAGCGGCCCGGCGGCTCGGCCCTGAACGCCGGGCAGGTCGGCGCGATGCGGGCGGCCGAGTACATTGCCGCTGTCTATGACGCCGACGAGCCGAAAATCGACGACCTTGACAAAGTAGTCGCCCCGGCCGCCGAGAAGACGGTCCGGCGTCTGAAAGACCTGCTGGGCGACGGCGAGACCACAAGCGACGACGCGATGGACGAGATCCGCAACCGCATGACACAATGCGGTGCGCATCTGCGTTCGGCTGAGGCCGCAACCGAGGCGTTGGACGCCGCCGTCCGACAGTACCGCAAGCTCCGGGCAGGGGCTATCAAGACCGATACGCTTAAGGACCTGCCGATCGCCGTTCGCACCATTCAGCAGGCGCTGACACACACGGCCATGCTGCGCGCCATCTGCGCGATGTTCGACCGCGACGTCGGCAGCCGGGGCAGCCACTGCATCCTTGACGACAACGGCGAGCCGATGCACCCCAAGCTCATCGACCCGCGGACCGACGCGCCCTACCGATTCAAGGGCGAGAACGAGAAGCTCAGGAACCATATTCTCCACGTGGCCTATAACGGCGATGCCGAGAAGCTCTTCGACGTCCGCGACGAGACCCCACGCCCCGTACCGGACCGCGACATCGCCTTCGAGCCGGCATGGGCGGAGTATCGCGAGGGGAAGATCTACAAGCTCTGATAGCCGTTTGAGCAGCTTTGCAGGCCAGGCAAGTGCAGATACTCAGCGTCGCAGGACTGGCGGTGGGACTGGGGACTGACGCCATGAGCGTCTCGGCCGCCGTCGGCGTGCGCTGGCACGGGCCAAGGCGGTCATTCCGCCTCGCCTGGCACATGGGGCTGTTCCAGTTTTTCATGCCGATTCTGGGCTGGCTTGCAGGCAGGCAACTGGCCGGCGCGCTGTGTACGTTGGGCACGTACCTGGCCGCCGGCATGGTCTTCGCCATCGGCCTGAAGATGCTGATTGAAGCCATCCGTGCCAAAGGCGCGCTGACCGATGAGGCCGAAGAGGCCATCGAAGAGCACATCACCCACCACCGGCGCGACCCAACCAGGGACTGGTCGCTGGTGATGCTCTCGTTGGCCACCAACATAGACGCACTGGTGGCGGGTTTCTCGCTCGGCCTGCGGGGCGAGCAGATCTACGCTGCAAGCATCATAATCGGCGTTGTCGCGGCCTCCATGTCGCTGATCGGAATCACCCTGGGCAGGCACCTCGGCAAGGTCTTCGGTCGAACGGCCGAGGTGTTCGGTGCGCTGGTTCTGATGGGACTGGCGGTAACATTTCTCGTTGTCTAGCGCCGCACCGGAGCCATGCCGCCGGCGCTGTCCAGCGGCACGCAAGCCAAACCCGCATCTGCGTGCACGCCCCTGCTGACCCGGAAACATGGCACTTGCTGCCGCAAGAGCATGTCACAGTCCGCCCGTGGTTTTGGGATGCCCAAGCCGAGCGATGCTACAATTGTCCAGGGCAGAGCTTGCAACGCCGCCTGCCGCCCAGGAGAGTGAAGACATGGCCCGGAAGAAGGCAGAAAAGACAGCTCGCGGCCGGGGCAAGAGCGACCGGTTGCTGCTGATTGTGGACATGCTCAATGGCTTTCTGGACCCCGAGGGGGCCCTGTACTGCGGCGACCACGCCCGCAAGATCATCGCCTTCGTCCGCAAGCGGATAGAGCACTACAACAAAACCGGCCGCCCCGTAGTGTTCATCTGCGACAGCCATGAGCCGAACGACAAGGAGTTTGACGTTTACGGCAAGCACTGCGTCCGAGGGACATGGGAGGCGGAGGTGGCACCGGATCTGCCCACGGAAGGCGCGTCGGTGCTGCACAAGAAGACGCTCAGCCCGTTCTACAACACATTGCTCGCGGCCAGGTTGCGTCGCCACAAGCCTGACGTTGTCGAGGTCGTCGGCGTATGTACCGACATATGCGTGCTGTTCAGCGTCTTTGAGCTTATGGCCCGCAGCTACACCGTGGAGGTGCCCCGCAGGGGTGTGTCCAGCTTCAACCGTGATGGACACAATGCGGCGCTGAAAATCATGCGGACGTCGCTGCTGGTTTCCGTTACCTGACAGACAGGAGGACGCACTTGACGTGGCAGGACCGTAAGCGACTGGCGCCGGAAACATTCGACATCGATCCGCGCACCCGCGAGGGCTATTACTCCGATGCGTACTTCCGCAACGCCGCGAGCATTCTCGAGCAGCTCTCGGCCGAGGGCTATCGTTTCTCCGGAGAGTGCCCGCAACTGGAAAGCCAGGGCGTGGATGTCCGGCGGGTAAACGTCGGCGACATTGAAGTGGAGATGCAGGTCTTCACCAAGCGAGAGCCGTTGACGGTCGCCTGCGGCGTCGATTACGCCGTGGCGATACTCAAGCAATGCATGGGATATTTCGACGACTCCGGCAAGTTCCACAACACCTTCACCGAGCACGAGGTCGAGGCCGTCCATGACGGCGACCTGCTGGCTCCCTGGATACCCGCTGCGAAGATTCGCGGGCGCTACCGCGACTTCGCTATACTTGAGACGGTGGTACTCGGTCCGCTGGCCCGGCTGACGCGCATCGCCACCAACACCTACGAATGCCTCCAGGCCGCCGGTGGAAAGCCCGTGTTCATGTTCGGCCCGCGGTATGACATCCCCGCCGCCCAGGCCGGCGACGGTTACGCATACAAGATAGGCGTGGACCGCTACAACGCCGACGCCGCCGCGGACGCACCGGCCATGATTACCACCGACGCCCAGGGAAGCTGGTGGGGCGCAACCGGCGGCGGCACCACCAGCCATTCGCTGGTGCTCAGCTTTCTGGGCGACACGCGGGAGGCAATGCTCCAGTTCGCCCGGCTGATACCGGTGGACGTCAAGCGGATCGCTCTGGTGGACACCAGCAATGACAGCGTCGGGACCACTGTGCGATGCGCAAAGGCGTTTTTCGCCCGTTACATGGAGCTTATGCGAGCCGGCAAGCGCGACGAGGCCCGGAAGTACGTGCTGTTCGGCGTCCGGTGCGACACTGCGGGCGAGCGTCGCGACGTGGCCGTCGAGCCGACAGGCGATCCCGGACAGGACAACGGCGTGGTGCCGCGGCTGGTATCGGCCGTCCGGGACGCCCTGGACTCACTCGCCGGCGATCCGGATATTCCCCCCGATGACCGCGAGGAGGCGGACCGGTACTTCCGCAATGTCCGCATAGCCGTATCAGGCGGGTTCAACCCGGACCGCATCGCCTGGTTCGAGCGTGAGAAAGCCCCGGTGGACGTGTACGGCATCGGCTCGTTCCTCCAGCACGGGCCGACCAACGATTTCATCGCCGACGTGGTCCGCGTGAAAGTTGACGGACGCTGGTATCACATGGCCAAGGCGGGCAGAGAGTCAAAACCAAACCCCGACCTCGAGAGGGTCGTGTGAACCGCTATGACGCCGGTCCAGTGTCTATCGCCGGTGCCATGCCGCTGACGCTGTTTCAGCGGCATGCTCGAAGGTGAACAGTTCGCATGCTCTCGCCGACGCGGGAGCGCTGCTCCCGGCTTTGACAAAACAGCAGTTTTTACCAGGCCACGGCTTCAGCCGTGGCAACAGCCGGCGGAGGTTCTGGATATCTCAGGGCGTTTTAACGCCCTTTCTCTCGAGCGGTCCGTGGATTCCCGAAAGCCCGTTAAAACGGGCTGGCGTGGGAAATATATGCCCACTCCAAACACCACGGCTGAAGCCGTGGCCTATTGCATGGCGTGGGACCCGGGATGAGGGTTTAAAGCTCGAAACCCGAAACTCGGAATCCGAAACAAAGCACGAAACAGCCAAATCCGAATGCACCAAACGGCCCGTCGCCGTCTTGCCGTTTAGAGAATTCGAATTTCGGACTTAGGATTTGTTTCAGGTTTCGGATTTCTTGCTTCGAATTTTGCGCTTTTACGGTTCCGTCGGTTTCGGCGTTGCCACCATTCGCAGTGAAAGCTCCGCAAGCTGCATCTCATCCACTTCCGACGGCGCGCCGGTAAGCGGGCAGGTGCCTCGCTGGGTCTTGGGGAATGCGATGACGTCCCGCAGCGACTGCCCACCAACCATCAGCATCACGATGCGGTCCAGTCCCAGAGCTATCCCGCCGTGCGGCGGCGCCCCGTAGCGCAAGGCGTTCAGGAAGAACCCGAACCGCCGCTGCGCCTCGTCGGCGTCGATGCCAAGCATGCGGAATATCCTCTCCTGCGTGTGCGGCTCGTGGATACGTATCGACCCGCCGCCCAGTTCCAGACCGTTGCAGACGATGTCGTACGCCCTACTGAGAACCGAACCCGGGTCGGACTCCAGCTTGTCCATATCCTCCGGCCGGGGAGCCGTGAACGGGTGATGCAGTGAATACCACCGCCCGTCCTCTTCGGACCACTCCACCAGCGGGAAGTCCGTAACCCAGCACCAGGCGAATTCGTTGCGGTCGTAGAGTTCCAGGTCGTCGGCCAGCTTGCATCGCAGGGCGGCCAGCACGCGGTTCACCACCACCGGTGCGTCGGCAACGAAGAACAGAATGTCGCCGTCGTTCGCGCCGCAGGTTTCGCGCAGCTTCGCCTGCATGTCTTCGGGGATAAACTTGGCCGCACCGCCGGCGAATCCGCCGCTCTCCACCTTGCACCACGCAAGCCCCTTCGCGCCGTACTGGGCGGCGTAGGCGGTGTATGCGTCTATCTCCTTGCGGGTGAACTTCGCACCGCCGGGCGGGCAGATGGCCTTTATCACGCCGCCTGCCTCCAGGGCCGACGAGAACACCTTGAACTCCGATTCCCGGACGATATCGCCCACATCGTGAAGCTTCAGCTCGTAGCGCAGGTCGGGGCGATCCGTGCCGTAGGAGCCGACGGCCTCGGCATAGCTCATTACGGGTACGGTGTCAGGGAAGCTTTTGCCCGCCGCCTCGCAAACCGCGCGCATGACATCGTTGGTGGTGTCCATCACGTCCTGCTCGGTGACGAAGGACATCTCCACGTCGAGCTGGGTGAACTCCGGCTGCCGGTCGGCGCGGAGGTCCTCATCGCGGAAGCAGCGGACTATCTGGTAGTAGCGGTCCAGCCCGCCGACCATCAGGAGCTGCTTGAAGAGCTGCGGGCTTTGCGGCAGCGCGTAGAACGTGCCTTCCTGCAGGCGGCACGGGACCAGGAAGTCCCGGGCGCCTTCAGGGGTGGACTTCGTCAGAAAAGGCGTCTCCACCTCCACAAAGCCGCGGTCGTCCAGGACCGTCCTCATCGCCCGGCAGATGGCGTGCCGCCGCCGCAGGGCTTCGGTCATCCATGGGCGTCGCAGGTCGATATAGCGAAACCGCAGGCGAGTCTCCTCGGCCGCATCGGCGTATTCGTCCACCTCGAAGGGGATGGTATCGGAGCGGTTCAGCACCTCCAGGTCGGTTCCGACCACCTCTATCATGCCGGTCGGCAGCTTGGGGTTCTCGCGCTCGGGTCCCCGCGGGCGGACCTTGCCGGCGACGGCTATGACCCACTCGTTCCTCAGCGCACGGGCGTCCTTGTACATGCGGACGGCCTGCTCGTCGGCGTCCTCGCCGGGTGTGTCGAAAACCACCTGCGTTATACCGTCGCGGTCGCGAAGGTCGATGAACACCACGCCGCCGTGGTCGCGGTAGCTCTTGACCCATCCGCAAAGGCGGACGTCCGCGTCGATATCGTCGGACCTCAAATCGCCGCACGTATGCGTGCGTTTCAACATTTCGTCACGTTTAGCACTCATAGTCTGACTCTGCCATGCTGCCCGCGCACACCGCGGGTGTGGAAAAGTCGTAGTCTAATCGCAAAAGCAGATACTGCAAGAACCCATCTGCGGATGCGGTCGGAATATGGTGGCGTCCAATCGCAAATCGCAGCCGACGCCGGTCCGGGAATATCTCAATCGCCCCCTGGCGGGGGCTCCAACGTCCGCGGCGACCGCCTTCCACGGGCTCAGCTTCGCTTCGCCCGTGGCTATTGTCAGACGCCCCCTGCGGGGGCTCCAGATTCCGGGGCCGCCCGTGGCTAATCTCAGACGCTCCCGACGGGGGCTCGTTACGAATTAACCATTCGCTTTTTTGAGACGCCCCCTGGCGGGGGCTACGACGTCTGCGACACCCCATTTCCACGGGTTCAGCTTTGCTTCACCCGTGGCTACTTTCAGATGCCCCTGACGGGGGCTACGACGTCCGCAGCGATTGGCGCTCAAACAACGGTTGCGCGAAGAGTCCCGGCGAAGCCGGAAGGCGGGATGATTGGTAATTGCCTGCGCGAGCTGGCCGCCGGGCGAAGAGTCCCGGCGCAGCCGGGACGATTGAAAATAGCCACGGGCGCCAGCCCGTGGATTTGTGGCGACATCCCCGCCCAGAGCCCCCGACAGGGGGCGATTGAAACTCGTATGGCCCGCGAAAGTCAGAACCATGTCCGCCGGAGTCCATCCGCCACCAATAACCGACCGCACGTACATCCGCCCCTAAACGCGCCGCGAGCGGATGATGCCGATTATCAGCCAAAGACCCAGCACGGCCGCGCCCACGTAGCCCAGCACGCCCAGCGTCTGGAGACTGACAAGCCCAAGCACCGTGCCGGTCTCCTGGGTAATCAGGAAGCTGGAGCCGATCAGCAGTCCGGTGATAATCAGAGCGAAGCTGATGCGGTTGGAGCTTTTGTCCAGCGTACTGACCAGGTCCCAGAGGTGCTCGTGCTCGACGTGCACCTGCACCTGTCCCCGCTTGACCTTGCGGATGATGGCCGATATGTCGCCGGGGAGCCGGACCACCAGGTCCATGGCATCGCGGACGGTTCTACGGGCCTGCTGGGCGAGCCGGCGCGGGTCTATCCGCTCCAGCATCATCCGTCGTGCGTGCGGGCGGAGGTGGTCGATGAGTATGAAGTCGCTGTCCAGCGACGACGACAACCGCTCGATGGTCATCATGCTCTTGAGCATCAGAGTGAACTCCACCGGCGGGCGGACGTGGTGCCGGCGGATGAGGTCGAACGTCTGGGCCATCACCTGACCGAAAGCGATGTCCTTTACCGGGCGGTGGTGGTACACCTCCAGGAGCTGCTGCATGTCGCGCTCCAGGCGGGCGGTATTGGTCCGGTCCGATAGCATGTCTGCGCGTTCGAAGGCGTCCGTGAGCCGTTGCGGCTCGACGTGGACAATCGCCAGCACCAGCTCGCCCAGCAGCATCCGGTCGCTGCGCCCCAGGTATGCCACCTGTCCGAAATCCAGCGGCACGATAATGTTGCCGGGCAGGATGAAGAGGTTGCCCGGGTGCGGATCGGTGTGAAAGAAGCCCAACTCGAACACCTGCCGCAGGACAAAGTCCGCGCCGCGGCTTGCGATTTCCCGCGAATTTAGGCCCGCCGCCGCCAGCGCCTCGGAATCCGTGGGCTTGACCCCCTCGATGAACTCCATCGTCAGCACGCCGCGCGTGCACAGCTCCTCCACCACGTCCGGAACGTGCACTGTTTCGTCATCGCGAAAACTCTCGGCGAAGCGACGGAGGTTGTAGAGCTCATTCGAGAGGTCCACCTCGCGGCCGACGGCCTCGGTGAACTCACGCACGATGCGAACCGGATCGACCGTCTCGCCCGGCGATTGGCTGGAGCGGTACATACCCGCCAGGGTCTGAAGTATCTCACACTCGGTCCGGATGATTTCGACGATGCCGGGCCGGCGGACTTTCACCGCGACTTCGCGCCCGGCGTGCGTAACCGCGCGGTGCACCTGCGCCACGCTGCCGGCGGCCACCGGCTCCGGGTCGAACCGGGCGAAGAACTCGTCCAACGGTCCGCCAAGCTCGTGCTCCAGCTCTTCGCGGATGTGCTCGAACTTTTCCGGCGCGACCCGGTCCTGCAGCTTCTCCAGCTCGCAGGCGTACTCTGGGGGGATCAGGTCCGGACGTGTGCTCAGCAGTTGCCCCAGCTTTATGAACGTCGGGCCGAGTTCCTCCAGCGCCAGCCGGACACGCTGCGGGCGTGTCATTGGTTCCCTGGCCGGCTTGACCTCCCGCGGCACGGCACGGCGCCCAAGGAGCTTGCGCACACCCCGACCTAGCCGACCGGCGGCCTCAGCGAAACCGTACTTCATCAACACCGCCAGTATGTGCCGGTAGCGGCGCAGGTGGTGCAGCGTGCGGCCGAATCTCAGTGCCCGCCAGCTCATATTATCGGGATTCTACTGCTGATCGCCCTTACTTCCCTGCTGCTGAAGCTGCGCCAGAAGCGAGTCCAGTTTGGTCTCCAGGCGCACGATGTCGTCCCGCGTGGGCAGGTTCAGTCGCTCCAGAGACTCCCGCACCTGTTTGGCGAGAATATCCTGAAACTCCTTGCGGGCCTGCTTGGCGGTCCCGGTCAGGTCTTCCACGAACCGCCCACGCTGGGACTTCTCCAACTGACCGCGTTGGACCAGCTCGTCGAAGATTTTCTCGGCCCGCTCGCGCGTGATGCTCATAAGACCCAAGCCGGAAAGCATCACCTTGTTAATGGTGTCGAACATGGCAACTCCCTTCTGGTTGAAGGATTGCGGCTGTCGTGGACACATTGTAGCGCGCCGCAGCCGTGCAGGCCAGATATGAGCGGCAGCTACAGGTCCAGGCCGAAGAAACCGATCGCGTTGGCGGTGGTCCGCCCGGCCAGTGCTTCGGCCTCCACTCCGCGGACTTCGGCCAGCGTGCGCAGCACGTGCAACACGTTGGCCGGCTCGTTGGTGCGCATCTTACGCACCGGCTCGGGCGACAGATACGGGCAGTCCGTCTCCACCAGCAGCCGGTCGTCCGGCACGATGGCGGCGGCCTTTCGCAGGTAGTCCGTCTTGCGGTAGGTGACAATGCCCGAAAAGCTGATAGTCGCGCCCATATCCAGCGCACGGCGGACGGCGGCGGCGTCCTCCGTGCAGGAGTGGATAACTACACGCTTCGGGTCAACGTCGCTTTCGCTGAGAACGGCCAGCGTGTCGTCGAAGGCGTCCCGGCTGTGAATGACCACCGGCTTTGACAGCCGGGCGGCCAGTTCGAGCTGCTCGGCGAAGACCTTTTTCTGCACATCTCGCGGCGAAAGGTCCCGGTAATAGTCCAGACCTATCTCGCCTACGGCGACGTTCTGCGGCTCCTTCGCCAATTGCTCCACCTGTCGCAGGTAGTCCCCCGTCGCGTCCTTGGCCTCGTGGGGATGGACGCCCACCGTGCAGAATATCTTCCTGTCCCGGTGTGCCCGGGCGGTCTCCAGCGCCGCGCGGGCCTCGCGCAAATCACCGGCCGCACAGACAAACGCCACCACGCCGGCATCCTCGGCCCGGTCAAGCGCGCCGGGCAGGTCGCGCCGGAGGCGTTTGTCGGCAAGGTGACAATGCGTGTCTATCAGCCGCATAAAGGTCCGCTCAGAAGGCGTCGGGTATGTAATCGACGCGTGGTTTCTCGCCGTCGGCCATCACCACCGAGACGATATCAAAACGGACGGCCAGGCCGTCCGTGTCGTGGGTATTGAGATAGTAATCTGCGATCTTCCGCAGGCGGCGTTGCTTGTCGCCATCCACCGCCGACCGCGGCTCGGTGTAGCGGTCGGACCTTCGCGTCTTGACCTCCACGAACGCCAGCGTTTCACCGTACTCACCGCTTCGGTCCAGGGCGATCAGGTCGGCCTCACCGACCGGGCAGCGATAATTCTTCGCGAGGATTTTCATTCCCCGCCGCTTGAGGTGACGCCGGGCAATCGCCTCGCCCCGCGGGCCCAGAGAAGCCCTTTTCCGCCTGGCGAAGGGCCACACCGGCCGCTACTCCTGCTCGGCGGCCTCGCCTTCGTCTCCGGCGGGCTCTTCCGCCTGCCGGGGCGCCTGGGGCTTTGCGGTGCCCCTGGTGGCCGCCTGCTTGAGGCGGGTGGCTTTGCCGACGCGATCGCGGAGGTAATACAGCTTGGCGCGGCGCGTCTTGGCGCTGCGGACCACCTTTATGTCGGCAATGCGGGGGCTGTGAACGGGGAACACACGCTCCACGCCCTCGTTGTTGACGATGCGCCTGACCGTGAAGGTCTCCGAGGCGCCGCCGCCCTTGCGGGCGATTACCGTGCCTGTGAAGACCTGCTGCCGTTCCTTGTCGCCCTCTACGATTCTTACCGCCACGCCGACTGTATCCCCGACTGTGAAGTCCGGAACGTCTTTCTTTCGCGTGGACTCGGTCGCTTTCTTAAGCAGTTCGTCGCTCACGGAATCTCTCCAGTGCTTCCGGTGGTCCCGGCCTACCGGCCGGACTCGCCTTGTTGTTCTTCCGAACGCTGCTGATATCGCCGCCACATGTCCGGGCGGCGCTGTTGCGTACGCAGTTCCGCCTGCTCGCGACGCCATTCGGCAATGCGGCCGTGGTCGCCACTGAGCAGGACATCGGGCACTTTCAGACCGCGAAAATCCCGCGGTCGGGTGTACTGAGGATACTCCAGCAGGTCCGTGCTGAAGGATTCCTCGTGCAGCGACGCCTCCTTGCCCAACGCTCCGGGCAGCAGGCGTACGACCGCGTCGATAAGGGCCATCGCCGCCGGCTCTCCGCCGGAGAGCACAAAGTCGCCTATGCTGATTTCCTCATCGGCCAGGTGCGTGCGGATTCGCTCGTCGAATCCCTCGTAGTGCCCGCAGACAAGCACCAGCCGTTGCTCGCCCACCAGCCGCTGCACCATCGGCTGGTCCAGCCGCTTTCCCTGCGGGCAAAGCAGTATGGTCTTTCCGGGCGGCTCGGCCTGTTGGCGAACATGCTCGACGGCGTTGAACACCGGCTCGCACATCAGCACCATGCCGGGCCCGCCGCCGAACGGAGCATCGTCCACGGTTCCGTAGGCGTCAACCGCGAAATCGCGGATGTTTGTCCGATGGATATCCGCCAGTCCCCGCTCGACGGCCCTGCCGACGATACTCGTCGAGCAAAAGCCCTCGAACATCTCCGGGAACAGCGTAAGGATATCGATGCGGAGGCCCATGGCGAACCGCCGTCCGTCAGGGCGGACTTAAACCTTTGCGCCGCCCGCCGCGATTCCCTGCCGCTTAAGCAGGTTCCGAACCGTGTCGCTGGGCTGAGCGCCGACGCCCAGCCAGTACTCGATCCGCTCGCGGTTCAGGGATACCTGCTTCTCGGGATCCTTTGCCTCCGGGTCGTACCAGCCCAGCTCCTCGATAACTCGTCCGTCCCGCGGGCTGCGAATGTCCATCGCCGCGACGCGGTAGAAGCTCTGGTGCCGCCGACCCAGGCGTTTCAGTCTCAGTCTAACAGCCACTAAACCTCTCCAGAATATCTCGACCCCGCCAACAACGGGACCGTAAAGGCGCACCTGTCAACTCGTGTGAATCGGGCATTCTAGCAGAGACCGCCGTTGCTGCAAGGGCTTTCATGCTGTAAAAATCCATTCGCCGATTCAACTGTCCCGCCCCGGCGGCCGCAAGCCGACTGCAAAGGGAACGCCCATGAGCCAGAACCGACCGAACATCCTCTACATTCACTCGCACGACACCGGCAGGTACATCCAGCCCTTCGGCCGGGCCGTGCCCACACCGAACCTCCAGCGGCTCGCCGACCAGGGCGTGCTGTTCCGGCGGTGCTGCTGCGCCGCGCCTACCTGCTCGCCAAGCCGCTCGGCCATGCTCACAGGCCAATGGGCACATTGCACGGGCATGCTGGGTCTGGCCCATCGCGGCTTCTCATTGAACGATTACAAGCGTCACATACTGCACACGTTGCGCACGGTCGGCTACCGCTCGACACTGGTGGGCATACAGCACATCGCCGACGACCCCTCCAGAATCGGCTACGACGAGATACTGCCGGTCGCCCACGCGGACGTCGCCCATGTCGCGCCGGCGGCCGTCGAGTGGCTCGAAAGAAAACCCGCCGGCCCCTTCTTTCTGTCCGTGGGATTCTTCGAGACGCACCGTCCGTGGGATAAGCTTTCCGCGTCGGCCGACTCACGCTACGTTCTTCCGCCGACGCCCATACCGGACACACCCCAGACCCGGCGCGACACGGCCGGTTTCCTGGAGTCGGCGCGAACGCTCGATGCCGGCATCGGCCGCGTGCTCGAAGCGCTGGACAAAAGCGGTCTCGCCGACAACACCATAGTCCTGTGCACGACCGACCACGGAATCGCCTTCCCGAGGATGAAATGCAACCTCACCGACCACGGAACAGGTGTGTTCCTCATGCTCCGCGGTCCCGGCAAGCTCTCCGGCGGTAAGGTCTGCGATGCGATGGTCAGCCATGTGGACGTGATGCCGACGCTCTGCGAGCTGGTCGGCGTGGACAGGCCCGACTGGGCACAGGGCGAGTCCATGCTGCCGCTGCTGAACGGATCGGCCGATTCAATCCGCGACGAGCTGTTCGCCGAGGTAACCTATCACGCCGCCTACGAGCCGCAACGATGCGTCCGCACGCCGAGGTGGAAATACATCCGTCGCTTCGGCGATCGCCGCAAACCCGTCCTGCCCAACGTGGACCCCAGCGAAAGCAAGGACCTGTTCCTCTCGGCCGGCTGGCAAGACCAGGACCTGCCTGCCGAGCAGCTCTACGACCTTGTGGTCGATCCCACAGAGGAATGCAATCTCGCCGAAGATACCGTCCACGGCGGCGTGCTCTCGGAGATGCGCGGCCGACTGGACCGATGGATGCGCGACACCGACGACCCCCTGCTGGCCGGTCCCGCGGCGGCACCCAGCGGCGCGAAGCTCAACGACCCCGACGGACTCTCGCCCGACGAGCCGCCTCGGGTCGTTCGGTAACGCAACCACAAAGGACACGGCTTACCGTGCCTCTGTGGTCCTCGGTTCGTTACAGCCAATCGGCCTGGGCTGTCGATAAACCACCTGTCGGCGTTGTTCGACACGAAGGAGCGGCTTTGCTCTATGCGGCCTTTGCATTGTGGTTGCTGCTGATCGTACTGACGGCTGTCGGCGTCCAGCGGCTCTGGGCGGCGCTGGTTAGACCGGTGTGGGTGCAGTGGGCGCTGTTGCCGGGAACACTGGTGGCGCAGATGGCGTACATCTTCGGCTCGTTGATTACCGGCGGCGAGGTTCGCAAGGCCCGGCTGCTGCCGAAGAAGGGCGAACCCAAAGACTCCGACGCGGCGGCCGCGGAGACTTCCCCCAGAATGAAGCTCCTCGGACCGGCCGTCGCCTCGCTGATGGTTCTGCTGGCCTGCGGGGCGGGGATACTTCTGGCCAACCGGCTGCTGGGCGACACCGTGGTTCAGAAGTTCGTGATGTCGCGGGGCGTGGTCAACATACCCTCCCTCCCGCAGGAGCTGCCGACCTCGTGGTCCGCCCTGTGGGGCCAGGTAGAGGAACACATCGCCCTGCTGCGTCTGATGTTCGAGACGCTCGGCGATATAGACTGGCTCGACTGGCGTACACCGCTGTTCGTGTACCTGGCGGCATGCCTGTCGGTGCGGCTGGCGCCGGCGGGAAAGGACCTCCGAGCCGCGCTGGCGGCAGTTGTGTTCGTGGCGGCCGTCGTCGCCGGCGTGGGACTTGCCAGCGACCGCTTTGAGAACTGGTTGCTGGACCTCTGGCCGGTGCTGACGTACGTCTGGGCGAACCTGCTGATGCTGCTGACCGTCTCGCTGCTGGTCCATGCCGTTGTCGCGCTGATGCGCACGGTCTCCGGAAAGCGGTAACAGCGTCCTGGTGCATTGGTTAATCAGTTGAGCAGTTGATCAGTTACGACTTTCCGCTCACTGGCGTTCGCGGCTAGCCGCGAGCGCGAGCGAGCGGAAACGCCTGCCTCGTGAGCAAAAATGCCGCAGCCCCTAAGACCTACGACCTAAGACCTTTGCTTTTGCCACCCCTTCGACTCGCTACGCTCGCTCAGGGCAAGCTGCCCATCGCCTCCCGCCCTGTTCGGTCACTGGGCCAACACCGCCTCGACATCACGGCAGCCGGCGCTGTATGCTTCTCCGCTATGAGCCGGACACCACCCGCCGACGACTTTCAGCGTGAGATAGACGCCTTCGTAGCCGACTACGAGCAGATAGTCTCGCAAATCGGCCGGGTCATCGTCGGACATGATGAAGTCATCGCCCAGGTGCTTACCTGTCTGCTGGCCGGCGGGCACGCACTGCTGGAGGGTGTGCCGGGGCTGGGCAAGACGCTGCTGGTCCGCACGCTCTCCGAGGCCCTGGACCTGCGCTTCAGCCGCATCCAGTTCACCCCGGACCTCATGCCCGCGGACATCACCGGCACGCCCATGGTGGCCGTGGCGGCCGATGGCAACCGCACCTTCCGCTTCGAGCCGGGTCCCATCTTCGCGAACCTGGTTCTCGGCGACGAGATAAACCGCGCTACTCCCAAGACGCAATCGGCCGTCCTGGAAGCCATGCAGGAGCAGACCGTCTCGGTCGCGCGGACCACGCACGAGCTGCCCCAGCCGTTCTGCGTTCTGGCGACGCAGAACCCGCTGGAGATGGAAGGCACCTACCCCTTGCCCGAGGCGCAGATGGATCGCTTCCTGCTGAAAGTGGACGTGCCTTCGCCGTCCCTCGACGAGCTGGTGAGCATATTGGACAGGACCACCGGAACCGAGCGGCCTCACGCCGAACCCGCCGCGGACGCCGAAAAGCTGCTGCGCATGCGCGAGACGGTATTGCGACTGCCGGCCGCGGAGCACGTAAAGCAGTACGCGTCGCGCGTGGTGTTGGCAACGCACCCGACGGCACCCGAGGCCACCGAGACCGTAAGGCGCTACGTCCGCTACGGCGCCAGCCCGCGGGCGGCGCAGGCGATGGTGCTGGCGGGCAAGGTCGCTGCCCTTCGTGACGGGCGGGCCTGCGTGTCCACGGACGACATCCGCTCGTCCGCCCTTCCGGCGATGAGGCACCGGCTGATACTTTCGTTCGAAGGTCAGGCCGACGGCGTTCCGGCGGATGAAATCATCAACGACGTCCTCGCCGCCGTCGGCGAGCCGTCCGAGCACTAGCAGCCGCGACTTCTGCCATGAGTGAAGACAGACCCGAATCCCTGGCGCAGCAGGCATACAAGGCGTTCCTGACCGGCAATCACGTGCTGGGGCTGGCTTTGACGGACCAGTTACTGGCGGACGACCCCGCCAACGTGACTTTCCGCTGCTGGCAGGTTTACGGGATGCTGGAGGCCGGGCAATACGAGGACGCAATAGAATCCGCAGCCGCCGGGGTGCAGGCGGCGCCGGAGGCGTTCCCGCCACGGCTGGCGCTGGCGCAGGCGCTGTGGGCGGCCGAGCGGCTGGACGCCGCAGAGGCGGCCTTCGAATACGCCGTTCGCATCTCGCGGAACCACCCCTATGTCCTGTCGGAATATGCCAGCTTTCTCGCCATCGACCGCCGGCCCGAAGCCGCCGAGCCGGTCGCGCAGAAAGCGGTCCGCGCCGAGCCGGGCTCGCCGCACGCCTGGGCCGCCCTGGGTCTGGCGCAGTATCGTCTGGGTCGCCCGGCCGAGGCGAAAAGCTCGCTCCGCCGCGCGCTGGAGCTGGACCCCGCCAGCGACCGGGCGCAGTTGGCGATGGAGAGCTTGCTGCGCACCGTGGGACGGCGCGGCGGCTCGCAGGCCGTCGCCCAGATGATGGCGGACTTGCCCGAGGCACGGGAGCTTACCGAGAAGGTCTATAAGCAGCTCCGCTCGCAGGAGCTGAGCTGGGAACAGGCGCGGCAGATAACGGCCGGCGAGTCGCAGCAAACGCCGGAATTCCGATACAAGCGGGCTACCTATGTTCTCACCGGCGTGGGCCTGGGACTGCTGGTCGTGGGCACGGGGCTGTTTCTGGTGGACCTGGTGATACCGGCGCTGATCGGATTCACCGCAGGGGCACTAACCAGCGCCGGCGCGGTGGTAATGTCTCGCATCAAGGCGCAGCCGCAGTGAGATTGCTCAAGTCCGACAAGTACGCACGAATCAGGGCAGGAAAGGTTGGAAGCGATGGACAAGATAAAGTCTCTCTTCGCCGGCGACGCTTTGGCGGCGCATCTGGGGATGGAGCTTCTGGAGCTTAGCCCCGGCCGCAGCGTGACGCGCATGACCGTCGGGGACGAACACCTGAATCTCTTCGGCATGGCCCACGGGGGGATCATCTTCACGCTGGCGGACTTCGCATTCGAGGCGGCGTGCAACTCTCACGGCACGGTCGCGGTGGCGCTGAACGTGAACATCTCCTTCCTCGCCGCCGCGGGCAAAGGCACGCTCACCGCAACGGCCGAGGAGGTTAACTGCGCCGGCCGGATCGGAACCTATGACATCCGCGTGACGGACGAGAACGGCTCGCTGGTCGCCCATTTCCACGGAATGGCCTACCGCAAGCGCGACCCCCTGCCGGGTCTGGAAGAGCAGTAGACGCCAATCCGTTAACCAGTTGAACTCTTGAGCAGTTAAGCCGTTGAACCGGCTGCCGGGCCGGCGTCATGTATCGGGCTCCCCGGCCTGCAGGGGTTCGGCCTCATCTGCAGTGTGGCCGGCTAACGATTATTGATTTCTGCCTTTACTCCACTGGACCTGCCGCCTTCGGCGGCCTGTCGGGCGAGTCCGTCGCGTCAGTTCTGTGATGACGCCCATTCCACTCCAACCGGGCGCAGAAGAATGGCGCGGTGCAGGCGCGCATCTGTCGCCCGGGGACCCGCTTCGGTTGCACGCGATGACACAGCTTGCGTACAATGTCGCCAGAGACAGTTGAGGTGTGCTATGGACGTACCTATGGAGCTATCCCGCGTGCTGATTACCGAGCTGGGCGACCAGCAGGTGATCTTTCTGAAGGAAAAGGGAGGCGACCGCAGCTTTCCCATCGTCATCGGCATCGCCGAGGCGTTGGCGATCGACCGGCGGCTGAAAGGCGTTCCCATGCCCCGGCCGATGACGCATGACCTGATGGCCAACGTTATCCAATCACTCGGCGGAACGGTGGAGCGCGTGGTGATCCACGACCTTCGCGACCATACATTTGTGGCCAGTCTCTACATCCGCCGCGGCGACGAGGTGATACCCGTCGATTCCCGCCCCTCCGACGCGATAGCCCTGGGCGTGGCTTCAGATACGCCGATCTTCGTCTCGGAGAAGGTGCTCCGCCAGGTTTCCGAGCCGGCGACCATGGAGGAGCGCATAGAACTGCTCCGCAGACGCAAGGAAATGCTGGAGGACCAGATAGCCGACCTGTCCGCCCAGTTGGAGGATGAGAGCTTCCGCGAGAACACTTCGGAGGAATCCCTCGCTCGCCGGCGGCGTCAGTTGCGCGAGATGCGCAAGGAGTACGACGCCATCGAGCAGGTCCTGCGCAAGTTCGACTGACAGTACCGCTTACTTGCCGTTACTGCTCATGGGGTCGCACCACAGGCGGCCCGGTTCCCTTTTCTCTTCTTCGTAGTACTGTTCCAGAAGAATCCACTCGGCATGGCCGTCGTAGCCCGCCATGGCGGCGCCGTCGGTGTGTCGGGCGCTTATGCCTTCATGGGGATAGTTGCACCCGTCGTTCCAGAAGCCGCCCTCCTCGCTCTCGTCGATCTCCCAGAACACCACGTCGTCGGCCTTGAACAAGTCAAGCGAAAGAGCCGGCATGTTGTCACCATAGCTGCAGCTCGCCCCGTTCTGGCCGTAGCTGGTCATTTGGCGAACCGGCTGGTCCGGGTCAAGCGGACCGGGATCATCGGACGGACAACGGAATGCCTTGGGCTGAACATATCCCTCGGAGACGAAAAGCCCGGTTGTCACAAGCTCCTCAAGCTCCTCGGAGTCCATTCCGGATAAACCGCCCTCCGGCGGCTCATACAGCCAGCCCGGTCCGTACTTTGTGTCGTTGCCCCAGTTGGCAAACGGCATCATCGCACCGCGGGACTCGTTCACATAGAGGTGCATGGCGCCGCCGAGGGCCTTCATGTTGGTCATGCAGACCGACCTTTTGGCCATCTCCCTGGCATGGCCCAGCGCAGGCAGCAGTATGCTCATCAGAAGCGCGATAATAGCGATGACCACCAGAAGCTCAATCAACGTAAAGCCCCTGCGGCCGTTTCCTGTTTGCTGGTGGTTTCCGGACCGAAACAACATGCTGAGGCCTCCGACAGATCTGGTCGAGCAACTTGCCACGTGAAGGGCTTTCCGGCACAACAGGACCGGAAGCCCGAAAGGCATGTTCGCAGAAAACACGCCGCCGGTCAACGCAAAAACGCATCGAGGGTACACTTAGGCGACGTTCTCGTGGGGGTGCGTATCGCGTATATTGATACAAATCAGGCGCTTATCCGTACCGGATACTGCAGTCGCACAAACGTCTGCGTACAGTATGGGCTGCACTATGACTCGTAGCGGAAGATCCCCAGGGATACGACTGTGCCATCGGCCGTATAGTAGTGGGCGCAGAAGCGTTCCTCGTCCAGACTTGTCAGCACCAGCGCGTCGTAGCCCCCCTGACGGGCCTGGCGAAGCTCTTCGCTGTCCGGGCCTGCCCGTGAGGCGTTGTCAACGCGGTCGAAGTGCGCGTGGAACCTGCACAGCGAGTCGCGGGCGTCTGTGAGCATCTCCGGGGACGCAACGTATCGCCACGGAGCGGCGGGGTTCTCATCGCCGGGGTACAGCTTTGCCTCGGCCTGGCCGTTCTCGTAGAACACCAGCCCGCCCCAGGCCCGCAGTTGGTCCGTCCGGTCAAGTTGGGACATCCGCCGCAAAGCCAGGCGAATACGGGGCCTCGACAGCATCTCGCTGAGCAGGTGCAGCCGCCAGAGGTCGTCAACACCAAGCTTTTCCGCCTGCATCCAGAAATTGTCCTCATATTCATCGGCGGAACTGCCGCGCCGCCCGGTGTAGCTGACATGCTCGCGGGAATTGATACTCCTGCCGACCTCCAGGACAAGTTGCGTGCGGGCAAGGTCGCTTCGCAGCGGGTCTCGCGCCAGCTCGCAGAGCAGGTGGACATCTTTCAGGTCGAAGCTGTAGCCGTGCTCCTGCTGCCATTTGCGGTACAGCCGGGATGCGGCTTCCACCTCCCCGCGCCTGCGGACCGCGTGTGTGGCGACGGTCAACAGCGATTCCCGGTCCTGGGGCAGATAGTCGAACCGCCGCAGGAATAGCTGCATTGCCTCAACGGCCTCTGATGTCGGGTTCTGGGAGAGAATGAGACTTCTGAACGATTGCTCATCCAATCTCGCCCTCAGGACCTCCAGCGCCGATCCGCGAGCGGAAAAATCCCTGGCGGCCAGCGCGCCCAGCAACGCATCCCGCCAGTTCCGCCCGCTGATGCGTTCCACCACCTGACGGAACCTCTGCTCACCGGCACCGTCGGCGGGTTCGCGGGCCCACATCTTGACGACTTCCCCGAGCACATCCGGCGTGGGATGTCGAGTCAGCCAGTCCAGGACCGGCTCACGCAATCGCGACTGGCTCTCGGAGTCGGCGAAGGCCCCCACAACGAACTTTGCCAGACCCGGGTAGTCCCGCTCCAGCAGGTATTCCAGAACGGCCGTGCGCACCGGGTCGGGTGTCTGGTTGTCGGCGAGCACGCTGCTGAGCTGCTCGTTGACCAGTGGCTCATTGACGTCCAGCTGGTCCAGCAGATTCAGTGAATCTATCCTCTGCTCGTCACCCAGACCATCGTCCAGCACCCTCTGCACGTTATAGAGGACAACCGTTCGCCTGGGATAGGTCAGCCGACCCGCCACCCCCATTTGCGCATGCTCGGCGGGACTCGCCGGCGGCGCCACCGGCGGTTGCCCGCACGACAGCACGCCCGCCGTCGCGGTCGTAAGGATTGCCAGTAAGACCCTCTTTCGTTCCATCGCCAATCTTGACTGCCCTCTGTGGCGGGATTGTAGCTTCCGCAACCGTCGGCCACAAGCCGCACCTGGGAGGCGACGCGCTTGCTTCCTGCGCTTCCGGCGTATAACCTGATACTTTACCCGTAAGCCGTAATACCATGTTACAGGAGAGGTTCATGAGCGCCCTTGAGCAGACAGACCCCCGGGTGGCGGAGATTATCCGCTCCGAACAGGCCCGTCAGAACGAGACACTGGAGCTTATCGCTTCGGAGAATCATACGTCCCGCGCGGTGATGGAGGCATCGGGAAGCTGCCTGACGGACAAGTATGCCGAGGGGTACCCCCACCGCAGGTGGTACTGCGGCAATGAACACATCGACGCGGTGGAGGAGCTGGCCATCTCCCGAGTGCGCGAGCTGTTCGGTGTCGAATACGCCAACGTTCAGCCCCACAGCGGGACCAGCGCGAACATCGCTGTGTACATGGCCGCCCTGGAGCCGGGCGACAAGGTCATGGGTATGCGACTGGACCACGGCGGGCATCTCTCGCACGGCATGAAGCTGAACTTCTCCGGCCGGCAGTACGAGATAGTCAGCTACGGCGTCCGCGAGGACAACGAGCTGATAGATTACGACCAGCTCCGTGAGCAGGCCCTCGCCGAGCGGCCTAAAATGCTGGTCGTCGGGGCGTCGGCCTATCCGAGGGTGCTGGACTTCCAGAAGCTCGGCGAAATCGCCAGGGAGGCGGAGTGTCTCCTGCTGGCCGACATCGCCCACATCGCCGGGCTGGTGGCCGCCGGCGTACACCCCTCCCCCGCCGAGCAAGCCGATTTCATCACCACCACGACCCACAAGACGCTCCGCGGACCCCGCGGTGGCGTGATAATGGCCAAGGAGGATTGGGCCAAGAAACTCAATGTGGCCGTCTTCCCGGGCATACAGGGCGGCCCGCTGATGCACGCCATCGCCGCCAAGGCCGTCGCGTTCGGTGAGGCGATGACCGACGATTTCAGGCAATATGCCGCTCAGGTGGTGGCCAACGCCCGCACGCTTGCCGAGGCCATCATGGCCGCCGGCTGGCGGCTGGTATCCGGCGGTACGGACAACCATCTCCTGCTGATCGACCTCCGCAGCCGCAACGAGGAGCTTACCGGCGCGGAGGCCTCGGCGTGGCTGGAGTCGGCCGGCATAATCGCCAACAAAAACGGGATTCCGTTCGACCCCCGACCGCCGATAAAGACATCCGGGATACGTTTGGGCACGGCCGCTCTGACCACTCGCGGCATGGGCGGCGACGAGATGAAGCAGGTAGCCGGGTGGATCGACAAGGTGCTGTCCTGCGACGGCGACGAGAAGGTTATTTCGCAGGTGCGCGAACAGGTGCGAGAGTTGTGCGGGCGTTTTCCTGTCCCTAACAGCGTCGAATCCGCCGCGGCCGGGCAGTGAGCAACGCCGACCCGGCCGTCGCATGGGAGCGGGCAGATGCGAGAGCTATATCGAATCCTCGACGCGAATTTCAATCGGGCTCGTGAGGCGCTGCGTGTGGCGGAGGATTGCGGACGGTTCGCACTGAACGACCCTGCCATTACCGCGATGGCCAAGCACATGCGGAGCGACCTCAAGGGCATTCTGGAGGTCATGCCGTCGGCGGAGATGCTCATCAGTCGCGACACGGCCGGCGACATAGGGACCGAGCTTACCAGTCCCACGGAGCCGGCGCGGAAGGACCTGGGCGACGTCGCGGCGGCCGCCTGCAAGCGGCTCAGCGAGGCACTGCGGACCATCGAGGAGTACAGCAAAGTAGTCGCTCCGGAGCAGACCGTGCTGCTGGAGCGGATGCGTTACAACGCCTACACGCTGGAGCAGCGACTGATAGGCCGACTGTCTCTGGGAAGCAGGTTCGAGTCGGTGCGTCTGTACGTCCTGATGTCGGCGGAGGTCTGCAACGGCAGTCTCCGGGAGTGCGCCAGGGCGGCCGTCGCCGGCGGCGCCGATGTGCTGCAGCTCCGCGAGAAACGCCCCGAGATAAGCGACGCACAATTGCTGGCGATGGCCGCTGAGCTGCGAGAGCTGACCGACGAGACTTCGCGGATGCTGATCATTAACGACCGCGCCGACATTGCGGCAATCGTCGGCGCCGACGGCGTTCATCTCGGCCAGACCGACCTGCCGGTGGCCGAGGCAAGGCGACTGCTTCGACCCGCGGCGATTGTCGGAAAGAGCACCCACAGCATGGCCCAGGCCCGCGCGGCGGTCAACGAGGGGGCGGACTATATGGCCGTGGGGCCGATGTTCCCCACCGACACCAAGGATGCCGGTCCGGTTGTGGGTCCGGAGCTTCTGGCGCAGGCGAGTGAGGAACTGGGCGTACCCATCGTGCCGGTCGGCGGAATAAACATCGACAACGTTGATAAGCTCATCGATGCCGGCGCGCAGCGCATAGCGGTGTGCTCGGCCGTCTGCTCGGCCGCCAACCCTCGCAAGGCCGCCGAAGAAATACGCGCCAAGTTCCCTGAATAACCAGTGACGGCAGCTCACGCCGCCTCAACGCAGTCGGAACTGTTCGCTGCCGACCCGCTGGGCTTTGTCAACGGCCACTATCCAGGCCGTAGGCGCCTTGCCGCCTTCGACACCCTCCAGGGGCAACACAGCCAGCCCGTCTGAGTCCGTTTCGATGTCGCCGGACCACAGCAGCGTCGCAGCCGGAGCAAAACCGTCCAGTCGTACCTGCTCCTGGTACGGGACCTCGCTGCGAGCCGCACGTCCGGGCCGCCCGTCCCCACGGGTCCCCGCCGAACCTGTCGGGCGGACCGTAAGCTTCCCGAGACCGTCTCGACTGTCGAAGGTGCGGACCTGCACGTCGCGGGTGAAACCGTGGAACGCATTCTCCACACTGGGCCGCTGTACGCCCGGTTCGCCGTCCAGCAGCACCACCACCAGCCGGGCCTGGATCGGGCGACCCGTACGCCGGTCGGATACCTTCACGCGCATGTGCGAGTCCTGCCCTTCGCCGACCACATCCGCCTGGATATCCAGGAGCCGGTCTGTCGGCGGCACGGTCAGGTCGGCCTTGCCCGTCAATACCTCGCCGCCTCGGATGGCGGTTGCCACAAGCGCAAAATTCGGAGACATTTCCCTACCGACCGGCAGTTCGGTCACCGCCCAGCCGCCGGCAACCCGCACGACCTCGGAGAAGAGCAACTTGTCGGCCTCGCCGGTCAATAGCACCGGGCCGGACTCAAACGGGGCTTCTATGAGGACTCGAGTGGTCTCGCCGACTTCGCATTCCCGCCTGGACGGTATAACCGTCAGGCGATCCGGCAGTCTCTCCATGCCTGCCCCGCGCGGCGGGGCGACCGTCAGCTCGAACTCCGCAGGTATTGCATCATCGGCTTCCGCGCGAACCATGAACCTGCCCTGCCGGTCGGGACTGAAAGTCACATGTCCGCCCCCATCGGCGGAAATGTCCAGTGACCTTGCCATCACAGGCGAGTCGGGTTCATCCGCCGGCGAGACGGTCACAGTAACGCCGTCGGCCTCCGCCGGCCGGCCGAAGGCGTCGTGTGTGGACAGCCGTATTTCCGCATCTTCGCCGACCAGGCAGAACGCACTTGCCGCATCGACTGAAAGCGCGACCGGCTTGCCCATGGCCCGGGTCCGGGCACGGGCCACGGAATTACCGTGCATCACGGTAACCGTGAACACCGCAGCGACCCTATCGTCGTCAAAGCCGTCGGCCGCGACGGTTACGACGGCCCGACCGTTCTTGTCGGTGGCTATGACACCGCCGGAAAAGGCCGGCGATGAATCCGGCGTCGAACCGCCGCCCGTTGGTGTGAAAGCTTCCTTTTGAATGCCCAGCCGCAGGTCCGTGCCGGCCATCGGTTCGCCGTCGGCATCCACGGCGGTGACTACGAACTCCATCTGCTCACCGAAACGGTAGAACTCCCTGCCGGCGCGGACGTCGAGCCAAACACCGTCCTGGCGAGGTGGAACCACACGGAAAATGTTGGCGCCGGCATCGCGGAAAGGAACCCTCAGACGGTCGATGGTCACGCCTATGCGGTAATCGCCGACGGCGGCGTCTTCCTCCGGCGTCCACTGGCCGGTGAACATGCCGAACGCATCCGTCTCGTGCTCTTTGGTAAACACGGTCCTGCCCAACGGGTCGCGGATTTCGACCCGGACCGTCTTGCCGGAAACAGTGCGGTAACCGCCATCTTCCACGGCGCGGACTATCTGGGCATAGTGGACCGTCTCGCCTGGGCCGTACACGCCGCGGTCGCAGAAGCCATACACCCGCCAAGGGTACGGCCAGCCCCAGGGCTGCCAGTAGTACTCATCTTCAAGGCATAGTGACTGCTGATTTCCATGGCGCACCACTGCCAGCCAACCCCTGGCCCGGTCGCGACCCTCCAGAGGAACCGTGCGGGCAAGCCCGTTCTCATCGGCCTGTGAGCTGGTACGCAACGTCCGCGCCCTGCCATAGAGCAGCCGCTCCGTTGTAACTCTGGCTTCTCCGGCGGGATCGTCGCCGGCCGTACTGAACACGACCATGTCCCTGGCATCCGCCTTGGCGACGGTCGTCAACTCGCCGATGATTACCACGCACGCTGCAGAGGCGTCGTCCCTCTTATCCGATGCCTGCACCCAGTACGCTCCCGGGGACTCAACAGGCACCTCGATGGGCTGCAGGTCGCCCTCGCTGCTTTCAGGGCTGCAAATGTGCCACTGGTGCGTGCCGTCGTCGCCGACCTCGAACGACCATTCAGCGACCGGCTCACCGCCTGTGTTCCGCTCCGCAGGCAACCCCGGCCGGAAACACTCGCCCTCCACCAACGTTTCGGAGAGGTCCACCGGTGTGGCGGTGAGGTGAATCGTCTCGACGTTGCGGCTGCGCCAGTAAATGACTGGTTTCTCGCCCGTGGTGACAGGTCCGGGCGTCCAGAGCGTCAACTGGGGGGAAGTGATATCGAGGATCAACTGCCGCACGAGAGGAGCATTGCGGTGTTCGGGATAGTGCCGGACAAATTTTCGCATCTCCCTGACGGCTTCCGGATAGCGCCGGAACTTGCGATATGCCTGACCCATCTCATACTGCGCGTTGGAAGCGGCGCCGGAATCCGGATACTCCTCGACGCAACGCCTGTAGTATTCGATGCCGCGCTCGGCGAATTCCCAGCGCCCCAGCTCGGCCAGGGTCCGTCCCGCACGGTACAGGGCCTCGGCCCGCAGCTCTGGAGCCACCTGCAGCTTGAGCACGTGTTCGTAGATTCTTACAGCATCTTCAATGGCGTGCCGCTCCTGCTCGGCGCCGCTCCAGCTACGTGCCTCAGCGCCAAAGCCGGTTGGGATGACGTCGTAGAACCGCCGGATGACCTCCGCCTGGGCCAGGTACGCCTGCCAGGCGTCCCGGTGGCGATCGGCCTGCTCCAGCAGTCGGCCCGCCCGGCCGTAGGCGTCATAGGCCTCCTGCTGGTTGCCCTTTTGGGCGTGGTAAAGAGCCAGGACCACCTGGAGGTCCGCATCCTCGGCGAGCGAAGGAAAATCCTCAAGCAGCCGCTCGGCCGCCTCAGCCGCGCCCTCCCGACCGTCAATCAGACGGCAAACCACGGCAAGACGTTTCGACTCCCGCTGCAGTTCCTCCGTCGTGGCAATCTGCGAGGCCTCGGTCGCAAGCTTCAGGGCCTCGGCGTACTGACGTTGGGAGAACTTCTCCTGGGCCTCGGCAAGGAGCGACCCGGCCGGGCGGGATTCTGGGCTCGGCTGGGTATCCTGCGAGCCATACACGGCGACCGGGGCGACAAACGCCCAGATAACACAACACAGCAAAACCCTTGGCATGGTGCATACCTTTCGAAGTGGCCCTGACTCGGCGGAAAGCGCCCCTGCGGCCAAGTGGGCGCCGTCCCGGAGACGACATGATAGCCGTCGGAGGTGTTTGATACAACTGTACGGGGCGCATAAAGATGGGCGGCTCCTACACGCGACGCGCGGGGGGGGACGCGCCGGTGAATGCAGAGCCGCCCGTGTTGTCGGCCGACAAAGCCGGTAGTAAGGTCAATACTCTAACACCGCAGAATCGTCGAAGTTCCTGAGTGTTCTTCAGAAAAAGCGCAAAAATCTTCAAATATCCTCAGCCCGCACTGCCCACAGTGCGCAAGAAACGACCCCGGCAGGATATACGCCGCCGGGGCCGGTGTGCGATTTTACCTCTGACGGTCACATCAGGGGTTTTCCTGCATGTACTTCAAGCGGTCCGTCCCGCAATGCGGACAGACATCCCTGACATCTTCCGGCGCGGGGTAGCCGTTCTCGTAGTAAAACTCGTTCTTCTGGCCCAGGTAGTACTCGCCGCACTTGGGGCATCGCACCATCTGGACGGCAGTGCCCTGGGAACCGCAACTGGGGCAGTCGAGCATCACCATGGAGGGGTCCGGGGCGTTCCGGATCGCCTCGCGGGGGATGTTTTCCACCTCGAACACATGCTCGCACTCCATGCACTGGAAGTGCGGAGTGCCCGCGGCCGCGGAGCTTTTCGGACTGCGGAACATCGTGCTCCAAAT
>JBNGDC010000027.1:0-11648 GCA_049975485.1 Phycisphaerae bacterium | reverse complement strand
CGGCCGGACCCCGCGACTGGGGACCTAACTGTTGCTGCGACGTCGTCTTCGAGAACCCGATTGCCTTTTTGAGGAAGGCTTACCGCGGCCTTTGCCCTTGGCGGTTTTCCCGTCACGGTCCAGCGCAAGATCAAGGACCTCGTCCACTGTGCGCTTGAACTCGAAATTCAGGACCTTCTTCGCCTCCTCGGGTACGTCTTCGAGGTCCTTGCGGTTGCGGTCGGGCAGTACGACCGTATTGATTCCCGCGCGACGGGCGGCGAGAACCTTCTCCTTTATGCCCCCTACCGGCAGCACAAGTCCCCGAAGCGATATCTCACCGGTCATGGCCACGTCGCTGCGGACGGGTGTTTCTGTCAGCAGACTCGTCAGTGCGGTGAATATCGCAACTCCTGCGGACGGTCCGTCCTTCTGCACGGCACCGGCGGGGACGTGGATGTGGATATCCTTCTTCGTCAGCGACTCGGCATCGACGCCCATCTGCTCGCCTCGGCTCTTAACCAGCGACAACGCGGCCTGGGCGCTTTCGCGCATGACGTCCCCTATCTGCCCGGTCAGGGAGAGCTGCCCCTTGCCGGGGTAAACGGCCGCCTCGACGAAGATGATCTCACCGCCGGCGGGGGTGTATGCCAGACCCGTCGCAACGCCGGGACGGGCGGTCCGCATGGCGACTTCGTTCTCATATCTCGGCGCGCCGAGCATCTCCCGCACGCGTTTGGGGTTGATCTTTCGCGACCGCGCCTCGCCGGCGGCGATCATGGCGGCCACCGCTCGGCAGACCGTGCCTATCTGCCTCTCCAGCTCGCGGACACCCGCCTCGCGGGTGTATTCGCGGATGATGCGAACCACGGCTTCCTCGGTCCAATTCGCCTGGTTCGACTTCAACCCGTTTTCCTTGAGCTGCCTGGGGACCAGATACTTCATCGCTATCTGGAGTTTCTCCTGCTCGGTGTAACCCGGCAGGTCGATGGTCTCCAGACGGTCCCGCAGTGCCGGCGGTATGGGCGCCGACGTATTGGCCGTTCCGATAAACAGCACCTTCGAGAGGTCGAAGGGCATGTTCAGATAGTTGTCGCGGAAGTTGTCGTTCTGGGCGGGGTCCAGTATCTCCAGCAGCGCGCTGGTGGGGTCGCCGCGGAAATCCTGCCCCACCTTGTCCAGCTCATCGAGCATGAAGACCGGGTTCCTGACACCGGCTTTGCGTATTTCCTGGAGTATGCGCCCGGGCATCGCGCCGACGTAAGTGCGCCGATGGCCTCGCAGCTCCGCTTCGTCGCGCAGCCCGCCCAGGGACATCCGGATGAACTTCCGACCCAGTGCCCGCGCGATGGACTGGCCGAGCGATGTCTTGCCGACGCCGGGCGGGCCTACAAAGCACAGAATCGGTCCTCGCGACTCGGGTGCGAGCTTGCGTACCGCAAGGAACTCCAGGATGCGCTTCTTGACCTTCTCGAGGTCGTAATGGTCTTCATCCAGAACTTTTCTGGCCCTGTCGATATCCAGCTTGTCCTGCGTCGCTTCCGTCCAGGGCAGCTCAACCAGCGTATCCAGGTACGTCCGCAGAACGTTGTACTCCGGTGACGCCATGGGGATGTTTTCGAGGCGCGCCACGTCGCGGAGCGCCTCCTCCCGGGCGTACTGCGGCATCTCGGAGCTGTCGATCCGATTGCGAAGTTCCTGGACCTCCGCGGTCTTCTCGTCGGTCTCGCCCAGCTCCTTCCTGATGGCCTCCAGTTGCTGCCGCAGGTAGTACTCCCGCTGGGACTTGTCGATGTTGGCCTGGACTTCCGACTGGATCTTGTTGGACATCTCCAGCACCTCTATCTGGCGCTGAAGCTCCACGGAGGTCCGCCGCAGACGCTCGTTGACGTCAAGTTCCTCCAGCAGCTTCTGGCGGGCGGCCACGTCTATCTGCAGGTTGGAGGCCAGGAAATCCGCCAGCGGACCCGGCTCATCGATGTTCCGCAGGACGGTCTCGGCCTCGTCCGGTATGTTGCTGGAAAGCTGAACTACGCGCGAGGCGAGATTGCGGGCATTGTGCATCAGTGCCTCGGTCTCGGTGTCCTTCTCTGCTTTCTCCTGGAGCACCTCGACGCGGGCGCGAAGGTAGGGATCGCTCGCCAGCCACTCGGTTATGCGGATCCGCGCCAGTCCGTGGATGATGATGCTCTGCTGACCTTCATCCATCTGCAGGAGCTTCAGGACGGCGACGGAGCTGCCGACCTCGAAGAGATCCTCCGGGCGCGGTTCCTCCACGCCGGGGTCCTTCTGGCAGACCGTACCGATGACCTTCTGCTCGGGCAGGACGCTGTCTATGAGGCGTTTCGAGCGTTCCCGCCCTATGGAAAGCGGAAGGACCATGCCGGGAAACACAACCACGTTGCGAACCGGCAGGACTGCAATCTCCGAAGGTATGGTTACCTGCCGCGGCTCCTGGCCGCTTGCGGGTGCGGCCGGCCCGGCGGCCGGTCGCACCACCACACCTGATTCATCGCTATCGACGATTTTCGGCTTCCTGGAAGCGTCTTGCATGACGTCCCCTAAAAGTCAGGGCATTTCAATGTCGCTTGGGCAGTCGGATCCACAGGTATCCGTTGCGGTAGGTAGCTTCGACCTGGTCTGTATCGGCGTCGGCGGGCAAAGGCAGTGCCCGGCTGAAACGCCCGTGGTCGATTTCCATCATATGCAGCCGGGCCATCTGTCCCTGCGGGGGCGCGCCGGGAGCGGCGCGAACACCCGAGATAACAAGTGCGTCCTCCTCAATGTGAAGGTCCAGCTCTTGGGTGTTCACGCCGGCAAGCTCCACCACGATGCAGTATTCGTCGGGATACTCGCACACGTTCACCGCAGGCGCCCATGCTTCGTCCCGGCAGAAGCGGGTCCCGCCGGGACCGAGCACCTGGTCCACCCACCGGCTCATCTGGCGTGCCATAGCCACAAACCGGTCTTTCTGGCGACCCTGCATCTGTGAGCCCATGATTGAACCTCTCCTGGTATGCAACGGACGAAATGTCGAGGCGAACCGCCTACGAATGAGACGGACCGGTACGGCCGCCCGCACGCGACCGTACCGGTCTAATTCTAGCAAAGCAGTTGCGACAATGACAGACTCACTGCCGTCTGAGGAACACGTACAACCGCCGACCCTCGGGGGTCCTCACACGAAGCCGCACTCCCGGCCGCTCACCTACGGCCTCGGCGAACTCATCGACATCCGTCACCGCCTGATCGTTAACATGCGTGATAACCATGCCCGTGCTCAGGCCCTGTTCGGCGGCATCCGAGGCGGGTCGAACGTTGGTGATTACGACCCCCCGAAGGTCCTCGTCGTATCCCAGACGACGGGCAAGCTCACGGGTGAGCGTCTGGACTTCCAGACCCAGCTCCTCAAGCATCTCTTCGTCGTCTTCGGCTCTGGCTTGCGGCATATCCTCTTCCTCAAGACGGCCGATGGTCACCTCCAGCTCGATGGTCTCGCCGTTACGGTATACCGTGAACGGGACGGTCTGCCCCGGCCGAAGCGCCGCCACACGATTGCGGAGCTCGTTTACGGATTTCACCGGCTCCCCATCCACAGCCATTATGAAGTCCTGCTCCCGGAAGTCCGCTTCCTCGGCGGGACTGTCCTCCATGATCTCCGTAACCAGCGCGCCCTCGTGCGTGGGGAAACCGAAACTTTCGGCCAGTTCCTGGCTGACGTCCTGGAGATACACACCGAGGAATCCGCGGACCACCTCCCCGGTCTCGATGAGCTGGTCCATGATGCGACGCGCCATGTTCGAAGGGATGGCCAGCCCGATGCCCTCGTTTACGCCGGTCTGCGAGACAATGGCCGTATTTATGCCGATGACCTCACCGGCCATGTTCACCAGCGGACCGCCGGAGTTTCCGGGGTTGATGGCCGCGTCGGTCTGCAGGAAGTTCTGATACAGCTCGGGATTGGTGCTCCTGCCCTTGGCGGAGATTATACCGGCCGTGACGGTCTGAGGCAGCCGGTGGGGTGAACCGATAGCAAGGACCCAGTCGCCTACGGCCATCTCGTCGCTGTCGCCGAGGGGGGCGTCGATAAGGTCGTCGGCGTCAATCTTCAGCACCGCCAGGTCGGTCTTGGGGTCGGTTCGTACCCACTGGGCCTCGAAGCTGCGCTGGTCGTAGAGGACGATCTCAACCTCGTCGGCGTTTCGCACGACATGACTGTTCGTCAGAACATAGCCCTTCGCGGCATCAACTATGACACCACTGCCCAGTCCTCGCTGGAGGTACTCCCGCTGCCTGGGCTGGGGTATTTCGAACGGAACGTCATCGCCGAAGAAACGCCGCAGCAAGTCCTCGTCCATAAACGGCACGGCCGAACCTTCCACCCGCTTGATTACGCGGACCTCCACGACGGAGGGCTTGACGGCCTTGCTCACGGTCCTGAACAGCTCGGAAAGCCGGTCGTGTCCACCCATCTCCGCGAGGCGCTCGCGAGCGGCCAGCGCCTCGCCCCGTTCGGCGGCTCTGGTCAGCTCCTGCGTAACCGCCGGCAGGGCCAGCAATCCCCCTATCACGATTAACGCGCTTAGGAGTACCGGCATCCACCTTCGCAGTATTTTCATTTCAGGTGACTCCTTCCATAAACTCACATGTGCTCGCATGGTGCGCGGCAAGGCCGCAAGGCCCGTGACTCAACCACATATTCTCGTCCGATTGTGTTCTTATTTTATTGGCTACGTACTCCGACACGGAAAAGTTTGTCCCGTTGGTCGGCTCCTGGTGGGCTAAGCGCTTACCAGCCCGGCTCTGGCGAGGCAGTACAACACCAGCCGTTCAAACGCAAGATCGGTCGGGGCGTGCACATAAACTGCCCCGCGCGAACGGCATATTGCCTCACAGTCCCCCTGCCATTGCCGATGCCTCCGGCCCGCCGACCGAATAGTCTCTTCCGACAACTCCAGCAGCAGCTCCCGGCCGGTTTCGGCATCTTCCAGCACCGCCGGACCCGACTGCCGCAATGAGGGCGGCTCTGTGACATGGATTACCGCCAAGTCTCGACCGCTGCCGGCGAGCCGGGCAAGACCGCCGGAGAGAACACCCTCCATGTCGCACAGGTCGCTGACAAGCAATGCACTGCCGACGGAGGCATAGCTTCGGGCGAACTGCTCGGCGCAGTGTCCGAAACGCGACCGCCCCCCGGCCGTCATGCTCGCGAGAAACTCCAGCACGCGTGGTATCTCCAGGCGGTTGCGCCCGGTTACAAGCGGCCGATGCAGCCGGTCGCTGAAAGGCAGAAGCAGGACCTGCTCCATACCGCCCATGGCTATGTAAGTCAACGCGGCCGCCGTCCGCAGGGCATAGATGAACTTACTCGTATCGGGGGCGGACATGGATGCCGAGACGTCCAGCAGCAAGGCAACAGGAGCTTCGCTGTGGGTATGGAACAGCCGCACCAGCAGCTTTTCCATTCGGGCGTAACAGGACCAGTCTATGAAGCGTGGGTCGTCGCCCGGCGAGTAGTCGCGGTGGTCGGCGAACTCCAGACCGTCTCCCACGCCCCTGCTGCGACGCACCCCGCGGCGGCCCCGAAAGGCCATTCGCTTGGCGATAAGGTGCAGCCGCTCAAGCCGCGCCGGAAGGTCGCCGCCGAGCAGATCATCGGCGCTGACGGACATCTCAGTCTTCCTCCGTCAGTGCCTCTTCCCGCCGACGCAGCACGGACAATACGACGTCGGGGCTGTCGGCCGCCATCAGCTCATCGGTCGCGCCCTCGAGGTGCAGAACACCGGCAAGACGCGCAAGGACGTGCAGGTGTGTGGGGTCGTCCTTGCAGCAGATGAAGAAGAACAGCCGCGTCAGCGACCCGTCGTCGGCGCCGAACGGGATCCCGCCCGGACTGCTGCCGATGATAAGAAAGCTGCGTGAGATGTCGTATGGCAGAGGATGCCGTGGATGCGGCAGCGCCACCTGCGGGAAGATCGCCGTGGAGCACATTTCCTCACGGTGGCGTATCTCGGAAACCAGCTTGCGGGGTTCGTACACAAGCCCCGCCTCATCTGCCAGCTCCACCAGGCGACGAACGGCCGAATCACGCGTGCGTGCCGACAACGGCACCTCGACGCCACCGGCGGGAATCATCTCGCTCAGTCGCAGCGACTCCGGCTCGATGCCGTGATGGGCCGTTACTCCCCTCTCGATCTCCCCCAGTTGCTCCGGGCCCATTTCGTGCATCCGCTGCTCCACCCAATGGTCCACCTCACCCCGGCGGAAGACATATCCGCTCCGCGTCTTGCGGCAGGGAATCTTCCCGCGCGCCGCGAGTTTCTGAACGTCGCGGACGTCCATGTTCAGGTAATCGGCAACCTGTTTTTCGTCCAACTGCTCGCCGGGCATGGTGGCTGCTCCTGCTGATATTATGATGCTACCCGCGGACGGAGCGCCCCTCAAGCAACCGGGTTTGACTTCGGCTATGAACGGTTCTAAATTTAAGTAGGAAGGCAGGTTTATCCGCGCACGGCTTAAGGCCGATACGATACATGGAAGGAGCGCACCGATGGGCGAGACGACCACGCGTTACGGATGGGTCTGGAAGCCGGCCCGCGTGATAATGGCGGCCACGCTGCTGGTGCTCGCCCTGGCGCTTGTCGGCAGCATCGCGATGTGCGTCCTTGCCGCCGGCTCCGCCGGCTTCTGGGGTTGCCTGCCATACATACTCAGCTCCCTGGCTCTGATTATCGCCGGGGGTTGGGTGTTCGTGGCCTATGGGCTTATCAGGGTTATCGTCTCCAACGAACAGGCGGTCACCCGCATATCCGGGCACATCGGACGCCTGGAAACGCTTCTGTCCGACCAGGGCGAGAGTCTCAAGCAGCTCGTTGACCTGACCAGTCTCTCCGACCAGGCAAAGAGCCTGATTTACCGCGACCGCGAGCTGGACGCACTGCGGGAAACCATCCACACGCACCTGATGAAGCAGGAATACGAGGATGCCGAGAAGTTCATCTCCGAGCTTGAGCGGAAGCTCGGTATGCCCGACGAGGCGGCACGTCTGCGCCAGGAGCTGGAGGCGACACGCAAAGCCACCCAGGAAGAGAAGATAGACCGCGCCGTGCGACGGGTCGAGGAGATCATCGCCGCACGCGACTGGGCACGCGCCGCCCGCGAGGCAGAGCGGCTCCACGAGCAGTATCCCGAAAGCGACAAGGTCGCCCGGTTGCCCCAGCGCATCCAGGCCGAACAGGTCAGGCACAAGCGTGAGCTTCTGCACGCCTACGACCGGGCCGTCAGGAAAAACGACATAGACCGGAGCATTGAGTTGCTGCGCGAGCTGGACCTCTACCTCACTCCCCAGGAAGCCGCCGCCATGGAGGAATCCGCTCGGGGTGTGTTCCGCGCCAAGCTGCACAACCTGGGCGTGCAATTCGCCATCTGTGTCACCGAGGAGCGATGGTCCGACGCGGTCGAGACCGGCGAGCAGATAATGAACGAGTTCCCCAACTCCCGAATGGCCCACGAGGTCGGCGAGAAGATGGACATGCTGCGAACACGCGCCCAGGCCGTCGAGACGAGGTAATCCGCTGAACTGCTGAGCAGTTGGCGGCTCCGTTCACTGTTGCTGACTTCTTACAGGCCCCGCGCCTGAGCCGCCTGTAGGGCTTTGGGGCTTTCACTGCGGGCTTCCCCGCCGTATACTTCTTCGCACCATGAGCAATCATCCAAACGTCCTGGTCGTATTCACCGACCAGCAGCGATGGGATACCTGTGGCTGCTACGGCAATGAGATGGACCTCACGCCGAACCTGGACGCCCTGGCGTCGCGCGGCACACGCATGGTTCGGGCGTTCACCTGCCAGCCGGTCTGTGGGCCGGCCCGTGCGTCACTCCAGACCGGGCTCTTCGCAACGGCTGCCGGCGTCCACGTCAACGGCGTCGCCTTGCCCACCGACATCCCCACGTTGGCAAAGGCATTCAGGTCGGCCGGTTATGACACCGGCTACATCGGCAAGTGGCATTTGTCGCACACACGCGAAGGTCCGGTGCCGCGCGAGCTTCGCGGCGGGTACGACCATTGGCTGGGCGTGGATACCCTTGAGCATTCCTCGCACCCCTATGAGGGCACGCTCTGGGACGCGGACGAACAGCCGGTGCGCTTCGACGGGCAGTATCGCGTCGATTTCCTGACCGACCGGGCGATCGATTTCATCGACGCCGAGCGGGATAATCCGTTCTTCCTGTTTCTGTCGTTCCTGGAGCCGCACCAGCAGAACGACTGGAATCGCTTCGTCGCCCCGGAGGGCTACGCCGAACGCTATCGCGACTGCTATGTGCCGCCGGACCTCCGGAACGCCGACGGCGACTGGCGCGAGCAGCTTGCCGACTACTATGGCATGGTAGCCCGCATCGACGAATGCTTAGGCCGGTTGCTCAAGACGCTGCAAGACAAGGGGCTGTCCGACGACACGGTGGTCCTGTTTACCAGTGACCACGGCTGCCACTTCCGCACGCGCAACGACGAGTACAAGCGGTCCTGCCACGAGGCCTCCATTCACGTACCGATGGTCTTTGCCGGACCGGGCTTTGAAGGTGGCGGCCCGCGTGAGGAGATGGTTTCGCTGGTCGATGTCCCGCCGACCTTGCTGGCCGCAGCCGGTGTCGAGCCACCTGCGCCCATGCACGGACGTAATATGACCCCCCTGGCCCAGGGCCAGGCCGACGGCTGGAAAAACGAGGTATTCTTCCAGATAAGCGAGTCCCACGTCGGGCGCGGCATCCGCACGGAACGCTGGAAATACTGCATGATTGCGCCCGAAGCCGAGCGGCACGCGCCATCGGCCGAGAGATACCGTGACCATCACCTCTATGACCTTCAAAACGACCCGCATGAACAGACAAACCTCGTCGGGTGCGAGGGCTATGCGGAAATCGCCGAGAACCTCCGCGGGCGGCTTGCGGAGAGGATGATTTCCGCGGGCGAGGTGAAGCCCATCATCGACTCCGCCTGGGCGTAGGATAAGTTTTTGTCCGGTGTTGCGCGGTTTGCGCCGGGGGTGGTCAGAAAAATCACCCTCATGCGCAGCAATCACAACTCTCTATTTAATATAAGCATGCGCTTGCGTGGCAGTTTGGGGCCTGCGGGGTGGCAGCACCGTCGATGCCGGAGGGGGCATACCATTGAATTGTAAGCCACTTCTGTGCGGGGTGGTGCGTATTGGCGAGAGTCCGTAAGCGGCGTGCTCGGCCACAATCGACAGGCATCGGAAGCAAACGGTAATCAGTTTCTCCGCTGCCCCCGAGCGCTGCGGTTTGGCCGGCCGTCCAGGCGAGAAACTATTGGATGTCCTTAGGAAGGGAGCAAGACAATGACTGCACAAAGAAGGCGTAGCTGGACGATGGTGGTCCTGCTCATAGGTCTGGCAAGCGCCGTGGGCTGCCGGGAACACTATCCGCATTCGTTCGTACTGGGCACCGGTGAAGTAGAGCGGACCCACGCAGAGCCCATCGAGGGCGGATACTACAGCGACTGGGATCCGTATGCCGCCACGCTGGAGGTTACCCCGGCGACCCAGACCAACCCCGTGGGTACCCAGCATGTCCTGGTGGCGACGGTATATGACCAAGAGGGCGAGCCACTGCCCAACAGGCGGGTGGAGTGGATGATCGCCCCGGGCAGTGTGGGAAGCATAGTAGAGGTCGATGAGAGCGGCTGGCGAGCCAGCCGGGGGCATAAGGTCACAAACACTTATGCCATCACCCATACCAACAACTTCGACCATACCCTCACACGCGGGAACGACGATCCCAACGACGACATCCACCTGACAACCGGACAGACCTGGTGCGTCATTACGTCTCCCATCGAGGGCGATACGCACGTCATCGCCTATGCCCCCGGCATTTACAACTGGGACGAGCACAAGGTCTTTGTCCAGAAGCACTGGTATGACGTCGCGTGGGAATTCCCGCCGGCCGCGACCAACCCCGTCGGAACCACGCATACCCTGGATACCCAGGTCATGAAGCATTCCGACCACTCACCGCTGGCCGACTACGCGGTGACGTACAGGATTGTCTCCGGACCGCCGGCGATGTTTGCATCCAATAACGAGCAGGTCGTCTCCGTACGTACGGACGACGCCGGACACGCCCGCGCCGAGCTGGTACAGGTCGAGCCGGCCGAGGGCACCAACGAAATCGAGATCGATATTGTCCGACCGGCCAACGTCGGTTGCTGCACGCCGGCGGCCAATATCGCATCCGGCCGCACCACCAAGACGTGGGTGGGCGCACGGCTGGAGATTACCAAGTCGGCCCCGTCGAGGGGGCAGGTTGACCAGCCGTTCGACTATGCCATCGAGATACACAACCCCTCCGACGTCGATGCTCAGGACGTTGTCGTAACCGACGAGCTTCCGCAGGGCCTGGAGTACGTCTCCAGCAGTCCTGAGGCCCAGCGGGACGGTCGGATGCTGCGATGGGATGTCGGGACCCTGGGCGCCCGTGCCAGCAGAAGCATGAGCGTAAGGGTACGGCCGACGGAGACCGGCACGTTCGAGAACTGTGCCGAGGTTACCGCGGCACGGCTCAGGGACCGCGACTGTGCCCAAACCGTGGTGGTGGCTCCGAACGTGACCGTGGAGAAGACCGCCCCGGCCGAGGTGCTCATCTGTGAGCCCATCAACTACACCATTGTGGTGCGCAACACCGGCGACGGAGACGCCTCGGGCATCCGCATAACAGACGAGCTGCCTGAAGGCATGGAAAGCACCGACGGTCGAGACTCGCTGAGCTGGAATATCGGTACGCTTCCGGCCGGCGAGGCGCGCCGCGGCGAGTTCCAGGCCCGCGTATCCGAGACCGGAAGGTACGTAAACACCGCGGTGGTTACCGGTGACGGCAACCTGCGGATCGAGGACAGCGCCGAAACAGTCGTTCGCGAACCGGTGCTGGCCGTTACCAAGGAAGGTCCGGACAGGCAGTTTGTGGACCGCCCGATAACCTACACCATCACCGTGGCCAATGAGGGCGACGCCGAAGCGCGTAACCTCCGCATCGTGGACATGCTGCCTGACGGCACGACGTTTGTCGATGCTTCGCACGACGGAAGCTATGCCAACGGCAGGGTGACGTGGAACCTCGGCACGCTGGAAGTCGGCGACAGTGTTGAGGTGACGGTCACTTGCGAGGCGTCTGAAATCGGTGGATACACCAACAGCGTAACCGCGTCGGCCACCTGTGCCGAAGGGTCCGCCGAGGCGAGCACCGACGTTCAGGGCATCCCGGCGATCCTGCTGGAGTGCGTGGACGTCAGGGACCCGATAGCCATCAACGACACCGAAAGGTACGAAATCACCGTTACCAACCAGGGATCGGCAGTCGATACCAACATCGGGATGGTTTGCGTGATGCCTGAGGAGATGGAGTTTGTCTCGGCCGAAGGTCCGACCGATGAAACGGTTGACGGACAAACGATTACGTTTGACGCACTGGAGTCGCTGGCTCCGGGAGAACGTGTTCGCTACATCGTCGAGACCAGAGCGCTCGAAGTCGGTGATGTGAGATTCCACGTCTCCCTGACGAGCAACCAGCTGACCAGTCCGGTCGAGGAGACCGAGGCGACGTACATCTATTCCGCAGAGTAGCACCAACCCTAGGACGCAGCCATATGCAGGCGC
>JBNGDC010000026.1:15262-43743 GCA_049975485.1 Phycisphaerae bacterium | reverse complement strand
GGTGGCTTGCTGCTGGTCTTTGAGAATGTCGACCCGGCGATTACGACCGCCGACCTCACCCAGCGGCATCGCGAACTGCTTTTGCAGCGGGACTTCGCCGGAAAGGTGGTCATGCCGGAGATTGTCGGTCTGACGCCCGCCGGACAGGACGCATATTCGGCATTCGCCATTCTTGTCCCGCAGCCGGACCAGGCCGTTTCGATGGATGCGCTGGCCAAGGAGCAGATCAAGCTGACCGGCGCCGCGATGCGTCGGCAGGAATCGCTGGTGACCACGAACTTCGACGCCGCCATCGCCACGCAGACCACGCAGTACGCGATAGCGGCCGTCATATTGAGCTGGCTGGCGATCGTGGGCTACCTCTGGCTGCGGTTCGGATCGGCCCGATGGGGTCTGGCGGCCGTGGTGTGTCTGGTGCACGACACCGTTATCGTCGTTGGTCTGGTCGCGGCCTCCGGTTGGCTGCACGAAACCTGGCTGGGCAATGCCTTGGCGATTACTTCCTTCAAGATAGACCTGGGCATGGTCGCGGCCATCCTGACGGTCATCGGTTACTCCGTCAACGACACCATCGTTGTCTTCGACCGGATTCGTGAAAACCGCGGGAAGCTGACGAAGGTCACCGGGCCGGTCATAAACTCGTCAATCAACCAGGTGCTGAGCCGGACGCTGCTGACCAGCGGCACGACATTCATCGTGTTGCTCATCATGTACGTTTGGGGCGGTCCCGGCATACACGCCTTCAGCTATGCCTTGTTGGCGGGCGTGATCTTCGGCACGTACTCCTCGATAGCCGTGGCAAGCCCGCAGTTGATGGGCCTGAAACGGGCACTGGTCGCGAAGGTGGCCCCGCAGGAGGAAGCCGCTGCGGCACAATAAGCGCGGATGCGACGGCATGACTGCCAGAGCATGTATCCTCTCGGCCGCGACTATGGCGACGGTAACGCTTTGTTCGTGCTCGGCGCCTCCGTCGCGGTCGGCGGATTACCGGCTGGACCCGCTTGCGTTCCGCCAGCGGCGCGCCTACGCCGAGGCGGCCGGTGGGCGATTCGTGTCACTGGCCGATTTCGAAGACACCCCCAACAGTCACGGTTGGGACGAGATAAACCACTTCTCCGTGGTCGGCGACGGTTCGCGGTCTTTCACAGTGAACGTAACCGCCACCGGCTCCGGCGCCATGGCCGTGCTCCTGTCGCCCGGAGCCGACCTGAGATTCGATCTTCCGGACATCCGCAATTTCACCGGGTATGCCCTGTTATCCATGGCCGTCCATGGTTCGCAAATCCGCGACGACCTTCAGGTCACCCTCTACGGGCCGGACGGCGACTGGACTTCGTCTCGGCGCCTGGTGCGGCCGGGATGGAACACCGTGATGGTGGACCTGAGACGCGCCGGGCGGGATGGGGATTTGGCCCTGTCGGATGTGCGGGCGGTGGCTCTGCGTTTTACGGACTCGGCCGACGACGTCCGCTTCGTGCTCGACGACGTGCTGCTGATAGACAACCGGCGGGAGATATCGCCTGTTCCGGCGGGAATGGGCTTGTGGAAGGAGGGGTTGGATTACCGGATATCCCTGCCCGGTCGCGACGACGAAATACGACTGGCACAGAACGCGGACGGGTTGTGGCGGATGGATGACCATCAGCCGGTGCTGTCGCTCGACGGCGGCGAGGGTGAATCCCTCGAAGCCCTGGGCGCCAGAGCGGTCGGTAACGCGGAGCTTGTGGAGCATAACGACATCCGTGTGCGGCTGGTTAGCAGCTGGTACTTCCCCGACCGTCCGGGAGCATGGGCGTCGATGGCTGTTCGCAAGGTCGTATGGGAGCACACCTTCTACGGCGACGGGCGATGGGTGTGCAGCACGAACCTTGACGCCGCGGGGGCCGGGCAGTTTTCGGGACTGCGGATTCGCCTGCCTTCGCCTGCGGCGGTGGCGGGCCGCGGCATCTCCGACCGGATCGACGATCCGGATTTCACCGGGCCTGCGGGCAGGTGGAGCTACCTGGACGCGCCGGCCGGCGAGCAGGGGCGTCTGCAGGAAGCCAACTATCTTGATCCGCAAAGGATTACGCCCACCAGGGCGTGCGAGGACAGCTACGCCGCGGGCGACGAGAATCGCGACCGGTTCGACGAGTCGCAGGGCTGCTTCGTCGTCTCCGCGCGTGATGGAAGGTGCAGGTTCGGCATCGAACCGAACTCCGAGCCGCTCGTCCGGCCGGTGTTCCGCGTTATAGGCCCGTGGTCCGAGGCCCCCATGGTGACGGCGGCCGGGATGCGAGTGAAGGATGTCACATTACTGAAAGACGGCTCCGCGCTGTTCGTGTTGCCCGGCTCGGTGCGCTCGCCGATGGAGGTGGAGGTAATCGGCCCGCAGAGGGAGGCGAATATTTCTCCAACTAAAGGCGACCCTTAGCGCTTTCGGCGGCGTAGAATTTCTGACGCAGATGCGTAAAGCCCCCGCGCAGGGCCTATAAGCTCCCAAGGCCTTACATTTGATAAAGATGGCACAATGGATAACCGATACCCCAAGCAGTCCGGGCGCGTAACGGCTCCGGTCATACGACAGCGCGGAGGCGGCAGAAGCGGTGTTGCCGTAGATACCCGCGGCCGTTAGGGTATCCACTACCCTGGCTGTGTGCAGTCCTACAGCCGAGGGAATTGTCCCGCTGGCTCCTGCTCGCTCCGTTTGCCGAACCGGCCGAGACCGGTATAGGCGATGCGAACAGGAACGGCGCCGTTGTGGTTGAGTAGGAAAGGCGAAGCGATGATGGACGCCCGATCCAAGCTTCCGGTTATTCTGCTGCTGACCGTCGGAGTTTTGACGCAGTCGGGTTGCGAGCAGGGGCGCAGCATAGCCGATGCGCTTAAGCTCAAGACCGACTCCTCCCGCTTTCTCGCGCCGGAGCAGTTGATTGATTCGTCGCAGTTCGAGCGCTCGCCCATCAACCCGATTCTCACCAGTGTCGGGATGGTGGATGAGGTCTCGGACCTGCCGCCCAATGCGACGTTTCCCCGTCCGGGTGACTGGTCATACGTGGAGGAGGACTATCGCATCGGCCCCGCGGACCTGCTGGAGGTCGGCATAGTGGGGCTGTTTCAGGCAGGCAGCGAGGCGATCCTCCAAAGGCAGGTCACTGAGAGCGGCTACGTGGATCTCCCGCTGCTGCAGGACTCCGTTTATGTAAAGGGAATGACCACCACCGAGGCGCGACGGGCAATCGCCGACGCCTACGACCCGGGCATACTGCGCGATCCCATCGTCTCCATTACGGTTATACAGCGTCGGCAGAGCACCTTCTCAGTACTGGGGTCGGTTGACCGTCCAGGCACGTACAACATCCTTCGCAACGACATGCGGGTGCTGGAGGCGCTGGCCCTGGGTGGGGGGATCGTAACCAGGAATATAGACTATATTTACGTAATAAGACCCGCGCCTGCAGAAGCCATCCAGCCCGAAGGCGAGCGACCGTCGCAGGCACCTGCCGCCGAGGAACCATCGCAACAGCCCCGGGAGCCGGCAGAGGAGCCGTCCGAACAACCGGCACAGCCCGAGCAGCAGGAGGACGACATCGAGTCCATCCTGCGCGAGCTGGGCGGTTCGGCGCCGGGTCCCTCGCCGCAGACCGAGCCGGCCCCGCCGAACCCGAGCGATACCGGGAACATACCACTGCTGAGCAACGGCGACGGCGGTGGGGCTTCCACAGGCCCTGCCACCGAAGCGGCAAACGTCGCCGAAGAGGAGCCACAGTACGAATGGGTCTATGAGGACGGTCGCTGGCAAAGAGTGACCAGAGACGGCCAGCCGGTTCCCGAAGAGGCCGTTGAGCCGGAAGAGGACACCACCGAGCAGGTCGAACCCCTGCCGGAGCCGCAACCGCAGCCCGAGCCGGGCGAGATTCTGCCGCCCACGCGCCGGCGCGACCTTGCGGAGCTGCCCGAACAGGAGCCGCCGCCCGCGGAGCGCCGCGACCCGTTCGGCTGGAGCGACCTGGACAAGTCCGACCAGTCGCGGATCATCGCCATCAACCTCAAGGCGCTGCAGGAAGGTGATCCGCAGATGAACGTCATTATCCGGCCCAACGATGTAGTTTATGTGCCTCTGCTGGACGGTGCGGAGTTCTACGTCACCGGCGAGGTGGCGCAGCCGGGTCCTTACAACATGACCGGGCGGAAGGTTACGGTCAAACAGGCCATTTCTTACGCCGGGGGCTTCTCGCCGCTGGCCTGGCCTGAGAATGCCATACTTATCCGTCGGGTCGGCAACACCCAGGAGCAGATCATTCCGCTGGACCTGGAGGCCATCTACAGGGGCGAGGAGCCCGACCTGTATCTAAAGGCCAACGACGTAATCGCTGTAGGCAGCAGTTGGCGCAGTCCCTTCTACGCGGTCATGCGCAACGCGTTCCGCATGACATACGGCTTCGGGTTCATCTATGACAGGAACTTCGCCAATCCGGTGTTTACGACGCCGACCAGTCGCCGATTCACGCGGTGGTAATCCGCAGGTTATGGGTGAATGACGAACCGCACAAACAACGTCGCGTCGGCCGGGGCGAAACCGTCGGGCCGTCTTTCGGAGATGGTCGTCACGGCCGAGACGCCGTCCGTTACCGAAAGCTTTCCGCCGGCAACCTTGCTCAAGATGGGCGTGCTGGCTGCATTGCTGGTGCTGTTGCACTACAGCCGCCTCGTAGAGCTGGTGGTCATCTGGTACAACGAGCCGAACTGGTCGCACGGCTTCCTGATACCCCTGTTCAGCGCATTTCTGCTTTACAGCCGGCGGGATGAACTGCTGTCGGCCCCCAGGCGTGTCTGCATCTGGGGTTTGCCGGTGATGATCCTGGCGCTGCTGATAGAGGCGGCGGCCGTCTATCCCATCCGGAATACCTGGATCTATTGGCTGGCGATGGTGATGCTGACTTTCGGCACCGTGCTTTACCTCGGCGGAACGCGGATTATCCGGATTACGGCGCTGCCGATTCTGTACTTCGTGCTGGCGATTCCGATACCCAACCTGCTTTATGAGCGGATTGCGCTGCCGCTGCAGAACCTGGCGGCCCGGGCCTCGGCGCTGCTGCTGCGGGCGCTGGGCACTGAGATATCCGTTCGTGCCAGTCAGCTCGAGATCATCAGCGTCAACGGCAACTGGTATCCCCTGACCGTCGCGGAGGCGTGCAGCGGGGTCCGGTCGCTGCTGGCATACGTGGCGCTGGGCGTGGCATGGGCCTATCTCACGGACAGGCCCATCTGGCAGCGGGTGGTGCTGGTTCTGGCGGCCGTGCCCATAGCCATAATCACCAATATGGCCAGAGTCAGCATAACCTGCGGCATGTACGCCATCGACAGGCCCGAGTTGGGCTCGAAATTCATGCACGAGTTCACCGGTATGCTCATGCTGGTACCGGCGCTGCTGATGTTCTGGGGGCTGGCAAAACTTTTGGGTAGCTTGTTCGTAGAAGAAGAAGACGACCCGGACGATTCATCGCTTCAAAGTGAGGCCTCCGACGGAGGAACCGCATGAGCTCCCGGTCCGTACATACAGACAGCCCAAAGCGCGGGTGGGTCCATTTCGGCATAGCGGCCGGAATACTCACCATTGCGCTGGGCGGACTGGGCGTCGCGGTTGCTTATCTGGAAGTGGCTCTTCAGAAGGAGCCGGTGCCCTGGCCGGAGGGCACGAGGGTCAGCGGCGACTTTCGGCTGCTGAACATGCCGGAGGAATTCGGACCTTACCGGATGCTGGAGTCCAACGGTGAGAGCGTGCTGGAAGGCGACATCCTGGACTCCCTGGGCGTGGGCAGGCCCATGGACGCCCGCCGATTACCGGATCGCACGAGTAACTGGTATCTGATCCGCCGCTACGAAGACACGCGGCGGGAGGACACCAGCCCCTACAGATACTGGCAGTTTGAGGCCTACTACTACACAGGCGAATATCGGACCGTCCCGCACGTTCCGGAGCGGTGTCTGCCGGCGGCCGGCGCTGAGGCCGTCGAAGGTCAGAGCGGGTCGGTAACCTTCGCGGTTCCGCCGCTGGGCGAAGACCGGCCGTTGTGGAACACCGGCGAGCTGACGTTCCAAAGGGCCGCCTACGCCACAACCACCGGACGGATGCAGCGGGACAGACTGATGACGGTGTACTACGTCTTCAGCATCAACGGCGAACCGGAAGACTCCTGGCTTCAGGTTCGTCGGCGCCTGGTCTGGCCGTTCGACAAATACTGTTACTTTGCGAAGGTTCAGTTCTCCCCGCTGGGTCCGGGCAACATCGAGGACCTCGAGGAAGCCGACCGGGCGGCGGAGGAGTTCATGAGCCACGCGATGCCGCATATCATCAGGCATTTCCCCTCGGTTCAGGATATGCGTGAGCTGAGCGAGCGGGAATCATTGAACTGACGAATACCGAGAGAAGAAATGGCAAAGCGTAAAAAACTGAACACACGAGTCGTTGTGCTGCTGTCGGTCTTCGGCGTGCTGCTGCTGGCGCTGGTGGTGTCCGCCGTCATAGGGTGGATGCCGCGGGACCCGGAGCAGTATTTCAACCGCGGAATGGCCGCCTTCGAGAATGGTGAGTACAACAACGGCCAGAGGTTTCTGATGGAGGCCATTAACCAGTCCAAGCGCAAGGGCGCCGAAAAGGCCGAGTACTACTATCAGCTTGCGCGACTTCAAAGGGAATGGGCGGAAGAATCGGACGAGTTGACCCGTGCGCAGCAGCAGACGCTGCTCGGTCAAAGTCGTGCCAATCTTGACGCAGCGTTGCGGGTTGACGAGTCGTACATGCCGGCGCATAGACTGCTGACCGAAACTTATTGGCAAGGAGCCAGGGGGCGGGGCGGCACTGGCTCGCACTGGGACGATTTCATCGAACGGATCGACAAGCTCATCGAGCTTGAGCCGGATAACCACGAGGCGATATATCGGCGAGCGGTGGCGAAGAGCCATCAGGTTGCCGTCAAAGGCGAGTATTACGAGCAGGCGCTGGAGGACTATCGCCGGGCCATCGAGCTTAAGGACGACCAGCCCGAGTATTGGCTGGGCATGATCCGCCTGCTGATAGAGCGGAATAACCTCATCGAGGCCGAAACCGCCTTAACCGACGCCATCGAAGCCAATCCTCAAAGCGCCGAGATCCGCAGCTTTTACTCCCAGTATCTCGCCAGCCGGGGTCAGAGCGACGAAGCGCTGGCACAGATACGCGAGGTAATAGAGCAGAACCCGGACAGCGCCACGCCCTATTTGACTCTGGCTTCGCTGCATGAAAGGCGCGACGAGCGGGAGGCGGCTCTGGAGGCCCTGAAAAAGGCCAAGGAGGTCGAGCCGGATTCCTGGATCGTCAACAACCAGTTGGCGAGTCATTACGACCGGACAGGGCAGACCGAATTGGCCGTCGAGGAGCTTCGCGAGGGGCTGGGCAACCTGGCCGCCGAAATGGACCGCATGAAGGCAGAGGACCTGTCAGTCAGCGAGCGCATGGCGGCCGAGAGGCGGATTCAAAACGCACGACTGAGCATGAATCGCGGACTGGGCCTGCTTCTGGTTCGCCTGGCCGAAAGGTCTGATGACCCCGAACAGGCCGAGGCCTATCTACAGGAAGCGGAAAAGCATGCCGAGGTGATTCGCGAGTTTGCTCCCGACAGCTACCTGGATGCGGAAATAAGCGGGCGTATCGCCCGGCAGCGGGGCGACCTTACCACGGCGATATCGCAGCTCGAGAAGGCCTACGAGCACTATGGCGCCAGAAGGAATCCCCCCCTGGCGATGGAGTTGATGCAGCTCTACCTGCGCCGGGATATGCCTGGTCGGGCCGAAGAGGTCCTCGATAGACTCCTTCAGATACCGGGGCTGACCGGCAATCTTGCCCTGCTGCTGACCAAGGCGCAATTGGAGATCGAGTACCGCGACTATGACCAGGCCGAGCAGATCCTGCAGGGCATCCTGCGTTCAGACCCGGACAATGAGCAGGCCCGGAACCTGATGGCCACCGTTGAGGCGATGCGTTCCGGCGGGACGGTAACGCTGCCGGAAGGCGTCCAGCCCGGAAGGCGACTGGTCAGGGCGCTTCAGCAGCAGGCGGCATCGGCATGGGTTCGGGGCAATCGCACACAGGCGGTTCGCATACTTGAGCAACTGCACGATCGCCTGCCCGAGGACTGGGGCGTCAGCAGTCAGTTGGCCAGTGCCTATGTGGGCATGGAAGAGAATGAGAAGGCCCGAGAGGTCCTGGAGCAGGCCAGGCAGTATCATCCCGAGATGCCGCAGTTGGAGTATGCCGTGAGGATGCTCGACGAGACCGACCCCGACAAGCGCTTCGAGCTGGCGATGGAAGCAACGGTCGTCGAGGAAGACCCCGCACAGAGAGAGCTGAGCAAGGCGGCCGTCTGTGCCGTTTTCGGACGGCGGGAGCAGTATGCAGAGCACCTCAAGAAGGCCATGGAGCTGGACCCGGATTCGCCGGAAGTGGTGAGCCGGACGTTCCAATACGCCCTGTCCGAAGAAGACTGGGATCTGGCTGAGCAGTGTGTGGCCGCCGCCGAAGAAGCAAACCTGGATGATCTTGACGGGCGGCTGTACCGGGCCCAGATGGCGGCGGTTCGTGGCCGCTATGAAGAGGTAATAGAGCTCCTGGAAGAACCCCTGCAGAGCCGTCCCGACATGAAACGCGCCTGGATTCTGCTGGCGGCGAGCTACACACAGGTGGGACGACTGCAGGACGCCAGAGAGACGTACAGCGAGTTGTGGAGCATAGACCCCTCCTACGCACCGGCGGCAATCGGATTGGCCGCCGTGACCGAGCGCCTGGGCGACGAGGACGAGCACCGCAGGTGGGTCCGGCGGGCCTATGCCCTGGCCCCCGATGATCCCTACGTCAGGAACCGGTACCTGAATCTCCAGGAAGAGTCCGGAGACCCGTACCAGGCCATTGAGCAGCGCGAGGAACTGCTTCAACAGAACCCGGACGACCCGGCCAACATGTATCGTCTGGCGCTGCTTTACGAAAGGACCGACCAGCTCGACAAGGCCGAAGAAATGTTCTCCCGGTATGCCGAACAGGTGGAGGACGAGCTTAGCGGGGCGGCCGTAATGGCCGCGTTCTTTGAAAGGACCAGGCAGTACTCCCGCATGGACGAGCTGATCGGCAGGTTGCTCAACACCCATGACGATACCGTCGGTGTCTATCAGCTATGGGGTCAGTTGCTGCAGGAGCGCAACCCGGCGCAGGCGGAGCAGGCCTATCTGCAGGCGGTGCGGGAGGCGCCTCAGGACCCCCGAGGCCACTGGTCGTTGGCGAATTTCTACTCCCAGAGGAACCAGCACGAACGTGCCCTGGAGTATTTTCGCACCTGCGTGGAATTGGCCCCCGACAATGTGCGGTACCGCAAGGGACTGATGGGCCAGCTTATCAACGCCGGACACTATGACGAGGCGGCGAGGCGTCTGGATGAATATCGCAATGAGAACCCCGACGACGTCGAGGCAATGACATTTGCCGGCGTGCTGGCGTTTAGGCGGGGAAATGCCGACGAGGCCCGGGACTTGCTGGATCGAGCCGTCGAGCGAAGCCCCGAAAACCCGGAACCCCTCCGCTATCGGGCGCAGCTCAAGGTGGTCGAGGGTCTGCTGGAAGAGGCCGCCGAAGACCTGAGGAAGGCGCGCGAAATCTCCGACAATCCGCAGATCGGTGTGCAGTTGGCCGATGTGCAGCTCCGCATGGGTGACCAGAACGGAGCGGAGAGTACTCTTCGGGATGTTGTAAGCAGGTACAGGGGTTACGGTCCGGCGATACAACAGCTCATCGGAATCTATCAGCAGTCACGGCGCTGGAACCAACTGGAAAGCTTCCTGGAGGAGATTCAGCGGCAGTTCCCGAACGATCCGACCTACCTCATCCAGGAGGCCGAGATGTGGGCGGCTCGCGAGGCGCCCGACAGGGAAGTGTCGGCCATGGCGAAGGCCTACAACTTGGCGCCTGCTTCCGAGCAGATCATCGGTCGATATCTGAACGCATTGCTTAAGAGCCAAGACTACCAAAAGGTTCTTGAGGTCACTCAGCGGCGGGTCGACTCCGGCGACGCACCGGCCTGGGTGCTTGCCGTCCAGGGGCGGGCCCAGTCGAAGCTGGGGCGCGAAGCCGAAGCCGAGCAGTCGTTCACTGAAGCTCTTGAGAGGATGGAGTTGCCGGAGATGCGGTCCGTCGGCTCGCAAATCCGCATGGCCTACGGGCGTGAGCAAGCCCTGGAGCAACTCCGCGCGTGGCAGAATCTGCGGCCGGGCGAGCCGATGATTCTCATGCTGATAGCCCAACTCCACCAGGAAGCCAGGGAGCACGAACGTGCCATCGAGGTTCTGCTTGAGGCCGATCAGATAGCCGATACGGATAGTGAGACCGCCGAGGTAAACAAGCTTCTGGGTCCGTCGTACCAGTCACTGGGTCAGGTATCGGAGGCGGAACAGGCGTACCTGAAGTGCCTGGAGCACAAGGGGCGCGACCCGTACGTGCTGAACAACCTGGCGTATCTGTATGTCGATGCATTGAATGAACCGGAGAAGGCGCTGCCGTATGCCGAGCAGGCGGTGCAGATGCTTCCGGAGAACGCGCCTGTGCTGGATACATACGGCTGGGCGCTGTTCAAGGCCGGCCGGACCGCGGATGCGGAGAGGTACCTCGTCCGTGCCGCCCAGTTGGGTCAGGCGGGTGCGACCGTTCGCTACCACCTGGGAGTGGTCTATGAGGACGCCGGGCGCAACAGAGACGCTTTGCAGCAGTACCGGCGGGCCTACGAGATGGTGCGCGACGATGAAGGCCACGAGCTCCATGCCGAACTCCAGGAGGCCGTCAGCCGAGTCGAAGGCAAGCTCAGCGGATAGGAGCTGCAAAAATGAGCCGTATTCCAACCAGAGATCAGGTGCCCCAGGTATCGCGGGGACCAATGCCGTCGGGTCCGCGCCCTCAGACGCCGGGGGGTGGTCCGGGTGGCGGATTTACCGGCCGGGACGCCCTGCGCGTTGTTCGTCAGCGGTGGCTGCTCATACTGCTTTCATTGGTGGTGTGTTCGGCGCTGGCGGCGGGAGGAACGGCGCTCTGGCTGACCTTCGCGCCGATGTACACGGCCACTGCCTATATCGAGGTGCTTCCGCCCAAGGGCAGCGAGCTGTCCGCCACCCAGCGGCTCTACAATGAGGAGATCATGGACCGCCTGGTGCAGGACGCGGCGGCCATCGTCAAAACTGAGCCGGTCCTGACCTCGGCCCTTAAGAACGAGCTGATTACCGACACCGACTGGTACATAAGCCGCGCCAAGGGAGACGTGGTCAAGGAACTGGACGACGAGATTGACGTGGCGGCGGTTCCGAACACCAACTACATCCGTGTCTCGATGAGGGGCTTCAACAAGGACGAACTGCCGGACATAGTGAACGCAGTAGCCATCGCCTTTGAGAGGGACACCCTCCAGCAGGTATCCGGCACGCGCCAGGAGCAGATAGACCGTCTCGGCAACGAGCGGGACGATCTGCATGAGCAACTGGAGAGCACAATCGATCGAATTGAGACCACGCTGCGCAATGCCCAGATCCCCAATCCAAGAGACCGCCGCAACACACTTGCCATCCGCATGGAGCGTTACATCGCACAGATGATCGAGCTGGACATGGAGCTTGCCCAGGCGGAGGAGTCACTTCAGGCCCTGCAGGAACAGGCCCAGCAGGGCGAGCTTGCAAACAATCCGCAGGTGGCCTTCGCCATTCGGACAGACCCGACCGTTCGTTCGCTCCGCAACGCCGAGCTGAACATGGCTACCGAGCTGCAGAACATGCTCCAGACCTACGGGCCCGACCATCCGAGGGTAGTCGAGATGCGATCGGCTCTGGAGGGGATTACAGAGCAGATTCGCCAATACGAGCAGGAGATCGCCCGCAGCGAGGGTGAAGCAATGCTCAACATGACGTTGGCCGAGGTCAGCCAGTTGCGGGCCCAGCGGCTGAAGGCGGAGTCCAACTACAGCGAGGCGGAAACACTGATGCGCGATGTTCAGAGCCGTTTGGCCGAACTGGAGGAGCTTGAGAACACGCGGGAGAACATAGAGGCCAATATTGAGCGGATCGACCAGGCACTGGTGGACCTGCGTCTGCTGGCCTCCGGCGATTACCGTGTGAGGGTGCGACGGCAAGCGACCGAGCCGCGCGAACCCTCCATGCCGAAGTGGCACATCATGATGCCGGTCGGCGTGCTGCTGGGACTCACCATCGGGCTGGGCGGCGCTTTCCTGCTGGAGTTCATCGACACCTCGGTGAAAAGCCCCAGCGATATATCGCGCAAGGTGGAACTGCCTGTTTTGGGCATGATTCCGCACATCGAGGATACCGAAGAAGACCTGGATGACATGCGGCTGGCGTTTCGCACCCACCCGAACTCCCTGGTGGACGAGGCCTTCCGGCAGATACGCACGTGCCTGATGTTCAGCGGGCCCGCCAGTCAGCGGCGGAGTCTGCTGGTGACCAGTCCGCTGCCGGAGGACGGCCGGACCAGCGTGGCACTGAACCTGGCGGCCTCCATCGCCCGCAGTGGCAGACGCGTGCTGGTGGTGGACGCGAATTTCCGTCAGCCGGCGCTGGGGCAGCTATTCCCCGACGCGCCAGAACAGGGCCTCAGCAGCGCCGTCGTCGGCCAGGCCAACTGGACCGATTGCGTCTATGAAGTGGAAGAGAACTTCCACATCATGCCGGCCGGGCATATGCCGCCGAACCCGGCCGAGCTGCTCGGATCCGACGAGATGCGCCAACTGCTCAGCGAGATGGAGAACCAGTACGACCAGGTCCTGCTGGACACGGCCCCGTGCCTGGTGGTGACCGACCCGTGCGTGCTGGCTTCGCTGACCGACGGTGTGGTGCTGGTGGTGCGCGCGGGCACAAACACATACGGTATCGTGCAGCGCACGCGGGACATGCTTGCGAGGGTCGGCGCCCGGACACTGGGCGTGGCGCTCAATGGCGTACGCGCCACGGCCGGCGGGTACTTCCGCAGGAACTACGAGACGTTCTACGATTACCACCAGCCACACCAGTTGCCCAGCTCGCAGGACGCCTAGCTCGCGGCCCGGACGAGGCCGGTCTTTGTCCAGGCGGCGCTGCAGGCATCGGCCGCTGTTTACCGACCGGTGTGCGCTTGGGCAGGTGCTGTGCGACGATTGGCTTTGCACCCGCGGGCCCGCGCGATACACTTAATCGCGTCTCGCCGGCGTAGCTCAACGGTAGAGCACCGCTTTTGTAAAGCGGTGGTTGTGGGTTCGAATCCCCCCGCCGGCTTTTTCCCCGGCCCGTCGGCCCGGGGCCCGCGCGGGTTTCGACCTGCGGCGTCAAACCACTGCCATCAACCCCGCAAGCCAGAATCGGAGCCGAATTATGTCGCGTATCTGCATGCCCCTGGCCGCCTGGTCGCTGATCGCCGCCCTTGGCTGTGCCGAGACCCCTGAGCCCACCGTCCAGAATACCTCCGCGGATACCCGTGCTCTTTCCGCTGAAGTGGAAACTGAAGAGAACAGCGAACCGAATAGCCGCCCCTGGCGAATCTACGACGCCATGCACGACCGGCCGAACAGCCAGTCCGCACTGGGCAGGTACGGCATAGTCCCGGCGCACGTTTTTTTGAAGGGCAGCTTTTACAGGACCGGGGAAGACCAATCCGAGCCGCCGACCGAGCATCGCGTCCAGGAGTTCGCCCAAACGATTCCGCACGAAGTCATCACCTGCATGGACCTGGAGGGCGAGGACTGGACGAACCTGTTCACGTGGGACGCGGAGGCCAAGGACTGGCGCTTCAACGAGTCCGGCTACCAGACCATGCTGGGCATCGCCCGCTGGATAAACGAGGCCAACCCGGAGCTGCGGTGGGGCTTCTTCTGGCGTCCGCCGGTGGGGACGGCATACAGGTCTGCCTACCGCCAGCATGTTGAGGGCAACCACGAACGGCGAGATGAGATACTGAATAAGCTCCGAGAGGCGGAGCAGCGCATTCGTCCGCTGTACGACGAAGTGGATGTCATCACCCTCTCGATGTACTACGTCGGACGACGCCACGAGTCCTTCGAGGACTTTCAGCGGGAGTGCGAGTTCGTCCTGGAGCACTGGCAACCGCCGGTGGACAAGCCCGTGCTGGTCTTCATGTGCCCGCTGGACCCGTATTCCAATACGGCTACCGGGGCGAGATTCCTGACCGCCGAGCAGTGGCGGTGGTGCTTGGAGTTCGCGCGAGAGCACACAGACGGCGTGCTGCTCTGGTCGGACGTGCCTTTCGAGTGGGATGTGCATGCCGCCGGCCGGGAGTGGTGGCGGGAAACCGTCCGCTTTCTGGACGATATAGGTGGCGGCGGCAACGCACCGAATTAACAGTACTGATTGGCTGCCCTCTTGCAGCCCCAAAGCGTCCCGGGCGGCCTGCTTCCGGGCCGTTTTTGGCCTCTCAACCCCCAAAATGCTTTCCAACACGCTGGATGATTGTTGTATCCTATGGCCTCTGTTCTTATGCCCCTGGGACCGAGGACCATGGCTACGCAAACAACGAAAAACCAACTGCAAGGCAGGACCCTGTGGATACCTCCCATGACGTATGTGGGGGCGCGGCTGGCGGCGGCTGTTTTTCGCGGCGTCGGCATCGACGCGAGGATAACGCCGCCCTCCGACGAGCGCACACTGGAACTGGGCGGACTCTACAGCTCCGGCGAGGAGTGCTATCCGCAAAAGGTGACCATCGGCGACTTTCTGCGGGTCATCCATTCCGAGGACTTTGACCCCAATAAGACCGCGTTCTTCATGCCCATCGCGGAAGGCCCGTGCCGGTTCGGCCAGTATGCGCCTTATTTCAAACAGGTGCTGGGCGAGCTGGGCTACGAGGACATCCCTGTCGTGTCGCCCTCCAGCAAAAACAGCTACGACGGGATGGGCGAACATGGCAGCGACATGATCCGCACGCTGTGGCGCGGACTGGTGGCGTCGGACGTGCTTCGCAAGATGTTGTTGAAGACCCGGCCCTACGAGACACGCAAAGGCGCCGCGGACGAGGCCTTCGAACACGGGATTGAGCTTGTGGAGGAGGTTCTCGAGGCCCGCGACCTTTCCAGCGGTCAGCGAATCGACCAGCTTGTCGACGCGCTTATCCGTTCGCGTGATGTTTTCCGGTCCGTCCCGGCCCGCTACAGCAAGGACCGTCCGCTTATAGGCGTTGTGGGCGAGATCTTCTGCCGGCTGAATACGTTCAGCAACTACGACGCCGTCCGCAAGATCGAAGCCCACGGCGGCGAGGCGTGGATGAGCGACGTTACCGAGTGGATATGGTACACGAACTGGTCGCAGCAGTACCTGCTCAAACGTGACGGCCGAACCATCTCACTGGAAATGCTGGGAGCGAAGATCAAAAATGCCGTCCAGCGGCGCGACGAGCACAAGCTGCTGGAACCGTTTACCGAGGAATTTGTCGGGTACGAGGAGCCGCACGACGTCTATGAGGAAGTGCTCGAACCCGCCTGGCCGTATCTGCCGGCGGACGGCGCCCTGGGCGAAATGGTCCTCTCCATAGGCAAGAGCATCTACCTCTACAAGAAGGGCGTTGACGGCATCATCGACATCAGCCCGTTCTCATGCATGAACGGGATAGTCTCGGAGGCGGTATATCACCGGGTCAGCGAGGACCACGACTCCCTGCCCATACGCAATTTCTACTTCGACTCGACCACCAGCAACATGGAGCGCGACCTGGACATCTTCATGGAGCTGGCCCAAAGCTATCGCAAGCGGAAACAGAAACCGCGGCGGTATCCGGCCTACTTCGAAGACTAGAATGAGTGTAAACCCGGGCGGTTGCGCTCGGGAGTCACCTTTGTGCGAAGGGACGGCGACCGCAAATGTCCGATGGTTCAGCAATGCCGATGACTTCCGCTGAAGCCCGTCAAACCGCGACCGGCCGTACAGTGGGATCATCGGAGCTTGCGGCGCGGCGAAAGGCCGTGCGGCGGTTCGCCCGAAGTTTGCGGGATTTGCCGCACGAGACTCGTGCGACGTGCCCTGTATGTCGGAATGTCGTGCCGGCCGGGTTCCAACGCAGTGGCGACCGGTTAGTGTTGCACTACCAGTGTCCGCAATGCGGTCCGCGCCGTGAGGTCCATCACGACCATATCTGGACGCAGGTCGACAGCGACGTTCCCGGCAGCGCCAAACGAACCTTTCACGGTTCCCGCATCCGTCCGATTCTGCGCCGACTGCCGCGAACCGTCGAGTCACTCTGCCCGCATTGCCACGCAGTGATAATAGGACGGGTATTCGTCGAAGATGGGGCCGTGTTTATGGAAAAGTACTGCCCCGAGCACGGGTACTTCCGCGACTGTGTCAACAGCGATGCGCTTCTGTACGCCAAGGCCCAGTGGTGGAGCTTCGAGGAGCATCCCGGACACCAGCGGCCCCAGGTTACCGGCGGCAAGTGGTGCCCGTCCGACTGCGGGCTGTGCAACCAGCATCTTTCCAGCCCGTGCCTGGCCCAGATCGACGTGACCAACCGCTGCAACCTTCGCTGCCCGGTATGCTTCGCCAACGCCGCTGTTACCGGCAAGCTGCTGGAGCCGGACTACGACGAAATAGTCCGCCGCCTCCAGGTGCTCCGCGACCTGCGGCCGATACCGGCGACGGCGGTTCAATTCACCGGCGGCGAGCCGACGATACACCCGGATTTTCTTCGCATCCTCTCAGCCGCCCGCGACATGGGCTTCAGCCACATACAGGCGGCCACCAACGGGATACGACTGGCCGACGCGGACTTTGCCCAGGCGGCGGCCGAGGCGGGACTGCACACGCTGTATCTGCAGTTCGACGGTGTCGGCGAAGAGGCGCATCGCTACACGCGGGCATGGCCGGGCCTGTGGGAAAAGAAACTGGCCACCATCGAGAACTGCCGTCGGACCGGCATGAAGGTCTGTCTCGTGCCGACCATACTGCGCGGCGTTAACGAACACCGGGTGGGTGAGATATTCCGCTTTGCCGTCGAGAACATCGATGTCGTCAGCGCCATCAGCTATCAGCCGGTCGCTTTCACCGGGCGCATCGACGAGCAGCAGCGCATCGAGCAGCGCTACACGCTGGGCGATCTGGCCCACGACATCGCCGACGCATCCGGCGCGGTTCCGCTGCGGGACATGTTCCCGCTGAGCATCGTCGCGCCGCTGGGGCAGTTCCTCGAGGCCCTTACGGGAAAACCCAAGATCCGGCCCAGTTGCCATCCCGACTGCGCCTTCGGGACGTACTTTCTTGTCTCTCCCGAGGGCAAGGCCTACCCGTTCCCCGAAGTGGTGGACGTGGAGGGAATGTTTACGGACATGAACCGCTTCGCCAGGCGCATAAAGCGTCGCGGCCGACTGGGATGGTTCGACAAGATCCGCGTGCTGCGGATGTTCAGGCGGCACTTCAAGACCGAGTCGGCGCCGCCGGGACTGGACGTGAAGCGGTTTGTGCGAACGCTCCAGGGACTGGTGGACAAGCGCGCCGGCCGTGGCGAGGCAGAGAAACAAACCTACAAGACGCTGCTGTGCGCCGGCATGCACTTTCAGGACCGGTACAATTTCGACGTCGAACGCGTCAAGCGGTGCGTCATACTCTACTCGACGGAAGTAGGCGTGCTGCCGTTCTGTACGCATAATTGCGGACCCGAGTATCGCACCGCCATCGAGGCGGATTTCGCCAAGCCCATAGGACACTACGAAGCCCGGACTACGGAGGCGAACGAATGAGACTAATTGCCCTTCTGGCTACGTTTGTGGGACTGACGACCTTGCTGCTGTCGGCCGGCTGTGCCGGCAGCAACGGCGAGCTGGACGACCCCGAGGCGCCGCGTGTGGCCGAGTCGGACAACCTGCGGCTGACGATCGACGTCTCCGACCGGCAAGTCGCCGTGGGGGACAAGCTGACGGTGAATCTCACCGCCGAAAACATCGGTTCCGAACCTGTCGCCATCACCGCGCGAAGCGGGGCGAAGATGATCGTGCGCATCTGGGAGAAGACTCCCGCGGGCTGGACGACCGTCAAGCAGTATCCCGAGGCGGCCATCATGGTTCTGACTCCCTGGGCGCTGCAGGCGGGTGAACAGAAGCAGTTCGATATGGAACTCCAGGTCGATAAGGACTGGCCGACGGCCGAGACCATCCGGCTGACGGCGGAGTTGAACGGGCGACCCGAGCTGCGTGCCGGTGCGAAGATCGACGTCGCGCCACGCGGCGGATAAGTGATGATAAGTCCAACCGGCGACAACCAGACGGACGATGGTTCATACACCGCCGCGGGCGGGCACACCACGGCGGCCCGGCTCGGAAAAAGCTATCAGCACGAGTTTCCGCCGTCGCCCAACCCGGACAAAAGCTCCGAACGTACCGACGACGGCCGACTGAACAGCGGGCAGTACGCCCGACAAAGCGCTACGCTCGCCGACCGCGTGACGCCGTCGGCCGTGCAGATAGACTATCACCATCCGCTGGAGCGCTGGCTGGGCCACCCGGCCTTTCGTCGTCTGCTGGGAATGCTCGCGCGGGACGATGCTAACGGTTTGACCGCCCTGGAACGCATCATCTCCAGCTACCGGAATCCGCACGCTCCGGTCGGCGATCGGCTGAAATACTGGCCTTTTCACAAGCTCATCGACCGCTTCCGTGGCGATACCGACGTCCAGACCTTCCGTCGCCGCCTGGCCGGACACGCTCCGACCGTCCGCGGGTTGGTAATCGTCGCCCGCAGTGTGGGCGAGTTCGGCCTGACGGTCCCCCAGCGGTTCGTCGCTCCCTTGTTTGCGGTGTGGAACTTCACCAACCGCTGCAACCTGTCGTGTCGCCACTGCTATCAGGACAGCGACCATGCCGCACTTGCCGGTGAGCTGTCACTTGCCGAGAAGCTTGATGTCATCGACCAGATGGGCCGGGCACACATGCCTATGGTGGCTTTCAGCGGAGGCGAGCCGACACTCAGCAAAGACCTTATCCCCGCCATCGAGCGCGCCCGGCGCTACGACATGCACGTGACCATCGCCACGAACGGCACGACGATGACCCGTGACCGCGCCGAACGGCTCGCAGAGGCGGGGCTGCGATACGTGGAAATATCGCTGGATTCGGTGGACTCCCGGAAGCACGACCGGTTCCGCGGCGTACCGGGAATGTGGCAGCGGGCCGTGGAAGGTGCGAAAAACGTCGTCGCGACCGAAGGTCTGCGGCTGGGCATCGCGATGTGTGTGCATCGCGGCAATATCGACGAGGTTGCCGGGATGATCGACTTCGCCGAGCGGCTCGGCGCCGGCTGCTTCGCGCACTTCAACTTCATACCGGTCGGGCGGGGCTTGAAGATGGTCTCCGGCGACATCACCCCGCAGCAGCGTGAGAAGCTGCTGTCGCTGCTGAATGAAAAGATGCAGGAAGGCAACATCGGGATTCTATCCACCGCGCCGCAGCTTGGGCGTGTATGCCTGGCCGGGGCGGCCCTGGACAACGGGCTGACCACCTGCTCCCACGCCGGCAGCGGAAGCGGCGTAAAGGCGCGCGTGGTGGCGAAGTACCTCGGCGGATGCGGTGCGGGACGAACCTATATCTGCATCGAGCCGCAGGGCGACGTTACCCCCTGCGTGTACCTGCCCCATCGCGTTATGGGCAACGTGCGCAACAGGCCGCTGATGGAAATATTCCGCCACAACGTTTTCTGGGACATCCTTAACGACCGCGGCCGTCGCCTGCACCATTGCGAGGTATGCGCGTTCAAAAACTACTGTGGCGGCTGTCGGGCCAGGGCGGACGCCTATTTCGGACAGCTCCACGCCGGCGACCCCGGATGCGTGTTTAACAGTAAGCACTGGGACCGTCTGGTGGCCGACGGTGTGGCCGTCGTCGGCGAGCTGGGCGAGGAGCCGGCGGAGACCACGGTGTTGCGCCACGGTCCCGCTTAGCGCGGAGACGTCGGCGATGGGCGAGTGGTACGAAGATTACCTCAACAGCTTCTGGATAAGCCGCAAGCATGGTCGTAAGCAGGAAGCCCAGTTCGTGTGGGATGCCCTGGACCTGCGCAGCGGCGAACGCGTGCTGGATGCCCCGTGCGGCGACGGAGCGGTGGCGGTGCACCTGGCAAACCGGGGCGCTCGCGTAACGGGGGTGGACCGGATGCGGAGCTTCATTGCCCGGGCGCGGCGGCGTTTCCAACGCGCCGGACTGGGCGGGCGCTTTCGTGTGCTGGATTTGCGACGGCTGGACTACGAAAAGGCCTTCGACGCCGTGCTTAACTGGTTCGGCAGTTTCGGTTATTTCAGCGAAGATGAGAACCTCCGCGTCCTGCGGACCATGTCTCGTGCATTGGACGTGGGTGGGCGCATACTGGTGGACCAGCCCAACCGCGAGCGGGTGCTGCGGCACTTCAGAGGCGAGGACAAAGCGGGCGAATACAAGACCTTCAGCCGGTGGGATGAGTCCACTCAGCGCATCGAGACCACCTACACCGCCCCGCCGGGAGCCGAACCGCGGCAGTTTCACCTGTCGATGCGGCTGTATACGCCGGCGGAGATGCGAAAGCTTTTCGAGCAGGCCGACCTTGAGGTAACCGGGGAGTTCGGCGACTTCCTCGGCGAAGACTACACCCGCGGGTCGCGCCGTCTGATAGTTGTGGGGCGTAAGACCACGCACCGGCGGGAGAAAGTGCGGAGGGAAGCGACCGCCGAGGACGTGGAGCCGGTGCCGCTGCGCGACGAATGACTCCGACAGCGTCGAAAGGTAAGCCGCCGCCTCACGTATCCACTTGGTTCTGCTTCTCCCATTGTGCCTCGTCGTCGCTGAACAGCGGCACGCGCCGCTTGGCGTACTCGTCGCGGGTCCACAGTTCCACGCGGTCGGTCAGCCCCGCCGTCGCGATAAGCTCGTCTATCGTCATGCGGCAGTCCTGCTCGTCGCGGCCGTGAATCATGGTGTAGAGGTTGAAAGGCCAATCGGGTGCGGTTTCACGCAGCAGGCAGTGGCTTACGCGGTTGCAGTCGGCCAGGCGGGCGCCTGCGGTATGAGCGTCGCCGGCACGCCAGGCGACCATCACGTTGGCCCGCGCGCCTGCGGAGCGATGCCGCAGGACCGCGGCGTAACGACGCATCTGACCGCCGTTGAGCAACTCGCGGCCGATGCTCAGCAACTCATCCACGCCGAGCCCTTCGCCGGCGGCCAGGACGTCGAACGGTTCCGGCTCAGCGGGCAAGTCTTGCTGCAGTGCGCGAATCGCACGACGTTGCATGTCCGTTGGCTCGGTGGCGGCGGGCGAACCGGTGGAGGTGTCTTTGGAGACGCGCCCGGGCGAGCTGGGGTCGAAACGCACGGAGAGCTTGTATCTGCGAAGCGACCGCAGGACCATGTGCCGCCCGGCGGACGCAAGCTCGGAGAGGCGCTTGGCCGTGCCTTCCAGGCCAAGCGTGCTTTCCGGGCTTAACGCCAGCGTCAGCCAGAGGTTGTATTCAGGTAGATCGGCCGGAGACCGAAGACGACGGGAGTAGCAGTGCGATACGCCCGGGTGTCCGGCGACGACACGTCCGGCCTCATCGAGAGACTCTTCGTCCACAGCCATTGCCACCAGTGCCTGACGGTAGCCCAAGGCGGCCGCGTCGAAGATGCCGGATATCTCCCGGATTATTCCCCGCTTGCCCCGCAGCTCGTCGGTCTTGCGGCACACTGTGGCTTCGCTGCAGCCGAGCTGCTCGGCAAGTGCCTGGAAGGGTCGCGCGACCAGCGGGACGGCCTGTTGGAGTTGGCTAAGCAGCCGGGTGTCGAGGTCGGCGTCCGTCACTGAGTCGGTCTCGGCAGGGACGCCGGCGGCGCTGAACGCCCGCCGGCGCCCGGGCCGTTACATGTCCCACAGCTCAGGCCCGCGCCGCAGCGCCTTGGGCCTGGAGAAAATCTCGTGATATACCATCGCCTGGCGGGCGGCGGCCTTGCCGAAGAGGTCCACGCCGAAGCTCCGCGGGCCTTCATGAGACGAACTGCTGGCGCTGGTGCGTCCGCCCATGCCGGTAAGCCCACGAAGCTTCGTCAGGGAGGACGATGATTTTGCGGCCACTTTTTTTCGTCCACCCGACACCTGCTTCTGCACCGCCTGCCGCCGTCTCTGCAGTTCGAGTTGCTTCCGCTTCTGCTGAAGGATGGCCTCGCGCTGGCGGCGGCGCCGTTCGGCCTCCTGCCGGCGCATACGGGCAAGCTCCTGTTGCCTGGCCGTCTGGGCTGCCCGCAGTGCCTGGGGCGTCTGTTGACGCTGTACCTGTGGCGCCGGGCGGGGCGGCGGTTGCTGCAGGCGCTGCTGCGGTTGAGGCCGTTGCTGTTGCTGCGCCTCCGGCTGCCGACGGGGCGGTATGGGCTTGTAACGCTTCTGTTGCGACTGATCGACGGCCGAGCTTTGCTGACCCTGCCGCTGCCGGCGGCGCTCGAGGTCTTCTTCATCTGCGCGCCGTTCCGCGGCCTTGCGCAGCCAGCTCCAAATGGCGCTGGCGGCGATCAACAGAAGGATGAAAACTCCCTCTATCCACTCAGCGGTGTCGGCCCGCGTCAGTATGTCGGCCGTGAAGTTCACCTGTCTTTACTCCTGCGGGTTCTCGGGCGGAGCTTCCTCGCCGCCGATGTTCTCCCGCATGGAAGTGTCGGCCTGGATGTTCTGCAGTCGGTAATAATCCATCACGCCCAGGTTGCCCTTGTGGAACGCCTCGGCAATGGCCCTGGGTATCTCCGCCTCCGCCTCGACCACCTTGGCGCGGTTTTCCTGCGTCAGGGCTTTCATCTCCTGCTCACGGGCGGTAGCCATCGCGCGGCGCTTCTCGGCTTCTGCCTGGAACCGTCGCTTGTCGGCCTCGGCCTGGTCGGCCTGCAGCTTCGCCCCGACGTTCTCGCCCACGTCCACATCCGCGATGTCTATGGAGAGAATCTCGAACGCCGTACCGGCGTCCAGACCCTTCTCCAGCACGCGACGGCTGATGCCGTCGGGGTTTTCCAGCACGTCCTTGTAAGTCTCAGACGAGCCGATAGTCGTAACTATGCCCTCGCCCACTCGCGCTACGATGGTCTCCTCGGTGGCGCCACCGACGAGCCGGTCGATATTGGCGCGGACGGTTACACGGGCCTTGGCCTTGACCTGTATTCCGTCCTTAGCGACGGCGTCAACGGTGGTCTTTCCCCCGGCTGGGTTGGGGCAGTCGATGACCTTCGGGTTGACCGACGTCTGCACGGCCTCGAGGATGTCCCGCCCGGCGAGGTCGATGGCGGTCGCCACCTTCCAGTCGAGCTGGATATTCGCGCGGTTTGCGGCAATCAGCGCCCGCACGACGTTTATGGGCCTGCCGCCGGCGAGATAGTGGTTCTCAAGCTCAGCGGTGGTTACCTGTATGCCCGCTCGCACCGCCTGAATACGGCTGAGGACGATTGCGTTGGGGTTCACGCGGCGGAGGCGCATTCCGATCATCTCGAATATGCCCACGCCCGCTCGCGCCGACAGCGCCTGGATCCACAGCCCGAACAGAGGTCCGAATAGCAGAAGGAATACGAGCGCTACTACGATTGCGATGATCAGCAACGCCCATTTCAGAACTGTTCCCGCCGTGGCGGCCAATATGAAGGTCGTCATGAAAGTGCCCTTTCCTGTTTGCTGAATTGTCTCCCGTACCCATCCTATCAGCCGTCGGCGCGGTTGCAAGCTTGCGCCGGCGGACCAGTCAGGATTCGTCCTCGTCGGTGACTTCCCGTACCACCAGATTAAGCCCGCTGTAACGAATTACTTTCACACGGGCGCCTTTGCCTATCATTGTGCTTTCCGCCGTTGCAGTATAGCGCTTGCCGTCTATGCGGATGGCGCCCACCGGGCGGAGATAAGTCTCGGCCACTCCCTCCCGGTCTATGAGGGTGCTTTCCTCGGCGGCGGTCGGAGTGCCCTCGCCGGGCTTGTCCTTCCACTCTGCGGCTTTGAGGAACAGCTTTTTGCCGAGCGGCGAACTGGGCAGCAGTCGCACCACCATCACCAGGTAGGTCGGTATCAGGACTATTGTCACCACCAGCATTATCAGACCGAACGTCTGATTGATGGTGAAGGCGACGAACACGGCTCCCGCCAGCGCCGCCAGACCTATGGCGATAAGCACGCCGAACGTCGGCGTGACGATCTCCAGGATGAACATCACCAGCGCCGCTATCAGAAGCACAAGAATGATAGCCAGTTCCGTACCCATTACGCCCGGTCCTCCTGTTGCTCCGTCCGCTCGACTACGAGTCGGTTGCCATGCCTGTACAGCACGCGGACAGTGGCTCCGGCTTCTATCGTTTCACCTTCGGTGACCACGTCGAGAAGCTCGTCGCCGAAACGCGCCCTTCCGACCGGCCGACACATCGCCTCCACCTTTCCCACCGCCCCGGGCTGGATGCGCACGTACGGGGATGTCTCGTGCAGGAAGTCGCCCGTTGCAGGGGCCGGTTCGGCCAGTATGAGTTTATTCGCCACCGGTACCTTCGGCATGTACTTCGAGAGGACACCCGCGCCGATAAGAGCCGCTACGAAGCCCACTCCCAGAGCGAACGCACTGTCGGAGAGCATCTGCCAGGCCAGGTCGGTCTGAGGTATGGGCAGCCGGTCCGGCGGGTTGGGCACCAGTATGCCCAGCAGCCCCGCCAGGCACATCAGAGCGCCCAGTATGCCGACGACGCCGCCGGGGATCACGAGTACCTCGAGGACTATCAATATGATCCCGATTACTATCAGGGCTATTTCCCAGGCATTGGCCAGCCCAACCAGAAACGGGGCCCCGAAAAGCACTGCGAACAGCACCAGCGCCGTCCCCCCGGCGACTCCGAAACCGGGCGTATTTATCTCCACGTACGCGCACAGCAGGGCCGCGAAGAACAGGAACCCCATCACCGGCGGCATGAGCAGGAAACCCACCAGTCGTTCCGACCACGTGTCGGCCAGTACCGTCGGCGGTTCGACCACGTTGTAATGCTCCAGGATGTTCGCGTACGGGTCGTCTCCCGTGGCCTCTATTACCGCGGCGACGAAGCCGTACTCTTGGGCCTCGGAGGTCGTCATGGTCAGCAGTTCACCGTCCCGGACGATCACACGCACCAACTCCCATTCCGCATCGGTTTTCGTTGGTGCAGTGGTAGTGCCGGCGGGTGCGTCAACCCGGCCGCGCCAGTCACGGCGGAAGACGTACCGCAGCTCGCCGGTGTTCTTATTGCGGATGAGCCACACTTCGAGATGAATCGAGACCATCGCCTGCGCAAGCGTCGCCGGGTAGCCGTTCAGCTCGGCCGACTCCTGTATCTCCGTCCGCAGATAGGATTCGATTTTCTCGCGCGGGACGCCTTCCAGAGTCCCCTGCAGATAGATTGGCGCGGCGTCGCCGATCCTGCTCAGGGGCGTCAAGACCATTTCGTCGCACGCCATAGCCACGAATGCCCCGCCGGATATCGCCTCGGTCCTGACGAACGTCACGACGCGGATATCGCGCAGCTCGTTCTTGATGAGCTTGGTGATTTCCAGAGTCGCCCCGACGGCCCCGCCGGGCGTGTCCATATCGATGATGATAAGCTCGGCCCCCTGGGCGAGGCACTGGATGAACTTGCGACGCATGGCGGCCGCCGTCTTGGCATTTATCTGCTCGCGGAGCGGGATAACGAAAGCTCGGGTTACCTCGTCGGGCAGCTCCGGCAGCTCCCGGCCGCGCTGAGCCGGCGGGAACCAGCCGTCTTCGGTAACGCGGGCACTCTCGGGCGGATCGAAAGGCCGCGTGGTGGTCTGCGCCTCGGCCGTCGCCGATATCGCCGACAGCGCACAGCACACGAGAATGACCCGGCTTGCGGCTCTCAAATCTCACACCCCTTCCGCAGGGATACGCGCGGTTATTCTAGCCCGGTTTATTCACGAAGCAACAGCGTCTTTGTGAACAAGCCACCCGCGGGCGGGCCGACAATAGCCACCACGGCCATTGCGATGCTTTGTGCTATCGGACCTCCGAGAGTCGCACGGTGCGTTTCTCGCCGGCGGACAGCAGGGCCGCCTCCAGCACGCGCTGGGTCTGGTAGGCATCCTCGAAGTCCGGCAGCGGCACGGTGGGTTTCTTGCCGGCCAGCGACAGCAGCACGTCGTAGGCCATGTTCGTGAAGCCGTGCTCGTAGCCAATAAGGTGTGCGTCGGGCCACCAAGCTTCGAGATATGGGTGATCGCCGGCGTGCGTGCAGATGATGGTGGTCCAGCCCTGGACGGCCCGGTCGGCGGTGGCGTCGTAGTACTGAAGCTCGTTCATCCGCTCGAAGTTGAACTTCACCGACCCCTTCGTGCCGTTGATCTCGAAGCCGTTGCTGTTCTGGTTTCCGGTCGCCTGCCGGGCGGCCTCGAAGCTCGCCACCGCGCCGTTGTCGAACCGCGCCAGAAACAGCACGGTATCGTCCACGTTCACTCGGCCGGTTTTTTTACCGCCTTTAGCGCCGCGGCTGATGCCGCCACCGGTTCCGGAATCCAGCGTCTTTCGCTCCTTGATGAAGGTCTCGGCGATAGCGCCGGAGACTTCGGTGATTTCGGCGCCGGTGACGAAGCGGGTCATATCGACGATGTGAGCGTTCAGGTCGCCGTGGGCGCCGCTGCCGGCGTACTGTTTCCGGAATCGCCACATCAGCGGCACGGACTCGTCCGCCCAGTCCTGCAGGTACTGCGCGCGGACGTGGCGGATATGACCGAGCTTGCCGGAGGTAACGAGCTTGTGCGCCAGCGCCACGGCCGGGCAGCGACGGTAGTTGAACCACACGAACGTTTTGCCCTTTGCCTTGCGGGCGGTGCGGGCCATCTCGCGGGCGTCCTCGAGCGTATGGGCCAGCGGCTTCTCGCAGGCGACGTGTTTGCCGGCCTTGAGTGCCGCAATAGCCATCTCCGGGTGAGTGTGGTTCGGCGTGGTCACGTCCACCAGGTCGATTTCGTCGGAGATGCTCGCGTGCCAGTTGGCCGAAGCGTTCCGCCAGTCCCACGTATCGGCGAAGGCCTGCACGCGCTTCTTGTCGCGGGCCGCCACGGTATGAAGCACCGGCTTCAGCGGTGGGTCGAAGAACTTCCGCACCTGCGTCCAGGCGTTGGAATGCGCCCGTCCCATGAAGCCCTGCCCGATCATCATGATGTTGAGTTGCTTTCGCTCGGCCATGATATGACTCCTTCTGTCCGGCGGAGATCTCACTACGCGCGTCGGAGGTGAATATATGACCGCCGCATGGGTGCTTCAAGCAAGAAGCCGGAACCGCAGGCCTTGGCCCCGCGGATGCTGAAAGGTGCCATGCCGCTGGTGTGTTTCCAGCGGCATGTTGGTGGAGATGAGTTTCAAATGCGGCCTGTTTCGTGGGGCCACGGCGATGAGGGCATAATTCAGGCCTTCAGCGTATGCGCCACTGCCGCACGGCCTCCGCGGCCGCCTGGCGGACGTCGTAGTCGGTGTCGGTTAGCAGGTTCAGCAGATGCGGCAGGGCACGGGCGACCTGAATGTGCCCCAGGGCTTCGGCTATTTTTACTCGCAGCGACGCCCGGGCGCCGTCCAATACCCCCAGCAGGGCGTCCAGGGCGTGAGGGTCGGCTATCCGGCCGAGCGCGGTCACGGCCGCCGTACGAACGGACTCGTCGGTGTCTTTGAGACGCTGGATGAGCGGCTCGACGGCCTTTCGCGATCTCAGTTCGCCCAGTGCGCCTACGGCGGCGCGGCGCACCCCTGCGTCACCTGACCCCAAAATGCCGAGCAGATCGTCGGTGGCGTCGGTTCCGCCGAGCCGCCCAAGGGCCTCAACGGCGGCTGTTCTGACTCTGGCGTCGCTGTGGTGGGTTGCGGCCAGCAGACTGTCGGCAAAGTCGGACTTTCCGATGGCTCCGAGCGCGCGTGCCGAGGCGGCTGCCACTTCCGGGTCGTTATACTTCAGCAGCAGTGAAAGTTTGTAGGCGGCGCGGGCGTCTCGCAGTTTGCCCAATGCGGTGATCAACTCCAACAGTTCGTCCTTGCGGTTCAGGCAGGGTCCCAGCGCCGCAACCAGCGCCTCGGTCGCCTGCTTGTGGCCTATCGCGCCGAGCGAGTGGACGACGGCGCGTCTGACATCGCCGGAGGAGCGTTTCAGAACCTTTATAAGCGGCTTGACGGCGGCGCCGTTCATCCCGCCCAGTGCGCGTGCCGCGCGCCAGCGAACGCGGGAAGTGTCTTTTACCACTGTCTTGATCAGAGGTCCGACGGCCGAAGTGTCGCCGATTTCTCCCAGGATGCCCGCGGCCATCGAGCGAACGTCTTCGTTTTTGCTCCGCAAGGCAGTTATCAGCGGTTGAACCGCATCGGGTCCGATGCTCGCCAGTACCGGCCCCGTTGTCGCCCAGTCATGCTTGCCCGGCGGGTTCAGCAGCGCATCGACGGCCTTGGCGCCCAGCGCCACAAGCGCTTCCGACGCCATGGCCGA
>JBNGDC010000026.1:0-15162 GCA_049975485.1 Phycisphaerae bacterium | reverse complement strand
GCGCATCGACGGCCTTGGCGCCCAGCGCCACAAGCGCTTCCGACGCCATGGCCGAGACGTCCGGCCCGCGATTGCACAGCGCGTGCACCAATGGGCCGGCGGCCGGGGCGTGCGACATCTTACCAAGGGCCTCAGCGGCCTGGGCGGCGATGGCGTCGTCGGGATCCTGCAGCAGCTTGATTAAGCTCCTCCCGACCTTCCGTCCCCCGATACACCCTAGCGCTCGTACCGCCCCCTGACGCACCTGTCGTCTGTGGTCGTTAGTTGCTTCAAACAGAGAGCTCACCGATTTACGACCCGGCACAGCTCCAAGGCCGGCGGCCGCCGCCGCGCCGACGCCACAGTGGGAGTCCTGTTTGAGCACCTGTGACAGCCGGGACGCCGCCCGGGAGCCGCCGATGCTTGCCAGAGCGGCGCAGGCGTGCTCTCTTACATCAGGGCTTTCATCAATAGTGGCCGCGATAAGTGCGTCCAAGGCCTTCGGTGAAGCTATCTGCGACAGCGCGCAGGCGGCATCGGCCCTGACATCCTCCTGCCAATCGTTCAGAGCCGCAACCAGTGCCGTTGTGGCTCGCGGTTCCTTCAGCTCGCCGAGGGCAAGTGCCACGGCACAGCGCACATCGGGCCGCCGATCGGTAAGGGCCCCGATGAGCGGGTCAACAGCGTCTCCGCTGCCGAGTTGCCCCAGCGATGTGGCGGTCGCCGCCCGGACGCATTCATCGCTGTCATGCAGGGCTTCTATCAATGCATCGGTTGCGCTTCTGACGCGATGGCGCCCGAGCGCGCCTGCGACGGCCGCTCGGACACGGGCATCCGCGTGACCAAGCTGCTTCAGGCACGCCTCCACTCCGGGGTTGCCCATCTGAAGCAGCGCCTCGGCCACCTTCCAACGCACACGGTTGCTCTCGGTGGCCAGAGCTTTTGTCAGCGGCTCCACGGCGGCGCGGTCCCGCAGGGCGCCCAGTGATTCCGCCGCGGCACAGACAACATCTGCATCAGAATCACCCAGGGCGGCCACCAGCGCATCGGTGGCAGTTCCGTCTTTCATCTCACCCAACAGGGCGGCCGTTTCCGCGCGCAGTACGGAGTCGCCCGCGGAAGTCAGCTTCGCGGCAAGTGCTTCGACGGCGACCTTGCCGGCATTGGCGAGGGCATCCCTGGCGGCCGACTGGCGGGGGGGAGTTCCCCTGCCGATATCGCGGGCCCAGGCGTCTATAAGGGCCTGAACCTGTTCTTCGACGGCCGCTGGCTGACCATTGGTCAGACGCCGGCTGTCGCTGGTCCGGTTGCGGACGTGGGAATCCATGACAAAACCATCAGAGCCGGCTCAAGCAGCTCAACCCCCCGCAAATCTGTATCCGCTCGACTCCGGCTGTCGCGGCCGTAGCGTCCGCCGTACTCCCGTTACGGCGATTACACTATTAGGTCTGTCGGCGTTCTGACAGGTGACTTGAGCTGGGAAAAGCCGGAAAACCCTTGGAACTGCGTTTTTCAGTGGTTTTCGGGCCAGCCGGACTTGCCGATGAGCTTCACGAAGCGGACGTCGCAGACATGCTCCCGCAGCAGTTCCTCGCCCCTTTTTTCCAGCCGCAACAGCGATTGCGCGCCGGGCCCGCCCACGGGAACCACTATCCGCCCGCCGTCGGCGAGTTGTTGCAGCCATGGATCGGGTATTTCCGGGGCGGCCGCCCCGCAGATGATGCCGTCGAAGGGGGCCTCCTCGGGCCAGCCCAGTGTGCCGTCGCCCGTGCAGACGCTGACGTTGTCGATGTTCATCGAGCCGAGCGTATTCACGGCCTGTTCGGTGAGTTCGTCCAGCCGCTCCAGGGCATATACGTGGCGGCATAGCTGGGCGAGGATGGCCGTCTGGTAGCCGCTGCCCGCCCCGACGTCCAGAATCTTATCACGGGGCTGCGGGTCCAGTTGTTCGATCATCAGGGCCACGATGTACGGCTGCGATATGGTCTGCCCGTAGCCGATGGGCACGGGGTGGTCTGCGTAGGCCTCGTCGGCGTGTTCCGGCGGTACAAACCGCTCCCGCGGCACCCGACGGAACGCCTCCAGCAATCGCTGGTTGCGGATCCCCCGGCCGTTGAGGTGCCGTTCGACCATGCGGTGGCGGGCGGCCGTGTATTTGTCGTCCTCGCTATCCATCTCTACTGCTATTATAAAGTGCCAAACAGACCTGCACTGTGAAAACTGTCAAACGCGCCATGGCCAAGCGGAAGCTGGTTACATTGCTGACGGATTTCGGGCTGGACGGTCCTTACGTCGCCGCCATGAAGGGCGCGCTGCTCAGTAGCTGCGCCGATGCCGAAATAGTCGATATCAGCCACGATATCCCCGCCCAGGACGTGCTCAGTGCATCTCTGGTGCTGGCGCAGGCGGCGCCGTGGTTCCCGCCGCAGACGCTCAACGTGGTCGTCGTGGACCCGACCGTGGGAACGGACCGGCCTCTGCTGTACGCGCACTTCGGCGGGCGAAGATTTCTGTTTCCGGACAACGGGGTGATTACCTTCGTGGCCGCCTCCATGCCCTTGGAGGTCGTCCGGTTGTGCGTGAATTCCGAGTACGTTCCCTCGTCGCCCCCGTCGAATACGTTCCACGGCAGGGACGTCTTCGCTCCGGTGGCCGGTCGGTTGCTTAATGGTCTGGACCCGCGCCTGCTGGGCCCGACGCCGCAGACCTATAAACTGCTGGAGGTCCCCACACCGCGGGAAGAGCGCGACGGCATCGTCGGGCAGGTGCTGTACGTGGACCATTTCGGCAACCTTGTCAGCAACATTTCCGCCGACATGATCCACCGCCGCTGGGGCGATCGCGACGACATGCTGGTTTCCTGCGCCGGCCGACAGATAGGCGCAATGGTGCCCAGCTACGCGGTGGCAGGGCAGGGAGAGGTCCTGGCGCTGATAAACTCGATGGGTCTGCTGGAGGTGGCCGTCAACCAGGGCAGCGCCCGCGAGGCGCTGGATGCCGGTGTGGGTTCGGAGGTCCGTATCAGCCGCGCGAAAGCTGTTCACTGATGCTCCGTGGTCAGTCCTGTTCGTCGCCGTCGTCCGGCTCCGGCGGCTCACCGGCCGGCGGCAGGACCAACAGGCCGTAGCGCTGCGGCAATGGCCGGGGGTCTTCCTGCGGCTGGGCGTAAAGGCATCGCCGCCCGCCGGCCGTGGCAAACGTAGCGCGCACCTGGAAACGCCACAGCCCGGCCCGGGAGTCGCCCCCGACCGCCGAGAAGGGGATCGCCAGCTCAAAGGTGTACGCGTTACCGTCGCGCGTCGCCTGGAGCGGTATGGTTTCATTCGGCAGCTCGGCCCCGGTCCCACCTCGCGTAAGCAGGCGGATACTGCGTTGACCGTCGGTGTCGCAGCTCAGCAGCAGTTGGGTCCATCCGTCGCGGTCGCTGTCCACGGCCACGTCGAGCTGCCTGTGGCGGTCGTCTTGTGCCGGCAGCCGCACGCCCAGCACCACCAGCCCGGGCGTGCGTATGACCCGGAGCGAGGCGCCCCGCAGCTGCTCGTCGCTCTCGCCGTCGGAGTCCAGCAGGTCGTACTCCCGCGCGTCGGACCAGAAATCCTCGTCCAGTCGGCCGTCGATTTGCCCGCGTGCGTTCACCTGGCCGGCCCGAATCACCCGGGGCCGGTCTTCCGTCGGCAGCTCGCTCACGTCGCCGCCCAGCAACTCAAGCTTCGCCTTGCTCCGCCAGTGGCGGGGATAGTGGGATTCGCTGAGAGACTCCAGCACCTCACGCGCGTCGGCCGACCTGCCGGTGGCCGACAGCGACCTCGCCAGCAGCATGCGCCCGGGTGCGGAGTTCGACCAGGCGGACCAACCGGCGAAAGCGTCGGCCGCGCTGCGAAGCTCCTGGTCGTCGAAAGCGCTCTGGACGGCGGTGGCCGCCCGCATGGCCTGCCATTGGGTCGAGACCGCCCTGGCAAGGGCACTGACGCTGACCTGCTGATAGAGAGGATGCGAGCTTCCCACGCGCATGAAGGCCCGCTCGGCGCGTGCGGCCTTGTGCAGCCGGCCCTGCCGCCGCAGCCCACAGGCCGTCAGAAGCACACGGTCGGCGGCGAGCACCAGACCGGCATCGTCGTTCTGCGACTCGGCCTGCTCGGCGATTCGCAGCAGCGGTCCAAGGGCAGTGCCCAGCGACCCGCGCGCCGCGGCGAACCGCAGATGGGCGGCCGACGCCAATTGGTTCATGTAGTCGGGCACTTCCCGATTGGGTCGCAGCGAATGGTCCGTCAGGCCCGTGGTCATCAACGGCAGACGTCTCGTCTCGCCCTCGCACGTGTACGACGTAATCCGTGCCGGACGGTCCAGCGCGGAGGTGCCGCCCAGCCGCCAGACGGCCCGCTGGACGATCATCTCCAGGCATTCATTCGAGCCGGCCACGAGCGCGGACGTGTCGATGGCGAAGTTGGCGTCCGCGGTCGGCCTGTCGCCGCTGCTGTCCCAGGGAACATGCCCGCGCGTGTTGCCTTCGACGCCGACGAATACGCGCCGCACGTCCCACGGCTCCAGACCCACCCCGGCAAGCTCCCCGAACAGGTCGCCCCGGCCGGCGCGCATGGCCGCGAGTTGCGCCAGGCGCGATACGGTGCCGCTCTCGGCCGCCCGGCCGAACGCCTCGGGGCTTTCAGGCCCGACCGCCAGCGCCGCTGGGCGGTACAGCCGGATGGCGGCCACCATGTTACGGAGCATCGCGTCGTGTGCCGGGGCGTCCACGGCGTCGGACCAGGCGGCCATTACGTCGTCCTCGCTGAGCGTGTGGTCGTTCTCGGCGGCGGGCGACGGGAAGCTGTGCAGCACGGTCACGCCGGCGGCGCCGGCTTCGGCGGCCGCCGCCCGCAATGCCTGCTCCGGTGGAGCACCCGCAGTCAGTCCGGGGCGGGTGGCGAAGACCACGGCCACTTTCGCACCGGCCAGTGCGTGAGCTGCAATGGCCGGGTACACACTGCTCTCCGCGGCCGAGACAATAAACAACACGTCCGTACTGTCGGATCCGTGCAGCAGTTCCCAGCTTTCGCCCCCGTCGGTGCTGCGCCAGATACGCCCGGCGTCGCCGCCTGCCAGCAGGGCGTCGTCGGTGGAGGTCAGTGCGTGCACCGCGCCGGGGCCGGGCGCGGCGATCCGTTGCCAGCTCGCCCCACCGTCATTTGTCGCGAACATGGCGCCCGTCAGTCCGCCGGCTGCGTGGACCGTGTCTTCGGAGGCAGAGCAGACCGCCTCCAGGTCCAGCAGTCGCCCGGCCGCGGTTGGGGCGGGGATCTCCTGTTGCTGCCAGGGCTGACGGCCGGGCCTGCTCCGCAGCAGGAGCCCGTCATCGCCGACCGCCCAGCAGATTTCGTCCGACGACAGTGCGGCCGCCCGCAGCACGCGTCGCGACGGCGTCTGCGGCGGGCGGATTTGCGGCTCGGAAAGCCCCCGTATACTCATGATGCGGTGATCGCCACCTACGGCGTAGCCGAGCTGGATGTCGCGGAAGTCCCCGCCGAGCAGGTACCCATGCTCGCTGGACTCAACCGGCGTCCACCGCCGGCCGTCCGTTACGGTGCGCCACATTCCGCCGGGCGATTCGGGCGTGGCCTCCCCGAAGACGATTGCGGCAGGCCCTTCGAACTTACCGCCATACAGCCGTCCGCCCGGTGGAGCGGGGGCGCTGCGGAAGGTCCGTCCGCCATCGTCGCTGCGTAGTATTACCGACTGCTCGCGTGCGTCGGGGTGTCCGTAAACGCCTCGTCCGCCCAGAAGGCGGATAGCGTCCCCGGTAACGTGGACGGCCTGGAAGTCGGCGCGAACGGGCACATCCACGCTCTGCCAGCTTTCCCCGGCGTCTCTGCTGACAAGGACGGTGGCCGCATCGCCCACCGCCCAGATGGTTTGGCCGTCGGCTGCGACGTCGCGGATGGCTCCGGCATGGGCGGCCGTCGCCCACGTGCACGTCAGCACGGCCCCCATCAGGCACGCGATGCGCGCAAACGGCTTCATGGCAGGGGGACGGAATCCTCGTCTATCGGCGGCAGGTGTATGGGTACGGGTGCGTCTTCGCTGTCCGTTGGGGCCGGCGGAGCATCGGATTGCCCGGTCGGCTGCGTGGCCGGACCTTCGCCGGTTACCGGACGCCGGTAGTACTTTTCAATTACGTCCAGGGCCGGCTTGCCCACGGGCACATAGGACGGATCCTCGGGTCCGACGGGCTGCTGGGGGTAGTTGCGCCATTCCCAGACCAGGAAGCCCGCCACGTTCGGCTCGTCGAACCATGTGCGGAAGAACGCCTCAAAGCAGGTCGCCTGAACCTGCGGCGCGGGGTCATCCTCAGCCCGGAAATAGTCCCAGGGATACTGGGCCGCCGTCGCCTGATTGGGCCAGCCCACCTCGGTGAACAGCAGGGGCTTGCCCTGCGTCCGGCGCCATTGCAGCAGTTCTTCCTTTATCTCACTCCACGACTGCATCAGCCGCTGGAGCGTCGGATCGTCGCCGCCGGTGAGGTCGAAGTACGTCGTAATGCCGATGATGTCCAGCGCGTCCCACCACTCGATGGGGCGGTAGTGGTCCCAGTTGGCCGAGTAGCTCAACAGCCCGTCGTAACGGCCTCTGATATTGGCTATCAGCGTGCGCCATTGCTCCTCCTGTCGTTCGGTTGAGACCAGCTCCGAGCCGATAATCAGTGCGTCGGCCCGACCTCTGCGGGCGACGTCCGCATAGTGGAGCATAAAGGCGCTGTAGTCCTGCCACCATTCGGTCCAGCTCACCGGGTCGAGTTCGCCCCGCCACTCCCCGGAGCGGGGGTTCTCCAGAAGGACTATGGGCATGAGCACCACCCGCAGGCCGAGGCGGCGGGCATGGTGCATAAGCTCGATCAACCGCTCGTCGCGGGGGGCCTTGCGGGCGTCGATAAAGATGCTCGTGGAGGATGCGTTTTCCTGGTAGCCCGGCACGACCAGGCACACCGTGTTGGCACCAACGGAGGCGATTTCGCCTATATAGGTCTCGTAGGGATGGTCGGGATGCCCGCTGTGCAGTTGCAGCGAGATGCCGCGGAACTTTCCCACGTCGGCGGCCGGTGCGGTTGCCGTCGGTCCTGATGGCCCGGATACGTCCGCACCGTTGCCGCGGAGCATGCTGAGTCCGAACGCGCCGGCCACCAGCGCGACGAACACGCCGGCGGCCAGCAGCTTTCCCTTGACGGTTCCGTATTGCCTGAATCGCACCTTGTACCTCGGCATCGGTGTGAGAACTCCATCATCGTTGCAGGGCGGAGGCGTGTCAAAAATATCGCTGCCTGCGGGCCGGTTGACCCGCGGGCGGGTTGGATTATAATGCGCGAGCAGTCGAAATCACGTCGTTGATGCAATTGTAGCCGGTACAGGTTTTAACCCGGTCACATCCAGGAGCCACATCATGCGAAACAAGAAGCCCTACAACCCCGACGAGCAGCCCGCGCCCGTCGAGCAGCAACCCCGACCGGAGCGCCCCGAAGCTCCTGCGCCGCAGGAGGACGATCAGGAGCTTCCGCCTGTGCGCCCGGAGGAGGACGAGGAGGAGGTCGAGCCCATCGGACTGGTCGAGACCGATGAGAGCGAAGGCACCAAGCGGGGGCAGATCAAGGCCTTCGGTTCGGCGGCCGGCGGCCCGGCACTGAGCGGCAAGAGCGGTTTCGAACGTACACCCAACGTCACCGGCAAGGGCGCCATCCGGTGCCGGATCTTCCACTCGAAGATCGCCGAGGCCCCGCTGAACTACATGCAGAACCAGATCAACGAATGGCTCGACAGTCAGGAGATAGAGGTCAAGCATGTCGGGCATCTCGTGGGCGCGCTGGAAGGCAAGACCACGGACCCCAATGTTATTGTCATGGTCTGGTACTGATCCGGCGCCGTTTCGCAGAGCGCGGCGCAGCGAAACGCTGGAATCGTTTTGCGAAGTTGAGGCCCGACCGGCGGCTTGTTCACGGAGTTGCCGTTTGTTCGTGAATAAGCCGGGCTAGCTTTCCTGCTACTGCGGGGGCTGCAGCAACTGAAGCTGCCCGGAGAACTCCGAGTCCTGCTTGAGGTAGAGCGTCTGGGTCGGGAAGGCGAACTCGATGCCCTCGGCGTTGAACCGCTCCAGCAGCTCCATGTTGAAATCGTGGGCGAAGGCGACGGATTGCCACCAGTCCGGGGGTGTGAACCAGTAAACGACGAGAATGTTCAGACTCGCGGCGTTGTAGTCGTTGAAGAACACCCTCGACGGACGCTCGGGGTCAAGCTGTTCCTTGCGGGCTTCGAGCATCTCGTTGATTATCTCGATTCCTCGTCGCAGTTTCTCCGGCGGCGTGTCGTAGGTGACGGTAACGTTCAGTATCCGCCGTATGTGCGGGCGGCGGGCAACGTTTTCTATAGGCCCGGACGCCACCACCGCGTTTGGTATGGTCACCAGGTATCCGTCGAACGTGCGGATGCGCGTACTGCGGAAGCCCACCTCCTCGACGATTCCCTCATAGCCCTGCATCTTCACCCAGTTGCCCACCACGAACGGCCGGTCGGTGAAAATGGTGATGGAGCCGAACAGGTTCGAAAGCGCAGACTGCGCCGCCAGGGCCACCGCCAGACCACCGACGCCAAGCCCGGCCAGCAGCGCGCCGATATTCCAGTTGAACACGTTCTGGGCTATGAACAGGCCCACAACCACCACCACGAAGACACGGAGCGTCTTGCGGATAAGCGGCACGAGCTGGTTGTCCAGGGCGGTTTCAGTCCGCGAGGCCCATTTCTGCAGAAAATGCTCCACCACGTCCACCAGGCGGTAGATGAACCAGCCCACGGCGATTACCGCGATAGTGGTGCAGACTTGGTTGTAGAAGACGCGGAGCGTCTGCGAATCTTCGAAATGACTGCTCTGGAAGTTGAGGAAATTGCCGGCCGCGTAGAGTGCCCCGGCCAGCAGCGTAATACGGATGGGCGCATCGGCCGCGTTGATGGTGATAGCCAGCAGTGGCAGACGCGCCTTGTCGCGAAGACGTCTGACCTGTGCCTGCAATACGAAGGAGATTATTCGTCCGACGATCAGGGCGCCGAGAACCAGCCCCAGCAGCAGACCCCACTGCCATAGCTTGTTGTTGAGGAAATTGATGTCGTACCAGGCCGCAAGCATCTGTGGCGATGTCATGGTTTCATCTCCGGCGTAATCTTTCGCGACGGAGCTGTAAGTATAGTGGCGATGCGGGCGACTGTCACCCTCCGAAGGGGACGCGGGCTTTGCCGCGCGGCGACGGGCGGTTATGATGAGCAAAGGTTCAGGAGTGTCGCGAATGAGCGATCTGACGCAGCGGGTACGGACGGAGGCCGAGCGGGCGGGAGCCGACCTGGTGGGCTTCGCGCCGATAGGACGTTTCGCTGAAGCGCCGCCGGAGCTGCACCCCCGGACCATCTTCCCGCAGACACGAACCGTCATCGCGGTAGCCATGCGCCAGCCCCGCGGCGCGCTGAAGGCCGTCGAGGAGGGCACATACTGGCAGGCGTACAACTGCGACGGTTACTGGTACCTCAACGAGGTGGCCGCCCCGCGACTGCTGCGGGCGATCTCACTGCTGCTGGAATCGCAGGGCTGGACGGCCGTTCCTGTGCACAACCCGTTTTGCCCGCATACGGGGCGGCGGACGCGAGCGGACCAGCCGGGCGGTCCGGATGGGATGGTATCGCTGAGGGTCATCGGCGTCGCGGCGGGCCTCGGCGAGCTGGGGCACTCCAAGATACTGCTGACGCCTCAGTTCGGGCCGCGTCAACGGGTATTTGCCGTGTTCACCGATGCCGAGCTGGAGCCGACGCCGCTGTTTGAGGGTCAGATTTGCGATGGATGCATGGAGTGTGTCCGCGCGTGCCAGGCCTGCGCCATAGGCGACAGCCGCGACGTGACCGTCGGTATTGACGGCAGGGAGTTCTCCCACGCGCCGCTGGATACCGACGCCTGCGGCCGTGTGCACCGCGGCGACGACCCGCGCTTTAGTCCGTTCAGGACGGGCAGGGAGGCCGAAGGCGAATGGTCGGCTTACCAGCAGTTTCTCCGCCACAGGTTCCGCCATCTGGCGATATGCGTCGGTCGCGGGTGTCTGCGGGCGTGCCTGGACCACCTGGAGAAGACGGGGCGAATATCGGCAAAGTTCCACACGCCGCTTGTGGAACGGCCGCAGTGGCAGCCGGACCCGGCCGACGAGCAGTAACGCTTCTATCCGCAAGGGAAGGGTTAAGTCATGAGCGAGACGAAACTCCGTGTGGGATTCATCGGGATGGGCATCATGGGCGCGCCGATGGCGATGAACTGCCTGAAGGCGGGCTACGAGATGACCGTCTATAACCGCACCGCTTCCAAAACCGGGCCGCTGCGGGAGGCCGGCGCCGCCGTTGCGGACTCACCGGCCGCGGTGGCCGGGAAGTGCGACGTGGTCTGCTCCTGCGTGACGGCGTCCGAGGATGTGCTGGAGGTGATGCTCGATGAAAGCAGGGGAGTGATCGCCGGCGTCCGGGAGGGCACGACCGTGGTGGACTTCTCCACTGTTGCGCCGCGGGTGGCCCGGAGCTGCGCCGAGGCGCTGGCGGGCAAGCGCGCGGGCTTTCTCGATGCGCCCATTTCCGGCGGTGACGTGGGCGCCCGCAAAGCGACGCTGAGCATAATGGTCGGCGGCGAGAAGGAGCATTTCGACCGTGTCCTGCCGATATTGGAGACGATGGGAAAGACCATCACCCACTGCGGGCCCAGCGGCGCCGGTTACGTGGTGAAGCTCTGCAACCAGATTCTCGGCGGCCTGCATCTTATCGCCGCTTCCGAGGCGCTGACACTGGCCGAGCAGGCCGGACTGGACGCCGAGCCGATGCTCCGGGCGGTCTCGGCCGGTGCGGCCGGCAGTTGGATGCTCACGAACCTGGCGCCGAAGATGGTGGCCGGGGACGACGAGCCCGGGTTCTTCGTGGACTACCAGCTAAAGGACCTGCGTCTGGCGGACGAGGCGGCCGACGAATTCGGCGTCTCTCTGCCCGGGGCTTCACTGGCCAAGGCGCTGTTCCAGGCCGGGTCCAGAATGGGCTACGGCAAAAGCGGTACGCAGGCGATACACCACGTTCTCAGGAAGCTGCAGGGCGATTGAGCGGCCATAAGGTTTTCAGAGTTTTCCCGACTCTGCGTTGACGTCGCCCGCAACGCGCGGTACAAGCTTGGATTGTGGGCCGGGGCCTCCAGCGGTCTCCTCCTCCGCTGGGCATGCATGAGGCCTCCCTCCGCCTCACGCAACCCGGTCCACACTGGCCTCATCGTCGGGCCGATTATCTTCGGCGAAATCATCCAATCGCCCGCATAAGCGGGCATTGTGTCCGTCTGCCCGGCGCCTACGGAATCTATACGAAGGCGTCGAAGCGGATCAGATTTCGCCCGAATCAGGGCCGCATTCGGCGGCAGGCGATTGCGCTTGACCGGCTCTGCCCCCAAGGGGATAATGCAATTCAGCAAAGCGTATGGAACGTGTTTTGTCGGCTTGTGCCAGACGGTGCAAGTCGAAGACAGTTAACAATTTGTGTGGACGGCCGAGGTGTGGAAGTTCGGGCAGGTCGTCCGGCAATCGGCGTTCCGCCCCGACGCTGAAGAGGGACCTTCTAAAAGCGTCCGGGCTGTGTTGCGAGCGACGCCCCCAGCGGGAGACAGCGAAGAAAAGGTCGCCGCGGCACCGAACGCCGTTGACTCGTCCAGGCCGGTTGGTGCTTTACGACAAACCGGTGCGGACGAGGCCTTCGGGTAATAGATTCACATGAGCCATTGCATAGCGATCCTTTGGGCTTGCCGAGAGAAGTCATCGATGTTGCGCTTGCCGTCGGGCGAACGCATGGAAAGCAGTTGCGCTATACCTTCGCAACGCTGTCGGCGACCACTACGACCCGACACACAGCGATGATGTAAACGGCAATCCCGGCTCAGGTGGATTGAGTCCCAAGGAGACCGACGGGCCGCCTGCAGCGGTGGCCGATGCCTGCCCTCTTACCGAACATGCCTTCGGCGCGTCCCTGTGGAAAGGAACGTGCCACCATGCTGGATTCTTTTTTGCCGGTGATCGGCGCCGTCTCACCGGGGGTATCGGCCGCCTTCGCCGTAGCCGCCTTGATCGTCGGTGCGGCGATTGGCTTCGGCATCAAGAGTTACCTGCAGCATCTCTCCCGTGAGACACTTCAGCGCGAGTGCGAGAACACACGCAAGTCGGCCGAGGTCGAGGCCCAGAAGATACTCGCCCAGGCCGAAGCGGAGGCCAAGAGTGAGTTCATCCAGCGCCGGGAGCAGTTCGACGCCGAGACCGAGGAAACCCGCAAGGAGCTGAGGGACGAGGAACGAAGACTCTCGAAGCGCGAGGACCTGATAGACAAAAAGCTCGAGTCGCTCAGCGACAAGGAGCGGGCGATTGAAGCTTCGGAGAAGGCCGTCGTTGAACGGGAGAAGGCCCTGGAGGGCAAGGACAGGGAGCTGAGCGAACTGCTCGACCGCCAGCGGAAGGAGCTTCTGCGCGTGGCCAATCTGTCCGTGGACCAGGCCCGCGAGATGGTGCTGACCCGTGTCGAGCAGGAGATGGAGCGCGAGACGGCCGAACTTATCGAGAAGCGGCTGGAGGAGGCCCGCGAGAAGTCCGAGTCGGAAGCCCGGGAGATAGTCGTAAGCGCCATTCAGCGCTATGCGGCCGAGCATACCTCCGATTCCACGGTATCGACCGTGGATATCCCCTCGGACGACATGAAGGGACGCGTCATCGGCCGTGAGGGCCGGAACATCCGGGCGTTCGAGAAGGCCACCGGCGTGGACGTGATCGTGGACGATACGCCGGGAGTCGTGGTGGTTTCGGCGTTCGACCCGGTCCGCCGCGAGGTCGCCCGCCGCGCGCTTGAGAAGCTCATCCAGGACGGCCGCATCCACCCCACGCGTATCGAGGAGGTGGTATCGGCCATGGAGAAAGAAGTCGCCCGCCAGATTACCGAGTACGGTAAGCAGGCGGTGCTGGAGGCGAATGTCCGGGGCGTTCACAACAAACTGGTCGAGCTGCTGGGTCGGCTGCATTTCCGCACCAGCTACGGGCAGAACGTGCTTACGCACTCTCAGGAGGTAGCCCACCTTTCGCAGGTAATCGCCGACCAGCTCGGGCTGAACGGTCGCCTCGCCCGCCGGGCGGGGTTGCTGCACGATATCGGCAAGGCCGTGGACCATGAGATGGAAGGCAGCCACCCGCAGATAGGCGCCGACCTGTGCAAGCGCTACAACGAGCGTGACGAGATAATCAACGCGGTCATGGGTCACCACGGGGACGTGGAGGCCACCAGCATATACACGCCGATTATTGCGGCGGCGGATGCGATAAGCGCATCGCGGCCGGGCGCGAGACGCGAAACGCTGGAGCGGTACATCCAGCGGCTGGAAAAGCTCGAGGAGATAGCCAACGCCTTCGAGGGTGTCCGCCAGGCGTACGCCATACAGGCCGGTCGGGAGGTCCGCGTAATGGTGGACGCCGACCAGGTGGACGACAAGCTTTCGTCGAAAATTGCCCGGGACATCGCCCGTCGCGTCGAAGACGAGATGGAATACCCCGGCGAGGTGAAGGTTACCCTCATCCGGGAGGTCCGCTGCACGGAATACGCCCGGTAGTAGGCGCAAAAACATTGGCGGCGGACGTGTCCGTCCGCCGCCAATCGGCAGCGCCCGAGAAAGTCATCGGGTCGTAGAGTGGTAACGTCGGCCGCCGGGGGCAAAAACTTTAGCTCTATCCATCAGCAGGTCCGCGCGGTTATTCGGTGGCGAACCCACTGCGGCGTCGTTGCCGCACAAACCGCACGGCCGAGCGGATTCCGGCCGCGAACAGATAAACCGTTATCACGCCGAGTATCACGTCGGCGACCAGCAGCGTGGTCTTGCCTGTGGCGCGGAAGTTGTGGAACAGCAGGACCAGATTGGTGCCTGTAGTCGCCAGCATTGCGACGGACGGCACCAGAGCGAACCAGAAGCTCTTGCCTTTCCGCAGTAGCCACAGCGCCGCCAAGGCCAACACCATCGACGCCAGTAGCTGGTTGCTGGTTGCGAACACGCCCCACAGCACCGTTACGCCGCCGGAAAGCGCGAAGACAAGCATAACCGCAACGGCCAGTGCGGAGTTGACCCAATAGAGCTTGAGGAACTTCAGGACCGCGCGGAAGGCCCCGCTGGTGGCCGTCGGAAACGCCGGGCGGGTCTCGTCGGCCGATTGCGGCGGGGCTATGGGTATGCCGTCGGCGCCGACGGGCGTCTGCTCTCCGGTGCCCCATTCGCTCCGCGAATCCTTACGGGCGACCGGCTCGGACCAGACATCGTACTTCCCGAAAATTGTCCGCCATATTTCCTCGATGAGATAGCGCGTCAGTCGGATTGCCGTATCCAGCGTGGTTACCAGGAAGCCCTCCAGCAGCACCATGCCGGCCACCGCGCCGATAGCCACCGGAATGCCGAAGGCGATGCTTCCGGCGTTGCCCACCGCCATGGCGAACCCCAGCACCGGGTTTCCGTCGCGAGCGAGGCCCGCCAGTTTCGGGTGGACATCGTTTATGTATCCGGTGCGGGTAGCGCCGAGCATGAGCACGGCTATAACGCAAACGGCCAGGAAGCTCTCCAGCAGCATCCCGTTGTAGCCGATGCGTCGGGCGGCCCGCTCGCTGGTGATCTGCTTACACGTCGTTCCGCCGGCGCATAAGCTGTGGAACCCGCTGACCGCACCGCAGGCGATAAAAATGAACAGGCCGGGCCAGAAGTAAACGTTCAGGGCCTCGCGGCCCTGGCTAAGGTTGTATTGCGGCAGCGGCTCGGGCGAAGCTCCGCCGCGGATTCCCGCCACCGCCAAGGTGACCAGCAACAACGCCATACCAACGTACAGAATGTGCACGTTGATGAAATCACGGCTCTGGAGGAATATCCATACCGGCACGCCGGCCGCAATCAGAACGTACGCCGACAGCAGGAACATCCACAGATGCTGCCCCGTCACCGTCCATGATCCGATCTCGGCCACCGCTTCGGGGAACGCCACTGGAAAGTACAGGCCTGTTGTTATGCTGATACCGCAGATTGCCAGCGCCAGCAGCGAGCATTTCCAGACGGCAAGTTTCTTCTTCAGATAAAGCCAGCCCAGCA
>JBNGDC010000025.1:0-50349 GCA_049975485.1 Phycisphaerae bacterium | reverse complement strand
CGTCCCTGCCGGGACGGGCACGAGACGGAAGCAACACAGGAAGCGGCGGGCCGGAAACCGACCCGCCGCTTCCCTTATGCGCAAATGGGATTGCCCGGAGCTGATGGTTGCACCGTTTACCACGGCCGAGGGCTCTGCGACTCAAAACTTGTGATTCTTCTTGAGTGTGAAGCCGACGGCGCCGGCGGCAGGCACCTGACGCGTCGAGTAAAGCTGGTGTGTGTTTTTCCGCCCCTATGCCCGGGAGCTCACTGTCCCATCGCCGTGCGGGCGGCGGCCTCTATTTCGTCGAACCGGGCAAATAGCTGCCCCATCAGTCTGTCCTCGTCGCGGAGCTGGCGGATCCTGAGGATCAGCCGGCGCATGGCGCCGGGGTCGTCACGTCTGGCTTCCAGCAGAGCTCGGCAGTAGGCAAGCTCCGTCCTCCAGTACAGCGGGTCGCCGGGGTCCATGCCGGCCACCAGGTCCCCGTAAAGCTCCGCGGCGCGGTCGTAATTGCCCAAGGCCTGATGCGCCCCCGCCAGGCCGCGGATGTTTGTGGCGTCTATAGGCCGGTCGGGGTCCTCACTGCGCATCCGCTCGTCGATATCCCTGCATCGCCGGAAAAGCTCCAGCGCCTCCTGCGGCCGGTCGTTGACAAGAAGCGCCTCGGCGTACATCTGAATATAGATATATCTGTCAGAGTCGCTCTGGCCTTCGCTGCGCTCGTACAGGTCGGAGGTAAACTCCAGAAAGGCGCTGCGGAGCCTTCGCATCTGCTCGGAGTCGCCAGACTGCCAAGCTATGTCCCGAAGCCGGGTTCGCACCTGCCACGCAACCAGACGAACAAGCGACTCAGCATGGTCGGGGTATTCGCGGCGGAATTCTTCCACTCGCTCAATGGCTTCGTCGGTCCGGTCGGTCTCAACCAGTCTGCGGATCTCAAACTCCGCGGCAGCTCGCAGGATCTCACGATCCGGCCATTTGTCCGGAAGCTTACGAATGCGTTCCAGTGCGGCCTCCCGGCGACCGAGTACGTCGTATTCCAGCTGTGCCGCCTCGAGGTCCGCCTGCCCTCCCCAGCTCGCAAGATAATCTTCCTGCGCATCGTCCTCGGGCAGCATTGCAGCCACACGGTCGGCATACGCCCGCAACTCCTCCACCAGCTCTTCGGCCCGGCGGCGTTTCTCCTCCTGCGACCAGTCGGAATCTCTCAGTATTCTCGTCCTCAGCCGAAGTGCCAGGTACCGGGCTTCCAGGGAGTCTTCGCTGACTTCCGGCACCTTCTGGTAGGCGTCAACGGCCTGCCGGAGCGTCTCAAGCGGCTCGTCGGTCGCCGGGGTGAGTTGTTGAAGCTGCCATCCAAGCTCGAAGTTCCAGCGGGCCGCTTCATCGCGCTGCGGCCAACCCTCCGTAACCAGCCGCAGGATCTTGATGAACTCCCGCCGCAGAGCTGGAGCCGGCGTTTCGTCGGAGTCTTCCACGTCCCTGACCACCCGACGGAATGCGGCCGCGGCGTTCTGCGCCGCGTCGAACGCCAGACGGTGGTCACTGTAATCCCGCGCCAGCTTAAGGAACTGCTCGGCGGCCCGCCGGTATCTTCCCTCGCCGGCATAGAACAGTCCCAATCTCCATATCGCCAGCGGACGAATCCGCTCGGCCACCTCTCCCTCGCGGGAGAGCAACTCCCGCAGCAGATCTTCGGTCTCTTCACTTGGCGCTTCCTGAGCCCGCGCAAGCAGCAGTAACGGCGAATCGCCTTCGTCGCCGCCCGCGTGCTTCCGCGCTACGAGTTCCAGAAACACCCTCTGGGCAACCGCATCGCCGTGTTTTTCGAGAAATTCCAGCAACGCGAATTCCGCCTGGTGGGCGTGCTCTTGTGCTCGCTGCTCGTCGCCCTGCTGACGCGCCAGTCGTGAGAGTTCCCGGTACAGGTGCTCCTTCAGCATGGCCGTGTGCAAGTCAATCTGTACGCCGGCGCCCTCGCCAAGTATGTCCGCAAGCTCCCTTTGGAAGGTCTCGACGGCGGCTATACCTTTGTCGGCGGCGCCGGCGGCCTCGACGGCGGCGCGGGCCTTCTGGAACTTCGCCTGCACCCGCAGCGCCGGAGCGGCCGAGCGATCATCCGCCTGGTCGAGGAACTGCCTCGCCTGTTCGTATTCGCCCATCTCCCTGGCGGCCATCCCCGCCAGCAGCATGGCACGCCGCCTGGCGGCGCCCCCTCGGCGCTGGTCGGCGAAGCGTCGGGCATTCTGGACGGCGTCGCTGAGAAGACGCATGCGCTGCTCATCGTCGCGAGGCAAGACCATCCCGCGGTAGAACCGCACCCATCCCGCCTGGAAGACAGCCGATTGGTGCAGGGACTCCAGCTCCGGCATAACGGTAGCAAGCTTCACCAGGTCCATCCGCCAGTCCTGCAGCATGTCCTCCATATCCAGCAGGCAGCCTTCCATCAGACCAACAACGTCCTCAGTGTGCCGGCGGGCAAGCTCACGGTCCTGGCGGCCGCCGCGAAGGAACATCAGCCGAACCAGTTCCGGTCTGGGAAGCTGGGTGGCAAGGATATCTATGCGCTTCAAGCGATAGCGGAAGTGATTGATTTTGCCCGCGTCCGAGGTGGCGTTGGCCGTAGCTTCGGCGGCACGCCCCAGAAGCTCTGCAGCTTCGTTGAGCAACTCGCGTCTGCGGGGCTGCTGCTCCTGGTCCGTGTAGCCGATGCGGTTGGCTTCAGCCACGCGCAGCTCGGCCTGCATGGCGAATCCCGCAGGCGTGTCGCGAAGGTCGGACCTCTCCTCTATCAGCGCCTCAAGAAGCTCGGTCATACCGGCTTCAGAGAGCGACTCGGCGAGTCGGACGACCTCCCGCTCGCTCATCCGGCCGGTGCGATCCTGTGCCGACACCGACGCCGACAGCAGCGCGGTCGTGATTATCATTATGGATGTTACAGCCGACCTGGACATCGCCATTCTCAATGCGCCTACCCGCCGGGCGGGGCAAAACCGACGTTCTTGTATTTCGCCCTGACGGCCTGGTTGTATGCCTCCAGGACAAACTTCCACCTGACGTCGCCCATGGGGTCAATTATGATCGGTATCTCGTCGGTGCCCAGCGCGTCGCGGCGTCCCAGCAGTCGGCTGTAAAGCTCCTGCGGGCTTTCCAAAGACACACCCTCACCCGCGATGGCGTACTGGGCGTCCTGCCTCTGCGAGCCCAACGGCGAGACATTTACGCGGATGGGCTTGAGCGGCACTTCCTGTTCGGCCGCGACGCCCGACTGACGGGGAAGCGTGCCGGGAATGTTGCCTTCCTCCGGACTGACGTTGGCGGTGAGGATGAAGTAAAGCAGCAGAAGGAAAGTGACGTCGATCATCGGCGTCAACGGCGGCTGAATCTTGCCGCCGCCGGCGGCGCTCAACCGCCCCCTGCCGGCATGCGTTCGCTTTTCGGATAAAAGCGCCACCGGTCAGTTCTCCTCGATCACCGCTGTCAGTGCGGTAAGGTTGAGGTTTTCGATTTCCGCCCTGGCGGCCGCCTGCAGCACGGGAACCACCTCCGAATAAGCCACCCTCCAATCGACCCGCACCTCCACAAAGAAATCGTCGCCGCGGGCGCTTTGCTTGCGGTCCGTCAGTATTTCCTCCAGCGTGGCCGTGTCGCCGACCTCGATGCTTTTGCCGTCGATGTTGTAGCCGCGCGCCCGACCCGCCATTGAGGGGTCCTCGCTGAGCGTCTCGCCTTCGGTGGGCAGGATGTTCACGATGACCTTGTTGGGGATTTCCATTTCCTCGCGTGGCTGCGCCTGGCTGGCTTCGGGGCGGTGGGGGTCCAGTTGCGGCAACTTCTGCGAGGCAAACGAACTCGCCAGCAGAAAGAAGATTATCAACAGGAAGACGCAGTCGATCATCGGCGTCATGTTGAACGACACCGCACCTCGCTGCTGAGCTTGTCCTCTGTCTTCGGCCACCGTCTGTAAGCTCCGAAAGTTTATTGCTGCTGTGATGCCTGACCGCCGGGCTGCTTCTTACCGGGGCGGAACATGCCCAGAAGCTCCTGGCACAGAAGCATGGTCTCGCTGCTGAGACCGTCGATGCGGTTCCGCAGCGTGCCGTAAACCGCCAGCGACGGGATGGCCACCGAAAGCCCCAGCAGCGTGGTTACCAGAGCGGTCTTGATGGAGCCGGCCAGTGCGCCCGCCTCTGGTATGCCGGTCCGCTCCAGCGAGCCGAACGCCAGGATCATGCCCCAGACCGTTCCCAGCAGTCCGAGCATGGGGCTGACATTGCCGATAAGGTTCAACCACTCCACCCGCCGCAGCAGTCGCGCGCGGCGTTCGTCGGCGGCATCCTCCATGGCGCGTTCCATGGCTCCGTAACCGTGCGGGGCCTCGGCAAGCCCGGCTCGCAGTACCTCGCTGAGCATGTCCTCGCGCTGGGACACATGGTCGATGGCTGCCCGGAACTGCTTGTTTTCAAACATGTTGCGGACGTCCTGCGCGATTACGTCCGGCAGGATGTTCGACCGCTTCATGCGCAGGAGGTTCTCCACGATGATCGCCACTGTGACCATGCTCAACGCCCACAGTATCAATCCGATCACCCCGCCGCCCGGCCAGACCAGAATCTCGAAAAACCTCATCTTTCAGAATCTCCCTGATCTATCTTGCACACAGGTTCACATTCCCGGTGTTCCCTCGGCGCCTTCGCCTGGAACCGGTCCGCCGGTCACACCAGCACCTCCCAACCGCTCGATGCCACCGGCCGCCCGCTCGGCATATTCGCTCTGGCCATAGCGGGCGATTACCATCTGCCAGGCAGACCTGGCCGCCGACGCATTGCCCAGTATCCTGTTGACCTCGCCGGCGAGGTAAAGCGCCTCGGCCGCCCACTCGCTGTCGCCGTGGAACGTCGCCACACACATAAAGTCCAGCCCGGCCCGCAGAAGCTGCTCCCGCCGGCCCTGGGCTTCGTAAAGCGCCAGCCGCGCGCGACCCGACAGCAGGATTGCCTCAGGCAATTCATCATGACTGAGCCGGCTCATGCGCGCCCGAGCAAACTCCAGGGCCCTTTCCGGTCGGTTCTGCTCCAACAGATCCCGGATGTCGGCGAGTTGACCGGCCTGGCCGCCCTCGCCGGGGCGGTCGGTGAGAGCCGGCGTATCCTCGCCCGGCTGTTGCGGCTGTTGCGGCTGTGGCTCGGCCATCTGACCGGCCAGCTCCGCCGCCTTATCGCCAAGTCCTTCGCGACGGTAAAGCTCCAGGAGCAGTTCGCGAATAGCCAGACGCAGCGCCTCATCCTCGACGCGTTCCACCCGAAGCTCCAGCAGATCAATCGCACGTCTATTGGACGGCTGCCCTTGTGGTGGAATATTCGACGGCCGCAGCTCCAGCACCTGCTCGGCAACGTCGTTTTCCAATACAACCACCAGCCACTGCTGCACGGCCTCGTCGAACTGCCCGGCTCTGTCGAGCGCCTGGACCAGGCGGCAGGAAATCAGCCGCCTCAGCCACAGGGTTGACCCGGCCTCCCGCTCGGCCTGGCGGTACGCCTCAACGGCCTGGGCATATTGCTGCTCGGCGAGCAGTTCCTCGGCCCGGTTGAAACTGCCGCGGCCACGAAGTTCGATACGGGAAACCTCCGCCAGGTCCTTGGTGATTTCCCGCCCGGACGTGTTGAACACAAGCTGTCCGTCTGCGAAATCCGTGACGGTTACACCGCTGTAGGGCAGACGTCCCACGCGGACCTCGTCGGCCTGTGCAAAGGCCGGCGCCGTCATGATCACCAAGGCCAGAAGTTGTTTCAGATGGTTTCTCAATTCAGAGGTACGTACTGGTACTTGCCGTTGTTTTCCTCGGCAATCTGCTGCATGACTCTGACGGCCTCGGAGTCCTCCGAGCCGTAGAGAAACGTATTGATACGGATCACTCCGTCGTGGTTGAGCTCGTTTATCGCCTCAATAACTGCTTCGTTGGTCGTTCCCTCAAAGACGCCGTCGGTGAGGAACATTATCAACTTACTGCGGTCATCGCCGGCGGCCCGGAGAACAGAGAAGGCCCGGTCAAGACCTCTTCGCGGGTCGGTCAACTGACCACCGGTGGTCTCGGGCACCACCTGTATCAGGGCCTCGGCGGCCCGGCGCTTGTTGTCCATGGTGGCCGAGGCAAGCCGTTCCTCGGGCACCTCCACAGGGTCGCCATGACTGAACAGGACTATATGAAAGTCCTGGGCGGGTCGGAGCTTGCTCAGGGAGCGGACCATTTCCCGTCGGACCGAATCGAACTTGTAGAGCACCCCCATCGAACCGGACCTGTCGATAAGATAGACAATATGGTAGGCCATCGCCCCGGTGCCGAAGAATTCCGTCTCGCCGATGCTGCCGCCGCCGGTAACGGCGTCCAGCCCCTCCATGGATCCGGCGGCGTCGGCGCCTTCGCCCAGACCAATGACCTGCTCCTCCCGGTCGCCGCGGGAAGTGCCGGTAACAATGGGCGTCTCACTCTCGCTTCGACGCACTGCCGGGCGACGAACCTCGCTCCGCTCCACCGGCCGTTCGGTGTTCTCCGACATCCGGCTGGGGCTCTCGCTCAACGTGGTGTAGGGCACCACCACGTCCTCGGGGATCCGCGTCTCGTAGGCGAACATCACCACGAAGAGCATCACCAAAAACAGCCCCATATGGAACAGGACGCTGATGACGAAGGGCATCGCCCTGCCCATGGGGCCTGAGAGCAACGTCTCGCCCACGGGCTCTTCGAGGGACTGCTCTTGATCGGGGACCTGAGGCGTCGGCAGCGAGGCCAGGGCCTCCGGAACCTGCGTGGTCTGTCCGCAGTGAACGCAGACCGCCTCCTGGCCGGCTGAGGCCTCCAGACGATTCAGCTTCCCGCAGTGGTCACAACGAAACTCAACTGCCATTCGCCACTCCACAGCCCCGTCGCAGTCCATCGGACGACACAGGGGCTCGGGTAAGCATTCGCCCCGCGGCTGGGGCGTCTTCGCGGGACAGCAGCGTAACCTGTGACCCGCTCATTACTCTTGTTGTACAGTTCTTAAGGTGCCGGTTCAAACGGTTTTGTCATCTCACCGTCGCCTCCGGCGGCATCTCTCGCCTTGACTGCAGACGGCGACGGGCGCTGGGCCGCTATCGCACACAGAAGCGCCAACGCGACGAACGCCAGAAGAAACCCGGCCACCGGTGCCAGCCGCCTTACCCACCTTCGCCTTACGCGGGCGGTACCGGTGCGTCCCTGCGCAGTATTGGCCCCAGGTGCATTGCCGAGCAACTGCACCGGCGGCTCTGTCCGAACGCCACAATTGGGGCATGCTATTGTGTGGTCGCCACCCGACCGCACGTTCACTTCCAGGAGCTTTCCGCAGTGGGGACAACGAAACATAGTTAAGCTGGTTTCCTCCGACACAAAATCCAGCCGGTCCGCGGGTCTGGGTGCGCTGCCTTACTTTCTGCGCGGTGCGCAGCCGATTCTTCCGGTATGCATAGTCGCTTCTGCTGTGGTGTGCCGGGCCGCGACGACCTGTTGCCGTCGATATGGGCCCGTCGAGACGGCCTCTCGGCCGCCTGAGGTCCGCCGTGAGCTGACAGCCCTTCCCCCTCCGAACATCCGGCGGTAAATGAAGTATAACAGACCGGCGCCGGCGCGGTCAAGTTACTCCCCGGCAATGTGAAAACGTGGCGCGGGCGGGCGTTTTATCCGATATAATCCGCGCCGAAGCGAGGGTGGCGGAATTGGCAGACGCGCCAGGTTTAGGTCCTGGTCCCGGAAACGGGTTGCGGGTTCGAGTCCCGCCCTTCGCATTGACACGCAGGACGTCGATTCGCCTCGTCAGGGCGGGCCAACAGGCCGCATGTGCCATGGCGGTGAACCTGATTGTCACCCCCCTTTCGCCGCCACCACAGCGTCCCGATTGCAGCACCTTCGGCTATCAGTGTTCGCTCAATTCTTCCGGTCGTTTTTCCATGAACGTACCGGTCGCCTCGGCCTTTACGCGACCGTCCTGAACGACATGCGCCCGCAGCACATGGACCGGACGACCCGACCGCACAACCCACGCGCGCACGCTCGCCGAACGCTCCACCGTCACCGGGTGCCGGAAACGCACCTCCAGCTTCGCCGTTACCCCGGTCAGGCCGCGGGCGAACAGGCAGTTGGTCATCGCACCGTCCAGCAGGCAACACACAACGCCGCCGTGCAGGACGTCCATATACCCCTCCCAGGCGGATTGACACGGAACTGCGGCCTCCACTGCACCGTCCTCAAGGACGCGGAACCGAAGCCCCAGGCCGCATTCGTGCGCATGTGTGCAGACGATGCAGGCCGGGTGTACAGCGTCGCGCGTCTCGGACAGAACACCCGCATCCGCCTCAGTGGTCGCACGCATTTTCGCCAGCCTCCAGCGTCTCTGAAAGATATGCCGAGACCAGCTCATCGACACTTCGCTCGGCTGCTCCAAGCACAAACTCAATGCCCGCATCGGCCAGCATCTGCTGCGCCATGCGTCCCATGCCGGCGGCGATTACCACATCGGCGCCATGCTCGTGCAGCCATTGAGGCAACGCGCCCGGCTCGTGCGGCGGGGGGTCGTGCATCTCGGTTGACAGCACCTCGCCGTTCTGTCCCACCTCGACGAGTGCGAACTTCTCGCAACGGCCGAAGTGACCACTCAATTTTCCGCCTACGGTTGGAATGGCGATCTTCACTCGCTCTTTCTCCCATTCTGAACCATCCGACCGATGACTTCGGTCGGACTCTTCGCTCTTTGAATGCCGCAATACCAGCGTCCCGACCGAAACGCCCACCCGGGACGCGACAACTTCACACTTCGCCTTCAACAGGAAAAAAACGTCCCTGGGAACGTCGGACAACCCTTCAAAGTTGCCCTGTCCCTTAACGATGACGACGTCGGCCCGCTCAAAGGCGTCAATGAACTCCGAGCCGCACAGGGACAGGACCGCCCCAGGGCAATCACATCCGGTGTCGATGATGTCGGCGACCTCGTCCAGCCCGGCGGTCAGGGCGTCCTCCCGGGTCGCGTCGTTTATCACCGGACCGCCCCGGACGGCCACTGCAACGCGACCGCCCGGCAGTTGCTCGATCAACAGACGGTCGAAGACTATCTCGCCTGCGTTATCCGCAACGTATAGAATGCTTTCCGCATCCGCGACGGCCGACCGTAGCGACTCGATGTCGCCTACCAACGGCGTCGCAAGAGTCCGGTCGATCTCGTCGAGCACGTCACGCTCGCTGATGGCGCCGTTTACGCCCAGGTCCACGATGTTGCCCGCCACCGCCAGCCGAACGGCCGTATCAAACGCATCGTCGGACCGCTCCACACGCCGGCGCAACGAAGGCAGCAACTCCATCGCCATACGGTTGAAACGGTCCTTGGGCTCGCGATACGGATCTTTATTGCCGGTAAGCTCTCGCAGCATGGCGTGTATGCGCGCACCCACCACAGGCGGCGGCTCGGTCAGATCCATCTCCGCCGTCATTCGCAGGACGCCGCGCATCACGCTGTGATGTATGGCCTCATCGTCGCTGACGAACCTCGCCGCCTCCAGGGACTGGCGCAGGAAACAGGGAATGCAGTCAAGTGCGGTTCTCATCCCGGCCGCCTCAGCTCCAGCGGCTCTGGACGTTCGCCGAATCGGCTTCTGCGAGCTTGCCTGCCTTGAGCTGCTCTATGGCGTCGGCCACGGTTCCTGAGGCGCCGCTGAAGACTTTCACCCCCGCGGCCGACAGCACGCTGAAGGCCTTGGGTCCGACATTCGTCGCCACCACCGCCTCGGCGCCAAGGTCGGCTACCTTCTTAGCGGCCTGCACACCGGCTCCTTGCAGTGCGTTCAGGTTCTCGCTGTTGTCAATGCCGCTTGCTTCGCCGGTTTCGGTGTCAACCAGCACGAAGGACTGCGAGCGCCCGAAGCGACCATCAACGGGAGAATCCAACCTTTCGCCTTGAGAACTGACTACGACTTTCATAAACGTTCCTTTCTCTTTCTGCGCACATCTTCCCTGCGGACTCACCTTGACATGGAGCGAAACTGGTGCCACAGCCCCAAAAAAATCAGTCGCTACCATAAGAGCAATACGAATAAGCCCTTACATCTGACAGTATCCGAATCCGCGATAGCGGTAACTTGCAGAATGGGCCTGTCAGGAGCTTCGGGCCCCTGCAAACTGCGCGTCTATTCGCAGCGGCGGCTCCGCCCATCCTGTTCGGGCAGCTCTATGCCGAGCGTCTTGACCTTCCGAAAGAGCGTGCTGGGGTCGATGCCCAACTCTTTCGCGGCGGCCGATCGGTTACCCCCGTGGCGGCGGACCGCGTCCGCTATCAGCACGCGCTCCATGCCTTTGAGCGTAGTACCCCCGGTCCTGGGCATTTCCACCGCCCTGCCGCCGGCCCGGACCTCCGGCGGAAGGTGCTCCGGGCGGATAAGCCCGCCGCGACACAGCACGAAGGCGTGTTCTATAACATTTTCCAGCTCACGGACGTTGCCGGGGTAGTCGTATTCCATCAGCAAAGCCATCGCCTCGTCGCAGACGCCGGCTATGTCCTTCTCGCCCAGCCGGTTGAAACGCGCCACGAAGTGCTCCACGAGCAGCGGTATGTCCTCCCGGCGCTCCCGCAGGGCCGGCAGTCGAATCCGGATCACGCGTACACGGTAGTACAGGTCCTGGCGGAAACGATTCTTCGCCACCAGCCGCGACAAGTCCCTGTTCGTCGATGCGATGACCCGCACGTCGGCCCGGACCGGCTCGACCGAGCCGAGCGGCTCGTAAGTCCGCTCCTGAAGCACGCGCAGAAGCCGCGTCTGCATCGCCTGCGAGACGTCACCTATCTCATCGAGCAGTATGGTCCCGCCCTCTGCCGCGGCGAAGCGACCCGGGCGGTCTTCCCTGGCGTCGGTGAACGCCCCGGCCTTGTGTCCGAAAAGCTCGCTCTCCAGCAGCGTATCGGGCAGCGCCCCGCAGTTGACGGCCACGAAACGCTTGTCCCGCCGCGGCGAGAGATTGTGTATGGCACGTGCGAACAGCTCCTTGCCGGTGCCGGTGGGTCCCTCTATCAGGACCGTGCTGTCGCTCTCGGCAATGCGCGGAAGGATATCGAAAAGCTCCCGCATCGGTCTACTGCGACCAACAATGTCAGCAAAGGTGTATTTGGCCTCCAGCTCCTTGCGCAGGGCCTCGATTCGGCTGAGGTCCTGGAAGGTCTCCACACCGCCTATCACATTGCCGTCGGGACCGCGCAGGATGGCCGTCGATATGCGAATCGGAATCCGCCTGCCCTCGGCGCTGATGACGTATATCGGCAGGTTGACAACCGGCTTGTGCGAACTGAGCGTCTGCTTCAGCGCACAGGAACTCTCGCAGATGCTCGCGCGAAAGACTTCATAGCACTTTCGCCCCAACGCCTGCTCGCGCTGCACGCCTGTTATGCGTTCGGCCGCCGCGTTGAAAGACGTAATCCGCCAGTCCAGGTCGACGGTAAAGACGCCTTCGTTGATTGAGTCCAGGATAGTGTCTCGGCAGGTACCGTCTTCGGTAAGCATGCAAAAACCTCGTTTGGCGGGGCAGAACAAGAATCAGTATGGCATATCGCAAGGGTATGTGTCCAGTAAAACGCGCATCCTGCGGCAATTTAGCCCGACATGAAGCATCCCTGCGTTTGTCGTACTGGCTTATAAAATAATTACTTATGGGCGAGAAGCAGGCGCCCTGTGCAAATGGTACGCAGCTTGTAAGTTCATGTGTGATGAGAGTCGCCATAGCCGATTTCGATGGCAGGGTTTCGCCGGTTTTTGACGTGGCCCGGCACCTGCGGGTGCTGGACGTTGACAGCGGCGAGACGGTTGCCCGCGAGGACGTAGCGCTGACGGAGGTCCACGAGCTTTCGCGCGTCGCCCGTCTGAAGGACCTGGGCGTGGACGTGCTGATTTGCGGGGCGGTTTCCCGCCCATTGGAGGCGGCGCTTACATCCGCGGGAATGCGGGTCATAGCAAGGATATGCGGACCTGTGGAAGACGTCGTGTCGGCCTATCTGCAAGGGCGACTCCTTTCGGATGCGTTCCTGATGCCGGGGGCATCCCGGCATCGACGCAGGGCCCGCCAGGGATATGGACCGGACTCGGGCCATTGAGCCGAGGCCGGAAGTAAGCGGCTCTGCGGACAGTGCGATGGCTCAGAGCGCAGATCGCACCCAACGTGAGTGGCTCAGCAAGCAAGGAGATGCAATATGCCAGGTGGAGACAGAACAGGACCTGCGGGTATGGGACCGATGAGCGGGAGAGCAGCCGGCTTCTGTGCGGGATACGGTGTGCCCGGATACGCCAACCCGGTCGGCGGACGCGGCTGGGGCCGCGGTTTCGGACGCGGCGGCGGTTTTGGCCGGCGCAACTGGTACTACGCCACCGGTTTGACCGGCTGGCAGCGCGCCGCCATGGGCACGCCGGCCTGGGGAGCACCGCCCGCCGCTGCATATCCGCCGGCGGCCTACCCCGCAGCCGGGCCGGAGGACGAGGCCGAGGCGCTCAAGGCGCAGGCCCAGAATCTCCAGGAGGCACTGGAGGATATTCGTAAGCGACTGAATGAACTGCAAGCAAAGGGCGACTCCGACAAGGAGTAGTCCCTGCTACTAATCGGATCGTCGGGATAAGCGGGGTGGTGGCTGGGGCAGCGCCGCCCCGCCCCGGCGATATTTTCATATCGGCCGGCAATGCCCGGGCGGCATTTTAGGCACGACTCGGGGATGCACGGGGAAACCGTGAGACTTTATGGTAACATCACCAAACCGCGGTTGCGGTAAATCAGCATCGAGCCGCAGGAGAGGACAGCAAAGTCGGTTTACGGCTTTTGCTGCCGACAACAGGGCCAGGCACAATTGCCCCAGAAGAAGCCCGAGACGATATCGAAGCCATGACGAAGCCCTATCTCCAAATGATGCGAGAGCTTGTCGGCAAGCAGTGCATACTGATGCCGGGCGTTCGCGCTCTTGTTCTGGACGACGACGGCAAGGTGCTGCTCCAGAAACGGACGGACGTGGCCCGCTGGGGTCTGCCCGGCGGATCGGTGGAACTGGACGAGACGGCATCACAGGCGATGTGCCGCGAGGTGTTCGAGGAAACGAACCTGACGGTTGACTCCTACGAGCCGATGGGGCTTTATTCAGGCCCCGACCAGCGGCTGGAGTATCCCAACGGCGACCGAATACAGTGTTTCTCCGTAGCTTTCATAGTACGCATGTGGAAGGGCACGCCGCAGGCCGACGGCGTCGAGGGCTCGGAGCTGCGGTTCTTCGACCCCGCCGCCCCACCGGATGAACTGGTGGAAATGCACAGGCAGACACTCGAGGACTTTCGCCGGTATAATGGCGAGTTCTTCGTAACCTGAAAACATCACAGCACCAGCAAGGAAGGAACAGCAATGCAGGATACCGCCATCTCCCGGGCGATCGCCGAGACGTACCACGAAAAGCTAACTGAAGCCATCGAGAACGACGTGTTGATTACCGGAGGCGGACCTTCGGGCCTTGTGGCGGCCGCCCGGCTTGCCTCGGCCGGCTATGGCGTGACGGTCCTCGAGAAGCGTCTTGCTCCCGGCGGCGGTGTCTGGGGCGGAGCTATGGGAATGAACATAGCCGTCGTACAGGACGAGGCCGTTGGGATTCTCGACGAGTTCGGCGTGCGTCACAAAGACTGCGGCGGCTCTTTGCACACCGTCGAGGCGGGCGAGCTTGCCGCCGCCCTGTGCGTACAGGCAATACAAAAGGGCGCGAAGTTTTTGAACCTGCTGGCGGCCGAGGACGTCTGCGTCCATAAAGGGCGCGTTGTCGGCGTCGTCGCCAATCAGAGCATGGTCCTGGGGCACCTGCCGGTTGACCCCCTGACACTCAGCGGCCGAGCCGTTCTCGACGCTACCGGGCACGATGCCGCCCTTGTAAACGCTCTTCGAAAGCGTGGGCTGCTGCCCATCGAGTCGCCCGAAGGCCCGCTCGGCGAAGGCCCGATGGATGCCGACGCCGGCGAACGCTTTGTGGTGGAAAACACCTCGGAGGTCTTCCCCGGGCTGTGGGTCTCCGGTATGGCGGTCTGCGCGACTCTGGGCGGTCCGAGAATGGGACCGATCTTCGGCGGCATGCTGATGTCCGGTGTTCGAGTTGCCGAGCAGATTGCATCAGCCATCGGTAGCCCCGCTTAAGCGGCGCCCCGCGGGCTATCAGGCGCCTTTGTCCAACGCACGCTCGCACGCGGCGAATATCTTCGGAGCCACAGCATCCGGCGGTTCGTCTACGCGCAGGCCCGCCGCCCGGGCGTGCCCGCCGCCCCCAAATTGTTTGGCTACCGCGGCCACGTCCACATACTCACGGCTGCGCAGGGATGCGCGCGAGCCGTCTTTGGTCTCTATCACCAGCACCGAGACCTCCACTTTTTCCAGTCGCATCGGCTCGTTGACCAGATCCTCGGTCTCGTGCTCCATGGCGCCGCTGAGACGGAAATCACTCTCCCGCAGCACCGCCGCCGCCAGTCGTCCGTCGGCGCGAAGCTCCATCGCTTCCAGCATGCGCATCAGCAGCCGCAGACGCTCGGGACGGTCGGCCTGGTATATCCGGCGATACAAACGGTCGGGTCGGACGCCCATATCAAACCACCGCCCGACGGCGCGCAGGCACCGCCCGTTGGTGTTGCTGAAGCGCATCCAGCCGGTATCCGAGAGAGCCGCGGCCGCCAGTGCCTCGGCCGTGGTCAGGTCAATCTCCCAACCAAGCTCGGCCAGAAACTCTCCGATCATTACGCCGACGGCCGGTGCGTCCGTCTCGACCCACTTCAGGGAACCGACATCGTCGGAGGTCTCGTGGTGGTCGATTACGACAATTTTCTCCCGCCGCCGGCGCAGATGCTCCGCCACGGCCCCTAGCTGGGCGAACGCACAGGTGTCCACGACGACGACCACGTCGGCATCGTCGGCCACCTGCTCGAACTGCTCCTCGCCGATCGGCGATTCCTCCTCCGCCAGGAACCGGTAACGAGGCGGCACTTCGTCGGTAAGGACGGTGTGCGCCGTTTTCCCTGCCGCCCGGGCCGAGCGGGCCAGTGCCACCATCGAACCCAACGCGTCGCCGTCGGGGTGTATGTGCGTAACTATCAACAGCTTCCCGGCCGCGGCGATACGTTCGATGACGGCCTTTCTGTCAGCTTCCGCAGATTTCGCGCACACGATGCACGTCCTTGGCTATCTGTGCCTTGAGTTCGTCGATGCCTGAAAACTTGCGCTGGTCGCGCAATCGTCGCAGGAACCACAAGTGCATCTGTTCATCGTAGAACGTCCCCTCGGCGTCCAGCAGGAATGCTTCGACCGTTTTCGGCGCCGGACCAAGCGTGGGCTTGTTTCCCACGCTCACAGCCGCCGCATATGTTCCGCCCGGCAACTCGGCCTGGGCGGCGTAAACCCCGTCCGCCGGCACCACACACTCGCCGATCGGCAGATTGGCGGTGGGAAACTCCAGCACCCGCCCCTGCCCGGCTCCGTGTATGACGCGCCCGTGCATGGCGAACGGACGGTCCAGACAGCGGGCGGCGTCCTCAACGCGCCCGTCGGCGACCAGCTCCCGAACCAGCGTGCTGCTGATACGCTGCTCGCAAGCGTCGATGTCCACTGTAGCCGGCTCGGCTATGCATACCTCGAAGCCGTGCCGCCCGCCGAGTTCCTGCAACAGGGCGGCATCGCCGCCGCGGTCCCGGCCGAAGCGGAAGTCCGGACCTTCGACCATCCATTGCGGGCGCAACGGATCCACAATCTTCTCGATAAACTCCTCCGGCGCCATTTCCAGCAGGTCTCTGTCGGGGGCGACGACCAGCACCAGGTCCGCTCCGGCCAGGCGCAGCAGCTCGAATCGTCGCTCCGGAGGTACGACCAGCGGCGGTGCGGACTCCGGCCGAAGTATCCGCTCCGGCAGCGGGTCGAACGTCAGCACCACGACCACGTCGGCCGACGGCGCCGCCAACGAGCGAGCCAGGCGGATCATCCGCTGATGCCCGGCGTGAACGCCGTCGAAGTTGCCGACCGTAAGCGCGCAGCCCCGGGCCCATCGGGGTGCGGGGCTGTCTGCCGACAGCCGAATCACGCTGTTATCGGTTTCGGCCATGGTGAAGACCGCCAGTTTACCCGCCCGGGACGCCCCGGACAACGCCGCCCGTCCGCCGCGACTTTAATGCGCCACCACCAACGGAACCTCCCCTTCGCCGGTGGCGACAAGCTCCACCTCCACCCCATACGTCCGCCGCAGGACCTCCTCGCACATGACCTCCGCCGGCGGACCCGACGCTACCACCTGCCCATCACGCATCAGCATCAGCTCGTCGGCAAAGCGGGCCGCGAGATTCACGTCATGGCTTACGCAGACCACGGCCATCTTCCAGTCATGCGCGAGGCGGCGCATCATACGGTAAATCTTCAACTGGTTGGCGATATCCAGGTGGCTGGTAGGCTCATCCAGCAGGCACACCTGCGGCTGCTGCGCCAGCGCGCGGGCGATCATCACGCACTGGGCCTCACCGCCTGAAAGCTCGTCCAGCGTCCGCGAGGCGAAGGCCGTTGTATCGGTCATCTTCATGGCAAGCTCGGCCACCTTGCGGTCCTGCTCGCCCGTCATGCCCAATACGCCGCTGCGCGGGTACCGCCCCATCAACACCAGCTCGCGCACGGTGAAGGGGAACGCCGACTGCGGGAACTGCGGCACGTACGCCATCATCCGCGCCAGCCCGCGGCGCGAGTAGCGAGACAGCTCCTTGCCGTCCAGCAGGATATGCCCCGCCTGTGGCTTGAGCTGCCCCAACAGACAGCGAAGCAGCGTGGTCTTGCCGGACCCGTTGGGCCCCAGCACGCAGGCGAGCTTGTCCGCGGCGGCCGTGAAGCTCACCCCCCGCAGCACCTGCGATTGGGCATAGTAGGCAAACTCCACGTCCCGCGCCTCAAGGATGTGTGTCTGCTGAGGAGCCGATGTATTGTCTCGACCGGTCATAGTCGTCCTCCCTTGAACCTGCGTCGCAGGAGCACGATGAAGAACGGGCCTCCCGACAGCGCCGTCAGGACGCCCACGGGGATGCGGCTGACGCCGATGAGCGGTCCGGCGCTGCGGCAGAGCATCTCTGCGCCCGCCAGCAGCAGCGCCCCGACTATGCCGCTTGTCACAATCAGGCGTCGATGGTCCGGCCCCACCACCAGCCGGCAGATGTGCGGCACGATCAGGCCGAGGAAGCCTATAGGACCGGCCAGCGACACCGCCGCCGCCGTCATCAGACCGACGCAGACAAACACCTCCACGCGCAGACGCTGGACCGCCACGCCGGAGGAAACCGCAACTTCATCCCCCAGCCCGAGCGTATTCAGGGCGGCCGACCGCATCAGCAGCACCAGCAAGCCCAACCCCACACACACCGCGCAGGTGATGAGCAGATCCCGGCCGACCACGTCCGGCAACGAACCCATCCCCCAGCTCACGTAGTCGGCGATAACGTACGGTTCGACGTACAGGAACACCGTCAGCATCACCGCCCCGTTGAAAGCGTTGACGATAACGCCGGACAGAATGAGCGAGTACGCGTCCAGCCGTCCGCGGTGCTGGGCGACTCCATAGACCACCGCACAGGTTACCATCGCCGCCACGAACGCCAGCGCGGGTGTGCCTATCCACTGGGGCAGCGCCCCGGCGGCGCTTGCGGCCAGACCAAGCAGAACGCCCACCCCGGCGCCGCTGGATATGCCGAGAATGTACGGCTCGGCCAACGGATTGCGGAGCAGCCCCTGCAAGGCCGCTCCCCCGGCCGCCAGGGCGGCGCCCACTACCACCGCCGCCAGCAGACGCATCAGACGCGCTTGCCACAGCCGGCGCGTGCGCCCCGCGTAAGGGCCGGACGCTTCCTCACCCAGCTCGGGATGGACTATCTCGGCGAGCCGATCCGCCTTGTCTGCGAGGTCCATGTTCGGGATGGACCAGGCACGGTCGGTCACCACGAATACCCGTCCCTGACCGGCCGCGGGTATCTCCCGCCACTGGAGCCAATAGTCGCGCGCCTTCTGTTGTTCGGATGGTGAGACCTGACAGACGATCACATCCGGTCGGGCGGCCGCGATGTGGTCGATGTGCGTCTGGAGCCAGCGCTGCCGCCCCGGAATATCCACACCTGCGTTTACGCCGCCGGCGGCTTCGATAAGGTCGCCTACGAAGTTATCCCCTCCCGCGACGTTCGGTCGCACGGTGCCCATAACGAACAACACCCGCGGCCGCGACAGGCCGGACACCTTCTGCCGCACCGCCGTCAGCTTCTGCTCAAAGTCCCGTACGTGCGGCTCGGCCGCTTCAGGCCGGCCCGCCAGGCGGGCAATCCGCTGGGCGGCCGCGGGGACGTCATCCAGCCGCTCGATGACAATCTGCTCGACTCGCACCGTCGGCGCGATGTCCCGAACGCCGTCGAAGCGACTCGGCGGGCTTTGGGTGATGATGACGTCCGGGTTGACGCTGAGAAGCTGCTCTGAACTGAAGTTGAGGGCGTTTCCCAGTCGAGGCCGTTCGACGCCGGCTGGAAGAGAGCAGAAGTCCGTCACACCCACCACCGCGTCGCCGACGCCGATGGCGAAGGCAATGTCGGTGATGGCGGGCGAGAACGTGATTATCCTTGCGGAGGAGTTGTCGGCCGCTAAGGCGGCGCTGCGGGAGCCGCAGGCGAGCAACAGAGCCGAGAACGCAACCCAAACCGCAATATGGTGTTTCATCTGTATACGCCCGGTGGATTCATCGGTGCCGGCGATGCTAGAATAACCCTCAAAGGGTGTCAAGCTGGACGCCCCTTCTCCAACAAAGGGAGGTAGCTGAGATGACCGACAAAAGCTTCATCCAGAAGCTGGCCGGAAAGCTGTCACGCCGCAGGACCGAACCGGAGGAAGCCGAGCCGCAGGACCGGCCGGCCGAGCCGCCGACCGAACCGGCCAAACGCCCCCAGCCGTCGCCGCAGCCGACCACGGAGGTCCCGCAGCAGCAGGAAACCGCCGAACAGCCCCAGGAGGACTATCAGCCCGAACCGTCAAGAAAACCCGGCGTGTTCAAGTCTTCCGGCAAGGTGCTGGCCGAGGCGGTCGAAACACAGCAACGCGAAGTATCGGAACTGGTCGAGCAGGTCCGTGAGCTGGTTACTCGGACCGACCGCATGCTGGAAGCGTCCGGAACTCAGAGCGACGTCCCCCGGCAACTGCGTGAGGCGGTCCAGCAGATAGGCGAGCAGAACCGCCAACTGTCTGAATCGCTTGAGGGCATCGCCGAAGAGAACCGGCGGCAAAACGAAACCTTGCAGTCGGTCCGCACGGCCCTGCAGCAACGGGACAACGAGGAGCTTACCGAGCAGGTCCAGGCCCTGTCGGGCACGCTGGAGGAGATGAAGTCCTCAGGGGCCGACACCGCCGGCATGCTAAAGCAGGTTCGGGACCAACTGCTGGGCGCTTACGACGAGCTGTCCAACCGGCTGAACCGGCACGCAAAGCGACTGCACCGTATGATGATTGCCATGTTCGTCGCGCTGGGTGTGCTGGTGGTTGCACTGATAACAACCATCGTGATTGTTTCGTAAGAAAATAGGGACAGTCACCTATTTTCAATGCCCCTTGGAGTATGTTTGCTCTGGGCAGATGCACTGAAAATAGGTGACTGTCACTATTTTATGGCGGCGGGAAGAAAATCCAGCACATCCGACGCCGTCAGCGAGACTTCGCCAAGTCGCTCGGCCGCGAGGTCGCCGGCGCGTCCGTGCAGGCGGACGCCCAGACACGCGGCGTCGAAGGCGTCCAGCCCCTGGCCGATAAGCGCCGCGATAAGACCGGTGAGCACGTCGCCGGTTCCGCCGGTGGCCATGCCCGGATTGCCCGTGTCGTTAACGTAAACCCGCTCACCGTCGGTGACCACCGTACCCGCGCCTTTGAGCAGGACCACCAGTGGCTGGTCCGACTCGTTCGGACCAGCCCATTTGAGAGCGGCTTCAACGGCCGCCGCTTCGCGGTCGGACTGTATCTCGCCGACCGACCTGCCCGTCAGCCGGGCAAACTCGCCCGGGTGGGGGGTCAGCACCAGCGGGCATGCCCTGCATGCCGGCCAATCGCTGATATGCGCCAGGTTGTTCAGTCCGTCTGCGTCCAGCACGACCGGCCTGGTCTGCATGAGCAGCGCCTGCACCGTGTCCCGCTGCGGGTGAGCGATGGCGAATCCCGGTCCGACGGCTACTACGTCGGCGGCTTCGGCGGCTTTGGCGGCCTGGGCCACCGCGGCCCTTTCGAGGTTCCCTTCGGCATCGCAGGCCAGCGGTATGGAAGTCGCACACGGGCACATGGTCGCGACGGTCAGTTGCACGGACGACGGCGCGGCGAACGTCACCAGCCCCGCGCCGCCCCTCAGTGCGGCGTTGGCAGCCAAGGCGGGCGCCCCTGTCATACCCCGCGAACCCCCGACCACAAGCACCCGTCCGAAACTACCCTTGTGGGCGCCGCCCGGACGAGGCGGCAGAGAAGGCACCGTCTTCACTCGCCGTAACTGGGGCGTCATTTCTCGGCCTTTCCTTCCCTCGCGGCCAGGGAGCTTATCATCGCGGCGATGTACCCGCCGGCGAAACCGTTGTCGATATTGACCACGCTCACGCCCGCGGCGCAACTGTTCAGCATGGTCAGCAAAGCGGACAACCCGCCGAAGCTCGCGCCGTAGCCCACCGAGGTCGGCACGGCGATGACGGGGACCGCCACCAACCCCCCCACCACGCTCGCAAGAGCGCCCTCCATGCCGGCGGTCACCACAACCGCGTCGGCGGACTGTATCGCTTCGCTGCGCGCCAGCAGCCGGTGCAGGCCCGCCACGCCGACGTCGTAGTGCGTGGTGACTCGCTGGTCCATGATTTCTGCGGTAACCCTCGCCTCCTCGGCCACTGGCAGATCGCTGGTGCCGGCGGCCACTACCGCCACATGACCGGCCGGGGCTGTCGGCTCGGCCGTGCGCAGGGTAATCGCACGGGCCTGATCGTGGTACACGGCTGAAGGGAAGTCGGCGGAGACGGCGTCGTACATCTCCGGCGAGGCCCGGCTGGCCAGCACGCGTCCGCCGACGTCCGCCAGCTTGGCGAATATCGCGCGGACCTGCTCTACGGTCTTGCCGGGGCAGTAGATGACTTCCGGAAAACCACAGCGGATGGCGCGGTGGTGGTCCACCGTCGCGAAGCCCATCTCCTCGAAAGGAAGGCGCCGCAGACGCGTAACCGCCTCCGAGACCTCAACCTCGCCGCGGCTGACCTGCTCCAGCAGTTTTCTTATAGCCGATTCGTCCATGGGGGCATTATAGCCGGCCGGGCCGACTCGTCACATTGTCGCTTCAGCGGCGCACGGTCGCGCGGGCTTCCAGCGACAGGTCGCTGGTCTGCCCGGCCAGCAGGTAGTGATAGCCCAAACCGGCGACCATGGCCGCATTGTCCATGCAGTATCTCAGCTTGGGCATCCGCAGAGTGGCGCCCAGTTCGTCGGCCAGTCCCGTCAGCGCGTTTCGCAGCGCGGTGTTTGCGGCCACGCCGCCGCCGAGTATCAGCGTCCTGGCGCCGGTCTGCCTGGCCGCGCGACGGAGCTTTATCCTCAAAACGTCCACGACGGCCTGCTGAAAGCCGGCGGCCACGTCGGCAAGCTCCCGCGGCGAGAGGTTCTCCGCACCCTTGCCCGCGCCGGGGCCGGCCGGCGACTGGCTCCGCACCGCGCCCGGCACGCCGTTGACGTGGTACAGAACGGCCGTCTTGAGTCCGCTGAACGAGAAATCCAGCGACTGTCCTTTCAGCAGCGAACGTGGAAAATCGATGGCGTGCGGGTCGCCGTCGCGGGCGGTTTTCTCTACGGCGGGTCCGCCCGGAAAGCCAAGGTTCAGCATGCTGGCGACCTTGTCGAATGCCTCGCCAGCGGCGTCGTCGATGGTGCTACCGAGCAGCTCCAGCTCCGTGGGCGACTTGCAGCGATACAGCGAGGTGTGCCCGCCGGAAACTATCAGCGCGGTCGCGGGGTAGTCTATGGGTTCTTCGTCGATGGCCGCCGCGTAGGCGTGCGCACAAACGTGATTAACACCCACCAACGGCTTGTCCCACACCCAGGCGAGTGTCTTGGCGGCCATCAGTCCGACCAGCAGCGAGCCGATAAGCCCCGGCTCGTGCGTGACCGCAACGGCCGATATCTGCTCCGGCCGAACGCCGGACTCCTTCAGCACGCGCTCGATTGCGGGGTTGACCGCCTCTATGTGCGCTCTGGAGGCAAGCTCCGGAACCACGCCGCCGAACCGCGCGTGCAGGTCAACCTGCGCCGCGACCGTATCGGCTATTACATTTCTTCCGTCGGCGACCAGAGCACAGCTTGTCTCGTCGCAACTGGTCTCGATGCCGAAAACCAGCGTCGGTTCAGCGTTCATCTTCGTCCTCGTCGGTCACGCCTTCCTCCAGCTCCGACAGGAAGCGTCGTTCCAGCATCTCATCCTCCCGCGAGCCGCGGCGCAGAAGCTGCTCCATCCTCTCGCTGTCCGAGAGCAACTCGACGGCCCTGGCGAGTTGCCTGTCCATCTCCAGGATACGTTCCAGCTCCGCCGACGCCTGCGACTCCGGCGTTGCCGCCCTGGTGGTCGTGCCGCGCCGCGGCAGCACCTCCTGGCGGTAGCGAAACTGGCTCAACCTCCTCATCTCGCCGTCGCGCAGCGGGACCTGCTCGTGCGGATCGACCCCCCAGACGTCTCGCCCCGGCCGACGGGTAATCGGCATTGCCCTGCCGACGTAGAACTCCGACGTTGTCAGGTTCACCTGCCCGAGATCGCCACCGAGGCGGTACATGCTCTGCACGCAGCCCTTTCCCCGGGTGCGTGTTCCTACCAGGACGGCCCGGCCGTGCAGACGAAGGGCGCCGGCTATTATCTCGGCTCCGGAGGCCGTTCCGCCGTTGACCAGCACCACCATGGGAATATCGGGCAGTGTCCCGTCAAAATGGGCAATGTGGCGGTTTGTGTCACCACCTCGATGGATGACGGTCATGATCACACCTTCGCGCAGAAACAGGTCGGCGACCGCGGACGCCGACGCCAGGTGCCCGCCGGGGTTGTCGCGCAGGTCCAGCAACAGCCCGCCGGGTCGGTCCAGCTTGCGGAAGGCGGCGTGCATGGCTTCCTGCGCGCGTGGAGACAGCTCGCATAGTCGAAGGTACGCAGGGGCCTCGTCGGATTCACCCAGCCGATAGACCCATAGCCCGGTATGGTCGCGGTAAAGCCCCTGCACTATCTCCAGCGGGAATTCGCCCCTCGTCAGTGTAAGTGTCTGTTCCTCGTCGTCGCGAAGGATGGTCAGAGACACGCTCCCTCCGGGTTGCCCGGAAAGCAGCTTCTCAACCTCCTCCACTGTCAGACCGGAGACGTCCCGGTCATCGACGCTCAGTATCGCGTCACCGGCTTCCACTCCGCCCATGGCGGCCGGCGAGCCCGGCAGGGGTCCAAGTACGACGACTTTCCCCCCCTGCTCGTGCAGGCGCAGCCCCAGCCCGCTGGCCATGCCCATTACCTCGTCTTCGAAGGCGGGCAAGTCGCGGGGAGGGACGTAGCTGGAGAATTCGTCAAGCTCCTGGACCATTCCGCGAACGGCGCCGCGCCGCAGGGCATCGGCGTCGGGTGTTTCGTAGTAGTTCTCGCGGATCAGGGAGTAGGTTCTGAGGACCGGCTCGAAATCGCCGGTCTCGTCTCCCACTATGGGAGGATGGTTACGGGTAACACACAGCAGCAGGACTGCCACAGCCACCACGATCAGTATCCATATGAGGTTCTTTTTGGGCATGATGCGGCCCGCCGGAATTCACTCGACGTCACGTGCGGCCTTTCAGCCCCCGCAGTCGCGACCGGTGCGCAGAAAAAATGGGCAGGGGCGGATTCGAACCGCCGACACCGTGATTTTCAGTCACGTGCTCTACCAACTGAGCTACCTGCCCGCCGCGTCGGACGTAAACGCAATATTAGTGCACTGCGCTCCGCTGTCAAGCGCAACTGGGATTACAACGCCTCGTCGGTCGATTTGAACTGCGCCCGCCTGATTACGTTGTCGGAATCGAACCACTCAAAGCACATTTCGACAATCCGGTTTCGCCGCAGAAGCCCGACCAGTTGTGGTCTCATCTGCTCGTATTCCGTCTGTATGGCCGGGCTGTAACCGATCCGCTGCAGCACTGCGACCGACCGCCGAGGCGGAAATTCCAGCACCCTTGCGGCCGACGGCTCGTCGGAGTCGTCAACCTCACGCGGAGCCAGCTCAAACGCCTGCTGAACCATGTGTCGCAAAACGTCCCGGCTGCCCACCCGCATCTGCGGAATGCCACGCCACTGGAAACCGTACGTCTTGCGACTGAAAAGTCCCGTCTCGAACACACGCGACGTTGACTGCTCCAGTGATTCCCTGATATTGCCCTCTCCGCCTTCGGCAACGGCCTCGTCGGCGTGCTCGCGTGCCATTTCCATGGCCGCCATCAGACGCAGGTCGCGACGCACATCCTCCAGCAGGTCTGCGGGAATCTCAGTTACCGCCTCGGCCTGTGGGGCGTCGTGGGCCGGGGAGACCTCCGAGAGGCGCCACAACAGCCGTCCGGAATCAGGCCCGCGGACAAACATTCGTGAGCCGGGATCGCCCTCGTTCATCGCGCCCCGCTCGCCGAAGCCGCGCGCGTCAAAGGCCCGCCTCCAGAGTCCCTCGCCCCCCTGTTGTGACGTATATGCGTTGCCCAGTATGGGCTGTCTCAGCAGTTCGTTTACGGAGAGCAGCCCCGTGCGTCCCGCCGTCACGGGGAACATCTCCAGTTCACCGCCCACGGGGAACAGCGCACTGTCCAGCTCGGCGCAATGTGCCCAGTTGATCCGCGAGGACTCGGGCGAGCTTTCCTGCCCCTGTTCGTCGCCCAGAAGCTGCGCGGTGATAAGCTCCAGCACATCGCCCAGTGCCGCGTCGGTTGTCTGCTCAAGAGGCAGCGTAATCTCAACGGCCGGGTCGATACTGATACCTCCCATATCTCCCCAGGGATAGCAGATGGCGCCCAAATCGGCGGCGTCGGCAAGCTTCTCAATCGCCCGCCTGAGTGTGTCGCCGGCTATGCGAACCGTCACCCGACGCTGAAGCGTAACCTCCGCGGAACGCTGCATGCGACGGCGGACCTGAACGTAAGGGTCGGTTTCCGAGTCGCCGGGAATGTCCTGAAGGATCCTGTCGGCCCGCAGCAAGAGGTCCTCAACCTTTCGCTCGGCCACCTCCGGGGCGAGCTTCTCTACGATGAGCGGTTCGGCCGAGGCGAAGTCCATCGGCTCCGTGCGGTATTCGGTGGATTCACCCTCGGCGTCGCCATTAACGGGCACTTCCCGGACGAACTCATCAGGGTGTTCCTGCCAGTAATCCATGGCTTCCGCCCTGGTGGGTCGGGCCACACGGTCCACGACTTCCCTGTTCACAAACAGGTAGGAAATCCCCACGCGGTCCGGCCTGCGATAGCCAAAGCCGAAATCCTCCGGCGATTCGAATGTGTCCGCCGGGCGGGTGCGGTATTTGTTGTACTGCTCGAGGATCTCCTCGTCGGTCAACTCCTGTGTCACGTCTTCAAGAAAGTCAACGGCTCGGAACTCCCCCACCAGAAGGTTGATCTCCTCTGAGAGGTCCCTGAAGGCATGCCGCAGCTCCGGTTCCGACGGAACGGTGGAACTGGCTGAGTTCTGGAAACTCACCACGATGGACAACCACCTCACAATGGCGGCATGAAGGATCTCCTCGCCCTGTCCGGCTCGATCGCTCAGTTGGGTGACGAGCCGCTCGTACTGAGCGCCCGTATAGCCCAGCGCCTCGAGGAACCTGTCCACGTCGTCCTCGCTGACAGCGGCCAGCCCATCGTTGCGGGCCTCCTGCAACAGCAGCGCGTAGGCCAGAGCGGCGTCAAGCTCCTCGTTGACGATCAGGGCGTTGAACTCCACGCTGGTCGGCACCGCGCCCATGTACTGCTGCCGGCCCAGCCCCAGCATGTTCAGCAAGTGGATGTCGCTGTTGGCGCTCTCAACTTCCCTTCTGGTGAGTTCGCCCCACCTCCCCGTGCCGACGGTCTGCTCGCCCCGTCCGCCACTGAGGATGCTCTCCATCCCCTGGAAGCCGATCAGGAACGCCACCATCAGCACAGCCATGATAATTATCACCAGCTTCTGCCGCCGGCGGAAAAATGCAAAGGCCATAGTTACTCCAGTATCCTCAGGTGTCCAGTGCGGTCGTAAATAAGACCTCCATCATAGGTCCGGGGGGCGTTTTTGCAAGACCGTCGGAGCCATCAGCGGACAGTCGGGGTATCCGCGCCGGCGTGGTCGTCCCGGCCGGTCGTCCCGGAGGTCGATGACCGGATGGCCGGCAGGACCTGTCGGTCGATGAACCGCCTTGTGACCCTGTCGGCGGATGTACGATACCGCACTATCTCTTCGATCGCCGGCGCCGCCACCGGCCCCAGCGCCTCCAAAAGCTCCAAGGCCCCCTGTGGGGCGTAGGCGATCTTACCGGACGCGATTTCCACCATTCTGCGTATCTGCCGCTCGTCGGCGTAATCGACCAGATTCGCCAACGCCTGCAATATGCTGTCGGTCCGCTTCGGACCGGGGATCCGCGTGCGGAACGCGCCCAACAGCGTGTCGATGGTCTCTGCCGCGGCCGGTGTGCGCGTGGCGATGGCGTCGGCAACAGCGGCCTGAACAACTACGCCGCGGTCCCGCACCAGCATGTTCGCCAGACGCGGCTCAATGTCGCCGCGGAACACGTTCGGGGCGAAGGCGAAGACCCGCACCGCCGCGGCACGGGCTTCGTCGCGCGGGTCGTCCAGCATGTCCAGGACTCTCTCTGCGACGTGCTCGTCCTCCTGCACACGTTCGGCCAACGCGGCCGCTGCCCGCCAGCGGACCAGCGGGTCCCAATGCCCCAATGCCTCAACGGCGCCGTCAACGGTATTGAGCGCCACGTCGGTCACACCCTTCAACGTCAGCCAGCCCCAGATGGACGCCGCCAGCGTGTCGTCCGAGTCCGCCGAGGCGGCGTAGCTGCGCATCGCCGCCGTCAGCCGCTCGCAGACGCCTCCTCGCACTCCGACCGCTTCGCACCACGCCAGTGCGTCGGAGCAAAGGTGAATCATAAGCCGCTGCTCGCCGTAGCCGGTCTCGTCGGGATTCAGCCCCTCCAGCCGCTCTGCCAGCAGGCCTATCAGCTCGCGTCGGGCGTGGGATGAAAGCAGAGAATCGTCGAAGTCGTCCCGGCAGAACAGGTAGTACGTTCGCACGAGTATCCGCTGTTGGAAGCTGCGGGAGGTGTCGAAAAGAATCTCGCGCACATCGTCGTCTGGTATGGGGTCGGGGCCGAACAGACGTATGGCGGCCGCGTTGACGCTGTCCGCAGCGCCGCGGCGCATGAGCCGGGCAGCGGCTTCGGCGCGTCGCTGACGAGGCAGTCGGGCGGCCCGGGCCAGAAGCTCGTCCCGCACGGTCAGGAAATCCTCGTCACCGACGTCCATACGCCGGAGGCGCTGCCACAGCTCCGCAATACGCTCCACCGGGTCCGGTTGCGAATCGCGCGTGGCAGGCCGGCTGACGACCTGGGCCGCGACCGTGACCGTCAGGACCATAATACAGAGAATCGCTGAAAGCTTTCTCATCGCCGCGGACATGCTCTCCATAGCGCAGCGTCCTTTAGCCAGCCCGGAGCTTAGCAAAGCAACGCCCAGCGGTAAAGCCCGCCTGGAAGGTGGTTGCCGTCCGTCGGAGCTGGCGGTTTGCGAACCACCCGCGGGCGCATATACTATCGGACCAGGCACGGCGAACATCTTTCGGGAAAACGTTTTCAGCAACGAACCCAATCTGCCTCTGTTACGGAGCGATTCGATGCAATACCGCACTCTCGGCAAAACGGACATGCAGGTTTCAGTCATCTGCCAGGGCGGCTGGTCCATCGTCGGTGGCTTCACCTGGGGCGAGCAGGACCGCCGCGACTCCATAGAGGCACTTCGGGCGGCACTGGACGCGGGGATCAATTTTTTCGACACGGCCGAGGGCTACGGCAACGGTGAGAGCGAGGAGCTTATAGCCGAGGCCCTGGCCGACGCCGCCAAGGACGTCGTTCTCGCAAGCAAGGTCAGCCAGGGCAACCTGCACCCCGAGAAGCTCCGCCGGCACTGCGAGCAGTCGCTGAGACGACTGAGGCGGGACACTATCGACCTGTACCAGATCCACTGGCCGAACCCGGACATCCCGTTGGACGACACACTCGAGGCGATGCAACGCCTGAAGGAGGAAGGCAAGATTCGCGCCATCGGCGTCTCGAACTTCGGAGCGGCGTATATCGCCGATGATGCGATGAAGACGGCCCGCGTCGAGAGCAACCAGGTCGCCTACAGCTTGCTGTGGCGGGCGGTGGAGCACGAAATCCAGCCGCTCTGCCATGACAGCGAAGTATCCATCCTCTGCTACAGTCCCATCTGCCAGGGATTGCTGACGGGCAAGTTCCGCTCGCCGGAAGACGTACCCGCGGACCGCGCCCGGACCCGGCTGTTCAGCAAGGACCGACCCCACAGCCGGCACGATGAACCGGGCTGCGAGAAAGAGACCTTTGAAGCCATCGGACGCATCGAGGAAATCGCCCGCTCGGTCGGCGAGCCGATGGCCGACGTGTCGCTGGCGTGGTTGCTTACGCGACCGGCCGTTACGAGCGTAATTGCCGGCGGGCGAAACGCCGAGCAGGTGCGACAGAATGCCCGCGCGGGTGATCTGAAGCTCAGCGAATCCGTGGTCAACGACCTCACCGAGGCAACGGAAACGGTGAAGGAGAAGATAGGAACCAACGCGGACATGTGGCAGACGGATTCGAGGATGGAGCCGTGAGCGACCGGCTGGAGATAATTGCTCCGGACCCGCAAGAGCACCGCGAGGGCATCTTCGACCTGACCGCCAAGACCTTCGCCCATCACGGTCGGGTTTACTGGGGCTGGATAGACCACTGCACCGACGGCTACATCGACCACAGCCGTTACGACTGGTCCGCATCTTCCGTCGGGCTGCTGGACGGCCGGCTTGTCACGCACTGGGGCGTGTGGGACTACCGGATGCGCGTCGGTTCTTCGACGCTGCGCGTGGCGGGCATTGGAGCGGTGGCTACCCACGGCCGCTACCGCCGCCGCGGGCTGATGGACCGGACCGCCCGGGCGTCTCTGGGTCGCATCGCCGAAATCGGCTACGACATGAGCTTGCTGTTCGGCCGGGCCGACTACTACGAGCGGTTCGGCTACGTGCGGGCGTGGAGCGAACGAACCTATGTGGTGGACGTTGCGGATTTGCCCACCCAGGCACCGGCGGTACGCTCGCGGAAGTTCGCACTGCGCCACCGCGATGACCTCGCCAAGCTCTACAACCGCCAATACGCCGGGCTGACCGGCACGGCCGTTCGACCGACGTATATCCACTGCCGACACAGCGACCACTGGGACGGCTACCTGTGGAACGAAGGCGAGCGACCGGCGGGGTACGTTGTCTTCGCAGAATTTCGTGGACGGCTGGAAGTCCTCGAATGCGTCGGCGACGGCGAGCAGGCACTTCGAGTAATCGCCCGCCAGGCAAAGCGGCGCGGGTACAGCCAGGTGCACTTCAGCACGCTACACCACGACCACCCGCTTTCGCGACGGCTGCGTTGGGGCACCTGCCGCATTGAGACGCACCACCGGCGCTCCGGCGGGCCGATGGTTCGGACAATCAATCCGCAGAGCACGCTCGGGAAAATCGCTGCCGAGCTGTCGCGGCGGCTGAGCCGATCACCACTGGCCGACTGGAACGGCACGTTGCGGCTGGCCGACGCGCGGGAAAAGGTTGATCTGAAAATCGACGGCGGAAAGGTGCAGGTTGCCGCACCCCAGGGCCGAGCCAAGCACGCCGTCCGCGGCGGCGAGGAGATTGCGCAGCTCCTCATCGGGACGGCCGAGCCGCTGGAGATTGCCGAGGTCGCGCCGCTGCGACTGAGCGGCGATGCGAAGACGCTGCTGCCGGTCCTCTTCCCGGCCCAACATCCACAGCTTAGTAGTTGGGACCGTTTCTGACGATAGGTAGCCGGGAGCCAGTGGCCAGTGACCGGTTGCAGGGCCGGGGCTGTTTCGCCGGTACTCCGGCGTTTGACCAGACCTCGGCTTTAGGCCACGGCTTTAGTCCGTCCTCGGCCGGTTGACCAGACCTCGGCTTTAGCCGATCCCCGGGCGTTTGAACAGGCGACGGCTTTTAGGCGACGGCTTTAGCCGATCCCCGGGCGTTTGAACAGGCGACGGCTTTTAGGCCACGGCTTTAGCCGTGGTTTTGCACGTTGGTGTATGTTTACAGGTCCAGCCCGTTTTAACGGGCTTACCGATATGCCAGGCCAGTTCGAGAAGAAGGGCGTTAAAACGCCCTGAAACACCCAAAAACCGCGACCGTGTGATACCACGGCTGAAGCCGTGGCCTATACACCAGCAGTTAGAAGCCGTGCCCTATGCACCAGCGGTTTGAAGCCGTGCCTATACAGCACCGGTTACCGATTATCGGCGAAGCCGTGGCCTATAACACCAGCAGTTAGAAGCCGAGGCCTATGCACCAGCGGTTTGAAGTCGTGGCCTATGCACCGGCTCCGGGCTACCGGATACTGTCGTAATACAAGCACATCAGCGTCAGGCCCTCGGCCGGTGCGGTCGGTCCGGCCCGGCGGCGGTCGCCGGAAGAGAGGATCTCGTCGATGCGCTCCGGCTCCCAACGCCCGCGGCCAATCTCCATAAGGGTCCCGGCAATATTGCGGACCATGTGATACAGAAACCCGTCGCCGGTGACGTGGATGAGGACCTCGTCTCCGTCGGCCGCTACGTCGCAGCGAAACAGCGTCCGCACGGTGCTCTCCCTCTCGTCGGCCGCGGATGCGAACCCTGCGAAATCGTGAGTGCCCACCAGCCGCATAGACGCCAGCCGCATCCGCTCGATATCCAGCGGCGGACGGCAGAGGCACACCTGGTCCGAGAGCATCACCGGCTTCGCCGGGGCGACATATATGCGGTACCGGTACGTCTTGCCCCTCGCGGACCGGGAGGCGTGGAAATCCGGCTCGACCTCCTCGGCCGACCGGATGGACACGTCGTCGGGGCATTTTCCGTCCATCGCCCGTCGGAGATTCTCAAGCGGTATCGCGAAATTGGTGGTCCGCAGGTTGGCAACCTGCCCGGCCGCATGAACTCCGGCATCGGTCCGCGATGCGCCGTTTACGCTCACGCGCTCGCCGAGCACCCGCGCGGCGGCCGTCTCGACGACCTCCTGCACCGTCGGCAGACCGTCGGCCTGCCTCTGCCAGCCGTGGTAGTTCGTACCACGGTAGGCGATGACGAGCTTGATATTCCGCGACTGCGGCTGGTCGTTCATGTGCCCACCGTCAAGGACCGCGCGGTCCCTGCTCAGAGCATCTCCGCAATCTGCACGGCGTTCAGCGCGGCACCCTTCCGAAGCTGGTCGCCGCTTACGAACATATCTATTCCCCGCCCGTCGGGCTGGGAGACATCCGAGCGTATGCGTCCGACGAGGATATCGTCGCCGTCGGCGGCGTTCAGCGGCATGGGGAAGTAGCTGTTCTCGCGGTCGTCCACGATCTTCACGCCGGGCGCGTCGGCGAGTATGTCCCGCACCTGCTGCTCGTCCATCGGCTCGGAGAACTCGATGTTTATCGCCTCGCTGTGCGCCCTCATGACGGGAACCCGCACGCAGGTCGCGGTGATGCGGATATCGTCGTCGTGGAACATCTTGCGGGTCTCGCGCCACATCTTGCGCTCTTCGAGGTTGTATCCGTCCTCGCCCACATCGGAGTTGTGGCAGAACACGTTGAAGGCGGCCGGGTGCGGAAGGACCTTCGGCGTGAAGTCGCTTCCTTCGAGCATGGCCCGGCTGCCGTCGAGAAGCTCCTGCATGGCCGCTGCGCCCGCGCCGCTGGCGGCCTGGTAGGTGCTGACCACTATCCGCCGTATGCGGTTGAACCTGTGGAGCGGCCAGACCGGCACGTTCATGATGATGGTCGAGCAGTTGGGGTTGGCGATGATGCCCTTGTTCGAGGCAATGTCGTCCGGATTCACCTCCGGGATCACCAGCGGGACCTCCGGGTCCATGCGGAAGGCGGAGGTGTTGTCCACGACCACCGCACCGGCGGCGACGGCCGCTGGAACGAACTTCTCCGAGATGCTCCCGCCGGCCGACGAAAGCACAAGCTCCACGCCGTCAAAGCTCTTTTCGGCCAATTCCTCGACGACGAGCTTCTCGCCGGCAAACTCGATTTTCTTACCGGCCGAGCGGCTCGAGGCCAGCAACTTCAGACTCTTGAGGGGGAAATTCCTCTGCTGGAGGATCTTCAGGAACTCCTGACCGACTGCGCCGGTGGCGCCCATTATGGCTACGTTCTTACTCATTCTTTTCTCACCACGTCTTGGGAAGCTTTGGCTGCTTTTCTCTGGTCTCCGCGACCGCCGCGGAGCCGGCGGGGTCCCACAAAAAAGGCCGCCCTGTCTGGGACGGCCGGCTTGGAATCTTCGGGAGGTGCGAGATACTCAGGCGCAGGCCGTCGGCGGGCGGTCTCCCGCCGTCGTCTTGCACTTCGTCGTCGTGATGGTCCGTACCGACTCTCGCATCATATGTATATTGGTACACCAAGGCCGCCGTCGAGTCAAGCGATTTTGCCGGCCTGCGGAACGGTGAGGAATCTCTCGACGGAAGCCAGAAGAGAATCCGAGTCAAAGGGCTTTGGAATGAATCCCACGGCCCCGGCGGCCAGTAGCCCCCTGACCATGTGGTCGCGCTCCGCCCCGGTTGTGACGGCGACTCTGGCGTATGGGTTGAGGTGCTTGATTCGTCCAAAAAGCTCTCGCCCGCTGATATGCGGCATAATCAGGTCCACAATCACCAGCGAGAAACGTGACGGGTCACGCCGGTAGATAGCCAGCGCCTCGGCCGGGTCGCCGCAGTCGGTAACCTCAAAACCTGCCCGCGTCAACGCCCGCGTGGTAAAGCCGCGCACCTGGTCGTCGTCGTCCACCACCAGTATCCGGCCCCGCTCAGGAATACCGGCGGGCGCCGGCTCCTCGGTCGCCTGGCTCTTTACCTCCCCGAACGGCAGCAGCAATCTGAATGTCGTGCCCTGCTGTGGAGCCGTATCAACCGTGACGGAACCGCCGTGGTACTTCACGCACCCGTACACCCCCGCCAGTCCCAGCCCGGTGCCCCGGCCCAGCTCCTTTGTGGTGAAGAACGGCTCGAATATCCTCGCCCGCGTCGCCTCGTCCATGCCGCAGCCGGTGTCGCTGACGCTTATCTCAACATATTGACCCGCAGAAACACCGTCGTCGGCGCCACCGTCCTGCTCGACGGTAACGTTCCTCGTCGCAAACGTCAGCGTACCGCCACCATCCATCGCATCGCAGGCGTTTATGCCCAGGTTCAGCAGGGCCATCTTGAGCTGCGTGGCGTCACCAACCGTCCACGGAGCATCGGCCGAGAGGTCGGTAACCAGTTGAATATTGCTGCCGGCCTCGGATTTGAGCATCGCCATCACCTCGGAGATGGTCTCGTGCAGGTCCACCGTGGCGACGGAGAATTTACCTTTGCGCGCGAAGGCCAGCAGTTGCCGGGTAAGTTCCGCCGCCTGTTGTCCCGCGCGCCGGATCTCCGTCACGGCCGGCGCCACTTGCGGGTCGCAGCCGTGGCTTTGCTCCAGTAGCTCGGCGTTGCCGAGTATGACCGTGAGGATGTTGTTGAAGTCGTGGGCGACACCGCCGGCAAGCCGACCTATGGCCTCCATCTTCTGGCTCTGCCGGAGCTGGGTCTCCAGGGCGGCCTTGTCACTGGCGTCATGACCGACAAGGATATAACTGGTTATCCTGCCTTGGGCGTCACGTAAGGGCGAGCAGCTGACGTCGGCAGGGAATACGCTGCCGTCGCACCGGCGAAGGTTGGCCCTTCCGGACCAGGTCCGACCCTGGCCGACTTCTCGCCTCATCTCCTGATACAGCAGTCGGGCGGTGTCGTCGGCCAGGAAGCTCTCATGCTCCTGACGGCGAATTTCCTCCTGCGAAAACCCCATGATCCGCTCCGCGGCAGGGTTGACGTATTCCGTCAGCCCAGTAGGGCCGAGTATCGCAACGGCCGCCCCGGTCTGCTGCATGGCCGCCGCCAGGCGTGCTCTTTCACGCTCACGACGCTCCCTGTCTATGGCTATGGCAACCGGATTGGCCACCTCCGAGGCAATGTCGATATCGTCTTTACTGAATGCGTCGGGGCTGTCAAAACCCAAGCTCAGGACGCCGATGAGCCGCCCGTCAGCCAGCATGGGCACGGAGAAATAGCCCTTAACACCGCGCTCCAGGAGCATCTTCTGTAGTTCGTTGGGATCCTCCAGATGCACCAGGTCGCTCACCAACCGGGGACGGTTATGGACATAGCCATCGATATCCTGAAAAGCATCCAGAGGCAGCACGTCGCCGTCTTCAGTCGTCGGAACAACGTCCGCGACGCTGGACCTGGTGGCCAGCACGGTAGCGGTCCTGCGATCAAGGTCAAACTCGATCACCGCGCTGCGGGTGCAGTCTATCAAGCTGTGCAGGGAGCTCATCGCCGCCTGACATACTTCCGTCAAGGACCGGGCGGAGAGAATCGCCCTGTCGAGACCGTTCAGCGCCTCCAACCGGTCGGTGTGATGCTGCAGGGCCTCGGCGGCGCGAACCTGCTCGGTCACATCCAGTGTGATCTCCACCGACCCCACTATATCGCCGGCTTCGTCCCGCACGGGATAAGCACGAATTCTCCAGACCCGTCCGTCGGGCGTGGTCGTCTCGCCTTCCTGTGACCGACCTGTGCGGATCGATTTTAGGACCGGGCAGTTCTCGCAGGGCCTGTCACACCCATGCCAGATCTCGTAACAGAACCGCCCGACCAGGTCCTCGGGATTCTGCCCCACCGACTCAGCGGCCGCCCGGTTGGCCCAGCGGACACGCAGGTCCGTATCCTGGTAGTTGACCAGCTCCGAGATGCTGGAAAGTATGACGGCCTTGTCCCTCTCGGACCGCTCCAGGGCTTCTTCCGCCCGCCGCTGCTCGGTGACGTCCATGAAGACGCCCGCGGCGGCGATTACCTCGCCGTCGGCGCCGCGAAGCGGACTGGAGGTTACGTCTATGTCCCGGATATCCCCGTCCGAGCGGCGTATCCGCGTACGATATCGACTGGTTCTGCCGCTCATCCGCCTTTCGGTCTCGGCGAGAATATGCGGAAACTCCTCCGGCAACACGAACTCCGAAAGGTTCATGCCCACCACGCGCGCGTGAGGATGACCAACGATACGTGCGGTTGCGGGGTTGGCGAAAAGTATGTTCTCGTCAATATCAACGACCAGGACGCCCTCATCCATTGAGCACACGACATGCTTGAAGAATTCGTCCGTCCAGACCTGCCCCGTGGCCGAGCTTATCAGCTCCACCGCCTGCCCCATGCCCCCGGTCAGGACAATCCGTCCGTTCTTGTCATCAGACATGTTTGCACCCTGGTACTGAGTCCCTGGAACAGGCCCAGGTAACGCCGTCAATATACTTCGGCATTTCCGGGCGTGCGCGTTTGCCGCGAATCAGCAAAAAACCTGTCTCACAGCGACACCCCTCGCCGGCTCATCCAATCGTCCAGCACGTGCCGAAGGATAACGATGGTGTGACTGCGACCACGAGGCGTGGTATTCTCAGTCCCCCGAGGCGCCATACACGGACATCAACAAGCCATGGAAAGCTATCTGACCGCGGAAATATCCGCATCGGCCGTCAGCGAGAATCTCTCTTTACTGCGGCAGCGGCTGTCGCCGGCGGCGAAACTCTGTGCGGTAGTAAAGGCCGACGCGTACGGTCACGGACTGAAGGTCCTGCTGCCGGTCATATCCGCGGGCGCCGACGCACTGGCCGTCGCGACGCCGCAGGAGGCGATCGCGCTTCGCCAGGCCGGCTACGAGAGGCCCCTGTTGATGTTCTTCTCGGCGTGCGCCTACAGCGACGGTCCGGAACTGCGCGACGCCCTGCGGGAGCTGATTGCACGTTCGGTAACGTTGACGGTTGTGAACGTCTCAGAGGTGGAGGCCGTCGCCGAGGCCGCTGCTCAGGCCCGCGCCAAGGCCCGGGTCCACGTTAAAATCGATACCGGCATGAACCGCTCCGGCACGCCGCTGGCCGACGCAACAAACGTCGTCAATGCCGTCCGCCGGGCCGAAGGCGTGCAGCTCGCGGGCCTGTACACGCATTTCGCGTCGGCCGACGAAGACGACAAGACCTTCACCCGCCGGCAGCTCGATAGGTTCCGGGCCGCCGTGGACGACTCCGGCGGGCGGAGCGGACTGACGCTGCACGCCGCCAACTCCGCCGCCACAATCGACCTGCCGGAAACACATCTGGACATGGTCCGCCCCGGCATAGCTGTCTATGGCTATCAGCCCTCGGACGACATACACACGAAACTCCCCCTCCGACCGTGCCTGCGCCTGTGGGGCCGGCTCATGCAGATAAAGGAAGTCCCCGCGGGTGCGCGCTGTGGCTACGGGCTTACGTACAGGTTCGACCGCCCGGCGCGGCTGGGTCTGGTTCCGGTCGGCTATGGGGACGGTTACCCCCGTGCCCTGTCGAACGCCGCGGTGATGCGGCTGGGCGAGCGGGAACTGCCCGTGCGCGGGCGGGTGAGCATGGACCAGACGATAGTTGAACTGACCGACGCCCCCGAAGCCCGCATCGGTGACGCCGTCGAGATTATCTCCGACCGCCCCGAAGCCCCCAACAGCGTCGCAAACCTGGCCAAACTGGCGGGAACGATCCCGTACGAGGTGACCTGCCGTCTGGGCCGACGTGTGCGTCGCGTGCTGGTGGACTGACTGCCCCTTCAATCGGCTTGATTTCGCCCGCCGGGCGACTATCCTGCGCCGGCGGTAAATAGTCCGATATGGAGTTCCGGAACCGTGCATCAGGTTTACATGCTCATACTGGCGCAGCAGACATGGTGGAGCCGCCACTGGGCGCTGCTGGCGATCGCTGTAACCTGCCTGTCGCTGCTGCTCTTTCTGGTGCTGTGGCTGAGCAAGTACGTCCGGATCATCCTGAACATCTTCGTTGACACTCCCCCGCCGCTGTCCATGGGGCCGGTGGACTTCCAGCGCATGGAGGGCGAGATAGTCCGCTTCCGCAGTTTCGACGGCACGTCGCTGCGCGGGATGATGCTTCGAGGCCCCAACCGCTCCGCGTACCGCGGAACCATCGTGTTCTGCCACGAGTACGGATCGGACATGTACAGTTGCGCGCGTTACACGCGGCCGCTGCTGGAGGCCGGGTTCGACGTGTTCACCTTCGACTTCCGCGCCCACGGAGACAGCTCCGCCGGAGGCAAATACCGGCCGCTCCAGTGGCCCTCCGATAAAGACCTGGACGATGTGCTCGGCGCCTGCGCATACGTGGAGTCGTCGCTATCGTCGGAGGGGCAGTCCCCGCGGATCGGTCTGTTCGGCATATCCCGCGGCGCCGGGGCCGGGCTGCTGGCGGCCAGCTCCGACTCCAACATCCGTGCCATAGTCTGCGATGGGGCCTTCAGCACCGACGCCACCCTTATCTCGCTGATGAAACGATGGGCGAGCATCTTCGCCCGCGTGAAGCTGGTCTATGAGAACCACCCCGATGTGTTCTGGCGATTGCTGTACTGGCTGATGATGCGGTTCGCCCAGCCCAAGCTCGGCTGCCGGTTCCCCTCGGTGGCCAAGGCGTTGAGGGAGATGGAGCCGCGCCCCATCCTGTTCATGCACGGACAGCGGGACAGCTACATCCGTGAAGACCAGACGCGTCTGCTCTACGGCTTGGCTCCGTCGCAGAAGTATCTCTGGATAGTGCCCGGCGCGAAACACAACCAGTCCGTGCTCGTCGAGCCGCGCCAATACGCGGCCCGGACCATCGCCTTCTTCCGGCGGCACCTGGCCGGCGAGGCGGTGGACGAATCCGAGATCACCTCGCCCAGCGAAGCGGAAGTCGCCTGACCGGAACTACGCTCAGCGGATATCGGGTACGGACAATCCGGCCCGGCAGATATCCTCCTCAGCGGTCTTGCGTCCATACCCATAGACACGCTTTGCGTCTCTGGACCACAGAGCGCTTACCTCGTCCAGCCCCGACTCCCGCATCATGCGATAGAGAGCCGACGGAGACGGCACAAACCAGTTCCAGCCGCCCCGGCTGAGGCGATCCTTCTTGCTGGGGCGCAGCGCCAGCCCACCGTCGAAGCGGCAATACGGCTTCGCGCAATCCAGACCCGCTCCCTCCACCAGCATCACGCCGCCTACCTTCAGGGAGTTGTAGAGAATGCGCAGGGCAATGACCGGATCGGACAGGTGGTAGATTACGCCGGGGAAGTAAACCACGTCGAAGCGCTTTGCGAACTCGTCGGAATCGCAGCTATACAGCGACCTGCGCTCCACGGTCACGCGGTCGCCCAGGCCGAACGATTCGGCGAGAAACCCGGCCATATCCGCGTATTTTTTGACCTCCTCGATTGCGTGGACCCTGCCGCCAAGCGATGCCAGCAGAAGCGTCGTGCCGCCGGTCCAGCAACCGACGTCCAGAACGTCCCGGCCGTCGAAGTCCTTCAATTCCACCGGGAAATAAGTCACAAAGCGGGCCAGGACATCGATGTGCCGGTCCTTCATCCGCCCCGGAACCTGAAACAGTCCGAAGTCGTGGTTGTGTCCCCAGTGGAACTTGATCGACAGGCCCCGCTGACGGTCCAGTTGCTCTTTGCTGTACCCTTCCATCTCCGCATCGGTACGGCCCAGTTCGCCCATGATGCGGTCGCGGAACGCCTCCGGCTCGATGCCATGCAGATTGTCCGTACTGTATTGGGCAAACCTTTGCTTCAGTTCGTTGCGGATACGATCAAAGTCCGACCGCGCAAAGCCGGCCTTCCGATAGGAACCCAGAAAACGCCTTACCGCGGAAGAGCTTTGCGCGGCCTGGCTGTCGTGCAGTTTGACCTTCAGTTTACTCGACATTCTCCAACCCCTTGGGCGGCGGGTTCAGTCAGTTAACTGCTGAGACAGACCGACCGTGCGACCTGCCCCTGCTAACGCCGGGAATCATTGCGTATCGATGGGTGCTGCTTGTGAGTTTACCGCGACCCGCTGTCGGCGTAAAGCTTCTACGACGTACTCCCCGCCGGGTCCGAAATTCGGCGGAATACCCCCGTACGGCCGACCTCAAGCTCGTACAGAGACACGGCCTTTACCCTTCGGAGCTTGCGGAGGTCCGCGAAAGCCCGGTGCGGCAGTACCCGACAATCGCAGGTCAGCGCATATTCCGCAGCTTGCGGCTGGCCCGCTGGGCGTCTTTGGCGCTGTCGAAGGCCAGATAGCAGACGCTCTTTTTGCCCACCGCGGCGGCCGAGACCCCGCGAAGGTTGATGTCCAGTTCCGCGAGTGCGGCGGTGATTTTCGAGCCCAGTCCCGGCTTGTCCGGCGCCTCGACCCGCAGCGAGTGCATGGAATCGGCCTTCTTGAATCCGGCCTTTTTGGCGGCGGCCGACTGCCTGGCGCCCTTCAGAGGAGCCACAAACACCACACCGCCGCCCTTCTCGCCGGCATGCGTTCGCCGGGCGATGACAAACTCCAGGTTCGCACCGGCCTGCGACAGGGCGTCGAGCTTCTCCGCCAGAGCGCCCGGGCGGTCTTCCATACCTGCGGCCCATACGTTCACGCGACTGACTTTGACGGCCATCTTGCGACCTCCTTTCGGCCTTGTCCTGCTCTGCGCATATGATAGGCGCCCCGAATGCGCAAACGGACAGGCGACCCTGTGAACACCGCCGCCGTGCCCTTATACTCTGGCGACGGACGGCCGCGTGGTGGCACAGCGGCAATCGCCACAGACAGAGTATGAGTATCACCAGAACATTACTTCGACCGCTGGCATTCGTCGCCGGCAAACACGCCGAGAAGCAGTTGAACATGTGGCTGTCGGCGCATGGCCGCACGCGGGAGGTGCAGCAGAAGCTGCTGGCCGAGCTGCTGGCCGCGGGAGCCGAGACTACTTTTGGACGTGACCACGGGCTGGGCAAGGTCGGCGGCTATGAGGAATTCAAATCGGCGGTGCCCGTACGCAACTACGAGCAACTGAAGGGCTATTTCAACAGCGTCTTCGAAGGCGACTACACCGCCCTTCTCCCGCCGGGCGAGCCCCCGCTGATGTTCTCGCTGACCAGCGGCACCACCGGCGAACCGAAGCGCATACCGGTAACCGCCCGCTTCGCGGCAGACATGAAACGCGGATGGAACGTGTGGGGGGTGCGAGCGCTTTTGGACCATCGCCGCGCCTGGCTGCGGCCTATATTGCAGATAACCTCTTCCACGCGTGATCAGCTAAGCCCCACGGGCCTGCCCTGCGGGGCCATCAGCGGCCTGCTGGCGAACCAGCAGAAGCGAATCGTACGACGCATGTACGCCACGCCGAAGCAGGTGCACGAGTTGACCGACCCGCCGGCCCGCTGCTACGTGACGCTGCGGTGCGCTGCGGAGCGCGACGTCGCCATGATTACCACGGCCAATCCGTCCAGCACCATCCAGCTCATCGAGACGGGCCGGCAGTATCTTCCGCAGCTTCTTCGGGATATCGCAGAGGGCACGTGCACACCGCCGGGCCAACCCGACGCCGGCATAATCGACTCCCTGCGATTTCGGCCCAACCGCCGACTGGCCGGGCGGATTGAAAGCTCCGTTAACGCGGACGGAGTACTGCTGCCGCGGCACCTGTGGAATGTGGAGATACTCGCCAACTGGACCGGCGGCACGCTGGGGCTTTACCTGCCGCGCCTGCGTGAGATGTTCGAGGGGGCCTGCCTGCGCGACATCGGTCTGCTCGCCAGCGAAGGCCGGTTCAGCATACCGTTGCAGGACGATACGCCCGCCGGCGTCGCGGAGATTACCGCCAATTTCCTTGAGTTCGTACCGGCCGGTCAGCACGGGCAGGACAATCCCGACGCGCTGCCTGCCTGGGAGGCCGAGGTCGGAAGCGAATACTTCCTGGTGGTGACCAACCGTGCCGGGCTGTGGCGGTACGACATCGGAGACCGCGTCCGCGTGGTGGACCGCTATGGGCACAGCCCCGTATTCGAGTTCCTTTCGCGCGACGCCCACACCGCCAATATCACCGGCGAGAAGCTCACCGAGCACCAGGTGGTCGAGGCGATGCGACGGGCCTCACGCAAGTGTGGCCGCGATATTCAGCGGTTTTGGCTTCAGGGCCGTTTCGCCGATACTCCCTACTATGAGCTGCGCGTGGAACGGATGGAGTCCGCCACCCCCGACGCGGAGGCACAGCGACTGGCCGCGACACTCGACGAGGAGCTGAGCGAGGTGAACATCGAGTACGCCTCCAAGCGCAAGAGCGGCCGACTCGGACCCGTCCGGGCTGTCCTCCTGCCGCCGGGCGAGATGGCCCGCACCGAAGCAGAGCGTATCAGGCAACGCGGCGGCCGAAGCGAGCAATACAAGCACCAGTATCTTCTCACGGAGGTTCTCGGCGCGGCCGGGGATAGGGATACATGAGCCGTAACAAGCTGACATTCCATGGTGCGGCGCAGCGGACCACCGGTTCGTTTCACCTTCTGCGGATCGGCCGGCACAACGTGGCCCTTGATGCGGGTCTGTTCCAGGGGCGACGTCAGGAGGCCCGGGAGTTGAACCGGCATTTTCCCCTGCGGCCGCAGAAACTCGACGCCGTGCTTCTGTCCCATGCCCACATCGACCACAGCGGCAATATCCCCCAGTTGGTCGGCCGGGGCTTCAGCGGGACGATTCACGCCACCGGCGCCACGTGCGACCTGTGCAGGATAATGCTGGCGGACTCCGCCCACATCCAGGCCGAGGACGCCAGGTTCTGGAACGAAAAACGCGCCCGCACCGATGAGGAGAAAATCGAACCGCTCTACACGATCGAGGACGCCCGCGCCTCGGAAAGTCACTTCAGCCCGGTCGGCTATAACGAACCATTGCGGTTCGCCGACGGCGCACAGGCCACCTTTATCGAAGCCGGTCACATACTCGGGTCCGCGTGCATACTGGTGGAACTGGACGAAGGTCGTGGTCCGCGGCTGCTCTATACCGGCGACCTGGGCCGGGCCAACATGCCGATACTCCGCGACCCCGCCGAGCCGCTGCCGGAAGTGGACTATCTGATAACCGAATGCACCTACGCCGACCGGCGGCACGAAAACCCCACCGACATGAAGCAACGGCTGGCGACGATCATCAACCAGACCCGCGACGCCGGCGGCAAGGTAATCATCCCGGCCTTCAGCGTGGGCCGGACGCAGAACATTGTGTACTACCTGTCGCAGGCGATGAGCGAAGGTCTCATGGAGCCGCTGCCGATATACGTGGACTCGCCGCTGTCGGTGAACGCCACCGAAGTATTCAAGAAGCATCCCGAATGCTACGACCGCCAGGCCCGCCGGATGTACCGGGAGAACGGCGACATCTTCGGCGAGGGTCGTGTGAATTTCATCACGCGGGTGGAGGAATCCAAACGGCTCAACGAGATGGATGAGCCGATGGTCATAATAGCTTCCTCCGGGATGTGCGAAGCGGGCCGCATTCTGCATCATCTCAAGAACAACATCGCCGACGAATCCAACACTGTTATCATCGTGGGCTTCCAGGCACAGCACACGCTGGGCAGGCGCATCGTGGAGCGGCGCGAGGAAGTGAAGATTTTCGGGCGGATGTACCCCCTGCTGTGCCGCATCGAGGTGCTCAACGGTTTCAGCGCCCACGCCGACCGGCGGGACTTTGTGCGGATGTTCAAGCCCATCGCCGGCAAGCTCAAGGCCGCCTTCGTCGTCCACGGCGAGGGCAGTCAGCCGACGGCCATGCGCGAAATCCTCAAATCCGCCGGCTGTGAGGAAGTGCACATACCGTCGCCGGGCGACACGTTCGACCTGTGAGCAATCGGGACCCCGAGCCGAAGCTCCCAGGGGCCGGCGCCCAGTCGCGGCTTACGCTTTTGGCCGCCGTCACGGCAAAGGTCTGTCTGCCGTGCATGCCCCCTGTGGGCGTGTTCCATTCCATCCAAACCGGCAGAACGGCCCGATACCGCCGGAAGGCGCCAATGTTGGCTGTATACAGGCCCCCGGTTTTCGTTATATTTACATGCGGGCGGTCGCCGATAGACAGACCGTCACAGGGAGTGCGGATATGAAACGCATGTTGACAGCTTTATTGATCTCGTTGTCGGTTCTGACGACCCTGGCGGGCGGCTGCATTGACATAAAGGTGGACCGTGATGCCGTACAGGTGGGGAGGTTCCTGGGCCCGTCGGAGAACGACGACGCCCGAGACGCCACCCAGCTTCCCGCAACCGAGCGCGGCGACGAGGCAATCTGAAACCAGCCATACGGCCACAGTCGCCGGCGTCAACTCACGCGAATGGTGACGGCCGTCCGCTCCAGGTCCTGCCGATCCCGCAGTATAGTCGGCTCGTCGAAATGCTCCGAGTCGGCGATTATGTCTCGCACGTCGTCGGCCTGTGAGAAGCCGAACTCCAGCATCAGCGCCCCGCCGATCCTCAGCAACGCCGGCGCGTCGGCGACTATCCTGCGAATGAATTCCAGTCCGCTCCTGCCGGCATACAGTGCCACCGGGGGTTCATACCGGACCGTCTCGGCAACTTCCTCATCTTTGGCGACGTAAGGCGGATTGGCCGTGATGACATCCAGCGGCAGCATGTCCCGGCAGTCCTCGGGTATCTCAAGCAGCTCGGCCGTCCGACACCGGACGCGGTCGGCGACGTTGTGCAAACGGGCGTTCCCGGCCGCAACCTCAACGGCCGGCGCCGATATGTCGGTAGCCAGAACCGTCGCCTGCGGCACGTGGACGGCCGTGGCTACCGCCACGCACCCACAGCCCGTGCAGGCGTCCAGCATGCGCGGGGGCTGATCACAGGCAAGCAGGTAGTTCAGCGCCTCGGAGACCAGTATCTCCGACTCCGGCCGGGGTATGAGCACATCCGGGGTGACCTTCATCGACAGGGAGTAGAACTCCCTGTGCCCGACCAGATACGCGACCGGCTCAAGCTCGGACGCCCGGCGGATAAGCTCGCGGTACTCGGCCAGCTTCTGGGGATCCGGCTGGTGGTCGAATCGCGCATACAACTCAATCCTCGGGCAGCCCAGAACGTGGGCCAGCAGGACCTCGGCCGAGAGGCGGGCATCCTCCACGCCGGCGCGGGCAAGGTAGCCCTTCGTCCAGTTAATCAGCTCCAGGATGGTCCAGGATTTCTCTGTCGCCTCGCCCATGTGCGGTGGAAGTACCACAAGCACCTGCTTAAGACAAGACACCGCGGTCCCAAACCGCCAAAAACGCTCTGTTGGGCGGCAGAAACCGCTGCGCAATCACCGCGCAACTGGTATGTTATGCGTGTGATACCCGCGCGGAGGTGAGGATCCGGCGATTTTTCGGTGGCTTGCCCGCCGATTGCGGCGCTACTCGGTATGCAGCGCCGTGCGGAACCGCCTGGCCCGGGTCCGAACCGGGGGCCTGGTCAGCTCGGCCGTCGGTGCGAAGATAGTGCCCTTCGCCTCCATGCGCAGCCGGGCCATCTCGCCGGCCTCGTCGTCGAGACACAGAGCGGCGTCCTCGGCCACGATCACACTGAAGCCGCGAGTCCGTAAACCCACGGCCGCCTGCATGATACCGTGTGCCAGACCGGCGCCGCAGATGACGAACGTCACCGGCGGAAGCTCGCTTATCAGCCGCTCCAGGCGCGGGTGCGAGAGGATGTCCGTATCCCGCTTCTCGAAGATCACCTGCTGGTAGCGGTCGAACAGGTCCACCGGCAGGTCCGTGGAGCTTCTAAGTCCCAGGTTTATCCGCCGGGGCAACACGGTCCGCGTGAGTTTTTTCTCGCCCTCGCTGTCCTCGATGCAGTGTGGAACATCGGCCAGCGGGCCTGTCTCGCCGCGACGTACACGCAGTAACGTACTGACCACCGGAATCTGGTTTTCCCTGGCCCAGTGGAACAGCCGGTACACCCGCTTGGCGACCTCGGTCGAACGGCGACTGTAGCAATTTCCGCCGGGCTGGAAAAACTCCCGTTGTGTTTCTATGTCAAGCAGTATTCTGTCGTTATCCATGGTTCACTCACCATCTAAGGGCTGCGAAAGCCGTTTCTTCGCTTCCGCGCTTACTACGTAATTCTATGCGCCGGGTTTGCATCGATTCCATAAACCACAGACCCCCAACCCCAACGATGGTGAGTAAAGGCGTGAGTTTTCCTTAAGGCCAGTACTCCTGCACCAGCCACAGGCCCACCCCCAGGGCTACAAGCCCCAGTACCATATAGACCATAAGCACCGCCACTTCCTTCGGGAGCTTACGGATGTCTTTTACACGTATTGCCTTATAGACGATAGCCACGGCTGCCAGCAGCGGCAGCATCAGCAGCAACCCGCTGCCGCTGTCGATGTTAACCGGATGCGTGAACAGCCCCGCTATCATGACCCGCCTCCCGGTTCGGCGGCAGCGGCCCGGCGTTTCCCCTCGCCCCAGAGGCCCATCGCGCTGAGGACAGCCGCGTCGAAGATACACATCAGGTTCAGCATGCCTGCCACGCCCGAATATGCCCGGGCGATGGTGTCGGCCGGCGCCACCAGGGCCTTGTCTTGCAGCTTGGCGTCCACGGTCATCCGCTCGGCCAGTTTGGGCGAAGTCCCCAGCGGGACTTCCACTTCTATCCGACCTTCCCGCATGAGCTTGTTGTATTCGGCCCTGGACCTCTGCCAGCCGACCAGGCCGTGCACGCCGGTAACCATCTCGGCCGCGAACCACCACGGCTCATAGCGGCGGTCAACCGTCATAACACCACCGATGGCGACACCGGTCCAGAAAGTGGCCCCGATGGTCACGAAGATGACAACGGCGCGAATTCGCCGGCCTATGTAAAAATGCCCCGCTCCGGGCACGATCCACGCCAGGAACGCAGCGATGAGCCAGTTGCTCCGCGGCTTGTCGGTGTGCTTTGACATTACGGCTCCCGCAAACCAGGAAAAGGGGAATGTCGCCGCAGAGGCGGCGATTGTCAAGAGAGAGCACTCGCGGCGGGGGCGATTCCGGCCGCTATCGCTCCACGTCGGCAACCACGACCGTCACGTCATCGTTGTCCAGGCGCCTGCGGGTGCGGATCTGCTCGACCCGCTCGGCAAGCTCCGAGAGCATTTCGTCGCGCCCGACGGCGGCAAAGGGCAACAGTGCCTCGGCCATGGGGGGCTTTGTGCCGTCCTCGTGGCGGAAGAGGGCTTCCAGGCCGTCGCTGTACAGCACCAGGCGATCGCCGGGTTCCAGGCGTATGGTCCGCGAGCCGTAGGTCTCGTCCGGCATCACACCCAGCAGTCCGCCGGGCGCGCCCAGCGAGATCACTTCCCCGCCGGAGCGGAACAACACCGGTTCGGGATGGCCGGCACATGCGTACGTCAGTGACATCGAGGCGACCTCCAGTACGCCGTAAACGGCCGTGCAAAAATGGAAGCCGGAAGAGTTCTGCTCGCAGATGTCCGCGTTGAGCTGCGCCAGTGCGACTTCGGGCGGTATGATCTCGTAGCTGTGTCCGCTGATGCGCTTGGTCTGCAGTGCCTTTTTGACGAACATTGTCAGCAGCGCCGCCGGCAGCCCGTGCCCCACGGCGTCTGCGATGTAGAAACCCAGCGTGGTCTCGTCCAGGCGGACTATGTCGTAGATGTCGCCGCTGACAAACCCCGCCGGCATGAACAGGGTGGAGAACCGCACCGGGCCCACCTCCGGCAGCCGCGACGGAAGGAAGTCTCTCTGCAGGTTGGCCGCTATGCGCATCTCCTCGCCCAGCTCCTCCTGCGAGGTCGGAGGCGAGTCCTCCCGAAGGCGGCGGACGAGCGCCGCCAGTCTGCAGGCGGCGGATATCACAGCCGTCATTTCGGCAGCGGTCGCCCCGACCGGAACCGACAGGAAAGGCCCCTGCCAGCGGTCGAGCACTTCCCGCGCCCCGTCAAGCTCATCCGGAAGGATAACGACGGCCGTCGCCGATGCACGGTCGAGCGTCTCCAGCAGCCGGGCCAGCGAGGCGGCGTCGCCGTCTGCCAATGCCAGCGCCACCTCCACGTCGCCGACCTGTCGCTGCAGCGGCTCATGGCGGCGCCACGGCTCGAGCTGCCACCTGTCGGCAACGGCGTCCCACACCACAGGCGGGACCGCGCTGTCGCTCAGCCAAAGAAGCTTCGGCATCGTCGCCGTTGAGGTGCTCATGGAGTTCCTTCACAAGCCCATACAGCAAGGGACATTGTGGCTCATCGTCACGGGGCGGGCTGGTCTTTAGCAGCGTCGGGCATATCCCCAAGCAGTGTGGCCTTGTCGCCCACACGTACACCGGCGGCCGAGAGCTCTCCCGCGGGCACCTCCAGGGCGTACTGGGCGGGCTTTTCGGAACTGTATGTCTCCGTACCGGCGAGGTCCGGCTCCACCGACATCGTGTGGGTTTTGACCACGCGGAGGTTCTCGTCGAGGAATGCGATATCCAGCGGAACCAGACACCCCCGCATGCAGAACTCGCGCACTTCGGCGTCCGAAAATATGAACAACATCCCTGTGCCGGATGCTATTTGCGGCCGACCCGACAGCCCCCGGTAGTGCTGCACAGGCGTGGACGCTATGTCAACGAGCCACTGGCGACCGTTGATTTCCACGCGGGCGCTTCGTGGCGGCTCGTCCTTTGAGCAGCCCGCAGACAGACCCATCAGCCCCGGCAACGCCCACAGCAGCAGTATGGTCGCCGCACGCGCCGTCATACCTGCCTCCTGTTCTCAGCCAGGCGAAGCAGTCGCGTCACAAGCTCCATGGGCAAGCCCACGACGTTTGAGAAGCTGCCCTCCACCGCCGTGACGAACCTGTCGGCCGTCTCCTGGATGGCGTAAGCGCCGGCCTTGCCTCGCCACTCGCCCGACTCGATATACTGCTCTATCTCGTCGTCGGTTATCTTCCGCATGGTAACATACGTCGTTTCCGATGCGATACATCGCTTCCGGACCCCCAGCAGCGCCACGCCCGTGATTACGGCCTGGCGCGTGTCGGACAGCGCATGCAGCATCCGGCGCGCGTCCTCAGCGTCGGCGGGCTTGCCGAGTATCTCCCCGGCCAACGAAACGACCGTATCGGCCCCGAGCACCAGCGCGTTGGGGCGACTCTCGGCCACTGAGCGGGCCTTGAAATACGCCAGCGCCTCGGCCAGCCGAGCCGGCAAGACTCCCTCCTGAATATCCACCGGCTCGGCCACCGGCGGGTCCACCGCCTCGAAGGCGATGCCCGCCTCCTCCAGCAGTTGCTTCCTCCTGGGGGAACTGCTGGCAAGCACCACGGTTGCATCCGCCACCATCGTCATACGCCTTAACTCCCTGCACTGTACTTAGCATACTTTCGCTAGCGCCATGTTTCCACCGAGTGTGACTTCCGTAAAACACCACTGCGTCGCCAGCGGGCCGCACTATCAGCCATGTTTACTTGCAACAACACGTTGCCCTGCCGCAACATATGCGTAATGGTTTCTTTTCCCGAACTTTACCGTCTTTTTGGGGATATCTGACCTTTTGCGCGGCAACCTCGTGGCCCCAGGGCAACACGCCGTGGCAGACCGCATCTTTTTCCCGGCTTAACAGAGTCGCACCGCGATAGTAAGGCCTGTGCATACAGTTATTTAGGGTTGCGTCTTGCCCGCTGGGCGCCAACGGTGAACTGGCACCGGCATTGCATCTAACCTATATCGGCAGGGACGTGTCTTATTATGGTAGAGGCCGCTTGAGGCCTCGGTTCGGTTAATTCGTTAACCCAGGGAGTACTGCCATGAACGAGGCGGTCACACGAGAGCGCATTCTTGAACTCGCGGAATTGATAGCCACATCAGGGCAGCTTGATACGCCGCCGGACACCGACCAGGGCGTGTACGTCCCGACGGCTGATCGAGAGAGCCAATCCATTCAGCAGTGTCTCGACGAGATGCAGACGCACATAAAATATCTTCTGTTCGACCTGGAAGCCACGCGGCGGGAAAACCGCTATCTGCGGCAGATGCTCCAGAATCGCCCCGGACGACCCGGACCAGGCAATCCCCCCGCGTAGGAGACCTTCGCACTGACAGAACAATCAGGAGCTGCTCCGCACGGGCACGGCCCGCGGAGCGCGTGGCAGTCAGCGGCACGGTGCTTTCAGTTCAGCGCCGTGCCGCATTCTTTCGAGTCGCATGCGGGTAAGCAATCCCGTCGGTCTATGTTCCGTCGCTCGAGTTCGGGTTGCACCACAGCCGCCCGGGCTTGCGATCGGCCTCTTCGTACCACTGGTCGAACGTGAAGAAGTCCACGTACCCGCCGAAGCAGCCGACGGTAGCCCCCTCGTTATGACGGTCCGATATGCCCTCGTTGGGATAGTTGCAGCCGTCGTTCCAGTAGCCCCCATCCTCGGTCTCGTCCGTCTCCCAGAAGCAGACGTCGTCGCCCCGGAAATAATCGATGCTGTAGGGTGGCAGGATTTCGTCGTTGAAGCCCACGACGACTTTACTCATGGCATAGCTTGTCAGCCGATGTATGGGGCCCTGCTCGTAGGGCGGAATGTCCAGAGGACAGCGATAGCCCTTGTAATTGCCTATATAAGGCCAGATCTGACCGGTCTTGATATGCTCCTGCTCTATATTGCTCTTGTCCTGCCCGGGTATCTCATTCAGGTCGTACAGCCAACCTGCCGTCGGGTTGGAGCTTTCCATGGAGTTCGAATTGCAGAACGGCAATATGCCGCGGCTGTCGGAGGCATACATATGGATTGCCCGCATGCCGTTATGGATATTCGTCTTGCAGACTATGAACTTCGCATATTCCCTGGCCTTGCCGAGCGCGGGCATCAGGATGCTCATCAGCAGTGCGATGATCGCTATGACCACCAGAAGCTCAATAAGCGTGAATCCCCTCTCAACCTGGCCTTTCCGGCCATGTGTACGCCACAATCCAGAGAACATCTGGCCGCCTCCGCAGGGCTTTTCTGAAGTGACCGCACGCGCTTTGCGGCCGCGTGCATACGCCGGTCGAGCCGGCGCCACATCTTTGACGCCATCATCGCGGACAGCGGTCTGCGTGTCAATCCCCTAATCTCCAAACTGAGGGGTTTTTTTTCGGGGGCGGTTTTCGAGAGCCGAAACGACTT
>JBNGDC010000024.1:0-53075 GCA_049975485.1 Phycisphaerae bacterium | reverse complement strand
TGCTCGGGTATGACTCGGCCGAGAGCTTGCACCTAGCCTGGGACCCGGCCGCCTCAGACAACAACCATACTTTCGACCTGGACCATTGGAACGGCATCTTGGACTACGCCGATGCGCAGTTGGTCCCCGAGCCGACGACGATTATGCTGCTGAGCATCGGCGGGGTGCTGGTAACCAGGCGACGCAAACGCACCTGAGCCGTTACCGCATTCGCAAGAAGGAGAAAGTCGCGGGAGTCGTCTCCCATCGGTCCCAGCGATCTGACCGAAACGTCTGCTGAATAACGAAGCACAGTTCATGACAACCGAGTACGATCAGAAAGAAGGGATTCACATGGTCAAGTCTGCAAAGCGTCTCAATGCCCCCATGGTGCTGGCGGGGATGTTTGTCTGTCTGTCGATCTCCGGGCTCCTGTCGGCCGGGCCGGCACCAGGACATACCAGCCACGCGGGCGACCACGATTTCGCCTACCCCCCGCGAGAAGGGTGTCGAACTGACTTCGACCCTTGAGCACATTCGCTTGGCTTGGAGCAATCCGACCTATACCGGATACATCAAAGGCGGGGGCGGCAGCGCCGAGAAAGCCTTGGATCTCGGTCTGGAGCCGGCCTCGCTGACACACTGGACCGGCGGACACCAATCGCCCCAGTGGCTGTACTCGATAATGCTGTCCTTGGCGCGTGTACCCAGGTACGCCTGCCACTTCTGGGCAGTCGGGTAATACTGCTCGACCATCCGCCTGTCGCCCCAATGCCGCCAGAGCGTCCAGGGAATATTGGCCGGCGCGATGCAAATCGGGTCGGCCGGCCCATCAGCGAACAGACCGCGTCCAACAGATGGCAGGAGTTCTCGTTCACAAATCCGTTACCGTTGGTCGGGTCCCATGCCCAGTGGTCGGCAGGAGGCAACCAGCCGAAGACATACTGTCCCTGCAGCATCCATGGCCGGCCCAAGTCCGACTCCAGCAGTGTCCGCAGACGCACGATGGCCGGATGGAAACGGAAACTGAAGGCAGGCATGATCGGCTGCTCAGACTCCCTGCACATCACCGCGAGCTCCCGAGCGTGGGCCGAGTCGGTCGCCCAGGGCTTCTCGATGAACATCGCCAGCCCGGCATCCAGGCCCGCTTTCAGAATCTCTCGCCGGGCCGACGGGGGGACGCAGACGCTGAGGGCGTCAAGCTCCTCGGCTGCGATCATCTCGGCCGCGCTGCTGTACGGCCGGAAGTTGTATCGCTCACCCGCGTGGCGGAGTTGCTCCTGCCTGTGGTCATCCGCGACGGCTACAAGCCTCGCCTCACCCATGTTGGCGAGTGTCCGCACATGGTGTTCCCCGAAACCGAAGCCCACCACCCCGATCCGGATTGGCTGAGCCGGGACGTTCATCGTGACGATTCCTCAGTGACGGGCGTCCTTTGCGGGCTGTGGTCCTCTCGCATCCGCACCACCAGCGCCGGCCCGGGCAGCAGCACCTCGATGCCGTGGTGATCCGTATCCGAAAGAACCCGCACCACATTGTCGCCCTTGCGGAGAATCTTGGGGTCAATCTTCACCACACGGTAGAGCAGGTCATGTTGGCCCTTGCCGGCGATCGCCAAAGGGGTGCCATTCAGCGTGAAGGGCTCCTTCGTCTTGCCCGCGCCGCCGTCCCAGATGGTGACGTGAAGCTCGGCTTTCTCGATGGTAGCCGGATCGACGTCGAGCGGGATGGTGCAGCCCGTGGCGTGCCCCGCCCGCGACCAGAACGGCGTGGGCAGCTCCGCTGCCCCGAAAACACGCACAGGAGATGGCTTCTGGGCCTCGGCCACCTGGATGGCCGCGGTCTCGTAGATGATATCCTTGACGCCCCGGAAGCGAACACGGGCCCGCGCCGAAACGGGCTTCCTGCGGGGAACCATCGCCAGAGACCACGCCTGCTTCAGCCCCTTCCCGGCGGTGCGTGTGCCGATGTGCCCCACAGTCCGGCCGTCCTTCGTAAACCCGTGCCAGTCGCCTCCGTTGCCGTCGCCGTTCTCGTCATAGCCGTCGTAGTGCCCCCAGTACTCGACCTCGGCGATCCGGGAAGTCACTTCATCGGGCCCATCGACGTTCAGCGCTACCAGGTCCGGCTTGCCATCGACCGCCGTGGCGGATACCCGCAGGACGTTCCCGACCAGCTTGGCGTCCTCCAGAGTCTTACACTCAGGCATGAGACGCAGCCGCAGGCAGGCGGTGCGGATCAGGAAGTGGCCCCAGAAGGTCTCGGCCTTGTCGCACGTGAAAGCGAAGGTGTTCTTGCCTGCCCGCAGTTCGGAAACTTTCAAGGCCGCAGACGGGTAGCTATAGGTGCAGTTGCCCTTGGCGGCCCCGACCTCGGGCAGCTTGTACTCCGTCTTGCCGTTGAGCGTAAACCGCTTGTTGGCCACGCCGGGATGACCACCCCACAATTCCAGGTACAACTCGGCCGAGGCGACCTCGGAGAGATCCTGGTCAACTTCCACGGTCAGAACGCCATCCTGCTTGGCCTCCCAGCGGTCCTTGAACGGACCCTCCTTGGCATCCGGCGAGTTCACGCGAAAGTTGTTGCTGCCTCCGAGAACCCATATCTCCCGCACGAACCCGGCGGGGGATTCCGCCGACCCGGCCGAAGCCACTCCTGCGTGAAGCCCGAGAAGCACCAAAGTCACAGTCACGGCGATCAGACAATACATGGTGTCCAACCTCCTCACGTGCGATATGCCGGCACAGTTTCGAGGCAACTTCGCAGCAGAAAAACAAATCATACCCGAACGGCATGCAGCTTTCACGCACCATTTTGCAGTTGACGCACTAACTGGGCCTGCCCTAGCCTTTGACCTGAACGGCGAAGACCGGAGCACCAAGGAGACGAGGCATGGCTGCGATTCGGCTGGGTATCATCGGGGCGGGGATTATCACGCACGACACGCACGTGCCGATCCTCAACAGACTAAAGCGAAAGTTCCGCGTGGTGGCGGTGGCGGATGTCATCCGAGCCAGCGCCGAACGCGTGGCCGCGAAGCTGGGGGGCAAACCTTCCATTGTCGAGGACTACCGCGAGTTGCTCGAGCGTCAGGACATCGAGGCCGTGCTCATCGCCGTGCCTCCGTACCACACGGCCGCCATCACGATGGATGCTCTGCGGTCCGGCAAGCACGTGCTGGGCGAGAAGCCGATGGCCAACACTGTCGAGGAAGCCCGCAAGATCATTCGCGTGTGGCGGAAGACTGACTGTACGTACATGGTGGCTGAGCAGTTCTTCTTCATCCCCGCCTACAAGCGACTTCGCGAGATGGCCCGCACGGGCGACTGGGCGTTCGGTAAGCCACGGATGGTCGAACTGCACCAGTTCTGGAAGATGTGCCCGCACACGATTACGAAGTACTACCATTCCGCATGGCGGCACGACAAGCGGCTCACATGGGGCTACCTGCTGGAGGGCGGCTGCCATACCGCCAACCCCATACGCGAGGCGTTCGGCATGCCCCGCAAGGTTCAATCGCGCCTGCTCTCGGCGGACAAGGCGCTGGGCCGATGGGACACAATCATCGCCAACTTCGAGCTTTCATCCGGCACGGCGTGCCAGTTGACGATGGCCTACGGGTTCCGCTCTCAGGCCAAGCCGATCTTCGAAATCTTCGCCAAGGAGGGTACGATCACGATCGATCAGGGCACGCCGGGGCTCCGGTTCATCGCCGAGGATGGAACAGAGTGGTTCGAAGCCACACCTGAGGAACCGGACTGCTACACGCGACAGTGGCACCATTTCCACGATGTCCTCGCGAGGGGCAAGCAGCTTGAGCTGACGCCCGATCAGACACGGGATGACCTTGTATTCGTTCAGCGGCTGATCGACGCCGCCCTTTGATGAAGAAGCCGATGGCAGTGCAGGGATTGACAGCGAATGTGACAGGTGCGGCCTGCGGCGTTCGTCGGAAGTGCTCGCGCTGCGGTGGCGGGATATCGACTGGCAACGGTTGCGGGTCTCGCCTGTTGTCTCGACCACAGGTGAAGCATGATGCTCAACAACTGCCTCGAGAACGCATTGCTTGTCGGTCCCGCCTTGTGGTCTGTTTGCATGTTCTAGCCGTACCGTCAGGACACGTATATGAGGGCTCATTCGACGCAACGCAACGCTCAGCTTCTCGCGAACCATCTCCTGTACATCTCCTGAGTACGCGACATCGTTACAATGAATGCTTATTTCCACTATCCCTCTCCTCATTACCAGCATGCGGCGATCGTCCGTTCGATTCACTGCGGTCTGATGTCTTCGGAGATTCACGCACAGGGGCAACCTTGGCATCTTCACTGAGTGCAAAGAGAAGCACCCCGTCTCCCGATTGCGGATCTATCGCACACTTGGATCGAGTCACACGGCGACCAAGAATGCTGGCGATAGCCTGCTCGAGTTCGATCTTGCAGGCATCAAAGGCCATGGCATAGAAACGCTCCAATAGCCGGGCCATATCGCCATTGCTCGCCAGTTCCATTTCTGCGGGACAGGCCGCCCCGCACAGCGTCACTACAAGCGACCGTGGATGCAGGGCAATTGATACTGCATTCGGTGACACGGACATTTGCTCTCGCTCAAAACTCGAGATAACCTCTGTAATCTGCTGCCTTAACCACTCCTCGCGGCTATTCATGCCATCACCTCTTCATGGCCGTCAATCAACTAACGGCAGAGTTAACTCTTGTTGGCCTTGGTACTTGCCTTGCTTATCAGCGTAGCTGATCGCGCAGATTCTATCGGCATGGAGAGACACGATCTGCGCAATCCCTTCATCGCATCCTCACAACTTGTGCATTTAAAGCACGATATGGATGCCATGCACACCTGCCCCGCCCGGCAGAAGTCTTGCTCCACGAACTTCCTATGCAATCGCCATTCGAGAAAGTCCCCGGCCCGGAAAGCTGGCTTCTCGAATGGGATCGTGTTGGCCAAGACGGCCTTGCCTCGATGGGCCATGAGGACTCTTGCGAGCATCCCTCGGTTGCCTCGTCAGCAAGTAATGACATTGTCGTCTGTGTCTCTATTAGCTTGTGTGCCAATACCTCAACCACCTCCCTGGGCAAGGGGGAGCTTCCGGCTTCGGTAGCCGCAACATACGGGCGTGTCGAAGTATCGCAGTGTAATCACATCCCCGTCCTGCTGCTCGGTCTCAACAGCATCTCTCTTACTGCGCACTGGTCTGCTTCCGTACATGCTCGTCCGCCTGCTCAACTTCAAGAAGCATCTTCTCCCTGTAACGGGTAAGTTTGGTGGCGAGTAGATCATCCGCGATGGCCAATATCGCCACCGCCAGCAGTCCGGCGTTTTTGGCCCCGGCTTTGCCGATTGCCGTGGTTGCTACTGGAACGCCGCCCGGCATCTGGACTGTTGAGAGCAGCGAATCCAGACCCCCCAGGTCGGACGTCGGCATGGGCACGCCAATAACCGGTAGCGTTGTTAGCGAAGCCATAACGCCGGCCAGGTGGGCAGCCTTGCCGGCCCCAGCGATGATGAGCTTCGTGCCTTGCTCCTTTGCCGAACGGCCGAACGCATGCGCTCTGTCCGGCGTGCGGTGTGCCGAGATGACACGAAGCTCATGGGAGATTCCGAACTCCCCGAGGATCGCCGCCGCTTCGGACATCACTTCCAGATCTGACTTGCTGCCCATCACGATAGACACAACGGGTCCGGTTTCCGTCATCTTATTCTCCTGTTCCTTTCATCCCTTCTGCACCACAAGAAAGAGATAGTTATCGATTGCTTACACGGTCCACGACGAGAGACGATCTCGCCTTCCGCAGAAGCCACATACTGCCGAGCAGGCCGATGCCAACCATGCCACAACTGAGGGCGATGGCGGGCGTGTAGCTTGAGGTGCTGTCGTACAGCCATCCCCCCAGCGCCGGTCCTGTGATCCCCGCCGCGCCGTAGGCCAGAAAGACGATAGGGTAGATACCCCCGACACGTGCCAGCCCGTACCGCGAAGCCACGCGGGCGGCATAGACCACGAAGCACGCGCCGAAGCCGAAACCCACGGCGAATGAGACGCCGATGAAGACGACCGCCGAATCCGCCCACGCCAACAGTGCGACCGGTAAGGCCAGCGAGGCCAGTTTGACCGGGATCGTACGCTCATCCGTCCGGTCCGAAATCCATCCCCATGTGATTCGTCCGGAGGCATTCCCGATTGCGAAGGCACTGATAGCGACGGCGGCCGGGAGAGCCGGGATGCCGGCGTTCAGCGCCATGGGTTTGAGGTTGCCAATGACGAGCATCCCCGCGAAGGTTCCACAGAACATCCCAAGGACAAGCGACAGGAAGAAGGGGTCACGCAAAAGAGACCTCACCGCAGGAGTCGGGCTCACATGGTCTCCACGGGGCGACGTGGGGAATCGCAACACGGCAGCGGCGGTCAGGAGCGCCGCTCCGTACGTCAAACCAATCCATCGGAAGACTGTCAGAACGGGCATACCAGTGGAGAGGAGGTATTCCGCCACGGTCGAGAGGAGCACGGCTCCGCCGCCGAAACCGGCCACAGAGATCCCGGTGACGAGACCTCGTCGGTCTGGGAACCATTTCATGCAGGTGGCCAGGGGGCACACATATCCGAACCCCGTGCCGGCTCCCACCAGCAGGGATATACCCAGTAGCATCACGGCAATGTTCCCGCCCGAGAAGGACGCGATGAGATATCCTCCCGCGAACAGCAGTCCGCCGACGGAGGCTGTCATCCGTGGCCCAAGCCGGTCCAGCAGCTTCCCAGCCACCACCATGGACACGGTGAATGTGCCGAACAGGCCGCCGAAGATGGCCTGGGTCTGAGCCACACTCACGCCGAGGGTGCCCTCCAACGCGGGCACCAGGCTGCTCCATGCGTACACGCCTCCCAGGCAAAGCTGAATTAACACCGAGGCCAGCAGAATGACGCACTTCACGTCCACTCCTTCCGATTTCTTGTCTTCTGTGTGCCGTTTGCCGCACGACGAAGCCGATCATTGATGGCCAGTCCCAGGTCCGCATCAGGCACAGTCATTGCCACAATGCGGTCGAGGCCCATCGCGTCGAGCCTGTGAAGCGCGGCGAAGAGATTGCCCGCTGCCTCCCGCAGGTCGCCCTCTGCCGAGAGCACCTCGACGACGGTGAAACCGTCTTCTGAGTACGGCGGAAGTAGCGTCAACAACCCGGTGCGAGGAAGCGACGGCAGGTTCTCGATGTCGTCACAGAGGACCGTGGGCGTGCGCGGCGCATAGTGCCGTAGACACTGCCCAGGTGCCGTAGGACGACTCGGGTCGACACGCGGACGCTTCACGGGACCGACAACGCGTTCGATATCTTCCACAGGCGTACCGCCGGCGCGAAGCAAGACGGGCACCTCATTGACCAGCGACAGGATGGTCGATTCCACGCCGACGGAACACGGGCCGCCCTCAAGCACGATATCCACCTGGGCGCCCAACTGCGTTTGCACATGTTCACTCGTGGTCGGGCTGATTCCGCCAAAGAGGTTCGCGCTGGGCGCTGCCAGCGGTGCGCCCGCCTTGGCGATCAACGCCAGGGCCAACGGGTGGTTGGGCATCCGAATCGCGACCGTTTCCAGTCCAGAGGTGACGATGTCAGGCACATCGGCAGCCTTGGGAAGGACGAGCGTGAGGGGGCCGGGCCAGAATTGCCGAGCCAGTTTCTCGGCCGCGTTAGGCCACTGACGAACGACCTGTCTCGCTTGAGCAACTGAACAGACATGGACAATGAGGGGATCAAACCGAGGCCGGCGCTTGATCTCAAAGATCCTCGCCACGGCCGCCGCATCGCGCGCATTCGCCCCCAACCCGTATACCGTTTCGGTAGGGAACGCGACGGTTCCCCCATCTCGAAGTACTGCCGCGGCTTGTCGAAGGGTTCCAGTGTCTATCTTGATCTTGGCCGCAATCGCAGAGTGTGCCAGTATTCGCTCGGCCGCCTGGCTGATATTCATGGCGACTGACGCATTACACAGTAGCTCGGGCAAATGCTTCTGGCCATGCCCGGTCAAAACGTAGATTCCATGGGCTCCAGCCCTGTAAGCCAGTTCTACGTCGTGAGGATGATCGCCGACAGTAAACGACTGCGACAGGTCCAGTTGATATCGCTTTGCAGCTTCCTGGAGGAAGTATGGGTGTGGCTTTATACAGGAGCAACCATCCTCCCGGCTGTGCGGGCACACATATACGTCCGTGATTTCAACGCCGGCCTCGGCTAACTGACCGATTACATGCGCATTGACGCGATCAACCTCTCTCGGAGTAATCTTGCCCGCAGCCACACCCGGCTGGTTTGTGACAATGAACAGTTGGAAAGCCTTCTGCAGCTGACGCAGGGCATCAAACGCATACGGGAAGAAGACGACCTGCGACGGGTCGCGCAAGTGCCCGCGATCTTCAATAATCGTACCGTCTCGGTCCAGGAATACGGCTCTTCGCACAACATGGCTCCTATCGATGCCTTTGCATTGCCTGTATGCTGTAAGCGCTACGGGGGTGTCGCTCTCCAGGCAACAGGGCGAACGCCAGCAAGGCCGCCAGCACAGCCTTCACTGCATCCAGTGGGGCAAAAGGCAGGACAGCACTGATAAACGTAGCACTCAACCCCGTTCGCATGATCAACGCGAACTGGAGGGAACCACAGAAGTAGACGATCGTCACGCCCGCAAACATGGCAACGACGACTCGGCGACGAGAAGGGGGCACCGGACGGTCCGTCAGCCAGCCCACCAGAGCAGCTGCTGGGATGAACCCCAGCAGATATCCGCCAGTCGGCCCGAACATAGACATGGATGTCCAACCGGCAAACCAGGGAATACCGGCGACTCCAAGGCCCACATATAGAACCTGGCTGATTACACTGTAGTGCTTGCCCATAAGTACACCGGCCAGCAGCACGGCATAGACCTGGCCGGTAAGCGGAACGGGTGTCCAAGGCAGCGGCACTCGGACCCGAGCCAGCACCCCAGTAAGGCACGCCATGGCACAACACATGGCGAATCGCCACTGCGCAGCGAGGCCGTATCGCCAATCATAGGCACGCCGGCGTGCTATCCCCCAGGTGCCGAGTATCTTCGAGTCTACTATCATGTCCGTTGCTCCGTTCCATGGATGACGGTCATCAGTCCCTTATCTCCTGCATGAGCCCTTGCCGTCCGTCCGTCTCCGGTCGTTGCACACGTAGCCCCTCACGTCCTTGGCGGCAAAACCGGAACCGATCTCCACGCCCTTCACGCCGTCGCCCCCGCGGTCGGATTTGCCTGACTGCTGCAACGAGGGTCGACCTGGCCGATCCCTGACATCAGATTTTCGTAATCGTTGATGTGTCCGTGGGAAAGACAGCACTCGATGATATCCCGTCCGGCGGGATCCAATTCCGGCTGAAGGAACTTCTTCAATTCGCGATGAAAGAACTCGGTCAAGATCCGCGCGCCTTCATCATACGCTTCGGGGCCTACTTCCGGTTGTGTGTCAACCTCGAGAAACCAGTGGTGGATTGACGTGCCCTCAATGCGCATGTTCTGCAGCGCATAGCCGAGCAGATGACAACGCGAAGCAACCAGTTGATCCGACCGGAAGGGAGCAACGCCTCGACGCGCCAGGTAGTCACGCATGAGCCACTGCGGCATGAAGCTCGTCTCCCACGCGCCAACGTGCTGGTTTGGCGTGAGAACATACCGGGTCGCCGGGGCGCTCCTGAACTGGCTGAGCAGGAGGTTGGCCTGGGCCACCCTCTTGCCCGTACTAAACGGCCAGTAGCTGCCGACGCCTTCGCTTGTCATGCCCCCGGTGTTCACGATGCTGGGGTTGGCGTGCCCGCGGGGGGCGACCAGCCGCCACAACCATGCCAACGCCGGAGGAAGGAGGTGGAACATCCCAAGGATGCCGTAAGTTGGGTGTTCGCGCGTACACGGGGGCGTACGGACGCCGAATGAACGAACATCCACTTGCACGTCTCCGTTGACAACATTCGGCACAACTTCGCGAGGGACTATCACCCGCGGGTTAGGGCAAGGCCGCTCCGGCGCGTCCTCGACATGCTCCCAGATCAGGCCGGTTCCGCCGGCCACCGCCCGAATGTTCAGGAACAGCAGCGGCCGGTGCGAATGCACGGTCAGACGCTCCAGGTCCGGGTCCGTGCCGTACTGGCGAATATGGTCGACTCGTACGAACCAGCCGTTCTCGGCGTCTGTAACCGACAGCTTGCCATCAGGCGTCTGGATGGAGGGATGGCACAGGGCCATGTCATCGCACACCGGGAACAGGTCACAGGTACGGGGAATCTCCAGGTAGCGTTCTTCTCCTGTAACAGTGTTACGCCCCAGCATCAGTCGACCGTCGGGCAGCCGGTGCGGCTGCTGGAGCATTTCGCTCTTGCCGCCGCCGCTGGCCCCTTCGTGCATGAAGGTCACCAGATTGTCGTAGGGGGTCATGACGCGAACGGCGGAACAATGGGCAGTAACCCATCCCTCCTGCTCACCCAGTTCAATCAGTGCGCCATACACACCCTTCTTCGCGCTGGGTCCCGGGTAGAGGTTGTACGAGAATATCTCATGCAATTCCGCACGTTCGTGCACAACGACCTGTTTACCGTCAAAGTGCGTGTGCCGAAACGGCGGGGCGACGTAGATGATCGTCGCGGGTTCGAACCTACGGTCCAGCGTCTCGATATCCACAACGCCCTGAAGCAGTCCCAAACCGAAGGCGAAGAAGCCGGCATTGGCCGGGCAGATGGCCAAGGCATCCGCTCCAAGTCCCGGCTGGCCCATCTCAAATGCGAAGATAGCCAGGTCCTGCTGCTTCAGCCATTCGAAGGTCTCCTGCTTCAGCTTGGAGAACTCGTGTCCAAAACGATCGGAAAACCGGGGCTTGTCCGAAGGTTTGGCGTCCGCAACGACCATGCAGTCCGGGTCCCGCCGGCGCATATAGGGATCGCGGTAGTTCGCGCCTATGCCGTTGCCGAGACGAACTACGTCGACTTCTTCGACGAAAGAGCCGCCCGGCAACTCATACGAAACCGTTGTCGACGTTTCTCCGGCGGCTCCGCAGGCTGTGGCCTCCAGATCGCAAATACTGCCGGCCACGGTCACCGAGCGGGCACAGCGAAGCACTTCTGCCACGCTCTCCGGCAGCGACGCATATGTCAGAAATTCAGCCCTTTGCATTCTGTTCGCCCTTTCCTCTAAGCATAATTTTCATCGCCTGCTCATACTTGGCGGCGGTCCGGGCCACAATCTCCTCTGGCAGATGAGGCACCGGGGGTTTCTTGTCCCAGCCGATCGTTTCAAGGTAGTCGCGTACGAACTGCTTGTCGTAGCTGTCCTGTGGACGACCAACTTCATACAGAGAAGCGTCCCAGAACCGCGAGGAGTCGGGCGTAAGCGCCTCGTCAATCAGGATCAGTTCGCCACCTTCGGTTAGCCCGAACTCGAATTTCGTGTCCGCGATGATAATGCCTCGCTGCCCGGCGTAATCCGCCGCGAAGCGGTATAGCGCCAAGCTCAACTGCCGCACTCGGCTTGCCAACTCGTCGCCGACGATCTCCGCGGCGACCTTAAAGGAGATATTCTCGTCGTGGCCGGATGTCGCCTTAGTCGACGGCGTAAAAATCGGTTCCGGCAGCGCTTCGGACTCTCGAAGCCCCCGCGGCAGCGGAATGCCGCAGACTGTCCCGCTGCGCTGGTACTCCTTCCAGCCCGAACCGGAAATGTAGCCGCGGACGATGGCCTCGATAGCCAAAGGCGCCGTTTTGCGTACCATGACCGTCCGGCCCCGAAGGCCCTCGTAGTACCAGTCGACTCCGTCAAACCGTTTCGGCCCCGGATCGGGATCGATGATGTGATTGGGAACGATGTGCTTCGTCGCTTCGAACCAGAAGTTGGACATCCGCGTCAGCATCCGGCCCTTGCCAGGCACGGGCGTGGGAAGCACGTGGTCGAAAGCCGAGATCTGGTCGCAGGCTACGATCAGTAGTGAGTGCTCATCCGGCATGTACACATCGCGCACTTTGCCTCTCTTGTGAAGGACGAAACCCTTCTCCGTGGATTCGGACATTGCTGAGTCGATCATGCTGAGTCTTCCTTTCTGCGGCGCATACCCCGCGGGCGCAATAAAAAACCGGCAGAAGCGAAAAGGTTGTCACTTCCGGCCGGCCTATCTCTTCAGCAGGTCGCCTTGTGGCGACCCCCTGTTAATCTGCCTGTGCTTGCTTCTGTCTGTCTCTGGCAGTCGCCGCTGCCGATGATATCGTCCCGGCGGTGACGAGATAATAAAAGCCGGATGCGGTTCCTCTCGGATCGCGATCCGGCCAACTCGAAGCAAACGCCTGGGGCGTTCCCTGTCTTGCCTGCCAAAGTCTGCTTGTCTGAGAGTCTTATACTCTGTCGCCGCGGCTCAGTCAAGCCCCTTGTTCCATGCCCCCAATAGCCCAGAGCAGTTCCTGGTCGGTGCGCACCGTCTACTGCGGACGGCTGTCGCCTGGGCGGCAGTCCACGGTCCCGTCGAGCGTCCACACGATGATGCGCTCGCCGGTCTTCGTGCTGATATCCGTATGCAAGCTCAGCACGACACGCCCCGTGATGTCTCGAACGATCGCTTCCAGAAGCGTTCTTGCCTTCTCCAGCAGTTGCATGCGAACCTGCTTGACGAGCCGTCCGCCCTCTGCGTAATCGCCGGAGGCCGCCAGTTGCTTCTCTGCCGGAGTCAGAACGCCTCCAAGTCGGACCAAGACCATGTCTCCAAGAAGGTAGGAACGGGTCTCATCCGGGCCGCGCCCCATGTATTCGCGTTCGAACTTGATGATCGCCTCACTGATCTCGGCCTCGATTTGTCCTTTAGTCTTCATGCGGACTCCAGGAAGCTGCGATTGCCGGATTGGGCGACGTTCTCCGGTTCCGGCAGACAGGATCTTACCGTGCCCGGTTCCGCCCGGCAACGGTAGCACGGACCAGGGCACGGCGGTCGACCAGGAACAGCACCCGCTTCGCGACGCTGGCCTTCATGAGCCGGTACACCTGGTTGACCATGGTGAGAGAGACACACGGGCCGAGAACGTGACGCGCGAGGGTGGAGCGAGTCCAGGCCACTGGCGTTGCCACGTCGGGCGGCGTTCACGGAATCCCCTGGATATTGGGCGAGGATGCGGTAGCCCACGCAATGCTCGCGTGGGCTTCGGAGGACGTGAGACGTTTCGCTCCGAGGAGCACGACTGGGCCCTGTAGGATTCGAACCTACGACCAATGGATTATGAGTCCACTGCTCTGACCGCTGAGCTAAGGGCCCACTGGCAAGTCCGCGTCGCCGCCCGGACCTGCGAAAATCACTCTACCTTCACGGCCGCATCCGGTCAAGCGGCAGAGGCGACTATCACGCCTTCATCCGCAGCCGGACAGTCTTTATCTCAAACGGGCGAAACTCAAGCCCGACCCGACCGTCACGAAGCTCCAGCTCGCAGCGGATGTCGCTTTCCAGCATGTCCGTCTCGCAGGCGGAAGCCGCCGGAAGGGCGGTATTAAGCGTGCACCGCGTGTTCGTCCGCATCGCCTCGTATAGGCGTATGATAACGTCGCCGCTGCCGTCCTCGTCGCACTTGACGGTCTCGACGACTATGTTGTCCGCATCCACGCCCAAGACCGACTGCTCGCCTCCGCGGCCGGGCACGCTCACCACGGGCACGTTCAGCTCGTAGCCCTGCCGCACCAGCGGCGAATCGCACAGCGGACCGCTCCAGCCGGTGAAGGCGTAGGTGAACTGCTGCGTGCCCTTGTCGGCGTGCATGTCCGGGGCGAGGGCCGACTTCAGCAGCGTCAGGTTGATGCTGCCCTCGGCGACGTTCACGCCGTACTTGCAGTCGTTAAGCACGGCGCAGCCCCGGCCTTCCTCGGCCAGTGCGGTCCACTTGTGATTGCACACCTCGAAGCGGTCGGCGTCGAACGGTCGCGACGCATGCGTCGGCCGACGGACGTGGCCGAATTGAATCTCGTGCACTGCCTCGTCGGCGTGGACGCTTACCGGGAAGGCCACCTTCAGCAGCTTGTGGCTCTCGCGCCATTCAACGGTCGTCTCAAAGTCCACACGCCGGCTGTCGCGACGCAGCACGATGTCCTGGGTCAGATCCGACTCGTTCAGCCGCCGCCGTACCCGCAGCCGGGCTTCCAGCGGACCGGCCGAGACGACCTCTACCTCCGCTTTCGCCGGAAGCTCCACCGGCGTTTGCGCGTACATGCTGTCGATGTCCCAGGCGTCGAATTTCGTGGGAACATCCTTGAACATCATCATCCGGTTGCACGCGCCGGCCGCCAGCTCGGAGTCGGCGTCTTTGTCGTGGATGGTCACCAGCTCGCCGCGGTCGTTCAGCTCCACGCGGAAGTGCTCGTTCTCCAGGTGCTTTTCGGATGCGCCGACTGCGCTTTCCTCCGGCCCGGCGGCGCCGCCGGCGGTTACTGTCGTCCATCCGCAGGCCGGAACGGTTACCTCCGCGAGGCGCCTACCGTCGGTTTCCTGAACCGCAAGCGGTCGGCCTTGCGCGTCCGCCGCCGATTCAAACCCATCGGGAAGCTCCACCAGCTCGCGCCGCTGCCAATTCAGAGAGTTGAACACAGTCAGCGACTTGCCGTCGTCCTGTGCCTCGACCAGAGCGCCGGCCGCGTTGCTTGTCCAGCCGGCGGCGTCGCTCGTGACCTTTTCGTAGGCGGCCTCGGCCTCGTCGTAAACCCGCTCTATCGAAGAGCCCGGCAGGATATCGTGGAACTGGTTCAGCAGCACCAGCTTCCAGGCCTCGTCCACGTCCGCCGCGGGGAACGCATGGCCCTTCAGCGCGGCGGCGACCGCGCCCCAGAACTCCGCCTCCCGAAGGGCAAGCTCGCTTTTGCGATTGCCCTTTTTGGTTTTGGCCTGGGAGGTATAAGTGCCGCGGTGGCACTGGTAGTACAGTTCGCCCACGTAGTGCGCATCGCCGATGCCCCGGCTTTTCAGGTCCTCGAAGAACTCCATTGGCGTCGCGTGCTTCATGCGCGGCACGCCTTCGAGGTTCTCCAGGCGGCGGGCGAACTCCAGGTGGTTGCGCGTCGGACCGCCGCCGCCGTCGCCGTGCCCGAACGGGTAGAGGCGCGTGGAGATACCGTCTTTCTGCACCCGCTTGCGCCAGCCGCGGATGACACTCGCGGGGTCCGTCCCGGCGTTGTAGTCGGTGAACAGGTGGGTGATCACCTCCGAGCCGTCAATGCCGCGCCAGCGGAACGTGTTGTGCGGGAACGGGTCGCCACCGTGATAGTTCCAGAAGATTTTCGCCGTTGCGAAGTAGGGCACACCGCAGCCGACCATTATCTGCGGCAGTGCGCCGGAGTATCCGAACACGTCAGGTATCCAGAGGAACCTGCTGTCGGTGTCCAGCTCGTCGCGGAAGAACCGCTTGCCGTGTATGAACTGCCGGATAAGCGCCTCGCCGCCGGAGATGTTCGTGTCGGCCTCGACCCACATCCCGCCGTCAGCGATGACCCGGCCGTCGGCCACCGCCTGCACCAGCCGCTCGTAGAGCTTCGGATACTTCTCCCGCAGCATGCGATACTGGGCCGGCTGACTCATCAGGAAACGGTAGCCGGGATACTCCTCGGCGAGTGCAAGCTGGTTGGAGACGGTTCGGGCGGCCTTGCGCTCGGTCTCAGCCAGCGGCCAGAGCCACGCCGTATCCAGGTGCCCGTGCCCGAATGCGAACATAGTCGGAGCTGTCGAACCGTTGACGCACTTAAGCAGCGGTTGAAGCTCCTCCCGCGCCTTCCGGACGGTCTCAAGCATCTGTGCAGTCGGCAACTCGAAATCGACGGTCAACGTGAAGCGTCGCAGACCCTCGTCTATTTCCGCCATCCGCAGCGAGTCGGGGTCGATGTTCTCGCGGATGCCCCACAGCGTCTCGACGTCTATGTGGAGCTGATATACCTCTTCCTGCCATATGCCGAAATCACTCCGGCCGACGGTCTGCTGCGTTTCCGGCGGCTCGGGGACGGTTTCGCGCCACGGCGGTGTCGGTCCGGCGTGACACTCCCGCGGGCCGTGACCGGCATAGGCCTCTATCAGTATCTCGAAGCGTTCGCCCGCCTGCGCCTCGCGCGTCAATGTCACAAAGGGCCTCTGGTGGCTCAGTCCCTGTGCCACCCGGCCGTTCACGAACACGACCGCCTCGGTTGCCAGAGCGGGGCGGAAGACCAGCCGCTTACCGGCGGCGTCTTCGGGGGTGACCAGCTCGGTGCGGAACCAGCCGTACTCCCACTTACCGCCCCAGAAGGCGCCCTCCGGCATGGGCTGGAAGTCGCCTTCGCTCGCCTGTTCAGGCGAAAGCTGCTTGGTTGTCATGAAGCCGCTCAGCTCGGCTGTCTGCAGCGGGGTATAGAAATGCTGCGGCAATTCCTTGCGCCACCGCTCGATGCGGCTGCGCCATTCGCCTGTCAACGCCATGGATTCCTCGCTTCCGGGCTTGCCTTGTGAAAACCTGCCGCTCGACGGTGTCAGGAAAACTCGCCCCACCAGCCGGTGTCGAGCCGCCCGGCGGTGGGAAAGACCAATACTACCGTCTTGGCGAGCGGATTCGTAGAATCGAGCCATGACTTTTGCATTTCCGTGGGCTTTGCTGGGGCTTGTGGCGGTGGCGGCGGCGGCCGTGGTGGCCCTGCTGCGACCGGCCAGGCGACGGCTGATAGTGCCGAGCTTGGTGCCGTGGCTGGGCGCGGTGGCTCGCGGCACGTCGGCCGGGCGCCGGCGGTCGCGTCGGGCGGTGCTTTCCTGGCTGCTGCTTCTGCTGGGCGCGGTATCGGCCGTCCTGGCGGCGGCCCGGCCTGTCCTGCATGCCACACCACCGAGGCACCACGTGGGGATTGCGGTCGTCAATTCGGCCGAGCTTGCCGCGCCCGCCGGGGCCGAGGCGTTGCGGCGTTCGACGGCCGAGCTGCTCTCGCGGCTGTCGGGAGACGACCGCGTGCAACTGCTCCTGCCGGCGATAGCGGGTGGCGCGAGCGAACCACTGACCCCTTCGCAGACCCGAAGCCGTATCGAAAACCTTCCGTTGCTTCCGGCGAAGGCGGATGAGCTGGAACCGGACGAGCCGAAGCCGCCTTTTGAACACGTGGTGGTCTTCGCGCCGGCAGGGGCGCAGGTGGGCCAGGCCGTGCCGGCGGAGAGAGTAATCGAACTGCCCGCCGGCGCGGGCGAGGTGAGCATCGAATCCGTAGCGGCCGTGGTGACAGGGGAGCGGACCGCGCAGCTTTTCGTCGCGGTCGGCAATCACAGCGAGATACGGCGTGCGGTGGGGCTGAACGTTGCCGCCGCTGAAGGCGGCCGGATGCGCCCGGCGGCTTCGCGGGAGCTGGAAATCCCCGCGGGCGAAACCAGGTCCGAGGTACTGGAGGTGTCCTCCGCCGAAGGACTGGCCGTAACAATCGATGGTGCGGACCGGTCGGACTGGGACTCCAGCGCGTATCTCGCGCGGCCGCAGCGTGGGGCGACAAGCGTTACGGTGGTGGGACGCGATGAGCCGGCGCTGCGACGTCTGATAGAGGCCGCTGACTGGCTGGAGCAGGTCGCCGAGCCGTCCGAGGCGGACGTGCTCGTTGCCGTCGCGGCCGATCCGCCGGAGGACAAGCCCGCGCTTGTGGTTCTGCCTCCGTCGCCGCCGCCGGGTTGCGAGGTGTCCGAGCCGCTGGAACACGTCCGTCTGGACGAGGCCGACGTCAACGCCGACGACGCCATAATGCGTCACGTGGATTTTCGCGGCGTCAGCGTCCGTCGCGTCCGGCCTTGGATCGCACCACCGCGGCGGTACACACCCTTGGTTTCCGTAGGCGGAAGGGCGCTGATACTGCGCGACGCAGCCGGGCCGCTGCCGCAGCCGCGACGGGTGTACGTGGCGTTCGACCTGGATACGGACAACACCAACTTCACTCTGAGCGAGGCGTTCGTGCTGTTTGCCGCCGGTGCGATGGAGTACCTCGCGGCAGACACTCCACCGGGCGAGGACTACTTCCATCGGACGCCGCTGGAGATCGGTCCCGGCGCCAACTGGACTGCCGTTGCAGGTGGCGGTGAGGGTCCGTACGGTCTTCCGCTGCCGGGGCTGTATTCGGACGCAGAGGGAACGCTCCACGCTGTGAGCTTGACGGGTCTGCAGCGGCAATCTCCCGGGCGGGACCCCGTTGCAGCGGCCGGCGACGTCCCCTTGCCGCCGGCCGTCGCCACTGCCGACGCGCGAGGGCTTTGGCGCGTGCTCGCGCTGGCTGCGGGGGCGCTGTGGCTGTCCGGTTGGGTGCTGCGCCACGACGCTCTATAATGTCGCGCGCGGCCAACGGGAGGCGCACCAGATGAGTGATTCACACGATGCCATGTTGTATGAGAAGCTCGACGGCCAGAAGGTCCGCTGTAACCTGTGCGGCCATCAGTGTGTTATCGCCGCGGGCAAGTACGGCCTCTGTCGCGTGCGGCAGAACGTCGGCGGCGTGCTCAATACGCTGAACTATGAATCGGTGGTCGCGCTGAATGTTGACCCCATCGAGAAGAAGCCGTTGTTCCACTTCCTGCCCGGCACGCGGGCGCTGTCGATCGCCTGCGCGGGATGCAACTTCCAGTGCCCGTTCTGTCAGAACTGGCAGATATCCCAGTCCCCGCGGACCGGGCAGGTGGCCGCCGGCCAGGCCGTCAGTCCGGAGCAGATAGTAACGGCGGCCGAGAACTACGACTGTGCGTCCATCAGCTACACGTACACCGAGCCGACGGTGTTCTTCGAGCTGGCGTACGACACGGGCAAGCTGGCACACGAGAGGGGGATCCTCAACACGTTCGTGTCCAACGGCTTCCTGACGCCGCCGGCGGTGGAGACCATCGCGCCTTACCTGGACGCCATAAACGTGGACCTCAAGGCCTTTCGTGACGAGACCTACCGGAAGGTGATGAAGGCGTCGCTGGAGCCGGTGCTCACCTGCATGCGGGAGATCGTCCGCCACAACATCTGGCTGGAGGTTACCACGCTGGTGGTCCCCGGCATGAACGACTCCGAGCAGGAGCTGCGGGACATGGCGAACTTCATCGCCTCCGAGCTGGGCCCGGACGTGCCGTGGCATGTCAGCCGGTTCCACGGGGCGTATGAGTGGGACGGCATACCCACCACGCCGATGGAGACGCTGAACCTGGCGGTGCAACTGGGCAAGGAGGTCGGACTGCACCATGTGTATTGCGGGAATGTCTCCGGACTGGCCGACGAGAATACCTATTGCCCCAACTGCCAAACGGTGCTGATCGAGCGCTCCGGCTTCAGTGTCCGCAAAATCCATCTCGCCGACGGCAAGTGCCCCAACTGCGGCCGGGAGATCGCCGGCGTTTGGTCAAAATAGGGACGGTCACCTATTTCTCGCGGCTAGTCGTAGGGTCGCGCAATCCCGCTTCGCCGGGATTGCCGACGAAAATGCCCGTCAGTCAGCAATCGCGTCGGCAAGTCGCAGACAACGCGACTTGTCGACCCTACAGAACAGACTCAGAAATAGGTGACTGTCCCTGTTTTGGGCGCGTATAATCCCGCTCATGTCACGGGAAGAGCTTTTACGGGCTACACTTCGGTTGCATCTGGCCGACGGGATCGGGGCGGTTCTGCTGCGGCGCCTCATACGGCGCTTCGGCGACGCCGAGCGTGCGGTGGCCGCCGGTGCCGTCGGCTGGCGGAAGGTGGCCGGCATTGGGGAAAAGACCGTCGCTGCGATGGCAGCCGTTACCGACGCCGACGTCAGTGCGGAACTCGCCGAGGCCGAGCGGCATGGCGTGCGCATCCTCCTGCTCGACGACGCCGAATACCCCGCGGCCCTGAAGAACATTCACACGCCTCCGCAGGTGCTCTATGTCCGCGGGCGACTGGAACCCACCGACGCGGTCGCTATGGGTGTGGTCGGCTCGCGGCGGTGCACGCACTACGGACTGGAGCAGGCCGAGCGGTTCGGCCGTCTGCTCGCGCGAGCGGGTTTCACCGTGGTCTCCGGGGGAGCGAGGGGCATAGACGCGGCCGCCCATGGCGGTGCGCTTTCGGGCGAGGGGCGGACGGTCGCGGTGATGGGTTGCGGACTGAGCACGCTCTACCCGCCGGAGAACGCGGAGCTTTTTGAGCGGATAGTCGCCTCCGACGCCGGTGCGCTGGTCTCGGAGCTGCCCATGCGGACGGCGGTGCTGAGCGGCAACTTCCCGACGAGGAACCGGATTATCGCGGGCATGTCGCTGGGCGTGTTGGTGGTGGAGGCGGCTGCCAGGAGCGGGGCGCTGATAACGGCCGAGGAGGCCGACGAGGAAGGCCGGGCCGTCTTCGCCGTGCCGGGCCGGGCGGACTCGCCCATGAGCCGCGGCGTCAATGAGCTTATCCGCGACGGGGCGGTGCTGGTGCAGGACCTGGACGACATACTGGACCACCTCGGCGAAGTCGGTGCGAAGATGACGCCGGCCGAGGAGCCGACGGAAGTAGTGCCCGCCGGGATGGACGATACCGAAAGCGCCCTTCACGCGGCGCTTGCCGACGGTCCGATGGCGCTGGATGAGCTGGTGCGAAAGACGGGGCTGGACAGCGGCAGGGCGGCGTCGGCCATGACAATGCTCGTGCTCAAAGGCGCCATAGAACAGCGCCCGGGAAACGTCTTCGCACGCCGCAAACGCTAAAATAGGGACAGTCACCTATTTCTGAAGTGGGTACAGGCACCGCCAAACAGCTTGGCGTTGCCAGTCCCCATTTTTGCGGGAAATAGGTGACTGTCCCTATTTTAGCCAGTCGGCGATTGTCTTGGCGAGTGTCGCGCCGAGGAGGCGGTAGTCGTCGATGCTGTAGTAACGCTCGCCGTTGCCCTGGTAGCTGGTCTCCAGCGTGACGCACTCGACGCCCAGCACGTTCCGCATCCAACGATTGAACGACATGCCCGGCTGGCGTGCGTAGTTGCCCGTCGGCTTGACGTGTGCTTCCGGGCTGCGGAGCTGCTCCGGCACGGCCGATTGGAAGCGTTCCGCGAAGTCCTGGGCGATGGGGTTTATCTCGCCGGAGCCGTCCCAGCCGTGCAGCGGGACGTAGCTGCGCTGCTCACCGTGGGACGGCGCGTGCAGGTCAACCCCCAGCAGCCGCGACGAGGCGTCCCGGAGCCGTCGCGCGTCGTTGGTAATGGCGAACATCTCAGGCCGACGCTGCGTGCTCTCGCCGTAGGCGCGGTTGCAGTCGTGCGGGTAGGGGTCCTTGCCGTAGCTGCCGGCGACGGTGTCGTCCGTGTTGACTATTGGAATAGCCCACCAGGTTACCGCCTGTAGGAGCGATTCGTCGGCGGCCACCTGTCGCAGAAGCCCGTCCAGCACCCACGAGCCGGGAGTCTCGCCGGCGTGGTGACGGGCCGCGATGAGCACCGCCGGCTTCCCGTCGCTCGGAAGCTCTGAGTAGAGGCGGACAAGTTCCCGACCGGCCGGCGTTACGCCGATGGTCTCGGGCTGGAAGACGCCGTCGAGTTCGTCCAGAGTGCTTTCCAGGTCCTCCGGCTGGTAGGGGTAGCAGTTCGCAAACTCGACGGTATCCGCGGTGCCCAGGTCCCACGCCCATTCGGTTCTTCCGCCGGGGGTCTGCAGGGCTTCGGGCAGGGGGGCGCGCTGCCACAGCCCGCCGGCGGGGCGGAAGACCGGGCGATTGTGCGACCAGTCCGGCCCGCCGAGAGTCTGTTCGGGGTTGGTCATGACGCAGCGGACCCCGCGGCCGGTCAGGCCCGCGACGCGAAAATGGAACCACAGCGGCTCGGGGCAATTCTTCGGCTCGACGGCGAAGCGGACGTTGACGCCTTTCGGCGACTCGTCAAGCTCCATCAGCAGCCCGTTGCCGCCGGGAAAGTCGGTCTCGAACTGAACAGGCACGCCACGCTCCTAAAATAGGGACAGTCACCTATTTCTTCAGAACACAGATTACACAGATTCCAGGGGATTTCACGGACTGATACGAATCCCAAATAGAACTCGTGCTGCAAAAGTGGGTACAGGCACCGCCAAACAGCACGGCGTTGCCAGTCTCCATTTTTGCGGGAAATAGGTGACTGTCCCTATTTTAGAACTGGTGCAGGAAGCGGACGTCGCCCTCGAACAGCAGGCGGATGTCGGGGATCTTGTGCTTGCGCATGGCCATCCGCTCAATGCCCAGACCGAAGGCGTAGCCGGTGTACTTCTCGCTGTCGTAGCCGACGAAATCCAGCACGGCCGGGTCCACCATCCCGCAGCCGCCAAGCTCTATCCACTCGGTGGAGCCGTCGTCGTATTCGAAGAGGATGTCCACCTCCGCGGACGGTTCGGTGAAGGGGAAGAAGCTCGGGCGGAATCGCGTCGCCACCTCCGGCCCGAAGTAGGCCTTGCAGAACTGGTCGAGGCAGGTCTTCAGGTCGGTCATGGAGACACCCTCGTCCACGTACAGCCCCTCGACCTGATAGAACATGAACGAGTGGGTGGCATCGACGGTGTCCGGGCGGTACACGCGGCCGGGGGCGATAATCCGCACCGGCGGCTCGCGGCTTTCCATGGTGCGAATCTGCACCGTAGAGGTCTGCGAGCGAAGCATGAGGTCCTCGCAGCCGTCGATGTAGAAGTTCTCCCACGGGTCGCGGGCCGGGTGCCAGTCGGGGATATTCAGCCCGTCGAAGTTGTGCCGCTCGTCCTCGACCTCGCGGCCATGGACCATCTCGAAACCCATCCGTCCGAAGATGTCCGTTATCTCCTCGATGGTCTGTGTGAGGATGTGTGTGTGCCCGACGGGACGCCGTCGGCCGGGCAGGGTTACGTCCACCTTGGGCCGTTTGCTCTTGCGCTTCGGGGACTGCCGGGAGGAGGACCGTTGACCGTAGGCCTGCTCGAGTGTGTTCTTCAGCTCGTTGGCGGCCTTTCCGGCGGCGGGTTTCTGCTCGCGGGGGACTTCCTTGAGCCGCTGCATGGTCGCTCTGACGGCGCCCTTGCTGCCGATGTATTTGATGCGCCACTGTTCCAGCGCGTCGGGCGTGTCGGCCTTTTCAAGCTCCGAAAGGGCCGTCGCCTGAAGCTCCTGGATGTCCTCAAGCAATGACATGGCGTTTTCTTCGCCGTCTGTTCCAGGCCCGCGTTTTGCCGCGGCGGGCAGAGCCCGCCCTACTTTTTCATGGCTTTTTCGACGATGGCGTCGAAAGCGGGCGGATCGGCGATGGCGATCTCGCTGAGCATCTTGCGGTTAAGCTCGATGCCGGCCTGCGAGAGCGCGTTCATGAATTCGCTGTATCGCAGCCCGCGCTGCTTGCAGGCGGCGGATATGCGCGTCACCCACAGGCGGCGGAAATCCCTCTTGCGCTGGCGACGGTCGCGTGTGGCGTAAACGCCGGCGCGGAAAGCCGCCTGCTTGGCAAGCCGGTATCGCCGCGACAATGAGCCGTGATAGCCGCTGGCGGCCTTGAGTTCCTTACGGTGTCTCTGGCGCCGGGCGGCGCCCTTGCGTGCTCGAGGCATGGTTCGCTCCTGCCGGTCCGATGGACTCCCGTCTATGCGGGATGTTCCGAACCCGCTTTCGCCCGGCAGTCGGGCTTCAGCGGGCGCCCCAGGGGGCTCCCATCAAACCAATTATGACTCTGTCTGTTCGCTCTGCTGCTTAGGCGCCTTCAGGCCCATCAGGGCCCGGGCGTGTTTCGCAAAGGCGGGGGAGAAGGTCGTCGGTTGCCGGTAACGCCGGATCCGCTTGCCGGGCTTGTTGCTCTTGAGGTGCCCGCCGCCGGGATGACGGCGCAACAGCTTTCCTCGGCCGGTAACCTTGACACGCTTCCGCATTGCCTTGTTTGTCTTCATCTTGGGCATGGTTAAGCTCTCAGGTAATCCGTCCTGACGGGACGGAAAACCACACATTTTAGGCATATCCCTGCCGTTGTAAAGCCCCAATGCCGGGAAATTGCCCACGGAAAGCCGACAGCCGGACCTTTAAGCCCCCCGCAAAGGTCGGCCTATGCCTGCTGCTTCTGCTGGGCCTCTGTGGGCTTCCCGGAGTCGCCTTCGGAAGATTTCTGGGCGGGCTGCTTGCCCACCGGCGCCAGCATCACCGTCAAACGCCGCCCTTCGAACCTCAGGCCACGCTCGACCTTGGCGACGTCCGACAGTGCCTCCTGCACCTCCTGGAAACGCTGCACGCCGACTTCCTTGTGCGCCAGCTCGCGACCACGGAAACGCAGCGAAAACTGCACCCGGTCGCCCCGCTCGAGGAACTCCCTCGCCCGCTTGAGCTTGATCTCCAGGTCGTGCTTGTCGATCTTCGGAGTCCGGATCCGGATCTCCTTCAGCTCGGAGGTATGCTTCTGGGCCTTGGACTTCTGCTCCTTCTTCCGCTGGGCATACTTCCACTTGCCGTAGTCCATTATCCGGCAGACCGGCGGACGGGTGTTCGGCGAGACCTCAACGAGATCCAAGCCCGCTTCGCGGGCGCGTCTCATGGCCTCGTTGGTCTCGACGATGCCTACCTGCTCGTTGTTCTCGTCGATCAGTCGGACCGGCGAGATTCGTATTTGCCTGTTGCAACGAAGCTCTCTTGCGATGGTCGTGTCTCCTTGTAAGACTCTCCGGCCGGGCCGCGCCCTCCGCGGACGCCGCCGCCGGCAAACCTCATTTCCTGCGTCTTATCTTATCAGCTCGAAGCGCTTGTTACGACATTTTGGCCCTTCGAGTCAATCTCCTGCCTGACGGCGCGGACGAATTCGTTCAGCGGCTGCTCGCCCTGGTCGCCGGCTCCGCGGGCGCGGACGGCGACGGATTCCGCCTCCGCCTCGCGCGGACCGACCACGGCCATGTAGGGAACCTTCTGCATGGTGGCGCGGCGGATCTTCGCTCCGACCTTGTCGGGCGAGGTGTCCAGTTCCGCGCGGATGCCGGCCTGGCGAAGCTTGCCGACGACCTTCCCGGCATATTCGGAGACCTTCTCGCTGACCGGCAGTACCGCCACCTGCACCGGAGCGAGCCACAGGGGAAAGGCCCCGGCGTAGTGCTCTATGAGTATGCCGATAAACCGTTCCAGCGATCCGAACGGGGCGCGGTGGATCATGACGGGGCGGTGCGGGGCGTTGTCCGCGCCGGTGTACTCCAACTCGAATCGCTCGGGGAGGTTATAGTCCACCTGTATGGTCCCGAGCTGCCACTCGCGGCCGAGGCAGTCGGTGACGACGAAGTCGATCTTCGGTCCGTAGAAGGCGGCCTCGCCGGCCTCCTCAACGTAGTTCATGCCCAGCTTACGGACGACCTGGCGGATGTTGTTCTCCGCGAGGGTCCAGTTCTCAGCGTCGCCGACGTACTTGTCGCTGTCGGGGTCCCGCAGGCCCACGCGCACGCGGTAGTCGTTCAGTCCCAGCACGCCCAGGACAAGCTGGGTGAGCTCCACACAGGACTCCAGTTCGGACTCCAACTGCTCCGGTGCGCAGATGATGTGCGCGTCGTCCTGGGTGAACCCGCGGACACGGATAAGCCCGTTCAGCTCGCCGGACTGCTCCATGCGATAGACGGTGCCGAACTCGGCCAGTCGGATGGGCAGGTCGCGGTAGCTGTGCTGGAACGCCTTGAGTATCCGCATGTGGTGCGGGCAGTTCATGGGTTTTACGAGGTAACCTTCCTCATCGCCCATCGGTATCGGCGGATACTGCGAGTCCTGGTAGTAGGGATAGTGTCCGCTGATGCGGTACAGCTCGAGTTTGCCTATGTGAGGCGTGGTGACGAGCTGGTATCCGCGCTTTGTCAGCTCGCCCTTGAGCCAGTTCTGCAGCTCCTCGCGGATGATGTTTCCCTTCGGCAGCCACAGGGGCAGGCCCGGACCGACCTTCTCGTCGATGAGAAAAAGTTCCAGTTGACGCCCCAGCACGCGGTTGTCGCGCTTGCGGGCCTCCTCGATGCGCTCGATGTGCTGCTCCAGGGCCTTTTTGTCGAAGAAGGCGGTTCCATAGATGCGGGTAAGCACCTGTTTGCTCTGGTCGCCACGCCAATAAGCGCCGGCGACGGTCAGCAGCTTGAAGGCCTTGAGCTTGCCGGTGCCCGGCAGGTGAGGCCCGCGGCACATATCAAGGAAATCGCCCTGTTCGTACAAGCTTACGGTCTCGACCTGCTCGTCGCGGACGAGGTCGTCGATCATCTCGACCTTGTACTGCTGACCGAGCTGCGCGAGCCGCTGCTTCGCCTCCTCCACGGGCAGCTCGACGCGCCGGATGGGCAGGTCCTCGGCAACGATCTTCTCCATCTCCTGCTCGATTTTCGGCAGGTCCTCGGTGGAGATCTTCTCGGGCAGGTCGAAGTCGTAGTAGAAGCCGTACTGGAAGTCGTCCGTCAGGGCCGGTCCGATGGTGTACTGCACATTCCGGCCGTAGAGCCGGACCACCGCCTGTGCCAGCACGTGAGCGGCTGTATGGCGCAACACCTCCAGTGCCGCCTCGTCGCGGTCGGTGACGGCGCGGACGGTATGTTTGCCTTCCGTCAGCTCGCACGTCAGGTCCACGAGTCGGCCGTCCACCTCGGCGGCGACGGCGGCATCCGCAAGGCCTGGCGAAATGTCCTCAGCCACCTTGAGCGGACTTACCGCTTGTTCGTACTGGCGGCTGCTTCCGTCCGGCAGTTCGACTGTAACGCTCATGGTCCTCGGTCCTGTTGTGTCGGGGGCATCGAAATCCCCGACGGCAGAAAAAAAGCCGTTACGCAAAACTCCACCTGCGTCACGGCCGACACATCGCTCGCGCTGTCGCGCTGCGACGTGTCAGCATCGCGTCGTGGTGGTCGTGATAAACATGGCTTTGCGTAACGGCCGGTATTGCCTTCAACGTATATAGGGTACCAGCAGGCGCATGAATGTCAATCGGCTTTTTGCTATGCCCAGCGGATCATGGCCATGTCGCGGGGGTTCTCAAGCAGCTCGTGACGGGGCATGACGCGGACGGTGTATCCGGTCATGCCGCTGCGGTCGCAGGGCATCTCAGCGGCATACCGGATGCGGTTGTCGCCGTCGGCGCCGACCTGCTCCATCCGCAGGGCCTGTCCGGTGGAGAGCTGGCCGTCCTGGTCCAGCGGTCCGTAGTACAGCTCCACGCAGATGTCCTCGGGGCTGAGTCCCCCCAGGTTTACCACCGTCTCGACGCGGATGTTCCGCCCGACGTAGGCGCCGTCGCCGGAGGGGTCCATGTCGTCGGAGACGCCCTCGATGTGGATATCGTGGAACCGTTCCCGCAGCTTGTTGCGCCAGGCGCTCAGCTCTTTGGCCCGCGACATTTCGTCGCCGGTCAGTTGCTGCCACTTCCGACCGGACGGATAGTAGAACCGTTCGGCGTAGTTGCGGACCATGCGGTTGGTGTTGAAGACCGGACCGAGCTTACGGATGGCCGACTTCATCTTCGCGATCCAGCCGCGGGGCAGGTTGTCGGGGCCACGGTTGTAGAACAGCGGGACTATTTCCTTCTCCAGCAGGTCGTACAGCGCCTGCGACTCCACGGCGTTCTGATACTCCAGGTCGTCGTAGCTCTCTCCGGAACCGATGGCCCAGCCCACGGAGGGGTCGTAGCCCTCGGCCCACCAGCCGTCGAGTATGGAGACGTTCAGCCCGCCGTTGGCGGCGACCTTCATGCCGCTGGTTCCCGACGCCTCCATGGGGCGCAGCGGCGTGTTGAGCCACACGTCCACTCCCTGCACCAGGTAGCGGGCGACGTTGATGTCGTAGTCTTCCAGGAAGACGATGGACCGGCGGAACCGCTCCTGGCGGGTGATGTGCACTATCCGCCGGATGAGGTCCTTGCCGGGGTTGTCGCGGGGATGGGCTTTGCCCGAGAGGATTATCTGCACCGGGCGTTCGGTGTTGTTCAGCAGCTTCGCGAGCCGGTCAACGTCGTTGAGTATCAGGTTCGCGCGTTTGTATGTGGCGAACCGCCGTGCGAAGCCGATGGTCAGTGCCTCGGGGTCGAGGATTTCCTCGGCCGCCGCCAGCTCGGCCGCACCGGCACCGCGCTTGGTGAGCTGCTGTGCGGTCCGGCGACGGGCGAATGCGACCAGCCGCTCGCGCCGCCTCTCGTGCGTGCGCCACAACTCCGGGTCGGGCACGTGGTCCACCGACTCCCACACGCTCATTTCGGCCGGCTTCTCGTGCCAGCCCGGACCCAGGTAGCGGTCGTACAGCTCCGCCATGTCGTTGCTTATCCAACTGCGGGTATGGATGCCGTTGGTGATGTGGTCTATCGGCACCTCGTCCACCGGTACGCCCGGCCAGACGTCCGCCCACAGCCGGCGGCTTACCTGCCCGTGAAGCTGACTGACGCCGTTGCGGTAGCAGCTCATCCGCAGGGCCAGGACGGTAAGGTTCATCGGCTCGTCCTTGTTCTGCGGCTCCTGGCGACCCAATGAAAGGAACTGCTCCCTGTCCAGGCCCAGTTGCGGCCAGTATTCGGAGAAGTATTTGTCTATCAGCCACGGCTCGAACGCGTCGTTTCCGGCCGGCACCGGCGTGTGCGTGGTGAAAACGTTAGACGCACGAACGCTCTCGTTGGCTTCGTCGAAGGAGATTCCCTTCTCGGCCATCAGCATGCGGATCCGCTCGAGCGCCAGAAAGGCCGAGTGTCCCTCGTTCATGTGGAACGCCTCGGGCTTCAGCCCCAAGGCCTCCAGCAGGCGAATGCCGCCGAGTCCGAGAACTATCTCCTGTCGGATGCGTGTTTCCTGGTCGCCGCCGTAGAGCTGGGCGGTTATATGGCGGTCCTCGGGGGCGTTGTCCGGAACGTTGGCGTCAAGCAGATACAAGGGCACGCGCCCGACCTGCACGCACCATACCTGCGCGTGCATCGGGCGGGAGCCAAGCTCCAGCTTTACCATCAGCGGTTCGCCGTCCTCGCCTCGGACCAGGCGGACCGGCATATTGTGGAAGTCGTTGCGGGGGAACAGCTCGAGTTGCCACCCGTCGGCGTTCAGCCGCTGGCGGAAATAGCCCTGCTGATATAGCAGGCCGATGCCTATCAGCGGAATATCAAGCTCCGAGGCGCTTTTGAGATGGTCGCCGGCGAGCACGCCCAGACCGCCGGAGTATATCGGCAAACACTCGGTGAGACCGAACTCCGCACAGAAGTACGCCACCTTGGGGTCTTCGCGGCTGCCGCCGTACGTCTTCGGCCACCAGCCGGGCTTCTCCAGATACTCCCGCAGGTCGCGGTGCACCCGGTTGAGGTGCGAGAGAAACCCCTCGTCGGCCGAGAGCTGTTCGAGTCGTTTCTGCTCGACATGCCCCAGCATGGCCACGGGGTTGTGATACACGCGCTCCCAGAGCTGACTGTCCAGCCGCCGGAAGACCTCCAGCGCCTCTCCTTGCCAGCACCACCACAGGTTGTAGGCAATCTCCTGAAGCGGGCGCAGATTCTCGGGAAGATTCGGTTGTATCGTGAAGGTTCTAAGTGGTCGCATGGCGTTATCGTCGTAAGGCCTCCGCGGCCGACGGCTTCACAAAAAGCCCTCGGCAGGCGCGGGTCGGTTACGCATTTCCCTCAATTCATCGGCAATTGCTACGCATGGTATTACATGATTACCTGGTGACCGGCCGGTGCATACCGACCGATTCTCTAATGATAGTATCCTACGGGTCCCCGCCGGGGGAAGAACCCGCAGCCCGGAAAGGCATCAGGTTATGTGCCTGAACAAGTCCGTGGGGGAAGCATAAAATGTAATAGAAGCCATCGTACTGGCGGTCATTGCCGATAGGGCCCGATAGAATGACTATGGCTGCCAGGGCGCCTGACCGCCCTGGATATTTGCGGCGGGGAAGGGTACGGACATGAAAGACCTGAAGCGAACAATATCAATAGCGGCCGTGATGGTACTCGCCGCCTGCGAGACTCCGACTTTCGCCCAGAGGCGCAGGGAGATTACCGACCCCCGTGACGAGACGCGACTGGTGCAACCCACCCGCCGGCGCATCAACCGGCAGCAGCCGCTGAACAGCCAGCTTTACGTTACCGGTCAGGTTTCCGGACTTGCGGCCTTCAGGGGCGACGTTCCTTACGGAGCCCCGGATGCCTTCCGTGACTCGGTTCCCAGTGCCGGGCTAAGCTCGTTTCGCCGACAGTCTGTCGGTCTGCCGGACATCCGTTCGGGACGAGTGTTTAACACGTCGGTTTACCGCGATCCCTCAACAACGGTTACGACGGCCGGGCAGGTGCTCGAAGACGCCCGCGTGCGCAGCCGCCGCGACACCTATGACCAGGACAGGCGCCTCAGGAGCTCGCTGGCCGACGAGCTGTACGTGGACGCGACGGCCGGCTACAGGCCCCTGACGGCTATGGAACAGGAGCCATCCGGCCAGAGGCGGCAGTTTCAGTTACTGCCGGAGCAGTACAGTCCGACCGGTCGCCAATACAGCGAAAGGGCTTCGGCGTTCGGGATAGACTCGGGCGCGATGTTCGGCCTGATACGCCGCGAACAGCGGGAGGAACTCATCCAGCAGTTGCAGACCACCGGCCCGGAGGGGGCGTACCGGCCGTTCGGGGCAAGACTCGACGACCGCGTTGTCATGCGCAATGAGGCGTTCACCGGACAGACCGGGCCGCACTACGAGCGCGATACCGAACAGCAACCCCTTGCCGAGGAGGACCGCGCCTTTGTCCTGCCGCCCGAAGGCGAGGACGTTTACGTGGACCTTCTGCTGGCGATGCGCGACCGACTGCAGGCAGCAGGTGAAGGCCGCTACGATTCGGCTCGTGAGGCCGAGACGCTCAGACGCGGTGATCGACGGGGCACGGACGGCGACCCGGAAGCGATTGTGCAGGCACGTCCGGGCCGGCCGGTGGTTGTGCGTGGTCTGGCCGGTGAGGGCGAAGACCTGTTCAACCGCTACATGAGCGAGGCCGAGCAGAACCTCCGTGAGGGCAAATATTACGACGCCCGTAACAGCTACGAGATGGCCCGACTGGTTGACGATGAGAACCCGCTGGTATGGGTGGGATTGGCACTGTCCACCTATGCGGCGGGAGAACCGGCCGCAGCGGGTTTCTACCTGCACAGGTCGATGGAGCTTTTCCCGCCGATCATGGAGACGCGGTTCGAGCTGACCAGGATGGCGCCTGAACAGCGCATGAGAGAGATGTTGGGCATTCTTGGGCGCCGTTTGCGGGACGACCAGGATACGCAGTTACTGATGCTGGCGACGTTCATGCACCTGAACCTCGGCGAGCGGCAGCAGGCCCGCGAATACGCGGAGCGTCTGGAAGCGGCCGCCGCCGGGGACGCCGTTGCGCGCGCCTACGCCGAGTACGTCCTGAGCGGCCGACGCCCGGCCGACGACGCTCAGCCCGAGTAAGCCGTCGCCGGTGGTCTTATGGCGAGAGGCGGATATGGTACGGCAACGCCGTCAGCTCCGTTTCTCTGTCCAAGCGCAGCAGCAGGTTCAGCAGGTACGCCACTTCAGGGGACCGGCGAACACCCAGTTGCAGCAGTGCTGTCGCGTCAACCGATACTCCCGGCCTGCGCGGCGCCGAAACTCCGCCGCCCTGCATCAGGTCCATCAGCGTCCGCGGCTTCGGCAGAGTGACGAAGTAGCTCTTGTCCAGACCGGCCGCTTCCTGGGCGGCAACCACCGCCTCGCGCATTCCACCAAGTTCGTCTATAAGCCCGTTCTCGACGGCCTGACGTGAGGTGAAAATGCGTCCCTGGGCGACCGCGTCTATGTCCTCTATCTTTGCCCCCCGCGAATCCACTACCCGCCGCACAAACACGTTGTAGGTCCGCTGGATCATGCTGCGGACACGTTCGGTCTCCTCCTCCGTCCACGCACGTGAAGACCACATACCCGCATTTTGCCCCCGGCTGAACTGCACGGCATTGACGCCAATCTTGTCGAGCAGCCCTGTTATTGCGAGTTTCCCGCCCACCACGCCGATGCTGCCCACGATGGCCGGCGGGTCCGCGACAATCTTGCCGGCTCCCAGTGACACGTAGTACCCGCCGCTGGCGCCGACGGCGCCGATGGATGCGATGACCGGCTTCTCACGTGCACAGCGCCTGACCGCCTGATAGATGTGCTCACTCGCCATGGCCGAGCCGCCGGGGGAGTTCACCCGCAGAACGACGGCCTTGATCCGGTCGTCCTGGCGGATCTGCTCGAAAACATCCGTTATCGTTCTGGCTCCCACCATGGACTGACCGAACAGTCCGTCGCCGCTGCGTCCAGGGACTATCATCCCATCTATGTGTACGATGGCCACCGTCGGGTCGCGAATGGGCTCCTCCGACGGTCCTTCCATAAGCATCCGTAAAAGAGCGAACGGATTGGAGAAGTCCATATCCTTTTCTGCTGGTGCCCCATAGTCTTCCACCCAGAGCAGCTCTCCCGGGGCTTCGGAGACGATGGACTCCACGTGGTCTTGCCAGTCCATGCGGGTTACCAGGGAGTCAACCAGCCGTTCGCGACGCGCCTCCAAGGCGGTGAACGGTCCTCTGTCGATGACATCCTCGACCTGCCGGACCTCCATGCCGCGCTGGGCGGATATCTGCCCGCAGAGCTGCGCATACAGGTCGTCGAGAATCCAGTTGAAGACCTCCCGCATCTGCTCCGAGGGTTCTGTGTCGGTCAATGGCTCGGCGGCGCCTTTGAACCTGCCGGCCTGGATGAACTGCGGTTCGACGCCCAGCAGGTCCAGCGTTCCACGATAGAAGAACACCTCCGCATCCACTCCGGTCAGCATCAGTGTTCCGATGGGGTCCATCGCCAGCTCGGTGCCGGCGGATGCGACGAGGTAGGACGTGGTCTGCGCATCGCTGAGGTAGCAGTGCACGGGTTTGACTTCCGCGAGCCGTTCGACGGCGTCGGCCAGCTCCCGCGCCTGCGCCCATGACATCAGGGGGGAATCCAGTTCCAGCGCCACAGCGGCGACGGAATCGTCCTGCCTTGCCTCGGCCAGGCGGTGCAGCCAGTTTCGCAGCGTGTACGAGCTTTCCGGGCTTGCCCAGAGGACGAAGCCGGGCGGACTGTCCAGCACCTCGCCGGCCAGGCGCATGTGCGCCACCTGCTGTTGTGTCGAAGGTTGGGTGGTGTCGGCATCCTGCGCGGCGGCCGGTGCAGCGACCGCCAGCATCACCAGAAGCGAAACCCCGTAACGTCGAAGAATCCCTGCGCTGTTGTGCATGTGTATCTCCCGCATTCAAGGCCTCACCTTTTGGACAACAGGATATTCTAGGTTTTGCCGCTCTGAAGGGAAACGGTAGAATCGCGCCATGCAGCGTCGGCGGCGATCGGAACCGATGCCCGTGAAATACTGGTCGGCGGCGGGACTGATGCTTACGTCCTGGTGCAACGCCGCCTGTGCGTCATGCTATCTCTATTGTTCGCCCTCCAGAGACGAGAGCATGAGTGTGGATTTCGCGCTGCGTCTCTGGCGGCAGCTCCAGGAGGCCTGCCCGCACGGCTGTCGTATACACCTGACAGGGGGTGAGCCGTTCGGTAACTGGCAGCGACTGCTTGAGCTATGCACCCGCGCCCGCGAGGAGGGCCTGAACCCGCCCCAGAAGGTCGAGACGAACGCCTTCTGGGCTACCGACGCCAACGAAGTTCGAAGCCGAGTAGAGACGCTGGATGGTCTGGGTATGGGCAAGCTGGTGATATCCACAGATCCCTTCCATCAGCAGTTCGTACCCATTGAGCGGTGCCGCCTGGCTGCCCGGACGGCCGAGAAGGTCATCGGCCGGGAGCGGGTACAGGTCCGCTGGCGTGACTGGCTTGCATCCGGCTTCAACACCGATGCCCTCAGCGAAGAGCGTCGAGAGCTGCTGTTCGCCACTTGGGCCGCCGACGGACGCGACCGGCTCAACGGACGAGCCGCCGAGGCGCTGGCACCGCTGGTGCAACTTAAGCCGGTGGAGGAATTTGTCGATTTGAGGTGCAACGAGGCGCTGCTGCGGAGCAAGCATGTGCATGTGGCTCCGGACGGAGGCGTGATTCCCGGAACCTGCGCGGGCATCGTGTTGGGACGAGCGGAGGATGAGTCCATCGACTCGATATGGCGACGGTTGAACGCCGATTACAGGGAACGTCCGATAGTGGGGCGTTTGTCGGCGGGCGGCCCGGCGCTGTTGCTGGAAGACGCCCGGCGCATGGGCTTCCAGCCCGCTTCCGGCTATGCCTCGAAGTGCCATCTGTGCCGGGAAGTGCGACAGTTTCTGTTCGACAGCGGCATCGGAGGTGATGAGCTGTCGCCGGAATGGTTTTACCAGTCGCGGCCGGAAACTGACCGACGAGGGAACGCCGACGGCTTGCGGAACGTACAATAAACAAGGAAGACACCAGGTGCGAGATTCTGCGAGCTTGACGCTGCCGACCGGGTTCCGTACCGTACGGCGTTCGCCGGTGCGGCGGCGCGGTTCGCCGGAGCATATCCGAGGTTGCAGGCAATGACGTCGCAGAGGCCAAACGGCGCTCCCAGCACTTCCGTTGATTCAGAACTGGGGCGCCTGGTAGTGGAGCGAAATCTTGCCACCCAGCAGGAGGTGGAACGGTGCCGGTCTATCCACAACGAGCGAAGCCAGGCCGGCAACGAGACGTCACTGTCGGACGTCCTCATAGAGGAAGGCGTTGTCACCCAGCGACAGATAGAGCGCATCAAGCAGACCATCGACGAAACCCGCAAGGGTCGGCAGATCCCCGGATACTTCCTTATCGCCAAGCTCGGCGCCGGCACCGAGGCCACCACCTATAAGGCCAAACAGCTTTCACTTGACAGGGTGGTGGCGGTCAAGGTGCTTCATCGCAGGTTGTCGGAGGACCCGGAGTACGTCGAGCGCTTCTACCGAGAGGGCAAGGCGGCCGCCAAGCTGAACCATCCCAACATCGCCCAGGCGTTCGACGTAGGCGAGGCCGGCGGGTACCACTATTTCGTAATGGAGTACGTCGAAGGGCAGGAACTCCACGAGCAGCTTGCCAGGGGACAGGCCTACAGCGAGCAGGAGGCCCTGCGGATCATCATACAGGTCGCACGTGCGCTGGAGCACGCCCACAGTCAGGGGCTGGTCCACCGTGACGTCAAACCCCGTAACATCATGATTACCAAAGACGGCACGGCGAAGCTGGTGGACCTGGGTCTGGCGAGGGACGTAACGGATATCGAAAGAGGTCGCGCCGAGGCCGGCAGGGCGTTCGGCACGCCATACTACATCAGCCCGGAACAGATTCGCGGGGAGATGGACATCGACTTCCGGGCGGATATCTACTCGCTGGGAGCGACGTTCTATCACATGGTTACAGGGCGGGTGCCCTTCGAGGGCGAGACGCCCGTTGCGGTCATGCAGATGCACCTCAAGGAGCAGTTGACGCCGCCGGACCATATCAATACCGAGCTTTCGGCCGGCGTGGGGGAGGTCATTGAGGTCATGATGGCCAAGGAGCGTCACCGGCGATATTCCTCCACCAGCGATCTGCTGCGGGACCTGGAGGACATCCAGGCGGGTCAACCGCCGCTGCAGGCCCGAAAGCAGATAGACGCCGGCATACTCAGCGGATTGGCCGAGGAGGCCCAGCAGGCCGAAGGCGAAGGTCAAGCGGCCGTGCTGCAGAATCCGCGTGAGCGCAGCGTGCTTCTGCCGGCTGTTATCATACTGGCCGCGGCCCTGGTGGTGAGCATCATCGTGAACATTGTGTTGCTGCTGTCGGTCACGTGAGCTTGGAGTGGCTAAGCCCGAAGGTCCTGATGCAACGTCATATTGCTCCGGCCGTAGCTGCGGGAAGGTTATGCCCGAGGCGCACTTGACAGAGCTTCGGGGGCAACCTACTATCCCTTCGCGAGCTTCCAAGGAGAGTATCCGATGGCAGAGCAGAGTCCCGGCCTGAACGTCTCCACCGAAGACGGCGTTACCGTGGTGGAGTTGACCCACCGGAAGATCCTCGACGAAATCAACATCGCGCAGATAGGCGAGCAGCTCAACGCGATGGTGGCCGAGGCGGATAACCCAAAGCTGGTGCTGGACTTCGCCCACGTCTCGCACATGTCCTCCAGCGCGCTGGGAATGCTGATAACCGTCCATAAGCACATCCGCGAGAAAGATGGGTCCCTGCGGCTGTGCAATATCCAGTCGAGCATTTACGAAGTATTTGTCATCACCCGACTGAACGAGATCTTCCAGATAGCGAAATCTCGTGAGGAAGCGGTGGAGAGTCTTAAGTAGGATCGGCGGCTTTCGGATGGTGGGTTTGGTGAGGAAGGTGGTCATCTCGTCGAAACTTACCGAGGCGCGCAAGGCCGAGGACGCCCTCCTCAGTGAGGTGCGCAAATGCGGCTACAGCGACTCGGCCGTGTTCGCCATCAAGCTGGCGTTGGAGGAGGGTCTGAACAACGCCATCAAGCATGGCAATGCGTACGACCCGGACAAGGTGGTGGAGCTGGATTTCGACGTGACGCCCCGGCAGGCCAGCATCACCATCACCGACCAGGGGGAGGGCTTCGACCCGGCCTCCGTTCCCGACCCGACCGCCGACGAGAACCTCGAACGTCCCTGCGGACGAGGGATAATGCTTATGCGGGCGTATATGGACAAGGTAGAGTATAATCGGCGGGGAAACTGTGTCCGGCTGTTGAAACATAACCGTTAGGCGAGGCGGTCAGCCATGAACCAGCAGGGCCAGAACAACTCCACGCAGCTCGAGATAGACATCGAGGAAAGAGGCCGGGCCACTGTTATCGCGGTGCGCGGCTCGGCCGGTATGGAGGATGCGGACCGGCTGCGCGCAGCCCTTGAAGAGCTGGCCGAGCGGAAGGTCCCCGTGATCGTGCTGGAGCTCAGCGGGATGGATTTCATCTGCTCGCTTGGGCTGGGGGCGATAATCAACGGGCACCTCAAGAGCCGCCACCACCAGGGACAAATCCGGCTGGTCAACCCGCAGAAGTCGATTCGCGACCTTCTGGAGACCACGCGGCTGACCCGGCTGTTCCCCATCTTCAGCAACGTTGACCAGGCCATCGCCGGCTAGCCGCCGCCGGCGGACTTGGGGCGTTCGCGGTGCTTCCTTCGCACGTTGTGTGGATCCGCGCGCAAAAAACACCCGCGCCTGATTGGCACGGGTGTCTTCGTGCACTCGAAAACAGCACCGGGGCCGCCGACACTTGCGCGCCGGCGGCGGTCCGGGCTGCGTGGGTCTCTATTCCTTGCCCTGGATCAGCTTGTCCACGATGGCCGGGTCGGCCAGCGTGCTCGTGTCGCCCAGCGTGCCCTTGTCGGTAACGCCTTCGGCGATCTTGCGGAGGATCCGCCGCATAATCTTGCCGGAGCGTGTCTTCGGAAGCGCCGGTGCGAACTGGATCTTATCGGGCTTTGCGATCGGGCCGATCTCGGCACGGACGTGATTGGCCAGCTCCTGCTTCAGCTCCTCGCTCGGCTCGATGCCGTCCTTCAGCGTCACATAGGCGTATAGTCCCTGCCCCTTGATCTCGTGGGGCATGGGCGCCACTGCCGCCTCGGCGACCTTGGGATGACTGACCAGTGCGCTCTCGACCTCCGCGGTGCCGATGCGGTGACCGGAGACGTTCACCACGTCGTCGATTCGGCCCATCAGCCAGTAATCGCCGTCCTGATCGACACGGCAGCCGTCGCCGGTGAAGTACAGGTCCTTGTACATCGTCCAGTAGGTATCGATGAACCTGTCGTGGTCGCCCCACATGGTGCGCATCATTCCCGGCCAGGGCTTCTTCATGCACAGCTTGCCGCCCTCGCCAAGTTCGCACTCGGTGCCGTCCTCGCGGAGGATCAGCGGCTCGACACCGAAGAAAGGCCGTGAAGCGCTTCCGGGCTTCAGCGTGTGCGCGCCGGGCAGCGGCGAGATGAGGATGCCGCCGGTCTCGGTCTGCCACCAGGTATCGACGATGGGGCACTTGCCCTTGCCGATGACCTGGTGATACCACATCCATGCCTCCGGGTTGATCGGCTCCCCGACCGTTCCCAGAACCCGCAGGGAGCTGAGGTCACGCTTCTCGGGCCACTCGTTGCCCTGTCGGATAAGCGCCCTGATAGCCGTCGGGGCGGTGTAGAACACGGTTACTTTGTATTTCTCGACGACCTGCCAGAACCGGTCCGGCTCCGGATAGGTCGGCGTACCTTCGAACATCAGCGACGTCGCGCCGTTGGCCAGCGGACCGTACACGATGTAGCTGTGACCGGTCACCCAGCCGATGTCGGCCGTGCACCAGTAAATGTCGTCGTCGTGGATGTCGAAGATGTACTTGTGCGTAAGCGAGGTGTGCAGCAGGTAGCCCGCGGTGGTGTGAACCACGCCCTTGGGCTTGCCCGTGGACCCGGAGGTGTAGAGTATGAACAGCGGGTCCTCGGCGTTCATGACCTCCGGTTCGCAGTCTTCAGAAGCGTCGGCCATCAGGTCGTGATATCACAGGTCCCGACCCTCGACGATGTTGCACTCGTCGTCGGTTCGCTTCACGACGACGACCTTCTCAATACTGGGGGCGTCCGAAAGGGCCTCGTCGGAGATCTTCTTGAGCGGAATCTGCTTGCCCGCACGCAGCGAGACGTTGGAGGTAATCAGCAGGCGGCAGTCGGAGTCGTTGATGCGGTCGCGCAGGGCGTCGGCGCTGAATCCGCCGAAGACGATGGAGTGGATGGCCCCGATGCGGGCGCACCCAAGCATCACGATCGGCAGTTCCGGGATCATCGGCAGGTAGATGCACACCCGGTCGCCCTTCTTTATGCCCTGGTCCTTCAGGACATTGGCGAACTTGCAGACTTCCTTGTGCAGCTCTTTGTATGTGTACTTGCGAACGTCCTCTTCCGGCTCGCCCTGCCAGACGAGGGCGTCCTTGTCGCCCACAGGCGTGTCCAGATGGCGGTCCAGGCAGTTGACCGTAATGTTCAACTGACCGTCTTCGAACCACTTGTGCTCGATTACCCGGTTGTCCGTGTCCCAGGTGTACTCCCGGGCCTTGGTGGGTTTCTTGAACCATGTAAGCGTCTCGGCCTGTTCGAGCCAGAAACCGTCCGGGTCGTTAATCGACCGATCGTACATTTCCTTGTACTGCTCGAACGATTTGATGTGAGCTCGTTCGGAGACCTCGGGTGGAGGTGGGAAGGTTCGCTTTTCCTGCAATAGCGAGGAAATTGCTTTCTGCTGTTCATCGGCCATCTTGCAGATACTCCTTTCTGCTGCTTGAATGAGTTGATCCGCTACGGGCATACGGACAAACACGGCCCGTCGATACCGCACGGTTGTACTGACAGCCCTGACAAGTGCAAAAACGTCCTCAAAACCGGAGTTCTGTGCGCCGAGCGCGGTTTTGTCAACCCCCAAGGCCGATATCGACATTCAGGGAGTATGGCGGATCCTTTCGGGCACTTCGTTGCCTTCGAATCACGTTGCTTGTAGGATTCGATCACGATCTTGCCCCGATGGGGCGACAGAGGCGCCGCCTTCAGATAGGACAGAGGGTGTGAATCAGCGAACTTTGCATCTGCTGGAGAAGCTGCAGATACAGCTCGCGACGATAATCGCCGGCGTGGCGGTTTACGTGGCGGCCTGGCCGGCTGTGCGCCCGTGGGACGTGGAAGGGCCTCTGGCGTTTATCGCCTCCGGTAATGCTCTGGGCATGGTCTGGCTGGCGCTGATTGTGTGGGTGGTGGCGGCGATTGTGGCGGCTGTGACCTTTAGCGCCCGCCCCGAGGGAACCTTGGTGGCCGTGCTTCTGGCCTGTGGCGCGCTGAGCATACGCTCTGCCCAGGTACGCTCCCTCCTGTGGCGCCGCAGCGACCAGGTCGCCGGCACCTATGCCGCGATGATACTGGAAACCTTCCTGATGGCGGCCGTACTCGTTGGCGCCGTTGCGATTGTATCACTTGTCCGCACTGCGTTCGCCGCCGCCAGGCCCCGTTGGCTGTGGCAGGACCCCCTCCAGCGCCTGGGTGTCCGCGAGGGCACCGAGCCGCGCGGGCACCGAGCATGCTGGCTGAGAGAGACCGGGCTGCTTCTTGGCATCCTTCCGCGGAGTTCGGGTCTGCCCGTGGAGCAGACCGGGCGCGACGGGCGGTTCACTCCGCAGAAGGCGGCCCTTTCGTTGCCAAGGGCCGCGGCATCGCTGGCGTCCGCGGGCGCCGTTGCGCTGATAATGTTCTGGATACTTTTGCAGTCCGCCGAGCGGGGGCAGATACTCTTTGCGGTGTTGACCAGCGTTGCCTTGGGCGCGCTTGTCGCGCACCAGATGTTGCCGTCGTCGCACAGCATGCTGGTCTGGACCATTCCGTTCATCGTGGGCATATTCGTTTACGGACTATGCAGCGGAATGTCGCTGGGAGACAGTCCGCGGGCATGGACGGCGGTGCCGCTGCGGGCGAGGGTGTTGCCGATAGACTGGCTTACGGCCGGTGGCGGTGGAGCGTTTCTGGGGTGCTGGCTCAGCGCGAGAATTCACGAGATGCGGTTTATCGAGAAGCACGAACGTAACGAAGAGAAAGGACAGACAGCATGAGTATGCCCGTCATCGGGGCGCAGCTTTTCACCTGCCGGCAGTTCACCAAGACCACTGAAGGGGCGATGGAAACGATCCGCAAAGTGGCCGACATCGGATACACCACCATCCAGATTTCCGCCTTCGGCGACGTGGACCTGAACGAGGTCGCCGCGCTGACCCGGGATATGGGGATAGACGTGGCGGCCACGCATATAAAGTGGTCCCGATTCCTCGAAGAGCTTGACGAGGTCATCGCCGAGCACAAGCTGCTGAATTGCAAACACCCCGCCGTAGGCAGCCTGCCCGGTGAATACCATACTGCCGAGGGGCTGAAGCGGTTCCTTGAGGAGTTGGCGCCCATAGCCGAACGGCTGGGCGAAGAGGGTATGGACTTCTCCTACCATAATCACAATCACGAGCTGGCGCGAGCCGGCGAGAAGCCCTGGCTGGCTATGCTGTACGAACAGGCCGCTCCGGAGATGCTCAAGGCCGAGATAGACACCTACTGGATACAGGCCGGCGGCGGCGACCCTGCACAGTGGATCCGCAAGTGCGCCGGACGCGAGCCCCTAGTGCACTTCAAGGACATGTCCATCACGCCGCAGCGCGAGGTCCGCATGGCCGAGATTGGCGAGGGTAACCTCAACTGGCCGGAGATCATCGACGCTTGCGTCGAGGGCGGCGTGGAGTATGCCCTGGTCGAGCAGGACAACTGCTACGAGCGCGACCCCTTCGAGTCGCTGGCGATAAGCTACCGCAACCTGCGGGAGATGGGGCTGAAGTAAAGCTCGGAACCAGGAACCTGGAACTCGGTGCCATGCTCCTGCGCCGCAGGGCCGCAGGAGCATGTTTCACAACGCGGCAGTGAACCTTGAGGAATCCGCGTCTGTCCGGGTTCATCCCTGCCTGGCTCTTGAGGAATGCGGCGCAATCGTGGTTGTGGTTCTGTCCCCCATTCGCCCGGCTTCGCCATAGCAAGCAATTCCCAACTCGCGGTTCGCAATTCGCGATTCGCAACTCGCGACTCGTGATTCGCAATTCGCAATTCGCGATTCTAAAGGGGTTCTCTGCCTGCGCGGCGGCGAAGGTGGGTTTGCAGGCGGATCATCCTTTCACGTACGTCGGCCATGAACTGCTCCGCGTCTGCGTCGCGTGATTCACTCTGGGGAATGGGTTCGTCGTAGGCGACGACGATGTTGCCGGGCCTTGGCAGCATTCGCCGGCGGGGCCAGCATTCGAACGCCCCGTCTATGACCGTCGGCACGGTCCATCGTGCGGCCCGGCGGGCCAGCATCGCCACCCCCGGAAGCAGAGGGCCTATCCGCCCGTCGTGCGTCCGCGTACCCTCGGCAAAGACCACCACCTGCCCGCCGGCCTTGAGGCGGCGCATCGCCTCCTTCAAGGCGGCGGTGTCCGCATGCCCGCGACGGACAGGGAACGCGTTCAGCGAGCGTATGAGCGTCCTGAACACCGGCGGGCGGAACAGTGAATCGCGGGCCATGTAGTTCATGGGTCGTCGCAGCGCCAGCGACATCAGCATCGGGTCGAGGAAGCTCTGGTGGTTGCAGATATACACCACGCCGCCGTCGGCCGGCTCGAGGTGCCGGTTGAACACACGCACACCCCAAAGCGCGGACATGGTCACCTGGAAGAACCGCCGCATCAGGCGATAGTACAGCCCCGGTGCGGGCACGCCCTCGGGCCAGGTCCGCAGGCGCAGCCGCGGGTTGGGACGGCTCGGCAGCGCCCTCACCGTGCGTCCTCCACGTGCCGCATAAGCTGCTGGAGCGTCTGCTCCACTGTGTTTCCGGAGGTGTCTATCTCTATGGCGTCGTCGGGCTTTACCAGCGGGGCCACATCCCGTTTGCTGTCTGCCTCGTCGCGGGCGATTATGCCCTCGAGGACCTTCTCGTAGCTGGCCTGCTCGCCGGCCTCGATAAGCTCGTTATACCTGCGCTCGGCGCGTATCTCCGGCGACGCCGTGACGAAGAACTTTACATCGGCGTCGGGAAACACCACCGACCCCTGGTCTCGACCCTCCGCGACGAAGCTACCCAGCTCCCGGCCGATGCGGCGTTGCAGATCGACAAGCACGTCTCGCACCTGGGGCGACTTGGCCAGTGTCGAGGCCGCACCGGAGACCTCCTCCGAGCGTATCTCGCGGCTGACTTCCCGCCCGTCCAGCCAGACGCGAACGCCGTCGGCCTCCGGGCAGAGGTGGATGTCCGCGCTTTGCGCGGCGGCGGCCACAGCCGACTCGTCGGAAAGGTCCAGCCCGTCGCGAAGCGCCTTCAGCGCCACGGCGCGGTACGTCGCCCCGGTGTCGAGGTACGCGGCGCCCAGGCGACGCGCCAGGTTCCTGGCGGCGGTGCTCTTGCCGGAACCGGCCGGTCCGTCGATAGTGATGATCATGCCGAGAATTTAACCGAACCGCCGCTCACGTGGTAGGGCGTCGCTACTCTCTCGTGGGCGTCCACCCGAAGCTGTTCAGCGCCTTCATATAGTTCGCCCGCTCGAAGGCGCCCGGCTCGGCCGATTTCTCGTGGCTCATCACGCCCTTCATCTGCGAGACGGACTCATAGCCGACGCTTTCCATTACCTCGATAAGCTCGGCCTTTACTGCGGACATCTGGTCCACTCCGCCGGCCAGCAGCGCCGAGCAGAGCATGGTCACGTCCGCTCCGGCCAGCAGCATCTTGGCGGCGTCGCGGCCGGTGTGGATGCCGCTGGTCGCCGCCAGCGAGCACTGCAGGTGCGGCCGGAGTATGGCCATCCACCGCAGCGGCAGGCGGGAGTCGTAAGACCGGCTCAACTCCAGCGAGGGGACGGCCTGAAGGTTCTCGATGTCGATATCGGGCTGGTAGAAGCGGTTGAAAAGCACGAGGGCGTCGGCGCCGGTCTGCTCAAGCTTCTTTGCCGTCGCCACCGGCGCGGAGAAAAACGGCGACAGCTTCATCGCCACGGGAATGTCCACGGCCGATTTCACCGCCCGCAGAACGGCCTGGTAGGCATCCTCGATGGTCTCGGGCGTAGCATCGGGACTGGTCGGCAGGAAGTACACGTTCAGCTCGATGGCGTCGGCGCCGGCCTGCTGCATTTGTCGCGCGTACGATGTCCACCCGCCGGCTGATACGCCGTTCAGTGAGCCGATGACGGGCACGTCCACCGCGTCCTTCAGCTTGCCGATATGCTCGAGATACCGGTCCGGTCCTGTGCTGTAGTCGCCGGGGTCGGGGAAGTACGTAAGCGACTCGGCAAAGCGCTCCGTTCCGTATTCGAGATAATGCTCCAGCTCGGCCGCCTCGTGGGATATCTGCTCCTCGAAGAGCGACCACATCACAATCGCCGAAGCGCCGGCATCGACCAGCCGCTTTGCCGTATCCAGGTCCCGGCTCAACGGCGAGGCCGAGACCACCAGCGGCGATTCCAGTTTCAGCCCCATGTATGCGGTGGACAGGTCCATCTGCTAACTCCTTTCGCGGGCTTGTGCCTGGTTTTCCTCATCATAGCCCCGTTCCTGCCGGCTTCCAAACCGCCTGTTGCCCAGGGCATCCTCGATTGCCCGTCGGAAGCCCTCCGGGTCGTCCGGCGTGAAGAGAAACGGTGGCCTCTGGCGGCGGGTGAGCATCACTATGTTGTCGTGGCGAGTCATCATCGCGCGGTACCACTGCCCATCGGCCGTCCGAAAAAGGGCAAAAAATCCGAATATGCCCCGCGAGCCCCACAGCCGCCTGGGGCGGCCGATCTGCTGCCACGTAATCATGCTTACGCCCGTGATGACGTTCAGCTCCAGGTTCCACTTACTGAACGGCCGAACGAAACGCATGTGCCGAGGGTGGATCTCGATCCGCAACGGGCGGAGGTGCCCCAGAACATTGGCGCCCGGAACACAGACGACACCAAGCCCGAGAACCGGATAGATGATATGCCTGGCCCAGTACTGAGCGACCACGAGCACGAAGACAGCAGCCAGTGCGACGCCCGTCAGATACAGAACCGTCAGTACCCGGTACCCCAGGGACATGGGAGCCAGCTTGAATGATTGCACCGATTTGCTCATCTTCCACCAGCGGCACAGCCCCCACACACAGGTCCGTTGCGGGCACAAAAAAGGCCGGGCGGGTGACTGCATTGCTTCCCGTCCGGCCCGGCTCTCCCAAATGCGGCCGAGAGGATTCGAACCTCCACACCCTTTCGGGCACAGGCACCTGAAGCCTGCGCGTCTGCCAGTTCCGCCACGGCCGCGACTTCGAGTGCTACCTCCCCCGACGCCCATAATTTAAGCTTCACACGCGGAAAGTCAACCCCAACCGGCACGCGAAGCGGCAAACCGTCTCAGACATCCAGCTTCAGGTCATCCACGAGGGCGTCGATTGTGTTCATCTCTTCGTCGGACAGCTCAAGCTCGCCGGCAGCCGCATTCTGCTCGGCCTGTTCGCGGTTCCTTGCGCCTACCAGGGCGGCGGTTATGCCGGGCCGGTGGATGGTCCAGTTGACGACCACCTGCGCCAGAGTGGCGTCGTGGGCCTCGGCGATGGGGCGGACCTTGCCGAGGAAATCCAGGACACGCTCGCGGTTTTCCCTGGAGAAGAACGGGTTCTGCGAGCGGTGGTCGTCCGGCGGAAACTCGCGGTCCAGCGTGACCTTCCCGGTCAGCAGACCCCGCTCCAGCGGACTATAGACGATCACGCCGATGCCGTTCTGGTGGCAGTAGGGGATAACGTCCTTTTCGGCGCCGCGGTTGACCATGCTGAACGGCGGCTGGGCGGCCGCCAGGGGCACGACCTTGTTGGCCGTCTCTATCTCCTCCGCGGAGAAATTGCTCACGCCGGCGGCCAGAATCTTCCCGTCCTTGAGCAATTTGTCTATGGCCTCGAACGTTTCCTCCAGCGGCGTCGAACGGTCGCGCCAGTGACACTGGTAGAGGTCGATATAGTCGGTCCCCAGTCGCTTCAGACTCCGCTCGCACTCCTCGATGACACTGTCGCGCCCCGCATACTTGCGAATGGTGATGGGGTTGCCTTCGTTGTCCTGTGAGTCGAAGTGCTCCACGCCGCCGGAATCCAGGTCCCACCGCAGCCCGTACTTGGTGAGTATCTGCACCTTGTCGCGCCTGTCGCCGACCGCCTTGCCGACCAGCTCCTCGCTCTTTCCGAAGCCGTACACGGCGGCCGTGTCTATACTCGTCACGCCCAGGTCAACCGAGCGTTTGATGGCGTCGATGGCGTCGGACTCGTCCTGTCCGCCCCACATCCATCCGCCGATGGCCCAGGTTCCGAGCGTAACGGCCGAGACCTTCACGTCGCTCTTGCCGAGTTGCCTGTATTCCACAATTCGCTCCTGACTTGTATGAAAGAGTTCCGCCGGATCCGACCTCTGCTTGCCGAATGCTATGAGCGGGGTAAGCGGGTTTCAAGCCGAAGCGTCGGACGGCGGGCACGGCCAGGTGCCGGCGTACCAGCCCTTCAGGCGGTTGACTATCTCCGGCGGCGCCGAGCCGGTAAGCCCGTACAGCCGTCGCTCGATTGCGCGGTCGATTATGCTCGTATGCGCCGGCGAGCGGTGGTGACTGCGGGCATGGCGCATCGCCTCCAGGTCGCCGGAGCACATCCTGCGGGTGAGTACCTCCAACCGCTCGCGGTAGCCGTGCTCCCACTGGTGGTCCGCCACCGCGTCGAACCAGTCCTTCACAGCCGATCGGCTCGCCAGCGGCTCGTTTATCGCCTCCAGCATCGTAACGAACCTCCGCAGCGGCTCCGGCGGTAGCTTGCTCAGCCCCGCGGTTGCGTCGATGAGATACGGCACGAGCGCCAATCCCGTAAGTTGAGAACCCGAAAATCGCGCCGAAACCATGTAGCCGTCCCGCGTGCGCGGCGGAATCTCGTTCTCCACCGGCTGCGCCGGTCTGAACACGAAATTGCCCGTACTGAAGACCACCGGCACGGTCCTTCCGTTGGCGCAGTTGAGCAGCGTCAGTCCCTGCGGTACGTGGGGGTGATGTCCGATTACCACATCCGCGCCGGCCTCGGCGATGGCAAGCACGCGGTCGTACCAGTAGGGCGGCGGAACCGGGATATACTCCCTGCCGCCGTGGACGATCACGACGGTAACGTCCGCCTGCCGGGAAAGCCGGCGGACGCGGTCGAGGACGTGGATGTCCAACGCCGGCGCCACGCCGGGTGAGTCTGGTTCGGCGTCGCCTTCCTCGCGGTCGGCGAAGCTCAGCAGACCGACGGTAACTTCGCCGCATTGCACAATCAAAGGCCGTGCCGCCGCTTCGAGGTCCATGCCCGCGCCTATGGTCCCCAGGCCAGCCGATTCGCAAAGCTTCAGCGTGCCGGCCAGTCCTTCGGGTCCGTAGTCGAACGCATGGTTGTTGCCCAGCGTGGCGATGTGGAAACCGGCGCTTCTCAGCGCCTTGGCCGATTCCGCCGTGCCGCGCAGGTTCACCCCGTCCTTGAGAATGGGTGCATCGCCCGCAAGTGCACATTCGAGGTTCACCACGGCCAGGTCGGCGCCGTGGATGTGCTTACGCAATCCGCCGTACAGGTGCTCGGGTGGTCTCCCGGCCGCATCCTCAAAGCATCGGCACGACGCCCAGTCGCCCGCCACCAGCAGCGACCATATTTTACCGCCGTGTGGAGCACCGGCAGCTTCGGGCAGCGAGACTTCGATACGTCCGCCGTCGTCCGCCCTCAAAGCCGGAGCAGCGCATCGCGACGAAGCGTTGGTGCTGGGTGTTTGCGGCACGGGTGGTCTTGCCTCCATCGGCGGGCCTGATGGCGCGGGTTGGCCTGCGATTGAACCGGTAGGGGTGGGATTCGAACCCACGGAACCCCGAAGGGCTCACCGGTTTTCAAGACCGGCGCCTTAAACCGCTCGGCCACCCTACCTTATAGAGCGGCGGCGGACAGCGCACATCCGACCGCCGACAGGTCCCAATTTATCGCCCGGCGGGCACCTACGCAAGCTCAACACATGCGCCATGGGCTTCGGTGAATCCTATGTTTGCATGCGGAGGCGAAGGGTCAGTCTTCGGGGCTGAGAGGAGGGACATCGTGAAGATGGACGCACCGACGTGGATGGCGATGCTGGTGGCCGTTGCGATTCTGTCCTGTCTTGCGTATGCCGCCCGGATCTCGATTCAGTACGCGCAGGCCGACGTCCAGGGCCCCAAAGAAGCGGCCCCCTATTCCCAGCGGGTCATCGAGGCGATTGAGCGGGCCGAGGCCGACATGGGCGGCACACCCGCTGACAGCCGCTGAACCGCAGCTTGGCGACAGGGGGCATTTGTCCGCGAAATGCCGGCGGGAACTGCCGGATTGGCACTTCTGCCGCCGGCCGCATGGGCTTTGACAGCCCAAACGCGCCCTCTCCGCGCGCAAGTCAAGTATTTTCAAAGTTCTGGTCCCGGCACGGGGTTTGCTCTCTATACAGGGGAAGATTCTTGCGCCAACGAGGTGACAACACATGAGACTGGATAAACTTACAGTCAAAGCCCAGGAAGCGATAGGCCAGGCCCAGGCGGCCGCGTCCGAAGCTGGGCACGCCAACATCACCCCGCTGCACCTGCTACAGGCATTGCTGGAGCAGGAGGACTCGCTTGCGGCCCGTCTGCTGGAGAAGGTCGGCGTTCCTGCCGAGCGCGTGCGTTCGGTGGTCTCGTCGGAACTCTCCCGCCTGCCGAGTCAGTCTTCCGGCGGGGGAATGGGCATGGATGCGGCCCTGAATAAGGTCTTCGAGCGTGCGGAGAAGGAATCGCGCGATCTCAAGGACGAGTATATTTCCGTGGAGCACCTGCTGTTGGCGCTGGCGAACGAGGCGTCCAACGCCAAGGAGGTATTCTCGACGTTGGGAGTGGACCGGGACGCGATATTGGCGGCGATGCGCGAAGTCCGCGGCAGCCGACGTGTCACCGACCAGAACCCCGAGGACAAGTACCAGGCGCTGGAGCGGTACGGGCGGGACCTGTGCGAGATGGCCCGCGAGGGCAAGCTGGACCCGGTCATCGGGCGCGACGACGAGGTCCGCCGCTGCATGCAGGTACTCAGTCGGCGCACCAAGAACAACCCGGTGCTGGTCGGCTCGGCCGGCGTGGGCAAGACGGCGATCGTCGAGGGACTCGCCCAGCGGATAGTCAACGGCGACGTACCGACCGGGCTGTCCAACCGCCGGGTCGTGGCGCTGGACATGGGAGCGCTGCTTGCCGGTGCTAAATACCGCGGTGAGTTCGAGGACCGTCTCAAGGCCGTCGTGCAGGAAGTGGTCCAGGCCGAGGGGCAGATAATCCTGTTCATCGATGAGCTTCACACCGTCGTCGGCGCCGGGGCGGCCGAGGGCGCGATATCGGCCGGCAACCTTATCAAGCCGGCGCTGGCCCGCGGCGAGCTGCGGTGCATTGGCGCCACCACGCTGGACGAGTACCGCAAGCATATCGAGAAGGACGCCGCGCTGGAGCGGCGCTTTCAGCCGGTGCTGGTGGACGAGCCGACCGTGGAGGAGACCATCGCCATTCTGCGGGGCCTCAAGCCGCGCTACGACGCCCACCACGGCGTGCGGATACAGGACTCGGCACTGGTCTCGGCCGCCCAGATGTCCAAGCGCTACATCACCGACCGGTTCCTGCCGGACAAGGCGATCGACATCATCGACGAGGCGGCCAGCCGGTTGCGTATCGAGAACGACTCCATGCCCGCCGAGCTGGACGAGCTGAAGCGCCGCATTGCGCAGCTCCAGATTGAGCGTGAAGGTCTTCGCAAGGAAACGGACGACGCCAGTCGTCAGCGGCTGGCCGACCTGGAGCAGCAACTGGCCGACCTCCAGGAGCAGTTCGACGCGTTGCAGGCCCGCTGGCAGACGGAGAAGGAGGGTCTGGACCGCGTCAAGGAGATAAAGAACGCCCTCGAGCAGAAGCGCACCGAGCTGGAACAGGCCCAGCGCGCCGGCGACTGGGAAACCGCCGCCCGCATACAGTACGGCGACATTCGCGAGCTGGAGGCCGAGCTTGAGCAGCGTGAGCAGAAGATGCGGGAGGTCCGCGAGCAGGGCGGTCTGACCAGCGAGGAGGTGACGCCGGAGCACGTTGCGGAGGTGGTCGCCAAGTGGACCGGCATACCCGTCGCGAAGCTCATGGAGTCACAGCGGCAGAAGCTCATGCACATGGAGGACCGCCTGCGCGAGCGAGTGGTCGGGCAGGACGAGGCCCTGAAGGCGGTTTCCGAGGCGGTGCGACGCAACCGCGCCGGCCTGGGCGACCCGCGCAGACCCATCGGCAGCTTCATCTTCCTCGGTCCCACCGGCGTCGGCAAGACCGAGCTGTGCAAGGCACTGGCGGAGCTGCTGTTCGACACCGAGGACGCCATGATCCGCATCGACATGACGGAGTTCATGGAGCAACACTCGGTCGCACGGCTGATAGGCGCCCCGCCCGGCTACGTGGGCTACGAGGAAGGCGGCCGGCTTACCGAGGCCGTGCGCAGACGGCCTTACTCGGTGGTCCTGTTCGACGAGATCGAGAAGGCCCACAAGGACGTCTTCAACGTGCTGCTGCAGGTGCTCGATGATGGGCGACTGACCGACGGGCAGGGGCGGACCGTCGATTTCCGCAACAGCATCATCGTGATGACCAGCAACATCGCCTCGGAGTTCATCCAGCAGCTTGCCGAGCAGCATGCCGAGCACTGGGAGATAGAGGCCCGGCTGAAGGACGCCCTGAAGCAGCACTTCCGGCCGGAGTTTCTTAACCGTATAGACGAGGTCATCGTGTTCCACTCGCTTACCCGCGAGGACCTCAAGGGCATCGTGGAGATCCAGGTTCGCCAGCTTGCCGAGCGGCTAGCGGAGCGGAACATGAGCATCGAGCTGACCGACCCGGCGAAGGAGCTGCTCAGCGAGCTGGGCTGGGACCCGACCTTCGGCGCCCGTCCGCTGAAGCGCGTGATTCAGCAGAAGCTGGAGAACGAGCTGGCGCGTCGGATACTGGCGGGTGAAATCCGCGACGGTGCGAAGGTGAAGGTGGACGCCGAGGGCAAGAGTTTCTCATTCGAGGCAGAGAATGTCGCCACCAGCCAGCGGCAGACCGCCAGTGACGGCGACGACCAATCGACCGAGGTAATCGAGGGCGAGATTGTGGAGTAAAAACGTGTATGCTCGGCTCGTGCGAGCGGACGGGGCTTTTGGGGCGGGGCGTGCGTTCCACGAATTGCGTGAGTTTCAATCGCCCCCTGCGGGGGCTCCAACGTCTGCGGCAACCCGCTTTCCATGGGCTTCGCTTCGCCCATGGCTGTTTTCACACGCCCCCTGGTGGGGGCTACGGCATCTGTGGCGATTGACCCTTGAACAGTGTTCCGGCGAAGAGTCCCGGCACAGCCGGGACGACTGACAGTAGCCACGGGCGCAAGCCCGTGGACCTTGGGCCATTTCAAGCACCAGAGCCCCCGTCAGGGGGCGATTGAGCGTTGCGTCGCCGCCGGCGGACAGTGGCTTCGGCCGTCGATCAGGATTCATCGCCTGGCCGAAAGAGGAGAACGCCAATTAGACGAATTCCGGCTCGTCGGCACGGGTTACACTGATGCTATTGTAAACATATAGCATTCGTGTAATTCGTGGTAATCTGTACAGTTTGTGATCTCTTTGCTCGACCAGACGGCCGAGCAGGCAGTTGTGGCAACACCGGCGTGCATCGTCATGCTCAGACGCGCCGCACTACGCCGACGACCACGCCTTGTATATCCACGTTGCGGGTGTAGATGGGCTTGAAGTCCGGGTTCGCCGGCTGCAGGCGGATGCGGCCGCCTTCCCTGTAGAACTTCTTGAGGGTGGCTTCGCCGTCCGGCAGTAGAGCCACCACGGTCTCGCCGTTGCGCGGTGTGTTGCGCCGCTCGCAGATGACATAATCGCCGTCGCGTATCTGCTCGTCGATCATGCTGTTTCCGGTCACCTGGAGCACGAAGGTGTCCTTGCCTCCGTCGAAAATCTCCTCCATATCCAGATGCTCCAGGTCCTCGACGGCCTCTATTGGCTCGCCGGCGGCGATGCGGCCGGCCAGTGGGATACGCGTGGGGCGCTGCCCGGATAGCTCGAACTTCTCAGATACCCTTAAAGAGCGTGCCTTGTGCTTCGCACCGCGCTCGAGCACGCCTTTTTCCACCAGTGCGTTTACGTGTTCGAACACGGTGACTTTTGTACACCCCAGGTGATCGCCGATCTGCTGCATGGTTGGGGAATAGCCCTCGCGACGGCGAAACTCCCTGATGTATTTCACTATGTCCAACTGCTTCGGCGTCAGTGTCGTTTCCATGCCGGTTCTCCTTCGGCGTATCGGCCGTCAGTACGTAGCCCCTCTCGGCGGTCAGCTCGCCGCGGCCCAGCGATGCGGCCACCGCATCCCGCGGGGCCGACCGCACGACCAGCACTTCGTCGGCCGGCGACGTGCGATACCGGCGTTTCACCGCTTTCCACAGGCGACCGGCAACCTTCGCCATAGCCCGTCCGGCGGCGGCCGTCAGCGACATCGGCTCGCCCTTGCGGCTGTTGATGCCACCGGGACCCACACTGACCAGCGGCAAGTCCTGCTCAAAGGCCTCTCGCGCCGGTTCGGCCGGCTGCTCCTGCGGCAGGGGCCTGGCCGTCGGCGGATAGACCTGTACGTACTCACCACCGGGACCGAACTGGCACAACGGTGCATCCTGCATGATTGGTCGGCATCCTTTCCGTGAAGCTCTCGCCCATCCGGGCACGTCAACTAACTTCCGCACGGGCGGAAAACCACGCCGGCCACCCGTGCCTAACGTACCCGAACATCGGCCAAACCGCAACCGAAAGTTGAGCTTTTTTGGAAGCTCAGTCCCCGCAGGGGATTGGGAGCCGTTTTGCCCGCGCGGGAGGGTCGGGTTCAGTCTCTGGCGTCGATAAGTTCCGCTATCCGCCGCGGCGAGAGCTGCTCAAGAGAGTCCACCACCGTGTCGGCATGTTCGGCGAGTTTCCCGCGCGGGGCGGTCCCGGTTATGCCAATGGCGGCCATGCCGGCCCGCCGGGCCGACTGCAGCCCCGCGACGGCGTCCTCGATGACGGCGCAGTCTGCCGGTGGGACGCCCAGTTTCTCGGCCGTCCTGAGAAAAACCTCCGGCTCGGGCTTGCCGCGGGACACCTCGTGCCCGTGTACACTGGCGGAAATGTGCTCCGCCCCACGAAGCTGCTCCAGCACCACCTGGACGTTCTCCGGCGGTCCGGAAGAGCCGATGCCCATGGCAAAGCCCGCCTCGTGGAGGGCCTCAATAAGCCCGGCCGAGCCGGCCATCTGGGGGAAGTCCTCCCGCAGGATGTCGCGGTAATACTGCTCCTTCTCGGCATCCCAGCGGGGGATTTCGCTGTCGCCGGCCGCGTCGGGCCAGAGCCGGCGGATTATCTCCCGGCTGGTCATGCCGAACGTCTCGGCGAACTGCTGCTCGGTAATCTCCAGCCCGTGCGCCTCTGCCAGCTTCCGCCACGACTCGTAGTGCGCGCGGTAGCTGTCCACCAGCACCCCGTCCATATCGAAGATAACCGCCTTCTGTGCCATCCGGTCCACCTCCTGCGGTAGCCCGGGACGTTATATGGAAAGAATCCAGCGGGCAAG
>JBNGDC010000023.1:26835-55478 GCA_049975485.1 Phycisphaerae bacterium | reverse complement strand
TCAGCCGTGGTGTCGGGAGCATGCTTTATCTTTGCACTCCAGCCCGTTTCAACGGGCTTATATCGAGCGGGAGAAGGGCGTTAAAACGCCCTGATACAATCATGGCCACCGCTGCCTGACACCATGGCTAAAGCCATGGCCTGACCCCAATGCGCGATCCGCAATCCACTTACGCGCGGGGCTGTTTTCCAAAGCCGTTGCCTGAAGCCATGGCCTGTCGGTTCGGCGTGATTTGTCGCCCAGGTATGCCCGAGCCGGTCTCCGGCTTCACATCTTGCGGCTGCGTTCGAGTACGCCCTTGAGTTGCTCGCAGGTCTTATCCACCTGCTTTTCCTTCAGGTCCAGGATATCCCGCAGCGCCTCGCCGATGGCGGGAATGTATTTCTCGATATAGCTGCGCTTCTTCAGTTCCTGCCGCATGCGCACCGTCCTGCGGACGTGCCGGCCCAGCTTTCGGCCGCAGTCCTGCAGCGCCAGGCGGATTTCCTTGGTGATTTCCGGATAGGAGGCAATTGCCTCCTTCGACTCGCTGGTGAACGGTACCCACACCGAGGCCATGTGCACCACGATGGTCAAAGGCCCCGCCGGTAACGCCCCTCGAGACTGCGGAATACCGTACGACCGCCAGTTCATCCCCAGCACCGACTTGTAGATGGCGCAGGACGACTGCTGGTACAGCAGCGGCACGCGGTTGGCGAAGCGGATGATCTTTGCAAGCGGCGTGCCGTCCTCGTCGGCGGCCTTTTCGTCGCCGGGAGCGGTGGTCTTCTGCCCGTCCCCGTTGTCCGACTCGGTCTTCTCGGGTCGGCCGTACGCAAGGCCTGCCTCTATGATGAAGGGGTTGCCGCGATAGACCGCGGGCCTGCGCGTGGTGGCGGTGTAGAAAGCCGCGGGGACGACATGTTGCAGCCCCCGCTCAAGCTCCTCGGAGCCGATAGGCACCACGCAATCGGTCGAAGGCGAGAGGATTTTGGTCTCCTGGATCGCCTGATACACGGCCTTGGCGCCGTCGCCGTTGACGCTCTTGACGCGGGCGTTCTTCCGGATGCCGGATTTCTCGATGATCTCCTTCGCCACCCGCGGCGAGACGCGCGAGAAGCTGCTGGTGAGGAACTGCTGCACGGACTTCGCGCGGGTGTCCTGCATCATCTTTATGAGCACACCCAGCTCCACGCCGTACGGGTGCGGACGCACCTCGCGCGGGACGGCGGGCAGTTCCTTCACGGACGCCTCGTATTTCTCCTCCCGGCCGTCGGGAGCATTGTAGATGAGCGTCACGTGCGGATTGGCGATGGCCGTCTGCTCGAGGTAGTCGTCCACGCTCTGACGGCCCCGCAGGTAGCGGGCCTCCAACTCTATCTCCACGCATGTGCCGTGGTCCACGTCCCAGTCAACCGGCTCGTCGCGGATGATGACCGGGCGGTTCTTCTGGGTGTCTATCTGAAGCTCGTAGTGGTGCGCTTTGGATCGCGACGACGTGCGGGATGTTATCTTCACCGGCCGGCCCGTCGTCAGCAGCCCGTACATGCCCGCCGCCGATATGCCGATACCCTGCTGGCCCCTGCTCATGCGCAGCCGGTGGAACTTGCTGCCGTACAGCAGTCGCCCGAAGATGCTCGGTATCTGCTTGCGGACGATACCCGGGCCGTTGTCGGTTATGCGAACCTTGAAGTGCGTCTCGTCCAACTGTTCGATGGCGATTTGCACCACCGGCAGCACGCCCGCCTCCTCGCAGGCGTCGAGGGCGTTATCGACGGCCTCCTTCACCGTTGTCAGCAGCGCCTTGCGAGGGTTATCGAAACCGAGCAGGTGGCGGTTCTTGGCAAAGAACTCGCTGATGGAGATGTCCCGCTGCGCCTTGGCCATGCTCTCGGCCGTGGCGTATTTCGGGGGCTTTCGCACCTTAATCGCGGGCGCTCGCTCCTCGCCGGCGGAATCGCCCTTTTTGGCGCGTTTGCTCGAGGACTTGCCGGAGGTGGCCTTCTTGCGGGAACCGGCCGAAGACTTCTTTGAGGCCTTTTTGACTTTCTTTTTGCCGCTTTTCTTCGCCATCCGTGGCACCTCGTCCCGCCGGCAGGCGGGCCCTGTATGAGTAATGCCCAACGGAGGGAATTTACCCGCCGGCGCCCCGCAGCGTCAAGGAAACCAGCCAACGTACGACCGTACGGGTGCGGCCGGAAAATGGCGGCGTCCGATCGCGAATTGCAGCCGACGCCGGTTCGGGAATATGCCAATCGCCCCTGGCGGGGGCTCCCGGTGGTTGGTGTCGCAACAAATCCACGCCCTTGCGGGCGTGGCTATTTTCAATCGTCCCAGCTGTGCCGGGACTCCTCGCCGGACCGTTTGCTTAAGGGTCAATCGCCGCAGACGTCGTAGGCCCCGGCAGGGGGCGTCTGAAAGTCATAGGGCCGGCGGAACTGAGGACCATGTCGCCAAAGTCTATCCGCCACCGATAGTCGCCCGTGCCCGGCCGTACTACGCCTTATCCCGCTCTTCGGACCGGCGCGCCTTCTCCTGCGGCAGCGTCTGCGCGTGCATGCCGATATGGGCGGTGGCCGCCAGCTTGAAGGCCGTCTCCACAGGCATATCGATTTCTTCCAGATCCTCCCGTGGCACATACACCAGAGGCCCGCCGATCATGTACGCAAAGGGAAAATAGACGGCCACCCGCTGCCGACCGTCCTCGGAGGTTATCTCCCTTGGGTTGTCGTTGGTGAGCAGCCCGAGCAGTGTTACGTTTGTGCCCGGCGGGCGGTAAAGAACGCTGCGGCCCATTTTCTGGGATTCCGAGCCGAAAAACTTCATCAACTCCCGTACGGACTGGTACACGACCTTTATGCCCGGCAGACGCTCGAAAAGGCGGTCCAGCAGACCCAGCAGACCTCGAAATACCCAGAACCGCGTCATCAGGCCCACGGCGTAGATGGCCCCCAGGATGATGGCCGCCCCCAGCCAGGGGCCCCAGCGCCGCCAGGTCTCGCCCGGCTCGTCCATCAACCCCACCGATTCCAGCATTGAACCGCCCAGCTTGCCCAGCCACGCGCCGGCCGTATAGACGACCCATATCGTCACCGCGAACGGGACGACCACCAGAATGCCGGCCAGGAATACACGAAGCTGCTTCTTCATGGCCCAGTCGTCTCCTATGCCTGCGGACGGGTATGCTCGGGGGCGTCGCTGCGCACACCGAAATGCTTCAGCGCCGCGGCCGTGTCGCGATGCATCCGCAGCGTCTTGTGAAGGTTCATGATCCTGAACACCCGGCCGACCTCCGAGCCCATGCCGCAGAGCACCAGTTCGCCGCCGACCTCCTTAAGTTTCTTGTGCAGAGCCAGAAGCGCCCCGAGCATCTGCGAAGAGAGAAACCGCACTGTCGCGAAGTCCAGCACCAGCTTGTTGACGCCCTGGTTGTCAACCAGCGCGTTGAGCTGTCCACTGAGACGCTCGACGGTCGAGGTATTCAGCAGCGTTTGCTCCTGGAACTCCACCACGCACACGTCTTCGACGTCGGATACTATCAGACCGGATTCAGGCATTTGAGCACACCTCGGGTGAAAACAAGCGGTCGCGTTCCGTGCGCTTATCGGCCAGATTGCCCGCAAAAGCTCAGTCCGGTTCCCAGCCCAGGCAACCGAACGGCAACGCCGGAACAACAGGCGAACTACCGCGGTTACACCCAGCCACATGTCCATAGCGAAATATTACGGTTTTCCGCGCACACGACGTTGCCCCTGCGCCACTTGTTGAGTGAAACCCGCAGAACGAGCAGCTATTATGAGAAGCCAGTGGGCGAGACAGGGAATGGGCAATCCGATGCGAACCTTGTTGCGGGGGCCCGACGTGGAGATATCGAGTGTTTCGGGCTTCTCTACAGTCGCTACTACGGGTCTGTGCTGGCGGTGGGCCTGGCGTTGCTGGGTGATCGGGACCAGGCCGAGGACGCCGCCCAGGAGACGTTCGCCGTCGCCTGTGGCAGCTTGACCGCCCTGAGGCGGGCGGACCGGTTCGCCCACTGGCTGCGAGGCATTTGCCGGCGCGTCGCAAGGAACATGCTGCGGCGCAACCGAAGGACGTTCCCGCCGAAGCCGGCGGACGAGCCGAAGGAAATCGATGTCGAGCTGAACGAGCTTGTCCGTCGGTCGGTGAGCCGCCTTCCGGCGTCGGGGCGGGAAATCGTACTACTGCATTACTTTAGCGGTATGACACACAAGGACATCGCCAACATGCTGCGAATATCGCCCCAGGCGGTCCACGGACGACTGGTGCGGGCAAGACGGAAACTTGCCGAGATCCTCACGACCGAAGGCATTGGAAACCAGACATGAATCACCAACGAGCGAACGCGAATATGAACGAGACGCTTATGCGAGCGTTCGGCCCGCCGCCGGAACCGGACTTCCGGCGATGGTGTGCGGAGCATCCGAACGCCGTGGCGGCCCTGGGCGCTGGCAGGGCGCATCGGCGATGGGTAATACCGGCGGTTTCTGGCGGTGCGGCTGCAGCGACCGCTATGGTGCTGGCGGTGCTGATGCTCGCGCAGCCGGCCCCGGAGACGCACCGTCCGGCTCCAACGGCCGTGGCGCCCATCGAAGAAATCGGCGACCTTCCGCAGATGTCGATGAGCTTGTACGGCACGGGTGAAGTCGCACTACACCCAACACCGACGGCGCTTGAGCCGATCTCTGCGCCAGTCGCACACGGACCGTCCGTGACTTCTGTTGATCTGACCATGCCCTCAGTGTCGCTTGTACGGCTGCAATGAGGACTATACGCGAAAGGAGCGGTAAAAATGATACGCAACACCATATTGGCGGCGCTTGTGTTTCTGGCGCTTTCAGCCGTGACGGTTGCCCAGGTCAGCGATGACATCGTGGGTACTGGAGCCAGCCGTAGGACACATCAGGCAGAACCGGCTGCGACCGGACTGGAGAGGGAGTTGGACGACGTGGATTTCGACGGGATTCCACTGGAGGACTGCATCGACTTCCTGCGCGATGCCAGCGGGGTGAATATTTTCGTGAACTGGGATGCTCTCGGGTGTAGCGGAATCAGTCGAGATGATCCAGTGGAACTGCAACTCCGCAACGTCACGATTAAACATGTGCTGGACTTGATATGCAAACAGCATGTGATGGCACGGTTGGGCTATGTGGTTGACGATGGCACGGTAATCCTGTCCACCCGCGAAGACCTTGCCACATACACCGTTACAGAAATCTACGACGTAGCCGATCTGGTCGCCGTGGATGACACCGACCAGGTCGAAAACCTGATCAATTTGATAACGCAAACCATCGAGCCCGAAACCTGGCGGCCGGCGGGAGACGTAGGAGGAGCGGTTTTCCATCGCGGCACTCTCGCCGTCAGGCACACAAGGCCCGCACAGGCGCAGGTCAGAGATCTGCTCGAAAAGCTCCGCGAAGCTGCCAAGGAGCGCCCGCCGACTCCGCGAGCTTTGACCGAGAGGACGCGCGAGAGGACCGAGCTTGTCGGCAGCATGAAGCAGACCGTGCAGGACTCAGAGTCCATGGGGCTTATCGCCGTCTCGGGAATCCGCGACGACGTGCCCCGCGAGCCAGCCGAGGTTATCGAGGATCTCGAGGCAATGCTGAAAGAGGTCCGCACGCTCAGTTTGCGTAACGCCATCCGGCTGGCGCTGAAGGACCTCTATCGCAATACCGGCCAGCAGGAGAAGGCCATTGAGCACCTGAGACACCTGCTGCTGGAAAACGACGCCGCAATGTCGGGCGAAGCGGGCCAAATAAGCCGAGACAGCCGAGACACAGCACAGCCGACACCATCGCGAATCGGCCCGCGGTATACCGGCAGTGCGGGATCTCACGAATAGTCGCGGGAATACCTCCCAATACCGGATCGCGCATGGAGCCGCAAAGCGTCCGGCCCTGTTTCGACGGCGGGACACGCCCCCTGGTACACGCTGCCGGGGGGCGACTTTGCGCACACGGCCGCCGGGGCGAACGGATAACCTCGCCGGGCTGCGGCGAGACGGGCCGGGCCGAGAGATCGCATCAGCCAAGCTCGAAGATGGACTGGGTCTTTACGACCGCCAGGTCCTCGGGGAAAGCGTGGAAGGTGAACACGTGGAACTGATTGGCCTTGGCCTCGTAATCGATGAAGGTAAAGGGCGTCAGAGACCGATTCATCCACATCGGGAACGGCACGAACAGCCCCCGCCGCGCCCCCAGCCGGGCCAGCTCGTGATGGGTCTTGGAATAGACGGCTGCGCTCATCGACTCCACCTGGAAGCTCATCATGTAGTTGATGCCGCCGAATCGCTTCCGCTCGTGGTCGCGCTCGCCGCGGAAAGGCAGCTCCAGCAGCCGCCCGCGCGTGGGAAGCTCCTGGTCGGCGTCGGCGGTAAGCTGGACCAGGGCGCTGTCGTCGCGGTAGAAGCCGATTACGTGCGTGCAGCCGGTAACCCAGATCTGCGCCTCATAGCCCGGCTTGATGATGCGCTGGTCATGGAAAATGTCGAAGAGTTCGGGGTGGACGGCCCGCTCGAAGAGGTAAAATCGTAATGTCGAGGCACTGATTTTCTGCCCGATACTCATGGGGCCGCTCCTTAAACTTCCACAATCATTATATCTCACCCGCGTATGCCGACAAGGGGTGCACCGCCGCGCAAGTGCATCGAAAGTGGAAGAAAAAAGCGGGAAAACCGGCACAAGGCGGGCGCACATCGCCCGGCCAGGCAGCCCTGCCTCCAGCGAAGCCGCCTCCGCTTGGCATTACCCTTGCGCCCATCCCTTCAGGCCCGAAACCCGCACCGGCACAGGCACCAACTACTCCTTATCGTCGCCGGCCTGCTGGGTCGGCTGAGACTTCGGCTCCTCGGGTTTCGGCAAAACCTTCTCCAGAACGGCTGACTTGATCTCCTCGGCCACGTCCGGGTTCTCCGACAGGAAGGTCTTGGCGTTCTCCCTGCCCTGCCCGAGCCGGACGTCGCCGTAGCTGAGCCAGGCGCCGGACTTCTCCACTACATCGTTCTCGACCGCCAGGTCCAGCAGGTCGCCCTCGGCGCTGATGCCGTAGTCGAACATGATATCGAACTCGGCCTTTTTGAACGGCGGGGCCACCTTGTTCTTGACCACGCGGGCGCGGATATGGCTGCCGATGGCGTTCTCGCCCTCCTTCAGCGTGCTGACGCGGCGGACGTCCACGCGGACGGAACTGTAGAACTTCAAAGCCCGGCCGCCGGGGGTCGTCTCGGGGTTGCCGAACATCACGCCGATCTTCATGCGAATCTGGTTGATGAAGATCACGCAGGTCCGCGAGCGGCTGATGGCGCCGACGAGCTTGCGCATCGCCTGGCTCATCAGGCGGGCCTGAAGCCCCACGTGCTGATCGCCCATCTCGCCTTCTATCTCGGCCTTGGGTATGAGCGCCGCCACGGAGTCCACCACCACCACGTCCACGGCGTTTGAACGGACGAGCATCTCGCAGATTTCCAACGCCTGCTCGCCGGTATCGGGCTGGGAGACCAACAGTTGCTCCAGGTTAACGCCGATCCGCCGTGCCCAGGTGGGGTCCATCGCGTGTTCGGCGTCGATGAAGGCGGCCACTCCACCGGCCTTCTGGGCGTGGGCGATCACGTGCAGCGCCAGCGTCGTCTTGCCGGAGCCCTCCGGCCCGAACAGTTCGCAGATGCGGCCGCGCGGCATCCCCCTACCGCCCAGCGCCAAGTCCAGCGAAAGCGAGCCGGTCGGAATCCCCGGCACGGACTGTATCTCGCTATCGGTCAGCCGCATTATGCTGCCGGCGCCGTAGTTCTTCTCGATCTGCTTAAGGGCCGCGTCCAGCGCCTCCGAACGGCGCTTGCGGGCGGCCTCGGCGTCGTTCTGGCGGCCGTCGCCGCCGGTGGTGTTCTTCCTCGTTTTGGAAGCCGACTTGGCCATCGCTGAGTCTCCTTGCTGATTCCGTGCCTTCCGGCGGACCTTCCGCCCGGGATCCATCCGGGCGATAAGTGTACGGCCTATGTTAGGTATCCGCAAGAGCCATTCTGCACCCCGTGCGGAATTTCTTCCATGCAGAATATCCCTCGTCCGCCCCGCCCGCAACAAGTCACCGTCGGTGCCGCCGGCGCGTAACTCCCCGGTCTCGACCTGCGGTAGTGCCGGGATTCGGCGTCCCCGGCCGTCATTTTCCCAGCGGCGGCTGCGCTACCGCGGTATAGGTCGGCCCGTCCGGACCAAGCTCGCTGGTATAGACCGTAATGTTCTCGCAGAAAACCGTGCCGAAGAGATCGTCCTTTAGCGGCGCGACTGCCGACCGCAGACGGTTCGGGTCCCGCGCGAACTTTACCCGCGCGACTGTCAGGTGCGGCCGATATGCACGGTCCTCCCGGCGCAGGCCAAGACCGCTCATGGCATCGGCCAGCTTGCCCTGCAGGTCCGCCAGCCGACCGGTCGGCTCCTGCACGCCGGCCCAGAGCATTCGCAGCTTTCTGCCGTGCGGCGGAACCGCCAGCACGCCCTGCACGTGGAACTCGAACGGCTTGACACCGGCCGCACATTCGGCCGCCAGATCGCAGACGTCCGCCAGCGTCTCGCCGGACACGTCGCCCAGGAAATTCAGCGTGATGTGCAGGTTCTCCGGCTCCACCCACCGGACCTTGGCGTCATGGTCGCCGACACTGTCCGGCAGCTCGGCGAGGCGGCGGCGAACGTCTTCGTCGATGTCCAGTGCAAGGAAGGTTCGTTGTGTGTCACGCGGGCTCATCTACACAGATGTTAACCGCCGGCCACGGCGTGCGTAAACCCACCGGCAGGTGGTGTCGCTGCAACGGTGGGATTATTATGGTGATGAGAGGAGTCGGTCATGCTGGAATACAAGTGCACCGGTTGCGGTCGAAGCATCGAGACATCCGACGACATGTACGGCCAGGTCGAGCCGTGCCCCTACTGCGAGACACGCAACGTCGTCGGTGAAGACACCGGTGAGGCATCGGGGCAACAGCGGGCGCCAAAAACTGCCAGGGGAGCATTGGTCTGCGCGGCGTTGAGCTTTCTGTGGATACCGTTCCTGTTCTTCGCGCCGGTTCTTATCGCATTGGCGGTTATGCTGGCAATATCGGCGATAGCGCTGGCGGTCAAGGCAAATCGAAGCGCTCCGCCTGACAGCGAGGAACACGCACGTGCGCGGGAAACCGGCAACTGGGCGATGCATTTGTCCCTGGCTTCGCTGGGCCTGCTGGTGGCTACGGGGCTGTTGCTGTGGGCAACCGGCTACCGCCCCTGGCCCGGACCGCCTAAGGAATTACCCGGACCGCAAGGCCCGCCGGAGAACTCGTCCACACTGGAGACGCTTTCGGCCGGCAGCGGAACCGCCGCACTGCGCCTATCGACCGAAAGCTACTGCCCAAAGCCCGGCGCTATATCCAGAAATGGACCATCTCGCGGAACTCGCCCATGCGCTCTTCGACGTCGTCACGCGTAGAGGCGGACAGCTTGTTCAGCGAGAAGTCCTCCAACTCGATACCCGCCACCACTGTGCCGTAGGCGATTGCCTTGCGAAGCGTCGGGGCGTCCAGCTGTCCCTGTTCGGCCAGATAGCCCATCATGCCGCCGGCGAAGCAGTCGCCCGCACCGGTCGGGTCCACCACGTTCGTGGCCGGGTAGCTCGGCATTGGATACACGCTGTCGTCGATGAAAAGGATGCTGCCGTGCTCGCCCTTCTTGATGACCACGAAATGTTTGACCTTCCGGACGATTTCCCGGCCGGCGATGATGAGGTTGGTCTTGCCGGTCAGCTGCCTGGCCTCGAAATCGTTCAGCACAAGCCCGTCTATCTCGCCCAGCAGGTCCATCAGTGCGTCCTGCTCGTTTTCGATCCACAGGTCCATCGTGTCCGCTACCGACACCGCCCCGGGCTCCACCTGCTCCAGAAGCTGCTTCTGGAGGAACGGATGCGTGTTGGCCAGGAACACGAACCGGCTGTCGCGGAATTTTTCCGGAATCGCGGGCGGGTCCTCGCCCAGTACGTTCAGCTCCACGTTGATGGTCTCGCGGACGTTGGCGTCGTCCTGATAGCGGCCATGCCAGCGAAAAGTCTTGCTGCCTTTGCGGACCTCCAGCCCTTCCAGGTCGATGTTGGGGTTGTCCTCCAGCGGCTTGAGGAAGCCCACCGGGCAGTCCTCGCCCACCACACCGACCAGGCGGACGGGCGTAAACAAGCTCGCGGCCGTGGCGAAGTACACGCTGGAGCCGCCGAGCACCTCCTCGGCCGATCCCCAGGGCGCCTCTACGGTATCAATTCCGATGCTTCCGGTTACAAGCAAGCTCATATCGGTCTTTCCTCTCGTGATAGCGAGTCGCTGTGGTGTCCGCAGAGATAATACGCCAAAGCGGGGCGTCTTTAAACCGCCTTACTGCCCGCCGGCATCCGCGGCGTCTTCGGTGGAGCTGTCAGCCGGGCGGCTCTGTGGCTGGTCATGGTCCGGGACCAACTGGAGAATCATCCGGTACTGCTCGACCCTCTGTCGGCAATCCATCAACTGCTCCTGTGCGGCTATCCGTGCGGACCTCTCCCTGAGCCAAAGCGTCGCCAGCATTGTCATGATGAGAATCAGCAGGCCGGCCACCACGCCCAGATACAGCCCGCCGCTACGGTCTTCTCGGCCATTGTCTTCCGGCGGTTCGCTCATGCGTGCACCTCCACGGCCGGGTCGAAATCGGGCGAGTTTACGCCCTCACCGTCGCGGCTCTTGCCCAGTGACCGGGCGATGCGCCGCTCGGCGTCCGGCTCCATGTAATCGCTGAATCTCGGCAGCGGACAACCCTTCCTGCGGTAGTAATGCGTCAGGCCCCGGTGTATCGCAAGATTCAGCGGCATGAACAGCCCCCGCCGCGAGAAGGTCATCTTCCGGATGATCTCCGGCGTGGTGATGGTGCTCAGCGGGCTGCGAGGGTTTATCAGCCGGAGCTTGCGGCGCGGTTGTGTGTCGCCGGTCATTTGCGTTTAGCAGAACACAACGTCGATTCGGCTTCAAGCGGAGTCAGCGAATGCGCACCGTGGCGATGGACCACGGCTCGTCGCCGGGCACGTCGGCGCGGAGACGCACGTACCTGGCCAGCACGGGCGTCAGCAGGCAGGCGGTAGTAACCTGTCGGGTCCCTGGTAGCGACAAACGATGCTCGAAGTCCTTCCCGTCGATGCTCGTCAGCACCGACATCCGCCGACAGAAGCCCATCTGCCGCCGGCCATGGTCAAGCACGACCATGTTGAACAGGCATGGCTTGCCGAGGTCGATAGTCACCTGCGCCCCGCGGTACTGCTGGTCGCTTACGGCGATGGTCGCGGGGTTGCCGTCGGCTATCGCATCCGCGGGCCGGAGGTCGCCGGTTACATTCCATTGCGATGGGGGACTGACCGAGGCGGCCGGCGGATTCGCAATGGCCGGGGCCGACTCGCCACCGTTACACCCCAGCGGCAGCAGCGCCGCGATAGCGGCCACCGCCATTGCACGGCCTGCGAGGCGGATCGAAGACACCCCTGCTCTGTCGGTTTCACTCATGGCGTTCTCAAGCTTCAAGGCGAGGGCTAACGTAAGCGTCCGCCCTCACCGTGACGAGTAAGAGACCGGGGCATTATACAAACATTAGGGCGGTCTCCAACCGTCCTGTGGTGCGCCCCGCCTTACCTGCATGGACGCCGGACTCAACCACTCGCCGACGGGCCTGATGGATGCTATCATGAGTCGTATGTTCAACGAATGGCACGCAATCCACTGGATTCTTCTGGTGCTGCTGGCGTTTCTCTACGTTGTTAGTTGCGTTCGGGTCGCAATGCGTATGGCCGCGGTCGGTCGTAACGGCGTTATGTGGTTCTTTATCACCATGTTCCTTACGTTCCTGCCGGCCCTGATCATCCTGAAACGTCGATCCAAGGCGGCGGCCGCCCCGCGGATGTTCACGGAGGCGCGTCGCTGCCCGCACTGTGGGGAAGTGCTCAGCGGCGCGGACGCCTACAGCGACCGCTGTCCGCGATGCCACATGCACCTGGGAAACGGAGACGTGGCATGACGGCGGCTGTTGTCTCGGTCGGCGACGAGCTTACCAGCGGACTTACCGTCGATACCAACAGCGCGTACCTGGCGGCCGCGCTCGGTGAAATCGGCTATGAAACCACGCTGCACATAACCGTGCCGGACGACCGCGCGGCCATAGCGGACGCCATCCGCCAGGCCGCTTCAACGGCTGAGCTGGTCCTGGTCACAGGCGGGCTTGGGCCCACCGGCGACGACCTTACGCGCGATGCGATGGCCGACGTGCTCGGCTGCGAGCTCCAGATCGACGAAGCGAGCGTCTCGCGGATAGAGCAGTTCTTCCTCGCCCGCGGTCGGGAGATGTCCGAGAACAACCGCCGCCAGGCGATGATCCCCCGCGGAGCCGAGGCGCTCGCCAATGAGCATGGGACGGCTCCCGGCATAGCGGCGCGGCTGGGCGGCGCGCGGATATTCATCCTGCCGGGGGTGCCGTACGAGATGCGGGAGATGTTCACGCGGCAGGTGCTGCCCCGGCTGGGAGGCGGCGCAGCGGTAGTTCTGCACCGCACGCTGCATACCTTCGGGGCCGGCGAGTCGGACGTAGGGGCGGCCATCGCCGACCTGATGCAGCCGGGTCGTCGGGTGCACGTCGGCACGACCGCATCCTCCGGACTGGTGAGCGTCCGCCTGCGTACCCGCGGCGAGAGCCGCGCCGAGGCCGAGCGGCTGCTGGAGGAGGTCGCTACCGATATCCGCGGCCGCCTCGGCGAGCTGATTGTCGGGCAGGAGGACGAGAAGCCGGCGGTCGTCGTCGGCCGGCTGTTGCGCGAGCGGGGACAGACACTCGCCACGGCCGAAAGCTGCACCGGCGGGATGGTGGGCGAGCTTATAACGTCCGTGCCCGGCTCGACGGACTACTACGTCGGCGGCGTGGTGGCGTATTCCAACGCGCTGAAGCGGGACCTTCTGGGCGTGCCCGCCGAGACCCTGGAGGCCCACGGAGCGGTAAGCAGCGAAGTCGCCGAGGCGATGGCAACGGGGGCCAGGCAACGCCTGGGCACCGACTGGGCCGTCTCGTTGACCGGGATCGCCGGTCCCGGAGGCGGCACGGAAACCAAACCCGTGGGACTGGTGTTCGTGGCACTGGCCGGAGCCGAAGGCGTCAAGAGCTTCCGCTACGTCATGCCCGGCACGCGGGACGCGGTACGGCTGCGTTCGGCGCTGGCGGCTCTGGACGCGGTGCGCCTGGCACTTTTGCCAAGGCCGGCGGGGAACCCTCAGGACTCGTCGTAAACCTCCGCCTCCGCCAGCACGCGCCGGTAGAACTCCTGCCCGCCCAGAGCGATGCATATGGGCATTATCGCGCCGCGGCTGTCCCAGGTGTCCAGCGCGGCAAGCTGCCAGTCGTCGTCGATGCGCTGCAGCGTCCGCTCCAGCAGTTGCGTCTCCAGCTCTTTGGAGCGTTTGGACGCCTCACGGATCTCCGGACACTTGGGGTCCTTACGGGCAAGTTCGCGACGCCTGCTGTCCAGCTCGTCAAGCTCCTGCAGCAGCTCCGGCAACTCCTCCTGCTGCCATCGACGGCGGCCCTGGTCGGTGCGGAATTCCTCCAGGCGTTTCTGCGCCTCGTCGGACAGCGAGGCCCACGCCTGTGAAAGCTCATCGGCCGACACTTCCTCGCTGCCCATCGCCCGCGCCAAGTGAGCCGGCAGTCGAATGCGCGTGTCAAGCCCGGCCATCCTGTCGAGCAGGCGAAACCGCACGCGGGCGACCGGGTGGACTTTTCCGCCCAGCGCCCCCGCTTCGGTGAGTTTTCGGGCAAGTTCGTGGCTGGCCGGCATGTACGGCGAGCCGCGATGCGGAACCGCCAACGGCGCCCCGCCCGGCTCCAGCCGGGCCTGGATGGTCAGAAGCACCGCCTTGCCCGCCAGGCATCGCACGCCGGCCGACTGCATCTGCTCGACGGGGAATCGCCCCTCGCCGGTCAACTTGAATGTCCGCTCACCAACGCACAGATCGGAGCCGTTCAGGAAAACCTCGCAGCGCACGAGCCGCCCCTCATGCGTCAGCACAGCGAAGAAAGGCAGCTCCCCCCGCTCCGCGTCCAGCTTGTGAACATCCACGCCGGACTGCTCTATCGCATCGTTGTACAGGCCGACCGCCGTGGAATAGTCCCCGCAGAACCACTCCAGCAGCTTCAGCCGGTTGGAGTACGCGTCGATCGCGAACAGGTTGCTCGTCAAATCCAGCGTTACGCGGTCATCGACATGCTCCGTCATCCATCGGCGGTAAAGCTCCACCAGCGGGCCTTCGCCGACGGCTGCAATCAGCCGTTCCATCAGCGCACGTTCGCCGGAGAACCACCCGGCCAGACGTTTCCGCGCCGATTCGTCGATGAACCGTTCGTTCAGGTCGCGCTCGGCCGTGTCCATCATCTGCCGCAGGAACCCGGCGGTCTCCTCCACGGACAGGTCGCCTATGACGCGGTGGTGTTCCTTGTCGCCGACGTAGCTCGGGCCGATGAGCTGCCAGTTGTCGCCGGGGGAGTACTGGCCGTAAAGCTCGTCCACCTTCCGCCGCAGTCGCCCGGCCAGCGCCTTGGTGGTCATCCCCGTAAGCGGCTCCCAGTGACGTATCTCCACGGGCACACGGCCAAGGAATTCGGAGTAGAAAAGCGCCGCCCCCCAGTCCTGCCCGCCGCTGCGGTAGAACCGCTCTTTCGCCAGTCGCAGTGGCGTGTCAGGCCCGGCCCCAAGAGCAGTAAAGGCCACGTCCACGTCCTCAAGGAAGTGGCGCACCCGCTCGTCGCGGCCGGCGAGTGCCTGTACCTTCGGCAGGGCGTCCCACAAGCTGTGACAGTTCTGGTCTATGCTGAAAAACATGGCGTGCCGTTTACGCACCCTCCGCCGAGAGCTTAAGCATGGCGCAGGCCCGGGCGGCGAGGTCCGGATGCACACGCCCGACGTAAACGAACCGCACGACCGTCTCGAGGCACACGTCTGTTACCGACCCGTCTTCGTGTGCGTGGAAATACACCCTCAGGGTGTCGCCGCCGCGGGTGTGAATGAGTATGGGTTTCTCACCGTTGAGGTAGGCTCCGTCCCAGCCGTGGCGCAGCGCGGCGAGTATGGCCGCCGCCGCCGAGCCGGTACCGCAGGCGAGCGTTTCGGCTTCGACGCCGAATTCGAACGTCCGCAACGCCAGCCGCCCCGGCTCGAGAACCTGCACGAAGTTGGCGTTCGCGCCGCGCGGGGCGAACTGCTTGTGGTGCCGAAGCGCCGGACCGAGCCGCTGGACGTCGGTCTCGCGAACGTCGTCAACATACGTAACCACGTGGGGTATGCCGGTTATGGCAAAGTCGCAGTTGAGCTTCGCGCCGGCGGCTGAAAGCTCCAGGTCCCACTGCATGTCGGTCGGCGATGGGATGCACACACGTACGTAGTCGCCGTCGGAATCCATGCCGCGGACGATCCCTGCGGGCGTGAGTATCTTCGTCTCCCCGGGCGTAACCATCCTCTCGACCGTCACCCAATGCACGAAGCAACCCACACCGTTTCCGCACAGGTCGGTCTCGGAACCGTCGGCCTCGAAGAAGCGGGCCTCTATCTCCGCGACGCCTTCAAGCTCCGGCCGGGACGCGAAAATCAGCCCGTCCGCCCCCACACCCGTGCCCCGGTGGCACATCTCGCGAGCAAAATGACCGGCCGCGTCGGGCGACGATATTATCTCGGCGAAGCTTCCGTCGCGGTTGTCTATGCAGATAAAGTCGTTACCGCTTCCTGAGAGCTTGGCGAATTCGATGATGTCTTTCATGGTCCTCCGGCACTAATGGTTTCCGGCGAAGTATAGCCCCTGCGCGGCCCCGATTCAAAACGCCCGTCCGCAGTCGAGCTATGGAATTGCGGCATGGGGTGGAACTGCCCCGGCTTTGTCCGGATTGGGCAGAAGCACAAAAACGTGCACCTCGCCGGCCTCGCCCACGCCGAAGACTCCCAGTTGATAGAACCTCGGATCTTCGCGCAGCTCGGCCACTATTTCCGCATGCCCGGAGCTTTCCAGCAGCGACCTGTCCACCGCCATGTAAGATACGCCGCCGGCATGCTCTGCTCGTCGGAGCACGGAATCCGCGGAGGCAAGGTCGCGGCGGCGGATGCGGAAGCGTCCCGCAGTGTCGCGACGGAACTGCACCGACGGCGATCCGGCGTAAAAGGCGACGCGTCGCTGCGAGGTCAACCCGCGCGCCCCGTCACCAAGGGCAAACCTCACCGCCCTGCCGGCGGCCCTGAACGGCGCCTTGCCTTTGTGCAGTGTCCAATCCATCTCAGCGGCCATCGCGACACCGGCAGCGGTAATGCACAGCAGCACGGCCAACCCCGGCCGTGCCTTGCCGCCCAGTCGTCTGGTCAGCACTACCGCCCAGCCGGTGAGTGTCAGTAGCCCGGCGCCGGCGGCCGGGGCCAACAACATGGCCGGCAAAAGCATATGCCGGCTGGAGACGTATCCGCCGTCGTAGCCCCTCCGGGCCTCCAGAGCGGTAAGCAGTGGTATCATCACACCGACGGCCAGCGCCATCACGATCGCGGTGTCCGATCGCGGTCGGTAGACGATCCCTTCCGGCAGTCGGACGCGGAAGCCGAATCGCACCAGCCAGGTGACCCAGCACACTACCGAGAGGGCGAACACCGTGTTCCCCATCGCCGCCCTGCCGCGGTCCAGCACCTCCCACAGCGCCGCCGGCACGGTCGGGCCGGCCGTCAGTGCGGCAAGCATCGACCCGCCGCCGGCAAGTGGACCGACGAAATCCTCCACTGCCTTTTTCTGGGTCAACCCGCCGACGGCGAGCGAATAGGGAACCAGGCAGATCAGCACGGCGGCAAGCAGTGCCGTCAGCGACAGGATCGCAACGGCCCGCGGACGCCCCTTCCTGCGGACCGCGGACGTGAAAAGGACGGCCGTCAGTAACGCGGCAAGCAATCCCTCGGGGCGGATGAGATACGCCAGGCCGGCCGAGAGGCCCGCAGCCGTCGCCGCAGGCAACGCCCGCCAAAGCCCCGCAGCCCCACGACGCGAGGCATAGATTCCAACGGCCACGCCGGCGAGCGCAAAAGCCAACGCCGGCGCGTCGCTGAGAGCATCGCAGCTCAGCTCGCTGAATTGCGGGCTGAGAGAGACCATCAGCAGCGACAGTACCGCTATCGTATGCCCGAAGGCCGACCTCGCTATCGCATACAAACACACCAGGGCGACCATTCCCATCGCCAGCGACACCGCCCTGCCGGCGCTGATCCACTGCTCGGGGGTCTCGGCGCCCCCGGCTCTGGCCGCTGCCGCCACCATCGTTGCGTAGCCCGGGTGGTAGTCGTAGGCCCGCAGGACTTCGCCGGTCGGCGCGACGCCCAGCTCCCGCGCCATTGCAAGATGCGTGGCCGAGTCCGACGCAACGGCCTCGGCGCGGCTGATCATCTGCAGTCGCACCACCAGGGCCAGCGCCAGAACAACGATGACCGGAATTGTCCGCGCCGCTGAACGTCGGGATGTCGGTGTCACAGCTTCCATGCAAGGCGATCCGATTTGGTGCGGCTGTCGTCGGAAAGGCCAACCGTCGGACTGCGGCTACCATGCTGTCGCCCATATCTGCCGTCAAGCGCCCCCGCTACGGTGTTCAGACGGCTTCGCCGAAGAGCATGGCGCGCGTGAACTTGGGGAGAATCCGCTTGTTGACGAACAGCAGCGGAAGCATCATCCGCAGCGAAGTGTTCGGCGGGCGCAGCACCTCGGCCAGCGCGGGCCGCCAGGAAGTCTTGTAGTCCATCAGCTTGTCCTGAACGTCCCTGGCGTCCAGAGCGGCATCGGCCGTCCGCCCCGCCAGTAGCGCCGCACACACCGACGGCCAGAGCGTCTGACCGGTTATGCTGTCGGCGAAACCGCCGCCGGTGCCGGTCAGCAGGCATCGCTTGGCGACGTGGCTCTCCAACTCCAGCGCCGCCCCTGAAGGCGGGTGCCACACCGCCCCGTGCGACTTGTTCAGCGAAAGGTCGGACGGCAGTATCTCCGCACGCTGAAGCTTCGTTACCAGCTCCGAGAGTTCCTCGGCCCTGGTGCCGGGCGCCGAGGAATGGCTGATGACCCGCACATGGACGACCGAGGGAGTGACCAGCACCATGCCAAGCTCGCTGCGCTCCGGGAACTCCACCACCTGAAGGTCGTCTGAATCCGCAACGTCGGATGCGTCTGAAACCGGCACGTCCAGCCCAGCCACCACCAGCTCCTGCTGCGGAATGCTTCGGACCGGTAGCGCCAGGTCGCTTATCACATCGGCCGGCCGATCCTGGGCGACTATCAACAACCGGGAGCGAACCTGTGTGGTCGCCATCAGGACAACGCAATCCTCCTCCAGTCGTATCGCCGGGCGGCTGCGGGAGTGCCGCACCTGCGCACCGGCCCGGCCGGCGGCCTTTTTCAGTGCGTTCGTCAGGTCCTCGGTCTGTACGAAATGCCCGGCCGTGCCGCGGAAGCTGTGTGTAACGGACCGCTGAAACGACGCGTCGTGGAACCGCACCCGGCGAAACGGCTTTGCTCCGCAATGTTTTGCAAGCCCCTTGGGCAGGTCGCCGGCACGGAAGAAGTCCCGTGGGACCCAGTCGGCAAGCGGCGATTCCACGGCCCTTCGGGGCGCATCCACCACCACCACGCTCCGGCCGGAAGCCGCAAGCTGGGCGGCGGCCGCAAAGCCGGCCGGGGTCGCTCCCAGTACAGCTATGTCGTAGGTCTTGGCCATTGCGGTACAACCGTACAGTCCCACCAGGGCCGCGGCAAGGATCCACTGCCGGCACCCGGCGCGAAAACCGCGCGGATTTTGCCCTTGTCACGCGCCTGCCCCGGCTGTAAATATCACGGCATGAAGCCACTGGCATACTGCATATCACTTGTGGCCGTCGGGCTTTTGCTCGGGTGCGTCGAACGGGAACTGACGATAACCTCCCAGCCCGAGGACGCATTGGTGTACGTCTCCGACGAAGAGGTCGGCCGCACCCCCGTGACCATACCTTTCACCTGGTACGGTGATTACGACATCATCCTCCGCAAGGACGGGTATGAAACTCTCGACACCCACGCAGAGATAGACATGCCGTGGTATGAAGTTCCCCCGATCGACCTTCTCAGCGCCGTCGCCCCGTGGACCTACCACGACCGACGCTACCTGCATTACGAGCTTGAGCCGTTGACACTGCCGGGTGACGAGGAACTGCTCGATGAGGCCGAGCAGATGAGACAACGGACCATCGAGCCGGTAAAGTAGCGTACAAGTCCAATCGGCCGGCTCAATCGCTGCCGGCTTCGGCATCTTCCATCTCCACCGTTGGAGGAGTGTTGTCTTCGCCGGAATTCGGGGCAGAGTCAGCGTCGGGACCTTGCGTCGAAAACAGCTCCTCCCAGAACCCCTGGTCCATCTCACTCCGCGCGCCCAGATTCTGCAACAAGCTCGCGCTGAGTTTGCGAACCGTGTCCATCGATTCGGGGAATACGGCCACGACCTCGGATTTCTCAACCCCGTCGGTTCGCGTATCGCCCGCGATTATGCTCAAGGTCCGACCCTGTTCGTTCAGCAGGTATGTGATCTCGCTTTCGGAACCGTCGATGTAAACCTGGACCGCGTCCACAACGCGCGCGGCGCCTTCGTTGCGTTCATCCTCGGACGGCGGTCGCGCGGTCATGCGGAACACACCGAAACTGGTCCTGCCACCCAGCGGTCCCTGCTCGTTGAAGACAATGCGAAAGGCGATCTCGCCGCCGGCTTCCGCCGCCATGCGCCGCAGCAGAGGCAGCGTCCCTTCCGGCGCGTAGTTCTCCGGGGCCGGCGCCCTGCTGCTGACACGAAAACGGATAGTCTGCTCGGCGCGGACGACACCTTCGGACAAGACAATCAAGGTCCGATTGCTGGTAAGCGTCCTGTCACCGCTGATGCCTATCTCGCCGGCGCGGTACTCTCCGGCCGTCGCACTATCGTTCAGTGCCCAGTGTTCCCAGTATCCGCCGCTTCCGGCCTCGCCCCGCAGCAGGCGCAACGTCAGCCCCTCGAAGCCCCCATCATCCGTCGGCAGGCGCAGTTGCACCTGCCAGCCGATGGTTCGGCCCCCCCGGCGGACAAGAGACCATCTCGCCTGCGGCAAGCGCTGCCACCAGGCCGACAGGCCCCGCTCGTGAAGCTCCTCGACAAGCTCGGCGCCACGGTCGTGCGGGCCCCGGCGCTGCTGGACTATCAGCCACGCCGACCCCGTCGCAACTGCAAGCAGCGCGAACATAAGGACGGCTATGAGTGCGAATTTCGGTCGGCGGCTGGCTTCCTGTGCTGCGGACATGCCGAAGATACTAGCCCGGCAGCGCCTCGGATGTAAAGATTTGTCGCCCGGCGGTATCCACGAAGCCCGCTTGACCTGAACGTTCGCCTTCACCGACAATGCCGGCACCTTCAGGACTGACACACCGCCGAGGGAGAAAATTACGTGACCAGACGCCGCCGCTCCAGTGCCAGGCACTCGCTTGAAGCCCGCAAGGGCGAACCATCGCGCCCCACCGCGACGCAGAAACACAGAAACCGCCGCAAATTTTGCGTGGCCTTTGCCGCGGCGCTATCGGCGCTTCTGCTGACGTTGAGCTTCGCCCCGTTTGACGTCTGGCCGCTCGCGTACGTCGCGCTGGTCCCCTGGGCGGTGGCGCTGCTGAACCCCTCGAATCCCCGCTGGGCGCTGCTGTGGGCGGTATTGGGCGGCGCCCTGTTCTGGGCCGGCAACCTCTACTGGCTGTGGTGGATCACACTGACCGGATACGCCGCATTGGTGGTTTACCTCACGGCATACTGGCTGCTCGCCGCCCTGCTTCTGCGCGGTGGCGTTAAGCGCGGCTTGCCGGCGTGGCTGGTGCTGCCTGTGGTCTGGGTGGCGATGGAATACGCCCGCGCGTACGTCATCAGCGGGTTCCCGTGGTTTTTCCTCGCCCACAGTCAGTATGCCCGGACGCGGCTCATCCAGATAGCCGACCTGACAGGTCAGTATGGCGTGTCGTTCTTCGTGGCACTTGTGAACGGAGTGCTCATAGATATCGTCCGCCTCAGACTCTACGGAAGGCATCATCTGAACAAACGCGCGATATACCGCGCGGCGGTCGGCGCGGCGGTAGCGGCCGTGCTTCTGGGCGGAATGCTGGGCTACGGTTCCTGGCGCCTGAAGCAACAGACCCTCAGCGAAGGACCTGTCATCGGCATAGTGCAGCAGGCCTTCCGCAACACGCTCGCCGGGCGCACCGCCCCACCGGAAACGGTGTTCACAAGGCACGTGGAGGCCACACAGTCGTTGATGAACCAGGGCTGCGAACTGGTAATCTGGCCGGAGACCATGCTGCCCAGCGGGCTGAACGGCGAGTTCCTGACCGCCAACCTGGAAAGCATGAGCGACGCGGAGCTGCGATCGCTGACGTCCAACTTCGTTTTTCTCGAACCGGACGAGCACTACGGCCGGGCGGCCTACATACACACGCTCAGGCGCATCCGCGAAGGCGGGGCCGTAACCGCAGACGGCGAAAGCGCACGGGGCTGCCGCGAGTATGCCGAGCAGGTCGCCCAACTGTCGGACGAGTTGGGTTGCCCCCTGCTGGCCGGCGGTGTGACGCTGCACCCCAACCCGCGCCCGGCCGGCGAGGATGACCTGTGGGTCCCGCGGAACAGCGCCCTGTGGTTCGACGGCGACCCAATCTCCAAAGGCGCCTATTCTAAGATGCACCTGGTGCCGCTCAGCGAGTACGTGCCGTTCAAGCACTCCTGGCCGTGGCTGCATCGGCAACTTCGACGGTTCGTGCCCCCGGTGATGCACCAGCTCGACCCGGGACCGGAGATCGAGAGGTTCTCCCTGCGGACGAGCGGCGGGACATTCCGCATCGCCGCGCCGATCTGCTACGAGGGGACCTTTGCCCGGATCGCCCGCGACATGGTCGTCGAGGACAGAATCAAGATGGTGGACATACTTGCGAACCTGTCCAACGACGGCTGGTTCGTTTACAGTTGGCGTTCAGGACCGCCGCAGGCGAGCACCGAGCACGCCCAGCACATGGTGCAGTACGTTTTTCGCGCGGTGGAGACGCGCACCGCCGTGGTCCGCGCCGTCAATACCGGCATAAGCGCTTCGATAGACCCCAACGGACGCATAGCCGCCATTCTCGAAAAATACGGCTCCGGCACCATGGTCCCCGGCACGCTTGTACTGGACGGGGAGAGCGACGACTCCCCCGCCGACCCCCAGCACGGGCCCAAAGTCCTTGTGGACAGCCGAGTGAGCATGTACAGTCTTGTCGGCGATGTTTTCGCCCAGGTCGTCTCAGCGGCGGCCGGGGCTTACGCTCTATGGCTCATATGGAAAAGGTTAAGTACATGGAAGGGGTCCAGCCAGTGAGACCGAAAAGCATATTTGCGTCGGGGCTGCTGGTGGCGATGCTTCTTGGTTGCGAGGCCACCGAACCGGAAATGACGCTTGATCCCCAGTTGGCGTATGTGGACGCCCGGGATGCGTTGCTTCAGGCCGCCGAGAGTGAGGATCCGGTAACGCAGGCCCACGCGATGGAGGCAATGGCGGAGGTCTCGGGCAAGGACGCGGGACACATATTCATGGAAGGGCTGGAAGCCGAGGCCCCGTTGGTGAGATTCTCGGCGGCGATGGCTATCGGCGACGTCAAATACGAGCCGGCCGAAGAAAAACTTGCAGAGATGGCCAGGGAAACCGAGCCGGACAAGCGTGTACTGTCGGCGGTCATATACGCCCTGCATTCCCTGGGTGATGATTCGTATACGAGCATGCTGGCACGTCTGCTTTTCGACTCGGAGAAAGAGGTCCGGGCCAACGCCGCGATGGCGATGGGCAAGATAGGCGAGCCGTCGGCCATCGAGCCGCTGCGCAGGGTGCTGCGGGACGAACGGGAAATCTCCGTACAGATGGAGATCGTCGAGGCAATGGCCTCTCTGGGCGACGAGCGCAGCCGGCACCTGCTGGAGTCGTACACCAAGACTCAGTTCATGGACGACCGTCTGCGCGGCATCCAGGCGTTGTCACGCGTGCAACCGGCCCGAGCGCCCGAGGTATTCGCCAACCTTACCGATTCGCGCCAGCCGCCCCCCGTGCGCGTGGCGGCGATAGGCGGTCTGGCCAAGGTCGCCGGGCAGACTCCCGATTCACAGGACTATGTCTCGCAGAAGGCGTATGAGTATTGCGTCCGTGCTTTGCAGGATCCGCGGGGCATCCTGGAAGAGGCGGGAGCCAGCCCCGAACAGATAGGTGAGATGGACGTTCAACGTCTGCAGCGGCTGTCGGCCCGCTCGCTGGGCTGGATGGACAGGCCGGCGGCGGTGGACGTACTGCACCCCGTACTGAAGTCTTCGGAAGGCAGTATCCGGGTCGCCGCGGCCATGAGCATTCTGCGCATTCTCGAAGGGCGCGTTGAGACTCCGGAGCAACCCGCCGAAGCCGACGAACAGACCGACCCGCGGACCCAGCCGGGCCTGCATACCGCCGGTCCCCGTGACTGACGGGCGCGCCGCGGTCGGTGCGGGTCGAAATTTGCTTGACTTGGATTCTGGGCAAAATAGAATCGCTGCCTGCGGATAGCTGCGTAGGAGCGGAATCATTGCCGTTTTCAGTCCGCCGCAACCCGTAGCCAGAGCAACTGCCCGCACGGGGCAGCGTGCGTGCATCTAAGGAGATCACGGTTGGATACCCTGACAAAGATCTTTGTGGTCGTACTTGTCGTGCTCGTTCTCGTGTTCTGCCCGGTGGCCATCAACCTGCTCACCGTGCCGGAAAACTATCGCCAGGAGCTGCAGCGGGCGGAGCAGATGCTCAGCATCGAGAGGGCCACCGCAGCAAGCGCCAAGCTCACCGCGCAAATGGCCATCAGCCGGGCCGAGCAATACAGGGACGATTTGGAGAACGTCCGCACCTCGAAGGAACAGCAGATCCACGATCTTCAGGAAGAGCTTAACAGCGAGCGACTGGCCCGGGCCGACCTTCAGCAGAGCTATAACGTCGCCGCGGCGCAGCTGAAAGGCATCCAGGACAGTCTGGAATCCACCGTGCAGCTTCGCAGAGAGCTTTCCCAGCAACTGGAGAGCACACGGGCGACGGCGAATGAGCTTCGCAAGGAGAAGATGGAATTGTCCGACGCCCTGGTGGAAACCAAGGCCCGTGCGGACCAACTTACCGACCAGATTCGTCTCCTTCGCGAGCAGCTTGCCGCCAGTGAGGAGAGAGTCTCGGAGCTGGAGGATCGCCTCGCTGCCGCCGGCGCCCAGGAGCAGCCCCGGGACCGCCGGGTAACAGGCGTGGACCTGACTGCGGAGGTCACCACGGTTGACGGCAACGTGGTTGGGATCAATGCCGGGTCCGCCCAAGGCGTCACCGAGGGCATGCGGATGATTATCTATCGCGACGCCCGGCTCGTCGCGCAGCTTGACGTCGAGGAAGTGGACACCAGCTCGGCAGCCGGGATCGTCACCAGTCGGCAGCTCGACCCCCGCCCCGGCGACAAGGTCACCACAACACTGGAGTAGGAGGCGAGCAGACATGGCTCAGAGGCCCGGACAACAGGCCGTTTCCACCCCACAGCCGAACATATACACGCTTTTGCTGCTGATAGCCATAGTCGTGCTGGCCGTGACCATCGTGCTTTCGCTTATGCACCTCACGTCCGATAGCGGCTATGCCATGTCTTTCGGCGAGCTGTTCGAGCCCTTGCAGAACGCAGGAGACGCAAGATAAAGGGCTTGGCTTGCCGCCGCAACGAGTGGAGGCGACGGCAAAGCAGGCCGATAGGGCCGTACCAAGACGCGAATTCCCCTGTCGGCGGACGACGGGTTCTGCCGATAGGGAACAAAACGGGAATTCCGGAACCCTTTGGTCGGACAGGGACGACCGGCCCGCGTCGCCGGCGTAAAGGAATGATTTCGCCATGATCCTGGACTCACTGCTCGGGCTGTTCTCGATGGACATGGGAATCGACCTGGGCACGTGCAACACCCTGGTCTGCGTACGAGGACAGGGAATCGTGCTCAACGAACCGTCCGTCGTGGCGGTCAAAAGGGGTACCAACCGCGTCCTGCAGGACGGCAACGCCGTCGGTCTGGTCGCCAAGGAGATGCTCGGCAAGACCCCCGGTTCCATCAGCGCCATCCGCCCCATGAAAGACGGTGTCATCGCCGACTTCGACATCACGGAGGCGATGCTGGGCTACTTTATCCGCAAGGTCCATCGCCGCCGACGTGTTATCAAGCCGCGCGTGGTCATAGCCGTTCCCAGCGGAATCACCGCCGTGGAAAAACGCGCCGTGCTGAACTCCGCTGAACGGGCGGCCGCCCGTAAGGTGTACCTGGTGGAAGAACCGATGGCCGCCGCCATCGGCGCCGGATTGCCCGTCACGGAGCCGACCGCCAGCATGATTGTCGATATCGGCGGCGGCACCAGCGAGGTCGCCATCATCTCACTGGCGGACATTTCCGTCTGCGAGACCATCCGGGTGGCCGGCGACGACATGGACGAGGCCATCTCCGCGCACATGAAGCGGACATACAATCTCATGATCGGTGAGCAGACGGCCGAGCGAATCAAGATAGAGATCGGCTCGGCCGCCCCGCTGGAGACCGAAACTACCATGGAAGTCCGCGGACGGGACATGATCTCGGGCCTGCCGCGGAAGACCATGATCTCATCGGAGGAAGTACGCGACGCCCTGAAGGAGCCGGTCGGCGCCATCATCGACTGCGTCACGCACACGCTGGAGCGGGCGGAGCCGGAGCTGGCGGCGGACCTGGTGGACAAGGGCATCGTCCTCGCCGGCGGCGGGGCGCTGCTCAGAGGTATCGACACCATCCTGTCCAACGCCACCGGGCTTGACGTTCGGGTGGCCGACGACCCGCTCACCGCCGTCGCCCGTGGAACAGCCGTCTATCTCGAGAATCTCGAGATGTGGAAGGATACCATGGAGTCGGCCGAGGACGAGTTCTAGGCCTACCGGCCCGCCGTCTTACCTGCCGAGTGCATCCGCCGGCAACGTGCCGGCGTAACTCTCATGTCTTTGTGGCGACCAAACCCATTTCGCCGACGCCCCGCCGATCCTGGTGACGCCATCCGGCGACACTATCGCCGCCGACTCCGCCGCTACCGCAGCAACTGGGCCATCTGCCACTGGGCCGCCGGCGATACGCAGAAGCTGCGGTTCTCCGTACTGACCTCAAATGTTGACCTGCGGAGCAAACGGCTGCTCGACGTGGGCTGCGGACTGGGCGACCTGTGGGCTTTCCTGGGCGGCAAAGACAGCAGTGTCGAGTACGTCGGCGTGGATTTGCTGGAAGAGATGGTAGCCGAGGGCCGGCGACGAAACCCCGGTGCCAACCTCATCTGCGCGGATATTTTCGCGTCGGAGGGCGAGGAGCTGTTTCCGCCGCAGAGCTTCGATGTTGTCTTCTGTTCGGGAGCACTGAACCTCGAGCTGGGCAACAACGATACATTCGTTCCCCGGGCACTGGTGCGGATGTTCGAGCTGGCGCGGGAGACCTTTGTGTTCAACCTGCTCCACAGGCGCGTGACGCCATCGGGAGGGGCGTTTCACCCCTTCGACCCCAAGGAGGTCCTGGAAATACTACGGCCCCTGCCCTGCGATGTCCGCATCATCGACGACTACCTGCCAAACGATTTTACCGTGGTCTGCAGTCGCCGGTAGGCGCCGTCATTCAACCGAAATCAGCGTGTGGATATCACGGCCGGGAAGCTTCTCCCTTCCGTTGAGGAAGCAGAGCTCTATCACAAAGGCGATGCCGACTATCTCCCCGCCGAGCTGCTCGACCAGCTCGCAGCCGGCCGCCATGGTCCCACCGGTCGCCAGCAGGTCGTCAACCATCAACACCTTCTGCCCTTCCCGTACGGCGTCGGCATGTATTTCTATGGTCTCCGAGCCGTACTCCAGCTCGTAGCTGGCGGACCTGGTCTCGGCGGGAAGCTTGCCGGGCTTTCGCAGGGGGACGAAACCGGCGCCGAGCCGCTCGGCCACCATCGAGCCGAAGATGAACCCCCTGCTCTCGATGCCGACGACCAGTTCCACACCCTTGCCGGCGAACGGCTCGGCGAGTGCGTCGGCGGTCTTCTTCAGCGCCTTGGCGTCGGCCAGCAGCGGAGTGATGTCCTTGAAAATGACGCCGGGCTTGGGAAAGTCCGGCACGTCCCGGATCAGGGATTCCAGTTCCTTCATGTCGTTGGGCCTTTCGGGTCCTGTCGTTTCATTAGTCCGCTTCGCGGTCCGGCTCTATGGCAAACGAGTGGCCGGCGGGCGCGTTGTAGCTGCGGGTCCGGTAAAGCTGCCAGGCCATTCGATACAACGAAAGTGCCTGGCGTTCCAGCGTTTTTGCCTCGTGTCGGTCGTATTCGCCCGGGGGGACCGGCTGCATGCTGTCCTGGGACAAATCAAAAAGCAGCTCGCCCGGTTGCGGGGGCAGCACCAGCGCGCGGTTTCCGCGGACCATACCCAGCCGTTCGTCGTCGCGCAGAAGCGCAAGTCCGTCGTCGCGTATGGTAAGCATGTTCCTGCCCAGAAAGCCGTGCTCGTACGAGCCGCCCAGCCACGCGAGTATGGTCGGTGGAATATCGGTCTGGCTGCATACCGTATCGATGCGGCCCGGCTTGATTCGTCCCGGTGCGTAGAACAGGCACGGCACGCGGTAGCCGGGCACGTCCAGCAACCGGCTGCGGTCCAGGTCGCGGCCGTGGTCGGAAACCAGCACGAACAGCGTGTTATCGAAGTAGTCCGCCTCACGTGCCATGCGGAAGAACTCCCCCAGCGCCCAGTCGGCATAGCGGTAGGCGTTCAGGACCTCGTTGCGTCCGTCCTCACTTGGCGGCAGCTCCTCAATTCGCCCCGCCGGTATGGTGAAGGGTGGATGGTTCGTAAGCGTCAGAATAGCCGCAAAAAACGGCTCATCCGTCTCGCGGAAGACCTCGTGGGCCTTGCGGAAAATTACCTCGTCGTGAGCGCCCCAGGTGTTCTCAAGCTTACCCGGGTCCATGTCCTCGCGTGCGATAACCCTCTCGACACCGTCGGCGGTGAAGAAGCCGGCCATGTTGTCGAATGTCGGATCACCGCCGTAGATGAACATGGTCCGGTAACCACGGGCGCGGAAAATGCCCGGCAGAGTCAGAAAGTGTCCAATGGCCCGGGGGCGTTTCAGGACGGTCGTTCCGCCGATATCGGGATGTCCGCAAAGGACGGCCGTCATTCCCCGGCTGGTGCGGTCGCCCACGGCGTACATCCGTGTAAACAGCAACCCCTCCTGAGCCAAGCTGTCGAAGTTTGGTGTGTGGCTCGGTCTGTAGCCCATAGCACCCACGGGGCGACCGGCCATGCCCTCCATGAGGATAACCACCACGTTCATCCGCCGCATAGGTCGGCCGGTGTCCGCACGGCGCCACAACGGGTTGCCGGGCGCGTCCAGAAGCGTTTCGCTCGGGTCGCACAGCAGCGAGCAGGCGACCCTGGCCGCGTCGGCCGCGGGCGGAAAGCCGTGCTGAATGGCCTCGTCGCGGTTGTCGTTTATGCGGTCGCGGGCGGCGTGGAA
>JBNGDC010000023.1:0-26735 GCA_049975485.1 Phycisphaerae bacterium | reverse complement strand
CGTGCTGAATGGCCTCGTCGCGGTTGTCGTTTATGCGGTCGCGGGCGGCGTGGAAGAACGTATAAAAGTTGTTCAGCGTAATCTGGTTGATGAGGTTGTTTCGACTGAAGTAGGCGCTGTCCCTCTGAAGCGGTCTGAGCTGGAGCGTACCACGGCATGCCAGCATCACCGCCGTCCCAAGCACCACCGCCAGCACAGGGCGCGACCACGCCGGGCTATTGGGCTGTTGTCCCGACCAGAACAACCTGTGCAGCAACCTGTACAGCAGATAGAAGACCACCGCCACCACAGCGGGGACCAGCAGCACGGGGTACCGCTTCCAGACGGTACCGGCAATCTCCGGACTGACCAGGGGATAGCCAATCACGATCCAGTTGAAGCGCTCTCCGAAATACTGGAGGAAGAACACCCCCATCAGCTCGGTGCTGAAAACCACCGTCACTACACCAACGGCGTAGAAGGTAACGACCTTGCGGTATCGCTTTGAACTGAACCACCTGTCCGGCGGCGCCAGCAGAAGAAGAAGCATCGGAAGGGCAAAATAGCCAATGGGCATCGCATCATATTGCAGCCCCGCCAGCAAACACCAGACAATGTCGCCGGCCGAAGCATTGTCAAGCTCCGACCAGACCAGCGCCAGCAGAACCATTCGAAACAGCAAGTATATGCCCAGCAGCAGCGCTACGGTGATCCACAGCGGACGCAGACGCTGACCAAAGAGAACGCCGAGCATGCGGGGCCCGGTTCGACCGTTAGAGATTGTTCCGCCCCTTTCGAGCTGGTCTTGGGACATGTGCGTTTCGTCTGTGGCTGTCGCCGGTAGTGGTCTGTGGCGTCCCCACTCGAACGCCTGAACGAGCGCCGCAGACGGCGCCCACGCAATAAGGATACGCGGTGAGCGCGGAAGGTCAACCGCTCATCGGCCGGCGCGCGGCGAATCCCAGGAATTACAGGTAAGGCGTGTTCAGGCGGCGTCTTCCATCAACTCGCGGAGTTCGGCGAAGGCCTGCTTTTCGATCTGCCGGACACGCTCGCGGGTCAACCCGACAATCTCGCCTATCTCGCGGTATGTTCGCATTTGCCCACCGCCGTCCATGCCGAAGCGAAGCTCCACTATCCTGCGGGACCTTTCGTCCAGACGTCCCAGCATGCTACGGACGAACTCCACATTGCCGGCGTCCATCAAGCCCTGGTCCGGCGACTCGACGTCCTCGTCGGCTATCATCTCGCTGGCGGCCTGGGTTTCATCCACACCCATCTGCGTAGGCGCGTTGACCGCCTGCAAGCCCTGGGCGACGATGTCCGCCTTGCGGCGGGATATGCCGAGCTTCTTCGCCAGTTCGTCGGACGTCGGAGGCCGGCCGAGCTTGCCCTCCAGCTCCGAGCGTGCGCGACGCCACTTGCTGATAAGCTTCGCGAGATAGGCGGGGATATGAATGGGCTGTCCGGCGTTTATCATCGCCCGCTTGATGGACTGCTTTATCCACCACGCCGCGTAGGTGCTGAAACGCACCCCCGCGTCGGGGTCGAACTCCTCCACCGCCCGCATCAGCCCGAGGTTGCCTTCCTCGATCAGGTCGCTGAGGGTCATGCCGGGGTTGGCGTATTCCTTGGCTATCTTCACCACAAGCCGCAGATTGGCGGCCACCATCTGCTCCCGTGCCAGCGGGTCGGAATGCTCGCGTATCCGCCTGGTGAGCTGTCGTTCCTGCTCGGCCGTCAAAAGGGGTGTGGACTTAATGCGGTCAAGGTACCATCCGAGACCACTGCCGGATGTCCGGCTTTCGGCCATGGGTGTCTCCTCCTGCTTCCTCCGGTCGCTGCGACGACACAGCATCCACTCAAAAGCAGAATTCGACCATTCCAAGGCCGCACTTAAGCAAGCCCCGCTGCCGCACCCGGCCCATATTGCGGCGCCGTAGCAACTCGCGGCTATTCGTCGAACCCGAATTCCCGCAGCCATCGGCGCGTCTGTTCCGGCGTCAGGCCTTGGCGTTTCTCAGGCGGCTCCTTGGGCCCGGTTGGGGTCCTCTGAGCCGCTCTGAGCAGGAATGGCACGAAGTCCTCGCTGGTAAGGACATTACAGCGGCGCTTGCGGGCGGCCGTCCGCAGTCGTCTGTCGGTGCTGACCATGGTAAGCCGACGTGGAGCGGTATCGGCCGCTATAAGCTCAAGGATTAACGCGTCGGCCTCGCGCGAGCCGCCGTAGAGCGTCCGCACGCGGACATCCTCCACCTGCATCGCCAGCGAGGGATCCGGAGCCGGCCCGTCGAAGACGACGCACACATCCTGCCCCCGCTCTGCCAGCCGACCAAGCATCCGGCAGACCGCCGACTGGCTGCACTCGGCGCCCGCCGAGGCCAGGGCGTGCATCAGGTTGTTGCCGTCTATCAGGTATGGCACGGTTTCATCTTAGGAACATCCCTGTCGTCGAGGCAACACGTGCGCGAACCTTGTGGCCGTCGGCGGCATACAATGAGATAGTGGAGAGGCCGCCCCGACGTCAGGGGCAAGGCACTGGCAAAGCTGACGGAGGTTTACTGAATGGAACTGATATCCCGAAGCGAGTTGGACTCACTGCTGAAGGAGTCGGAGTACCCGAGCGTTTCATTGTACATGCCCACGCACCCGGCCGGCAGCGACAGCCGGCAGGACCCCATCCGCTACAGGAACCTGCTGAGAAAATGCGAGGAAATGCTCAGGCGGGACGGCGTTGGTGCATCGGCGGTGCGGGAAATGCTTGCCAAGCCGAAGCAGTTGACCGACGACGCCCCCTTCTGGAGAAGCCAGTCGGGTGGTCTGGCCTTGTTCATCGGCCCGGGAACGTTCCGCTACTACCGGATTCCACTGGAAACCGAAGAGATGGTAACCGTCTCCGGCAGGTTCCACCTCAAGCCGCTGCTTCCGTTGTTCAGCCGCAACGGGCTTTTCTACGTACTGGCGCTGAGCCAGAAGAGCATACGTCTGCTGCAGTGCACTCGTTACAGCACTCGCAAGGTGGAGCTGCCCGACGTGCCCGCGAGCATGGACGAGGCCCTGGCAGGCACGGAGTTCGATCGCGCGCAGCAGTTCCACACCGGCACACCGCCGACGCCGAATTCCGACCGGGCGGCCGTGTTCCACACACAGGGCGGCGGGCAGGACGAGGCCGTCAGGAAGAAATACGTCCTGGAGTTTTTCCGCATGGTGCGCGATGGCGTGCTCAAGGCAATGGAAGACCGTCACGACCCGCTGGTGCTGGCCGGCGTAGAGGCCGACCGCGCCATGTATCGCGATATCGACCGCTATCCGGACACTGTGGCGGACGGCGTGAGCGGTAACGTGGAGCTTCTCAGCGACGACGAGCTTCGTAAGAAGGCGTGGGAGGTGGTCGAGCCGCTGTTCCGTAAGCGGGAAGCGGCTGCCATTGAGACCTATCAGCAGGCCGAGCACACCAGCCGCGGCGTTCGGGACATCCACAAGCTCGCCCCCGCGGCCTATGAAGGGCGAATAGCGACGCTGCTTGTCTCGCTGAACGAGCATGTCTGGGGCAGGTACGTTCCGGAGCAGGACCGCGCGGAGGTCCACGACAGCGCCCAGCCCGGCGACGAAGACCTGCTGGACTTCGCGGCCGCCCATACGCTTACTCACGGCGGCGAAGTGCATGCCCTCAGCGGGCAGGACATGCCGGACGGCGCGGCGGCCGCCGCGGTGCTGAGGTTCTAGCCGTCAAAGGCCACCAGACTGCCGAGAAAGGTCCGGCGGGCTGCGGCAAGGCGTTTCAATCGGCCGTCGGCACGTCCAGGCGGCCTTGGTAGTAGTCCGGCAGTTTCGCCTCGGTTACCTCGGCCCATAGCCCGCGCCCAGCTCGCATCGCTTCGCGCTGCAGCTCGCGGAATTCCTCTTTCCGTGGATGGTCGAAACGCGGGTCGGCGTAGCCGTATCCCTGCTCTATCAGCAGCCGGTTCAGCATCCTGCCGTCGTCCAGGTACACATATGCCAGCAGCCGACCGTGGATGCCCCGTATGCGCGATGGGACAAGTTCCAGGCGGACGTCGGCACCTTCGAGCAGCTCCTTGGCGAACCGGCTTGCCTCAGGCCCGAAGTGCTCCGGCGGAGCGTCCGGATTGTCCGGGTCGTGGACCTCCGGTGTGTCCACGCCCCATAGACGTATGCGGGTGGTGTCGTACTTCCCGTCCGGTATATCCACGTCGAAGGTGTCGCCGTCGATAACCTTCACCACGCGGAAGGTCTGGTCGTGGTACTTGGCCTCATCCGGCAGCGGGGCGCGGCCGAAAACACCCAGCCGGTCGCACAGCACAAGCAGCCCGGCGACCGCCACGACAGCCAGGACCCGCAGCGACCGGCCGGCGAGCTTTCGCCGGCGGAACCGCGCCGAGGATGGTTTCGCCGACGGCCGGGACATGCGGTTACCGTTCCAGACGAACCGAAGGGGTCACTTTCCGCCGGACCGGGACTTTCGCCCGCGGGAAGCCCTTCCGGAGGACTTCCTGGCGGACTTCCGCGAAGATTTCTTCGCGGACTTTTTGCGGCGTGTTTTCTTCCTGCCGGCCTTGGCGGTCTTTGGCACTCGCGCCTTGCGTCCGCCCTTGCCGAGGTCGAAGGCGTCGTGCACCAGTTGCAGCGCCTTTGGGCCCTGGTCGCGATTTATAAGGCAGGAAAGCTTTATCTCGCTGGTGGTGATGTTCTCAATGTTAATGCCCGCCGCGGCCAGCGCCTCGAACATCCGCTCGGCGACTCCGGTGTGCACACGCATACCCACACCGACAACGGAAACCTTGGCAAGGTGGTCCTCGTAGAGGGGCTTGCTTCCAAGCTCCCCGCAGAGCTTCTCTACGACCTTCCTGGCGTCGGGCAGGTCGTCCAGCTCTACGGTGAAGCTCACCGTCGCCTGACCGCTTTCGTCGGTGGTCTGAATGATGTCGTCCACGACGATATGATTCATCGCCATCGTGTGGAATACCTTCGCAGCAACGCCGGGGCGGTCGGGCACCTCGCGCAGGGTAACTCTGGCCAGGCGGTCCTTCAGTGCGGCGCCGCTGACGACGATGCGTTCCATGTCCTGTGTCTCAGTCACGATCATCGTCCCTTTGTTTTTGTTCAAACTGCTGCGAACGTGTATGGGAACGTTGTATTTCTTGGCGAATTCCACGGCCCGGTTGTGCAGCACGCCGGCGCCCAGACTGGCCAGCTCCAACATCTCATCATAGCTGATGCGATCGAGCTTGCGAGCATTGGGCACCATCCTCGGATCGGCCGTGTATATTCCGTCCACGTCAGTGTAGTTTTCGCACATCTCGGCGTTCAGCGCCGCGGCAAGCGCCACCAGCGTCACGTTGCTTCCGCCGCGCCCGAGCGTGGTAATCGCACCGGTCTCGGTGACTCCCTGGAAACCGGCGACGATAACTATCTTACCGGCGTCCAGCGCCTCGCGCAGCCGGCGAACGTCGATGCGCTTGATGCGCGCCTTGGTGTGAACGTCGTCGGTTACGATACCTATCTGCCCCGCGGTGAAGCTGATCGCCTCGGCGCCCATGTTCTCCAGCGCCATCGCCATCAGCGATATCGTCACCTGCTCGCCCGTCGCCAGAAGCTGGTCCATCTCCCGCTTGGGAGGGTTGCTGGTAATCTGGGCCGCGAGCGAAACCAGCTGGTCGGTGCTCTTGCCCATGGCCGATACGACCATAACCACCTGATGCCCCTGCCGACGGGCGTCGAGGGCGCGAGTGGCGGCGGCGCGGATCTTCTCGGCGTCCGCGACGCTCGTACCTCCGAATTTCATGACAATTACGCTCATATGAACCCTCGGCCGACGCAGGATACAGAAATTCAGGCGTTTGTCCATGCGCAAGCAAATGTTCGTTGCCGATTTTCGTTCTTCGATTGCGAGCTTTCATGCCCGGCAGCCCTTCGCACGAGCAGCTCTAACGCGTCCCCGGCTCCATCGGCCGGTGGGGTCGGCGGCTGGCGTCTTGAAAGCCGCGCAGGGGCCGTTATCATGTGCCTCCCACCCTGTCCGCCGGGAAACTTTAAGGCGGAGAAAAGCACTGGTCCGATACAGGTAAGGAACGTGACTATGTCCACGAAGATTAAGGAAGTAAAAGGCCGGCAGATTCTGGATTCCCGCGGCAACCCCACCGTCGAGGTGGACGTTACGCTTGAGGGCGGAGCTTTCGGACGGGCGGCGGTTCCCTCCGGCGCATCGACCGGCGAAAACGAGGCCGTCGAGCTGCGGGACGGCGATAAGGGCGTTTACGGCGGCAAGGGCGTCCTGAAAGCCGTCGCCAACGTCAACGACACGCTGCGCGAGGTGGTCGTCGGCATGGACGCAACCGATCAGGCCGCCGTCGATAAGGCCATGATCGACGCCGACGGGACCGACAACAAGGGCAAGCTCGGCGCCAACGCCCTGCTCGGTGTGTCCATGGCGGTCGCACGAGCCGCGGCCAATGCCCAGAATCAGCCCCTTTACCGGTACCTCGGCGGCGACGACGCGGTCATGCTGCCGGTGCCGATGATGAACATTCTCAACGGCGGAAAGCACGCCGACGGAACCGTGGACTTTCAGGAGTTCATGGTTCAGCCGTGGGGAGCGAGTTGCTTCCGCGAGGGACTCCGTATGGGCGCGGAGGTCTTCCACGCTCTCAAGGGCGTACTCAAGGACAAGGGCTACAACACCGCCGTAGGCGACGAGGGCGGATACGCCCCCAGCTTGAAGAGCAACGACGAGGCCCCGGAGCTTATCCTCAAGGCAATCGAAAAGGCCGGCTACAAGCCCGGCGAAGACCTTTGGATCGCCCTTGACCCCGCGGCCAGCGAGCTTGCCGGCGAAGCCAGGGAAAAGGGCAAGGACGGCTACTGCTTCTTCAAGAGCGACCCGGACCGTATCGCCACAAGCGACGAGATGATCGACCTGTGGGCGAGCTGGTGCGAGAAGTACCCCATCCGCAGCATCGAAGACGGACTCGGCGAGGCCGACTGGGACGGCTGGAAAAAGCTCAACGCCCGCCTCGGCGAAAAGGTGCAGCTCGTCGGCGACGATCTGCTGGTGACCAACGTTCGGTTCCTCAAAAAGGCGATCGAGCAGGATTGCGCCAACAGCATCCTCATCAAGGTCAACCAGATAGGAACGCTGAGCGAGACGTTCGAGGCCATCCGCCTGGCGCACGACAACGGCTGGACCGCCGTGGTCAGTCACCGCTCCGGCGAGACCGAGGACACCACCATCGCCGATTTGGTGGTCGCCAGGAACACCGGACAGATAAAGACCGGATCGGCCAGTCGGACCGACCGAGTCTGCAAATACAACCAGCTACTTCGCATCGAGGAGCAACTGGGTGACCGCGCTGTCTACGGCGCATCGACGTGGAAGAAGGGCTAGCGGCGCCTGCGAACCGACTGCCACCGACGTGGTGGCGCGTTCGCTGGGGTTCGTGGTGTTGGCGTGCGCGTCGCTGGCGACGCTGGCGGCGGTAGTGCTGCTTCCGCCGTGGGCACGACTGGTCGATGCGCAATATGAGAGGGACGTCCTGGCGGCCAGGATTGCCGACGAGCAGGCGATGGTCACTGCCAACGAACGGTTGATCAAGGCCCTGCCCGACGACGTCGTGCTTACGCGCCGCCTCGCGATGAGCGATCTGAACGCCCTGCCCCGCGGACAGCGCGTCTTCGAAGCGCCGGCCGGTAACGCGGTAACATTGCCCGCCACCGTCACCATTGAGCCGGCCGCCCGTCCCGAGCCGCCGGAGGGTTGGATGGTATCGGCCGGTCTGAAGCTCAGTAGGCCCGGCTACCGGCGAGGAGTGTTTCTGCTGGCGATTTCAGGGCTGGTCGCGGCGATGGTGCTGTTCCCGCCGGTGAGTTCGCCCAGGAAGCCGACGTAACCCCAAAAACGCACCCGCCGGACACACGACGCCCCCGCTTATTTCAGCAGGTTCGCCTTCCTCGGCCGCCCCAGGCGACGGAGCTTGCCCAGGGCCTTAAGCTCTATCTGCCGGACGCGCTCCTTGCTTAGCCCAAGCTGCCGGCCCAGTTGCTCGAATGTCTTGGTCCGGCCGGAGGTATCCAGCCCGTAGTGGTCGATAAGCACGGTCCGTTCGCGGGGCGAAAGCTCGGCCAGCAGCACGTCGATACTCTCCCGCAGTTCGGCCAGGTTCGCCTCGGCCGGATCGTGGCTCGACAAGGCCGCGGCAATATCCACCACATCGTCGTGACCGGTAGTAAAGCGGTCGAGGATGTACCGCTCTTTTGTGACCGAGCGGGCGAAGTTGCGCATAATCGCCCACGAAGCGTACGTGCTGAACCGGAAACCCCTGGAATAGTCAAATCTCTCGATTGCCTTCAGCAGCGAGACGTTACCGTCGCTGATAAGCTCGAATATGCCCTGGGGTCCGCCCACGTGCTTCTTGGCAATGGAGACCACCAGACGCAGGTTCGCCCGCACGATGCGGTTCTTGATGACGTTGGCCTGTAGCAGCAGCGACTCTATCTGTTTGAGCTGCCCCGTGCGAATACGGTTCACGTCGATTCTGGCCCGCAGGCGGTCGGCCTTGTATTTCAGGTAGTTGTAGCGGCGGAACAGGTCCCGCTCCTGTTGCGGCGTCAGCAGCGGCACGCGGTACAACTGCCGGAAATATTCCGGCAGGTCCGGCGGCGGCTTGGGCGTGCCGGTCTGTGTGGGCTGTCCTCCGACGGCCGGTTCGGCAAGGATGGTTTCGTCGGCATCGGGGAGGTCAAACTGCGGGTTGTACATGTACGAGATGGGCCTGTGCAGAAGCTGCCGTGCCCGCATCTCGTTGACCACCCGGTAGATGCTGCCACGGGAACGATTGTACCGCTCGGCCAGTCGGCTCGCCGATATCCCCCGCAGGAAACAGCGATATATGACTTCCTTCTGCCTGTCGCCGAGCGGAGCCGAAAGGTACGGGAAAACCGCCTCACCGGGGTTCTCGCGGTCGTGCCGGCGAATGGTATAGCGGATGGTCTCGACGGAGCGCCCGGTCCGCGCCGCCAGGCGCCGCGAAACCTCGATAAGCGAGCAGTTGGCGAAACCGGCCATCCGCTTGGCCCGTTGTATGATGTCCGCTCTTTCGGCCTCGGTGAGCTTGCAGAAGCGCATCGAGCGGGCTATCTGGCGACGGTGTTCGCCCACGAACCAGTTAACCGAGCTTTCCAGAAAGGCCACCCTCCGCCGACCGTCCGGGAACACCAGCCGGCGCGCGGGAAGCCCACGCCGTCGCCATCGCTGTATGGTCTTCCGCGAGACGCTGAATCGCTCCGCCAGCGAACGGGTATCGTGCACCGGCTCGTCATAGTCACCCGTACGAAGCTCAAAACTGTCGCTGACGTCAAGCATCAGCCGCAGCAGGTCCGAACGAAGTGTCCTGCCCTCCAGCGCCTCCACAGGCGGTTCGTTGCCGCCGGGGCGGAAGCCCGTCAGACGATATACCACCAGCTCATAGGGATAAAGACGGGAAGATTCGATGATGCGGACCAGCGCCTCGGCCGAGTCCACGTACCCTTTTCGGAGACGCACAAGCCCCACGCACAACTGCCTGGCAAGCTTCTGCAGAGGCCTGTTCACATATTTCCGCATGCCCCCCTCCTTTCCTTGTCCGGCCAGGCGGGGATACTTCGCCCATGACCATTCAAGCCCCTTACATCCGTATGGTATGCGAACAGCTCGGTCCTGTCAAAGGTTCGCGCGGCAGTAATCCGACAATGGACACGAACCGGAGCAGCCGGTCTCAGCCGTTTCCGGCAAGTTTCATGCGCAGCTCCGCAACCGGTCTGAGCTGCGGAGAGTCCATCATGTCTTCCAGCTTCTCCAGCGCATCCTCGGCCGTCTTGCGGTGCTCGTCCTGCCCGCTGAACAGGTACAGGTTTATCGCGGTAACAGCCACCTCGGCATCGTACACCCACTGATTGTCACCCGGCGCCTGCGAAGCCGCGCGGGAGTACAACTGCACCGCCTGCTCGCAGTCCGAAACGACCGCCTCGTTGACTTCGTCCACGTTGGCGAGATACTCCCCGGGCGCCTCAACCGCCGAGGCGGGTGCAACGTCGCCTGTCAGCACCGCGTCCATTCTCTCGCGCAGCCGAAGCCGAACATCGTTCAGCTCCGCGGAGTTGACGAGCGCATCGCCCTGCAGTGCCAGATACGCCGGCGAATGATCCCTGCCCGCCAGTCGGGCGGCCTGGGAGAAACTGTCCGCCGCCAGGTCGAAGTCGTTGGCCGCCTCCGTCTCCACGGAAGACAGGGAGTCAAGTTTCTCAACTATCTCAGCGCCAAGCTCGTCGATAAGCGACTGCTGCTGCTTGACCTGGGACCTGAGGTCCGCAAGCCGGTCCGGAAGATTGCCGTCGTTTTCAGCCACAAGCTCCCGGCGGGCGTCGAGGATCTCCTGCCCGGTCTCGACGCGCCCCTGGGCCGACTCCAGTTGAATCCGCACGCGATCACGGTCGGCGCGGGCCTGCTCGATCTGCCACTCAAGCTCACTTATCTGCGTCTCGTTATCATGACGCTCGGCTTCGGCCTCCAGGGCCTCGTTCAGCAACTCGGTCGCCTCGGTGCCTTTGGCCTGCTGACTGTCTATGCGGTAGTTCCTCGCCTCGGCATACAGCTTCTCATTGGCGGAGATGAGTTGCTCGCGCTGCTGCCGCCACTGCTCAAGCTGTGAGTCCAGTTCGGAAAGCTCGCCCTGAAACTGCTCGACGTCCGCACGGGCCTGCTCGATCATCTGCTCAACGTACTCGTCCGACCGTCCCAGCACCTGCTCATAGAATTCCACCAGCCCTGTTCTTACCTGAACCGTGCCCGCCACGGACCGCAAGCGTCCCAGTGCCTCGTAAATCTCCACATGCCGGTTCTCGGCGATGCGGGCGTTGCACTGTCCCCTGAGTATGGCTACCCGTCCGAGCATTGCCCGTGCCAACGCCTTGTCCGCCTCGCCGGCCGCATCGGCCCCGCCCAGTGCCTCGCGAAGGCGCTGCTCGGCACGGTCCAACTGCTTAAGCGCATCGGGGTTCACCTCGAGGCGGCTGACCGCGCGATAGCGCTGCAACTGCTCGGTGGTGGGATTCTCCAGGTAGGTAACGCGCTCATCGGCGGAGGGGTCCTCATAATAGGGACTCCCGGCCAGCTCCAGCGCCGCCTCGTGAAGCTCAGCGGCTTCTTCGACCGCTTCCCTCAACTGCTTTCCGGCGGCACGCGATTCTCCCTCCGAGCAACCCGCCGCCAGGATCATCCCCGCCACCAGAGCCAGCATCAACGCTAAAGGAGCTTTGTTTCGCACCGTCTTATCTCCAAAATCTCCACACACGCCGGGATGCTTCCATCGACAAACCGGCCGAGAGGTTGTATCACGCCCCCGGCTCTTTTTCAACGCTGCCTGACGGCTGGTTGTCGGCCTGTTCGCAGAGCACCCGCACGACATTTTCTATCGTTTCAATACCGGTAATGTAGCCCCGCTTTGCCCGGCTCCCCGGACGACAGAGCATTACAGTTCCTCCGCATGCCTGGATGCTGCCACCGTCGGCCCCGAAATCCGCTACCGCAGAGGCCAGCTTTGCGCCGGCCCCGCTTGCTTCGTCACAGACCCAGGGCCCGACGCACGTCCGGCAGTGTCGCACGGCCAGTGGCGCCGTCTGCATATCACCGCTGCTCCAGAGCAGGACGCTCGACAGCCGACGCTCCGTCTCGGCCACAGTCACGGCGTAGTGACATGTCAGGCGTCGTGTTCCATGCCCTACCTCGTAGCGGAAGTCGAACGCACGGACGGGCAGCCCGTGCAGCCGGCCGTAGGTGACATTATGGGCGCGAGGACTGTGCCCGGCTTCCATCAGGGCGAAGCGCCTGTACCTGAGCGCCACGTCGAAGGGATCCTCCGGGGCGAACCGCAGGCCCGCGACATGCGCCTGCTGCGCAAGTCGCCGGCGTCGCCGCCTCTGCCGGAGCGCCATCACCGTAACCGACACAACCGCCGCCAGCAGTACAACCGTCAGCACTATGGCGAAAAGGAACTCCACGTGCGGCTCCGTGGCATCCACCGTGTCGGCCGAACCGCCGACATCTATCGACTCCTACGACGCTCGCCGGTCCGGACGGAAGGACGGCGTCAGTCCTGCTGTTCTTCCTCGGCCTCTTCTTCCATTTCCCTCAGGAAAGCCGGCAACGTGCGGAAATGGAGCGTCATGCCGAACGGCGGATCATACTGAAGCTCGTACCGGGGGTGCGGCGGGCCCTGGAGCGAATCGATCCACTGCTCCACTCGTCGATAGGCCGCCGACTGACGGCTCGGGAACACCGGCGTCAACTGCTCGGGATGCTTGCGCTCCGCCTGGTCACGCGGAAGCATGTACTGCAGCAGCAAGGACTCCTCGGGCCTGTCGCGGTCGATCATCCTCGCGCCGTCTTTGACATACCCGTCCAGCAGAGCAAAGTTCGTGTAGAGCACCCTCTCGTTGTGGCCGACCACGTTGAACAGCTTCAGGTTGCCCACCACCCGGTCGCCGCCGTGGCAACTTGCCGACGCACACTGGCGGGCAATCGCCGGCCAGATGCGGCTGCGGAACTCCACCATGAACTGCGGGTCGCTTTCGATGAGTATGTCCTGGGCCAGGGCGTTCTGGGGATCGTCCAGCTCGTCGAGCATGTAGCGGGTCTGTCGCGGCGCGTCCCATCCGCGGAAGGTGTCGGAGAACTGCTCCTGCCTGAACTCCGCCACGCCCTCCATGCGCTCTATGAACCGCTCTATGACGTCGTTGCGGTACTTGATGACGACACGGTCGTCCTCGCGCAGCTCGGCCCGACGGATGCGGTAGATATCCTCCTGGTCAACCAGCCAGTCGGAGCGCACGCGCACGGTTCCGCTTTCGCGGGGGTCGCCCGAGGGTGCTTCCTCCACCGGCTGGGTGGTTGCCTCCAGCCGGGCCTGGACCTGACGCAGCAGCAACTGGGACCGCTCGTGATCCGCATCCAGCTCCAGCACCGCCTCCAGCTCCTGCCTGGCCTCGGCGTACATTTCCCGCTCATAGGCCCATTCCGCCAGCTTGTAGCGCTCGTCGGGGTCTTCGAGGTCGGTTTCGCTTTTGCGCTGCTGGAACGAGCTCTCGACGCTGACCACGTCGGATATCGACTCGACCTCTGCGACCGGGAAGACCACCACTATCCCGCTGGAGAGGCGCACTTCGTACTGGCCATCGGTCCTGGTGACCACGCCCCGGACAGCGGAGCCGTTTTTCAGGGTCACAACCTGCACCTGGCCGAGAGAAAACGCGGCAATCAGCACGCAACACAGAAGCTGCAGAAGGGATTTCCTGCTCATGGTGGTTCCTTTCCGGCGCGGTCGCCCGCCTGAATATATCGGACACATTCACAGCCGGCGCGTTAGCCGCGGGCGCAACAGACACATGGGTCTGCATCCTGAGCACAGGCGGCAGTGGGATTCGAACCCACGAATAACGGATTTGCAATCCGTCGCCTTGGTCCACTTGGCTATGCCGCCAACTCTAATTCAGCTAAGGTCTTACGACTAACAACAAAAACGCACATTCGGCCAACGACAACCTTGACGACAACCGCGTGATTCGGTAGTCTTCAGATGAAAGAGCAAAGCTCGTACCGCTAACACCGGAGACCTTTCCATGGCGCGTACCGCACGAAAGTATCGCAAGAAGCCATCCAAACCTTATCCGTCGTTTCCTCTTACCGCCCACAATAACGGCCAATGGTGCAAGAAAATCCGGGGTAAGGTCCATTTCTTCGGCACCTGGGACGATCCTCAAGCCGCTTTAGACCGCTATCTTCGGGTTGCCGAGGACCTGCACGCGGGCCAGCAACCCTCAAAATCTAAACTATCCGGGGACGAGCCGCGAGTCAAGCACATCTGTAACGAGTACCTTACGTACCAAGCCGGAAAGGCCGAGAGGAACGACATCCGAGCCAGGACGTTCGCGGAGTATCGCAACGTGATAGAGAGTTTTGCTGCGTTTGTCGGTCCCACAAGAGCCATTTCCGCTTTGACGCCGAACGATTTCCAGCAGTTCCGCAACAAGATCGCGCAGAAAGGCTTGACTGGCAAGGGCAAGGGGCTTGGCGTCCACGCTCTTAGCCGCAATATCACGATGCTCCGAAGCATGTTCAGATACGCTTACGATATGGACCTGATCGATCGTCCCGTTAAGTTCGGGCGGGCATTTGAAAAGCCTTCGCTGTCACAGAGACGAAGAAACCGACAACTGGCAGAACAAGAAAACGGCAAGCGGCTCTTTACCCCAGCGCAAATCAGAACGTTACTCGAAGCGGCCAACCGACCGCTTCGTACGATGATATTGCTGGGTATTAACGGCGGTTTCGGGAACACGGACTGTGCGCGTCTACCCATTTCGGCCATCGATTTTGCACAGAACCTTGTCGACTTTAGCCGGACGAAGACTGGGCTACTCCGCATAGTGCCTCTTTGGCCGCAGACGTCCGAGGATCTTCGGGAATCCCTAAAAACGCGGCCGAAACCAGCCACGAAGGAAGCGGAGAGAAGGGTTTTTCTGACAGCTTTCGGGAATCCTTGGTTACGCGAGAAAATTCACCGCCGTCCGGACGGAAAAATCGAGAAAGTCGTTTGTGTGGACGCTATTGTGACAAAATTCGATAAGCTCCTTCGAAAACTCGGCATGAAGCGAAAAGGGCTGGGCTTCTACGCCCTCCGCCATACCTTCCGCACGTGGGCCGACGAGGTAAACGACCAGCACGCCATACACCGTATCATGGGGCACGTGATTCCGGGCATGAGCGGCATCTACGTCCAGGAGATCGGCCTGGACCGACTGCGAAGGGTTGTCGATCACGTTCGCTGGAAGCTCTTCGAGGCAAGTGACGAGTGAACAAGCTGACAGCCGGCACAGCCGCCGGATGCCCTACTTGATGAACTCAATTACATCCCCTTTGGGCCGTCTGCTCCTGTCACGTCGGGCCTGCGGCGCACGGTTGGCTCGGCGCCCCAGAAAATCCTCCAGATGCCGGCCATCCACCCGCCAACAGGCCCGCTGACCGCCGCGTGCCGAGACGTCGGCTGCCCGCAACTGCCCGGAGCGGACCCACCTGTGGACCGTATCCGGAGATACCTGCAGCTGTCTGGCAACATCACGAACTGTCATCCATCGCTTCTGCATGTCTCCTCAAATTCAAAGACCGGCTCGCCGGCAAAAGTCCTAGCGTAGTGTCAGTATGCTGCGTTCAGTCTCTGCGTGACATTTGCCACTGGCGCCTCACGTTGCCAGCGCTGGAGGTCAGCGGCCGCTCCTGACCCGCCGCTGCGCTTTGCCTCGCATGCGGAAGCATCGCCTGCTGTCGCAGTAGCTCCGCAGCGCTTCGTCGTCGCAGCCGGCAAAGCCGGCGTGTTTGCGCCCACAGTCAACCACGCGGGTGATGTAGTCCGGATCGCGAATCGGATTGCGCCGGTCGATAGTGCGCAACCTCCGCTCTGCCTCAGCCGGGTGCATATCCACCCAGGCGTAGAACCGCACCAGTGCAAAGTAGGCGATGTGGCGCAGCCCGTCCGGCAACGTGGCCTGTTCCAGCCGGCAGATGCACGGCGGCATACGCCAGCCCCTCTGAAATCGCCACGGCCTGTTAGGCCTATCAGGCCTGCTCTTAGTTGACCTGCGGACGCTTTCCACGGCCCTGGCGAACCAGTGGACCGCCTGGGGGCATTCCTCAACCACTGCCAGTGAGTCCTCGCTCCGGGGCTGTTTTGCTTCGGCGATAATCCTCTCGACGCCCAGGTCGCGGAGTTCCTTGTATTCGATCGGGATCTTGTACAGGCCGGTCTTGGTGTTGATGGAGTTAACCAGGCGCAGGACACGGGCGGTCTGATACACACCCAGGTCGATGTGCCTTACACCGGTCCGGGCCAGCTTTCCAGCCATTCCTCGCCAGATCCGCATGGCCTGCGGCACCACGCCGCCGCCAAAGACCGCCAGTGGGACCAGTAGGTGGAAGCCCTTCGCCCCGCTGAAGTAGAGCTCCATGCACTCTGGACTGATGCCCACCCTCTCGGCAAGCAATTCGCAGGCCTTGACGACCTCAGGCGCCGCATCGCTCGGGTCCTCGGCGTCGAAGTCGGCAAAGAACGGACACGCGAAGCGGCTTTTCCGGTCCGGTTTTTCGAACCTGCAGACCGAGGCATACACGTCGCGGTTGTCGTGCCGACTGCGCCACGCGCTGATAGCTTCGCAATCGTCGGCGTGTGCGAACTCGTTCCGGCGGAAGCCGCCGTCCGACAAGGCCGCAGCCAGCTCGAGATAGGGGAAGTTTTTTCGGGGGTCTGCCACTTCAGGGTCCTGCAGTACCGCAACAGTCAATGTTAGCCAGAGAGCTTCTTGGCCTCTCCATACCGGTTAATACGGTACTTGGTGATTTTACCGTTGCTTTTGACAACGATGGTCCGCCCGCGAGAGCGACCGGTTCGCTGCGTGCGGCCTCGCTGCCTTGCCATTCCGTTCAAGATTCGGTCCAGGAACATACGCTCAGCTCCTCATGGTCCGCTTTGGTGTCTGTTGTGGCCGCCCTGCCCGCCACATTCCGGGCAACTGCTGCGAGGGCCTTTTAACGGCTGAAAGAACACGTCGAAGGGCCTGCGAAAGCGAAAGAAGCCTCCCGACAGGGCGTTGCCAACCAGCAGGTAGCAGCGATCGGGGCTGACCAACCGCGCCAGCCCGCAGTCCTTGTGATTCCGTAACAGCAGAGACAGGACGACCTGGATAGAGACCTGGTTGACCATCTGGATACCGGCTTGCAGGCCGGGTTCGCCCTCGTAGTCGGCTGCACCGGTGGCGTTGCTATAGGCGACCCGATGGTTGCTTCGAGGCACCTGACCGCTGCTTCGCAGGCAGGCGTAACAGGGACTGCCCGGCCGCGGGTAGCAGACGAAGACCTCTCCTCCGCGGGCCTCCTCGTAGAGGCCGCTGAAGACCGCGATGACGCCACTACCCAGCGCAAGATCGTTTGCCTCCAGCTGCACCTCTGTGCGGTCGGCGCTGGCGACGATCAAATCCACACCTTCGAAGGTCTCACGCAGGCGGCGATCCGACCACTCAAAGATGTTTTCGTGACAGATCTGCACATCAGCCATGGGGTTGACACGGGTGATCCCCCGGGCGGCCACCTCCGCCTTAGGGCGTCCAACGTCGAGAAGGCCGGCCTCATGCCGGGATAGGTTGTGTATCTCGACAACGTCCGGGTCAGCCAACAGGAACGCACCCACGCCGGCCCTGGCCAGGCCCTCCGCGATGCTGGAGCCGACACTGCCAATCCCGACCATCGCCACACGCGAGGTCGCCAGCGTGGCCATCTGCTCGACCGCGAACGGCGTGCGTTCGTAGATCTCCGCCAAGTGGTGAACGTGTGCCTCTACAGCTTCGCCGACCACCGGCCCACACACATGGGCTTTACCGTCTGTGACACGCAGCCACAGCGAGTGATCGGCCGGCGCCGGCTCGTCTGCGCCGATAACCCTTCCCAGTGTGGGCAGACCTATCGGAGAAGCGCTGCGCGGGAACAGGTGGATCGTTCGATCCGCCGGATCGACCTCTCCGCAGAACTTCTTCTCTGCCGGCAGGTCCCTCAACTCCACACCATCGGGCAGGAAAAGGTCAGCCCGCCATGTATGTTTACGCGGAGCCATGTGATGTCTCCTGTTGGATCGATTCCCGCAGATGCACCCGTCGACAGCGCGGGCAGGAAATGACCTGCTCGCATTCGGCCAGCAACTCGGACAGGCAGGAGCCACTGTTCCACTCGCGCAGGCTGCTTAATCCCGTCAGGCGCTGATTGTCGGTCGCCAGAGAGACCCGTGGCGGATTCAGCGGGAACTCCGCGGGGAAACGAAGCTGGAATGTCTTTTCCCCGCGCCTGCACTCGGCAAACATCCGGCCGTCATGGCGGGACCGCATCGCCGTAACCGCCCAACCCTGACCGCGCAGCCGGCTCAACTCGCTGCGTATCCGTTGACGGCCGACCGTGTTGGTATAGAACTGAAAATCCTCTTGCTGCCAGAACCCGTTACCGACGGTCTCCGGGACCGCCGGGGCGTTACGGAGCGCCTCCCTCACGCACTCGGCATCGTCCTCGACCTGCCTGATCTCATTTTTGCTCAGCCGGTCTTGCGGCGAACAGATCCGGTAGCCGTACATCTTCGGTGCCTTGGCCCTGTGAGGCCGTGCTACTATGACGACGATCAACGGTCTGTCGTCGTCGAAGGCCCGAACCAGCTCCCGGGCCTGTTGCAAGTCCTGGCCGCTGTAGCTGCTCATACCGTCGGGGTGTTTGTGCCAGTATCCGACGATCACCACACTCTGGCCGAATTCTCGGCGGGCCTGGGCCAGCTCCTCTCGATCGGCCTCCACGTCGCCGCTGTAAGAGGCCGCGGTCCTAACCGCCTCAGGCCCCGCCTGCCCGGCCGCCACTATGGTCACCGGGTTCAGGACACCCGCGAGTACACCGCCTGTCTCGACCTCGGAGCTCTGCGCTTCCCGGAGGATCCGGTCGGCTGCGGAGCTACATATTAGGATTCTCCTGTCGTCCGCCATGGTGGTTCCTTTCTCAAAGCTTAAGTCGCTTACCACCGGCCGGTTTCCAGCCACCGCTCGTACTTTTTGACCCACTTGACGAACCAATCGACGTAGACCTTCCCGGTGGTCTCAACACCCACGTCTTCAGGTTCGTTGAGGCAGAGCCACCTGGAGTTCGCGAAATAGTGCGGAGCCGACCTTTTGGCCCGAGGGCGGATCAAGTACGCTTTAACCTGCCCGTAAGGGAAATTCCGGGGATAGACCAGTTCGGCCTCGTAGGTGCCCTTTCGTCCCTGGTAACGCTTGATGATTCGCCACTTGCCACCCTTCTTGATCAGCTTCACGCCCGGGTGGAACTGACCCAGCAGGCGCTTTTCCAGTGCGAAACGTTCCGGTCTTTTCTTATCCCACGCCATTCATTAGGCCCTCCACGGCAGAGGCCCGCCTGCCCGCCCCAGGCGGGCCCCGCTCGCTGCTGAAGACTACGTGCCCCAAGTCTGGGGCTTGACCTGGTCTCTGTCGCTGTCCAGGTCCAGCACCTCGACGTCGTCGGACTGCCTGGGGTTTGCGACCAGGTCACCATAGACACTGGGATCAAAATGCTGCTCGTCCACTGTCCCCCTAAATAGCTCGTTCTCTCTCATGGCCAATCTCTCCTTGCCCGACCTTTATGGTCGAGCGTCTCTAGAACCATCAACGACCACTTCACTGTCTTTCTCTGTTCAGGCGCCCGGCGCGCCCGGATTTCCTGAATAAGATTTCTCTGGTTCATGCCTTGTCTTCACGCCTGCGGTAAACCTCATCCAAGAGGTCGCCGATAAGGCGGACCTTAAGGTGTTTGGCCAAGTCCGACTCCCGCCTACGAAGCCCGGCCATCAAGGTCTTGGCGAAACCCTTGTCCCGACAGACCGCCACAACAGTGTCGACCGCCGTCAACAGTTGGGAGCTGCCACCCAGTACCTCTGCCTCACGTTCGGGGTCGCTTACGCCGATCTGGAAGCCTGTTCGCCGACCTGCGGAGTCGCTCCAGACCACGTCCAGACGAAGACCTGCCACACTCACCTCGAAACTCACCTCCCTACCTTCGTACCGACCCAATTCCCGCAAAGCAGATGCCGCCAGGTTGTGCTCCCAGCCCCCGCCTGTCACTGCCGGCCGGGGGCTGGCCAGGCCCAGCTGCTCCATCAACTCTCGGCCGCGAGTGGTCACCTCCAGGACCGTAATCCGTCCTCCCCGGGTGGTCCTGGAGAAGCGGTGCCGGCGCGCCAGACCCTGACTCTCCAGTGTGGCGACCACTTTGCCGCCTTTGCGCCGTGACAGTCCGGCCTGCTCGTAGAGCCGGCTCTGAGCTGGTGGTACTTCTGCCCCAGCCAACACAAGTACGCGCCTGGCGGCCGCATCGAGTTGTGCGCCGGCCCGGCGTGAGACCTCGGACACCGAATCCGTCTGAGTCTCCCGCGCGCTCTGCTCTCCGGAGGATTCTTTTGCTCGGGCGGGCTTTGGCAGGACTGTCAGCCCAGAAAGGAATCCGGCTGCACTGCGACGCAGATCGGCCTCCTCGACCTCTGTGGCATCCAGCCGCGGAAACCGGAATCGTAACGGCTGCGGCCACACCGAAGGGAACGACCCCACCGCCTCGCCGGGCTGCAGGATTCGAAGCATCTCGCTTTGTTCACGCGTGGTGCCCAGCAAAGAGCCGGCTCGCTGGACATCGTCGCCTTGCAGTCCGCAGGACACCACGGCGGCTACGTTTTTGGTTATCACCTGGCTCAATGAGCCGAGGTCGTGGACCACCGGGATCGTGCCGATCTGCAGCTGGCGCGATAGGTACATTATCTCACCCAACAGACTGACACCACCGGGAGTCTCACGGTCGCGTTGGCGGTCTGCCAGCGAAGTGGCATCCTCCAATACGAAGATGATCGGACGTTTAGACCCCCGGCCGGCAAGGTGCCAGCAGTATGCCCACTGCTGAAAATACGCAACGAGGAAACCCAGATGCGCGGTAGGAAGCCCCTCGCACTCGATCACAAACAAGCCGCCCCGTGAGAACATTTTCTCCAGCATGTCGCTGGCGCCGCAGTCAAAGGCCTCGCCCAGATACTGCCGGGCGTCCACCAGCACCCAGTACATCGATTCGCGGTAATCCCAGCCACGACTCCCGCGCCCGAATTTCATCCGCAGCAAACCATTGGTCAGTTCGTCGAATCCCGGCCAATTATTGTCCCGACGGGTTCTGACGGCCTCGGTTATGACCTGCGACAATGGGCGGTGGGCGGAATAACGCCCGTAGGACTGGCCAAAGACACGTGTGAGATCATTGGCCCAGCGGGTCGAACTGACACCCGGCGGCGGCTGGGTCAAAGCAACTTTCACGTCTTTCAGTCTCAGTACCACTACCTCCCCCTGCCCTTGAACCTGTGATGCGAGCCGCCGCCAGTGCCTTTTTCTGTCCACCACAACCACGCAATAGCCACAGCGCATCAGCTGCAGGGCTTGCTGCATAGTCAAGGTGGTCTTGCCGGCGCCGGTGCGTCCGACAAAAAGACAATTCGAGGTATGCAACGCAGGAGGTACTCCGATCAACTTGCCGGTGGGCAGCCGACCCAGGCATATCCAGCCGGGCATATGCACCGCCTGGTCCACGGGCGGATAGTTGGCGTAAAAAGGGTCATCGCTGGACCGGGCCTGCTGGAGCTGTCGTTGGGCCAGCAATTCCGCCAGTTCCGCCAGGTGTGAGTCGTCGGGGTTCAGCGCGATCTGGTCCAGAAGATTAGCCCCGCCTGGCACGTCGGCCCATCTAAGGTTCGGGTCTGACGCCAGCCGCATGAGGCGCTCCAGCCGAGCGGACCCATCGTTCTGTCTGCTGTCTTGTTTTCTGCTCGGCCCCATCATCTTGGCCGCCACCTCCCCAAGAAGATCCGCCGGAGCAATCGCCTCCACGCGGGCGTCTTGATCTCGTCTGCACAGTCGGTGCAGACAATGCCGCTGACGTATCCCACCCGAATCCGTTTCAGGCACCGCGTGCAGCACACCCGCCCGCAGGCCATGCAGGTCCGGGCGTGACGCTTGCAGGTGACTCGGAAGCATCTGGCACACTCTGCGATGTCCTGCAGATCCCGAGGTGCGCAGGAGCAATCCAGTGCTGGATAGGCTTGAACGTGCTCCCGCGTGATGAAGCAGCCGTTTGGCAACATCTGCGTGACCGCCGCCCACTGCAGCTGGCGGCATCGCCCGCTGGGAAGCCACACTCGTTGGCTCCGATGGATGATCCGACCGGGAGACACGGGCGACGGATCAGATCGGAAATCGCCGGTACCTACGCCGCCGCCTGGGTGCGTCGGGCCATGGTTGTGCCAGTAGCCGCCGCTACTGGTATTTGCCGCGGACGGACCGTTGTCGCCTTCGGCGGTCCTGCCGCGGCGGACGACGCGTATGATGTCTCTGTCAGCCATAGGTTGCTCCATCGGCCCGCGTATGGGCTTTTGCCGTTGAGCACTGGCTGGCACCGGGGCTTTTCCTATGGTTCTCGTGCGCCTACCTGCGCCGCCGCCAGCGACGACCGGATCTTACAGATCGGTCTGACCCGTCGTATGCCCAGTGCGATGACTCCCCTGTGCTGTCAGTCGGAGCAGAAGATCCCCTCTCGCCGCTGTGCCGGTCGTCCTCGGTATTCTGCGGGGATACCGTCGTCCCCAGCTTAGGACGATCTCCCTGGTCGCGAAGTTGTTGTAAGACTTGGTATTGAGCGGCAACCGCCACCTCGAGCGCATGGCTCCAGGCCGGCTCTGCCGGCAAGTGCACCTGGGAGACCATTATTAAGTGATTATCAACCAAACGTGGCTGAGCTGGACTGGCAAGCGGCACCTTCTCCTGCAGAGCGATGAAATCCTCGCGCCAGCCGCCGCCCCAATCCGCCTGGACACACAGCCATCCCCCCGAGTTCTGGATGCGCACGCTGATGAAGGGCTCATTGCGGCCGGGCTGGGACATTTTCGCCTGAACGACGTGGTTTTCGACGATGCAAGCGTTGCGAAAGCTGTAGGTACCCAACCGCGCCAGCAAATCCAGCAGATCTTCGGCATCCGGCCCATCCAACGGGCCCTGGCAGTCGTCAAACCTGTTCCCTGTTACCATGGCTCCCTCGCTCCTTCGCCCGGAAAGGCCTCAGGCGTATCGATCAGGAAATAGTCAAAACACGGATCGAGGTACCACGCGTATCGGTACAGCTGTGAGTGGTGGTAGCGATCCAGACGGATGAATATGTCAAACCGACCGTCCTGGACGACATAACGGATCTGGCCCATCCAGCGGGAGGCAAGCGATCGGGCATTCCTGGGCTTCGCTCGAGAACCACCGATGTCGGCGATTTCGGCCCACGGGAACCTAACGCCGGGGGCCTGCTTCAAGAGACCGTCGGCCAGGACGGTCTTGGCGGCGCTTGGCAGATGAAATTCCGGACGACCGAGATCGAGAAAGGCCAACTCCCCCTCCCACCTGCGCACGATCATGTTGCGGGGAACGATAAGACCAAACCCGTCACGCTCGAGCACGTCGGTCGCGGCCATGGATAAGTCAAATTCTCCCTTAAATTCACCGTTACACCACAACGGGTACTTGCGCTCAAACATCAAGCACCTCCTTTGCTCAAAAACGTCGTAGGGATGCCGGTAGCCGCCCCCGCCCGGCTACGATAGCGGTGCAGACAGTTGGGCCACCACAGCGCGAACCCGCTAAGCGACCGAGACATGTGGGATCGGCAAGATGTGGCAGAAGAATCCCCCGACCACGAGTTACTTCCGGCTTGATACTCTCCGGCCCCCCTGCCAATATGATAGATGGCCGTCCGCATGGTGGCATCCTTTCGGCGGCCAGGGTCAGCCTTGTGCCTAACCGGGCAGGCTGACCCAATTTTCTTAGTCGGGCTTCGCGCCTATCAGCGTATGAACTGCCCTCCTTGGCGCCCAACGTTCTCCCCCCTCCGACGGCGGCCCTGCCTGAGCTACTTATATCGTAGAAGCCAATCGCCCCGCTGACAACATAAAATAGTAGTGTGGGGCTTGACCTATGACTTATGGGTTGCTACTATGAACTTAGCAGTATCACCAAGGGCAGCTAAACACGTGCTCTCACAGCGAAGGAGATGAGAGAATGGCCAGCGAAACGAAGCAACGCCAGACCATGCCCCTCAGCAGAGGTCCTGCCATAGGCTCTGGCAGTGTCGACTGTTATCGCCTCAAGCAATATCGACGGCAAAGAGGGTGGACCCAAGCGACATTGGCTGCAAACAGCGGAGTCGCTGTTCAAGCCATCCGCCGCCTCGAGCAACGATCCGGCCCAGCCAACACAACGACTGTCTGCTCGCTGGCCAAAGCCCTTGCCATCCCCGTAGGAGCCCTCCTCGGTGAACCAGCCTTTCAGATCGACAGCTTTTCCCTCCCTGCGAATGCCCGCCAACCGCTTCGGGAGTTCGTACGTCATCTGGCCAGCAGCCCCGAACCCGCCAAGATTCTAGGGCAGCTGAGCAAGTCGCTGCCAGCGATTTCAGAGACGCCCCGAAGGCCGAGCGCCACTATACAGCAAGAGGAACAGGTCTTGGGCACATGGAGCTCGCTGATGGCAGCCTATGGCGAGCCCGACTGGACGATGATGCGCAAACGCGCCCGACGCCTCATTGAATTAGGAGAGCAACTTGGCCGACCTACTCTTGTCGCAATCGGCCGGATATATTCTGCAAAGGCCACCCGCAACATGCCCGGCAGATCTCCAGAACAAGCAGCTTGGGACGAACTTATGTCTCTCCCGCGGCCATTCGAAAGCAGCTTGGCATGCCGTCTGGCTGGCAAGATATATATGCGCACCCATCCAGACTCGCGCACGAAGCTTTCTGAAAATGATCACAGCACAGCTGGGTCTTCGCCACCGAAGGCACTTCGCTGCTATAAGGCGGCGCTCGACAAGTTGGAAGAATTCCCTAACTGCGAACGTGATGATTTCCTGTATTGGCAGGAGAAAACCAAACTACATAGGAACATAGCCCGTGCCTACATGCAAATCGCGTGCGGCCCCGAGGAAGAACATTCGCCAGGCAAGCTGTCCAGAAAACAAGAGAGTAAACTCCGCGAGGCGCAGGCCCATCTCACTCAAGCATGGAAAGCCCTGTCTCAACTCAAAAAGCACGCCAACTATGACCACGAAGTGGAGGAAGTCTTGCTGCTGGCTGTCTCTGCGCGTCTCCTTCGTCTCTTTGGCAAATATAGGCAGGCAATCGCGAGATCTGTGCAAGCTCAAACTCTTGCTGTAGCAAGGGGCGCCGACTACGTCTACATCAAAATGGCTATCCTTCAACTGCGCTGTCATTGTGAGATGGACGATTACGCGAAAGCTTCACGCCTTTACTCCGAGCTGAGGGAGCTGCGTCCAAATTTCACCCCCTCCTTAGAGAGAGCTTTCCATAAGATCAAGCAGAAGTGGGAGAGCGAGATTAAAAAGCATGCTGAAGCTGAACCCGTCCAGGGGCCGGAAGTCTTTCGACTTCGTCGAAGACATTCCTCGGAGTTGGCAGAGGAGCTACTGAACGCCACAGTAGAAAAGACACTGAGGGGTTGGGACGACCCCGAATGAATTCCTCCGCCTGCATGCGGCGCGCCGTCCTGGTAACGGACTAAGCGGTGCGCCAAGGCTCTTGTCGCAAGGCGAGACGACCGCGAGCGGATGGCTGCTACCAAGGTGTGCCCCGTGAAAGACCAGATAATCATTGATTGCGGATGCAGCTGCGCTGTAACCGTCGCTGGGTACTGAGTCCTGGGGATAGACACAACAAGCGAACATGGAGACGGAGCCGCAGCTACGAACGCCTCATCCATCAAAGCAGGGCAGCGCTGGGCGCGACACTGTGTGCATAGCTTTGATGGGAAGCACGAAAGGGCTAGCGCTGCTGCAAAGCAAAAACGGGGCCCCAGCGGTCCCGCCAAAGCAGAAACCTCTTTTTACGACCCCGAGCACCGCCGACAGCTCACTGGCCCTGCTTAGCCAGCAGCTTATCCAGCATGGCTGATGCTTCCTGTTTGGTCAAGCCGGGCTTGACCTTTACGCCAAGGTCTGACAAGTACTCGCGCTGCTTCTCAGTCGCCGGCTCGCTACCGTTTCCGTTGGCTGCCGATTGCCTGTCGTTACGCACGTACTCCATGCGCCTGTCCTTGGCCACCTCCTGGATGATGGCAACGGCCACAGCGTCATCGCCTATGCCCTTACTCTTGATGTGTTCGAACAGCTCCAGGTAATGCTGGATCCGTTGTATGGTTTTTTCATCCATCTTAGTATCACCTCCTTTCAATCGGATCGAGGCCGCACCTCGCGCCCCGACCCCTTCGGGCGCTTACCTTTACTATGGCCTCGATCCCGCCTGGGCCCGTGCCGCTGGGCAGCGGCGAAGGCCCTAAAAGGTTAGCCGACCGGTGAGGGAGGCGCCTTTTACGGCTTTCAGCGGCCCAGGCGGTTATCTGCCGGCTCTGCCGGCATCCGGGCGGCAGCGTGCGTGCCGGCTGGGGTTCGACCTCCTGCACAGCGAGCGGAGAACCCCCCGCACGCCTGCGATGGCGGGGACACTGCCCGCGCGCGAGCCGAAAGGCCTAAAAGGTTAGCTGAGCCTCTTGTTGCCCGGCGAAGCGCCTTTTACGCCTTTCGGCCCTTAAGCTTGGTTCCCGGCCGCGTGCGGCCAGGGAACGAAGCGCATAACGCCATGTCGAAGCCGAAATACTTCCGCCACACCAGGCAGCCAAACGGAAGTTTTTCGGCGCCGGCGGCGGGGCGGCGGCCAATGGTCGGAATCGAAAGATTTATAAACCCCTTTGTATTTGTGTCTTCACTGGAGAGTTACACCATGGCATATTCTCACACTTACAAGCCGTACAGCAGTCCGTCAGACACATACAGTCAGCCAGGGGCTTACAGGCCTGCCGCCTCTGATTCTTACGGTTTTCTGCCGTCATCTGAGCACGCTTGGTCGGGACCTGCGGATGCTTCTCTCAATCAACTCGCACATTATCTTGACCCCAAATCCCTCCCAGACGCAGAGCCGGGACAACCACAGCAGCAGGAAGACATTGTTTCTGCAGTGCTCAACAGGCAGATCGAACGGCGGGCCATGACAAGCAGTCAGCTGGCTG
>JBNGDC010000022.1:38404-58027 GCA_049975485.1 Phycisphaerae bacterium | reverse complement strand
CCATCTCGTCGAGGGCAACCGCTCCGGCGAGGAACAACTCATCCGCCGCCTGCTGGGACGGGACGGTGGCGCAAAATGAAAGAAAACACATATTTGACACAAGTGATACGAGGGTGGGAAAGTGGCAGATAACAGCTTCTTCGATGAGTCACGTGAGCAGTCGGCCGTCAAGGCCCGGATTGTGACGGACTATTTCTGGGCTTGGGCAAAGATTATCGCCAGTACGGTCAGAGGTCGTGGCGACATGATTGGGTACATAGACCTCTTCGCCGGGCCGGGTCGCTACAGGGATGGGTCTGATTCGACGCCTTTGCTGGTACTTCGGAAGGCAATTGACGACCCAATGCTTTCGGAGATGCTCGTTAGCATATTTAATGACCACGATGCCGCGTGCGCGCAGTCCCTCGAAAAGGCCATCCAGGAACTGCCTGGTATCGAAAAGCTGAAACATCGTCCGATAGTTAGGAATGAGGCTGTAGGTGAGCGGTTTGCTCAGCTATTTAAGTAGTGCAACAAGTTTTCTGTAATTGTCGTATGTCTCGATCTCGCGTTGCCGCTTAGCCTGGCCCGGAGGGAGGCCCGAAGGGCCGACCGGAGGGGCAGGCTAAGCAACCGCCCGGATACGCACCGGGATATCGCTCAGGTCCGCATTCTCCATGTTGAAGTACGCCTTGTCAGATACCGACCACTTCTCATGCACCTCTATCAACTGGGCGCCCAGCAGGCGATCGCACGAACTGCGGCTGGGGAACACTCCAACAACTCTGCTACGCTTCTTCAGACGCTTCATCAGGTTCTCAAGCATGTTCGTCGAACGCAGTCGCCGGCGGTGATGCTCAGGGAAGTCCAGCACCGCCAGGCAATCCTCCAGCCCCTCGCGAAGCATTGTCGCCACGGCTGGGTATCGACCTTCCCACTTGGCCGCCATCTCCTCGCCGCGACGCAGGCACTCGGTTCGCTCTTCCGGCTCGAACACCACCACCAGATCGGTCATCAGTTCCTTGAACACCTTGTAAGAGACCTTCTTGCCCAACTCCCGCTTGAAGTGCACACGGCATCGCTGCCACGACACCCCCTGAAAGTGCCGCTGCATGGCCGCCACAATGCCTCCGTGGGCGTCACTGGTCACCAGGCGAAGTCCCTTCAAACCGCGGTCCTTCAGCCCGCGGAACAGATCCCCCCAACTCGATTCGCTCTCACTGTCGCCGATCCGCCAGTCCAATACCTCCCGGTTGCCTCCGCTTGTAAAGCCCACCGCCACCAGAACCGCCTGGCTGACCACCCGGCCGTCAATCCGAACCTTCTCGTAACGGGCATCTATGTGCATGTACGGGTACTCCGTTGCGTCTAAACGCCGATGGCGGAACGTCAGCAGCTTCTCGTCCAGCTCCTGGGCGACCCGGCTGACGGTCGCCGAGGATAGCTCGCCGTCGCACATCGCCTCCAGGACATTACGTACGTTGCGCCTGCTGACGCCCTGGAAGTACATCTCCGCACAGGCCACCAGCAAGGCCCGCTCGCTACGCTGCCATTTGGCGAACATCGACGGCCTGTACGGCTCGCAGGCCCGCACCTGAGGAACCTCCAACTCCAACTCGCCCACACGCGTCTTCATGGTCCGGGGCTTATAGCCGTTGCGATAGCCTCGCCGACCGTCATTGCGTTCATGGCGCTGGGCTCCCACGTACTGCGTCACCTCGGCCTGCATGGCCTGGTTCACCAACTGCTCCAGTAACCGCTTGGCGCCGTCACGACTTGCAAACACTTCTTGCATCAACCGTCCGAGAATGTCACCATCCTGCTTGGCCATCGTCTTGTCTCCTTTCAAAAAGTGGTTAACTCTTTGATCGAGACAAACGATGGCCTCTTCTTTAGCCTTTTACAGAAGACTTGTTACACTTCCGCTATTTAGTGAGACCAGCATCCTGCCGTCGTTGTGTTTCGTTGACCCATGGGGTTACAAAGGTCTCTCGGTGTCGCTGATTAACGCACTTGTCAAGGATTGGGCATGTGAGTGCATCTTCTTCTTTAATTACAATCGCATTAACATGGGACTTAACAACCGGTTTGTGGCTAACCATATGAACGCTATTTTCGGGGTCGACCGGGGTGATAGCCTCCGAAAAGAGTTGGAGTCGCTCCCACCGCAGGACCGCGAGCTGGCTATCGTCGAGGAGCTATGCTGTGCGTTGAACCCAAACGAAGATCGCTATGTGCTTCCGTTTCGGTTTAAAACTGCTCAGGGGAACCGCACGAGTCATCATTTGATCTTCGTTAGCAAGCACTTCAAAGGCTATGACATCATGAAACACGTTATGGCCAAGCATAGTTCCTCAGCCTATCAGGAGGTGTCATCGTTTGAATACAATCCCGCTGACAGTCGGTTTCCGCTTCTTTTTGAACTGGCGCAGCCCCTTGATGAGCTGGAGGGGATGCTTCGTGAAGATTATGCCGGGCAGACAATTACGTTTAAGGAGCTCTACGAGACACACAGCGTCGGAAAGCCTTACATAGCCTCGAATTATAAGGCAGTCCTAAAAGGCCTGGAAGAAAAGGATCTGATTACAGCCGAGAAGCCTGAGGGCAAGAAACGGCGGAGAGGTACGTTTGCTGATGATGTCCTGATCACTTTTCCGAAGAAAGCGAGATGAAAATGGCTGCTAATTCCGCCATTGAATGGACCGAAGCCACATGGAACCCCGTGACCGGCTGCACCAAGGTCAGCGCGGGTTGTGCCAACTGCTATGCGGAGCGTATGGCGAAGCGGCTAAAGGCCATGGGGCAGCCAAACTATGCCAATGGCTTCAAGCCCACCGTTCACGAGCGCGTCCTGGGGCTTCCACTGACCTGGAAGACGCCACGGGTGATCTTCGTCAACTCGATGAGCGACCTTTTTCACGAGGATGTCTCCGACGATTTCATCGTGCGTGCATTTGATGTAATGGGGCGCGCCGACTGGCACCAGTATCAGGTACTCACCAAACGGTCCGCCCGACTCGCCGTGATGGACCCCCGGTTGCCTTGGGCGGAGCATATATGGATGGGCGTGAGTGTCGAAAATGCGGACAACCTGGAGCGGATAGAACATCTGCGTCAGACATCGGCTGTGGTGAAGTTTCTGTCGCTGGAGCCGCTGCTGGGACCGCTCGACGACCTTGACCTCAGGGATATTGACTGGGTAATCGTCGGCGGCGAAAGCGGGCCGGGCGCCAGGCCCATAGAGGAAAGCTGGGTTCTGGACATACGTGACCAGTGCGTCGCGGCCGGGGTGCCGTTCTTCTTCAAACAATGGGGAGGGACGAACAAGAAAAAAGCTGGGCGGCTGTTGCGGGGTAGAACCTGGGATGAAATGCCCGCCATCGCCGGTTAGGCGTATCCGGTTTAGGCCGGTTGTGATGCTGGATTGCCGGACATGCCGCATTTACGCGCGATGGGCGGGAACGTACGATAGTCCGCCATGAAGATTGTCATTACGGGACCGAAGGGCTCGGGCAAGAGCACGCTGGGTCGGCTCCTGGCCGGTGAGCTGGGCGTCGAGCATGTCGAGACGGACGACATACTCGAGTCGCAGTACGAGCAGGAGACGGGCGAGAGCCGGACGTGCCGGGAAATCATGCGCAGCGAGGGTGAGGCCGCCTTTCGGTCGCGGGAGTCGCGTGCGGTTGCGGCCGCGGCCGAGCGGCGGTTCTGTGTGGTCTCCACGGGCGGGTCGTCTCTGCTGAATCCTGAAAACCGCCACGCCCTGCGGGCGGGGTCGATTCTGGTGTACCTCCAGGCCGACGTTGACCTGCTCTGGCCGCGGATAAGCGCCGACGGCGTGCCGGCGTTTCTGACCGGTCCGGACCCGCGGAGCGAGTTTGCCGAGCGGCTGGCTAAGCTGGACGAGGCGATCGCCCCCTGCGCGGACGTGCTGGTGACGCTGGAGGCCGATGAGACTCCCCAGCAATTGGTCGAGCGGGTGCGCGACCGCGTCGCCCAGGAGCTGACGCTGGCGGCCGAGCGGTTCAGCACCTTCGGGCTGGCGCTTCAGGTGCACACGTTCGGCGAGAGCCACGGACCGGCCATCGGGGCGGTGCTGGACGGCGTGCCCGCGGGCATCCCTCTCAGCGAGGCCGACATCCAGGGCGACCTGGACCGTCGTCGCCCGGGCCAGAGCGGCGTGTCCACCCCGCGCAGCGAGGCCGACCGCGTGCGGATACTCTCCGGTGTCTTCGAAGGCCGCACCACCGGCGCGCCGGTGGCGATGGTAATCGAGAACAAACACCAGCGATCGCGCGACTACGAGGCCTTCAAGGATGTATTCCGCCCGGGGCACGCGGACTTCACGTTCTGGGCAAAGTACGGCATTCGCGACTACCGTGGCGGCGGGCGCAGCAGCGGCCGCGAGACCGCCGCACGTGTGGCCGGCGGCGCCGTTGCGAAGAAGATTCTCGCCGAGCGGGGCATACAGGTCCGTGCATACGCGCTGGAGATCGCCGGCATCCGCGCCGGGAACATCGACTACGACGAAATCGAGAAAAACCCCGTGCGCTGCCCGGACGCGCGGGCGGCCGAGGCGATGGTCAAAGCCATCAAAACCGCGCGCGAGGCGAAGGACTCCGTCGGCGGCATCATCCAGTTGGAGGTCACCGGCGTGCCGGCGGGCCTGGGCGACCCTGTGTTCGCCAAGCTGGACGCCCGACTGGGCGGAGCGCTGCTTTCGGTGGGGGCGGTAAAGGGCGTGGAGATCGGCTCGGGCTTCGAGGCGGCCCGGCGACGCGGCAGCGAGAACAACGACCCCATGCGGGACGGACGTTTCGTGACCAACAACGCAGGCGGCATCGCCGGCGGCATCAGCACCGGCGAGCCGATTATCGCCCGCGTCGCGGTCAAGCCGACGGCCTCGATAGCGCAGCCGCAGCGGACTTCCGACGTAAACGGTCAGAACCGCGAACTGGTGGTCGAGGGGCGGCATGACCCGTGCATCGTCCCACGGGCCGTTCCGGTCATGGAAGCAATGGCCGCCCTGGTCGTGCTGGATTGCCTGCTTATTCAGCAACGCCTCACCGGCGGCCAGTGACTGCCGGCATGATCTGACTCGCCATGAATGTGGCCGAGTCGCCAAGCTGAAATCAGGTCGCCGCCAGCAGTGCGCCCAAGATTGCTCCGACCAGGAAGATTCGCAGGAACCAGCTTACAACGACTATTATCACCGCTCCGAACAGGTCCACGTCGAACCATTTGACCATCAACCACCAGAAGGCCACGAACCCCACTATCCATGACAGCCATACGTGCACGGGGCCCAATGCTATGGATATGGCGTTCGCAACGGCCGCTATGACTGCGAGTTTCCAAAGCGCCTCCGGCCACGGGGCATGGAGAACTCCGCCAGTCGCTGAGCGATGGGCACTATGATCAGCAGGGAGACCCAGGAAACAGCTGTCCCGATAAGAAAACCAAGTACGTAGTCCACTGTTGAAGCTCCTCTTATGCCTTGGGGTTTCAGATGTGTCGCACGTATGCTTGGTCGGATCTGGACGGACCGGAACTTTACCCTCTTTACCGCCCGGTTCCATCACTTGCGGTGCGGAGAGGACTTGCCCTTGCCGGACTTGCGGCTTCGCCCGCCTTTGGAGGTGGTCTTTGTCTTCGCCTTGCCTTTCCTGCTTCCGGAGCGGGATTTCTGCTCGTTTGGCTTGCGGCCTTTGGACTTGCTCTTGCTGGGTCTCTTGGATTTGCCCTTCTTGCCGCCTTTGCCGCCGCGTCGGCCCTGCGGTTCAATCTCCTTTGCGGGCACGAGCGAAAGCTGCCGGCTGGGGACATCCACGTTGGCGATGCGCACCTCGATCTCATCACCGATGCGATAGCGCTTCCCGGACATCTCCCCGCGGACCTGTCCGTACTGCGGCTGGACCTCCCACCAGTCGTCGCCCAGGTCCGGCAGGCGGATAAGCCCGTCTATGAGGAACCGCTCCAGTTGCACGAACACGCCGAAGTTCGTAACGCCCGTGACCACGCCGGGGAAGTGCTCTCCGACCTTGTCCTCCAGGAACTGCAACACCAGCACCTCACGCAGCTCGTCCTCGGCCGCCTGGGAACGTCGTTCCGCGGCCGAGCATTGCTCGCCGAGCTTGACCAGCCCGTCAAGGTCCTCCGGCGGTCTGTCCTCCAGCTCGCCTCGCAGGTATTCCGTCAGAAGTCGGTGAACAGTCAGGTCCGGATACCGCCGGATGGGGCTGGTGAAGTGGCAGTAGTGGCGGCTTGCCAAGGCGAAGTGTCCGATCTTCATCGGCGAATACTCCGCCTGCTGGAACGTCTTGAGCACCGCGAGGTTGACGGCGTAGCTTTCGGGTCGGCCCTTAACCGCCTCGAGCAACTGCTGGATGTCCTTGCGGGTGAGGTTCCTGGGTATCTTGTGCCCGCAGGCCCGGACGAACGCGCCGAGCTGCTTTCCGCCTTCGTCTTCCGGCTCGGGGTGGATGCGGCGCAGGTAGTTCCGGTTCAGCCGCTCAAACAGTTCGGCGACGGCCTCGTTGGCCTCGACCATGCACATCTCGATGATGGTGTGCGTGTAGGACTGATCCTCCGGCACCGCGTCTGCAACGTGGTCGTTCTCGTCGAAGACCAGCTCGACCTCCGGCAGGTCCAGGTGAATCATGCCGTCCTTGCGCCGCCGCTGCTCGATGCGCCGCGCCAGCGCGTGCAGGTCGTTCAGCAGGCGCACAGTCTCCGGCCGCACTCCCGCAGACCGTCCGTCAATGATGCGTTGTGCGTCCTCGTAGGTCAGCCGGTGTGACGAGCGGATGACCGTTTCGGCGAAGTCGCTTTTGACGCGTCGGCCGGATTCGTCATAGGTGATGAACACGCTCTTGGCGTATCTCGGCTCTCCTTCCTGCAAGCTGCACACGCCGTTGGAGAGCACCTCCGGAAGCATCGGCAGCACGCGTCGGGGAAAGTACGTGCTCCTTCCGCGCTTGCTGGCGTCGGCGTCCAGATTCGAACCTTCCCGTACGAAGTGCGATACGTCCGCGATGTGCACGCCGAGGGTGGTAGTGCCGTCACCGTTGGTGTGGACGCTTACGGCGTCGTCGTAGTCGCGTGCGTCCGGCGGGTCGATGGTCACCAGCGTCTCGTCAAAAAGCTCGCGTCGGCCCTGCGTGTCCTCGCCGTCGAATTGCTCGATCGCCTTTCTGGCATCGGCCAGGGCTTCTTCGGAGAACTCCTCCTCAAGCCCATGTGCGCGTATCACCGAGCGCGTCTCGACTTCCAGCTCGCCCTGCGCACCGAGCTTCTCGACAATCACGCCGGTCGGCAGCTCGCCCTTCTTGCCGTACTCGATGATCTCGGCCACGACCTTCGTGTCCACTTTCGGACCGGCCTCGCCGACGTCCTTGATGACTATCGGCGTGGTCATCTCCCGTCCGTCGGGCATAACGAACCAGTAGTCGTCGGCCTTCTCCAGCGTTCCGACAAACCGGTTCTCGCCGCGGCGCAGTATCTCGACGATCTCGCCGCGGTAGATGTCCTCGCCGTCGCGTCGGCCGCGGGAAGTAACCTTCGCCACCACCTGGTCGCCGCTCATGGCGCCGGCGGTGGCGTCGGGGGGGATAAAGAGGTCGCCGTGGCTGTTAGGCGTTTCGGGAGCTACGAAGCCGAACCCCCGCGGGTGGGCGCTGAAGAAGCCCACGATGGTCCCCGACGGTTCCGGCAGCATCAGGGCGTTTTTGGCGCCCAATACGACCCGCCCGGAGTCGCGGAGAACCTTGACTGCCTCGCGGAACGTGCCGTATTCCTCTTCGGAGACGCCCATCTTGCGGGCGAGCTGGCGCGGTTTGAGCGGCTGATAGTGCTTGTCCGAAAGATATTTCAGAATGGCATCGATGTAGCGTTGCGTCATATGTTAATCCCTTTACGGAACGATTGATTGTATATGTCCCGCACACAAAGCATACGCGAATACTGGAGCGGAAACAAACCCCCGGCTGTTCTGACGGTTGTGCCTGAACGGACTTACGCGCAGAAGCCGCCCGAGCAAATGCTCCCCGAGGCCGAGAGCGTCATCGGCGACTGGTATGCCTCGGGTGCCAATCTGCCGCCGGCGTTTTTCCCGGATTTCGGCACCATATCCATGGCCGTAAGCTGGGGAGGCGAGGTGGTCGTGGGCCGGCAGGGCAACCCGTATATCAAGCCGGCGGCCGGGACCATCGACGAAGCCCTGGACCTTACGCCTCAGGATAACCCACACGCCGAGCTTGCCGTCGAGATGTATCACGAGCTGCGACGTCGCACCGGCATCGAGACGCTGGGCTTCAAAACACCTGATTTCCAGGGGGTGCTGAACACGGCGGCCATGGTCTGCCGCGAGGAGCAATTGCTCATCGCCATGCACGAGCAGCCGCGGAAGCTACACCGTTTCCTGGAAACGGTTTGCGGGCATCTCATCGCCACCATCCGCAAGCTTCGCGAGCGGGTCGGCCGGCTTGACGGGAACATCTGGCCGTACGTGTGGGTGCCAGACGACGTGGGCGTATGCCTGACCGAGGACCTCATGCCGCTGCTGTCGGCGGAGATGTTCAAGGAGTTCGGCTTGCCTTACCTGAAGCGCATAGCCGAGGCATTCGGCGGCGTGTTCATCCACTGCTGTGGTCAGTGGGGCCATCACGCCCGCAACCTGGCCGATTCGGGCATCAACATACTTGGAGTGGAGCTGCACCACCCGTTCACCACGTATGCCGAGGTGGCGGAGTATCTGCCCGGTGTGGTCGTAACGCCTTATCTTTCCGACTTTGCCGAGCATCAGTACGAGGGGTACCCGGAGTTTCTGCTGGACGTCATCGGTGCGGCCGCCTCGAGCAATCCCGTCTGGATCGCAGTCAGCGACGCAATGGTATCCTTGCCGCAGCTACGTGATACGCTCAGCGGGGCCGGAGTGGAGACCGGGGGTTTCACTGAATAGCGGCCGCCCGCTGCGGCAAAACGCAGCGCCTGACGGAGCAAGGCGGCTGTCGTGTCTGCTTGACGCTCCCGGACGGGGCTGCTAGGATTCTCCGCTCTTGCAGCCCGACTGCAGAAGCCCCCACACAGGAAGGAAACGACCACCATGGCAAAACATACCGCTACGCTGATTACCGGAGACGGCACAGGCCCGGAACTGGCCGAGGCCGCCCGCCGTTGCATCGACGCCGCCCTTGAGAAGACCCCCGGCGCCGGCGAAATCGAGTGGACCGTATGCCCCGCGGGCGTGGACATCATGGAGGCCGAGGGCACACCCATGCCGGAGTCCACGATAGAGTCGGTCCGCAATACCGACGCCACGCTCAAGGCCCCCATCACCACACCAGTGGGCACGGGTTTCCGCTCGGTAAACGTTCTCCTCCGTCAGACGCTGGACCTTTACGCCTGCGTGCGGCCCTGCAAGAGCTACCCCGGCGTCCGCAGCCGATACGACAATATCGACGTGGTAGTGGTCCGCGAGAACACTGAGGACCTCTACGCCGGAGTGGAGTTCGAGGTGGGCAAGCCGGAGACAGCGGAGATTATCGACGAGATAAACGCCCGCTGCTCGGACCGCAAGATCGGCACGGGGCGGGACACCACCGGCGTGTCGATCAAGCCCATCAGCGTCGAGAACAGCGAGCGGATCATCCGTTTCGCCTTCGAGTACGCCCGCGCCAACGGCCGGAAGAAGGTCTCCACGGTCCACAAGGCGAACATCATGAAGCACACGGACGGGCTGTTCAAACAGGTCGGCGAGCGGGTGTCCGGCGACTACGACGACATCGAGTTCGAGGAGCGGCTGGTTGACAACATGGCCATGCAGCTCGTCCAGAAACCGGAGCTTTACGACGTGATGGTGCTGCCGAATCTCTACGGCGACATCATCTCCGACCTTTGCGCCGGTCTGGTAGGGGGGCTGGGAGTCGCGCCCGGCGCCAACATCGGCGACAACGGTGCGGTCTTCGAGGCCACCCACGGCAGCGCCCCGAAATACAAGGGACTCAACAAGGTCAATCCCACCGCACTTATCCTTTCGGGCATGCTGATGTTGCGGTACCTCGAAGAGCGGTCCGCGGCCAATACACTGGAACAGGCCGTCGCGGCCGTCATCGCCGAGGGCAAGAACGTCACCTACGACATGAAGCCCGACCGCAACGACCCCACCGCCGTGGGCACCAGCGAGATGGCCGACGCCATCATCGCGGCGATGGGTTAGGGACAAGCGGCGGCGAACCGGCGAATCCACTCGGTTCCGCCCGGCAGGGCGCTTTTTATCGTTCGGCAAACGGGATACGATATTGTGCGCCATGAATGAGCAGGCGTGGCGGGAAATCATGAGCGGCCGACGCCGGGGTGCGGGCGCGTCGTTGCTGCGAGCGGCGATGCGAGTCGCGAGCTGGGGCTACCGTCCGGTCGTACGCCTGCGGCGATGGGCATACCGGCACCATATCCTGCCCAGTCATGCCGCGGACGTGCCGGTCATTTGCGTGGGCAACATCACCACCGGCGGAACCGGCAAGACCCCCATGACCGCCTGGGTGGTGCAGCAACTGCGCGAGGCCGGTCTGAAACCGGCCATCCTCACACGCGGCTACAAGTCCGGCGATGGAAAGAGCGATGAGGCCGAGCTTCTGCGTGATGTTACGGCGGCGCCGGTCATCGTCGAACCGGACCGTGTAGCCGGCGCCGCTCGCGCCGCCGGCGCCGGGGCCGATGTGGTAGTGATGGACGACGGCTACCAGCACCGCCGTCTGCGGCGGGACCTGGACATCGTGCTCATCAGTGCGACCAACCCGTTCGGCTACGAATACTGCCTGCCGCGAGGACTTCTGCGCGAGCCGCCGCGAGCGTTGCGGGACGCCGACGCCGTCGTTGTCACGCATGCCGAGGGAGCAGCCGAGCAGGACATCTCCGCCCTGACCCGGCGTTTGACGCGACTGGCGCCGAAAGCTTCCGTGCATGTGGCGGCCCATCGGCCGCTGTTCGCTATAGACGAGCAGGGCAACCGGCGGCCACTGTCGGACCTGCAGGGCAGGATGGTCTGCGCGTTCTGCGGACTGGCGGACCCGGACAGCTTCTTCGTGATGCTCTCAAACCTGGGCGTACGGCTGGTCTCGCGGCATCCGCTGGACGACCACTTCCGCTATGACGCCGACAGCGTGGAGCGACTGTGTCTATCGTGCCAGGAGCGCAGCGGCTGCCGGGCCAACCTCCACGTCACCACGCAGAAGGACTACGTCAAGCTCAAAGGCATACCCGCCAACAGGCCCGTATGGCAACTTGTGATCGGGATGGAAGTGCTCACCGGTCGCGATGAACTGGTGGAGAAGGTTGTCTCGGCTGCCCGGCGCGGCTAGCGGCAAATTAACCTTCCGTCGCCTGCTCCATGCCCCGGCAGATTGCTTCGTTGCCTCAGGCCCGATAGAATCTTGCCGTTATGGACGCACTGCTCGAGAAGCTTGAGACAATGGGCTCGCCGCGGGTGGCGCTGGTGGGCGACTTCATGCTGGACCGCTACGTGTACGGCAACGCCGAGCGGATCAGCCAGGAAGGCCCCATCCCCGTCCTGCGTGCGATACGCGAGGAAACCCGCGTCGGCGGCGCGGGCAACGTGGCCGCCGGCATACTGGCGCTGGGCGGGGAGGTCAGTTGCATCGGCGTCGTCGGGCAGGACAAGGCCGGCGAGGAGCTGTTGCGGCTGCTGGCCGCCCGCGGGGCCGAGACTGCCTCTCTGCTGCGCCTGGAAGACCGTGGGACGACCATCAAGACCCGGTACGTCGGCCTTACCCAGGGCCGCAATCGCCAGCAGATGCTCCGCGTGGACGCCGAGGCCGACGGGCCGCTGGGCGACGAGGTTCGCGCCACGCTGAGGGCGGCCCTTCGCGGCCGCATGCAGGAATACGACGTACTCGCCATCGAGGACTACGGCAAGGGAGTCGTCTCCGAGCAGTTCGCCACCGAGCTTATAGCCGAGGCTCGCAAGGCGTCTTGCCCGGTGGTGGTGGACCCGGCGCGGATTGAGGACTACGGCCGCTACCGCGGCGCGACGCTGCTGACGCCGAACCGCTTTGAGGCCGAGCTTGCCAGCGGCGTAAAGATAACCGATGACGAGTCCCTCCAGCGGGCGGCCGGGCAGATACTCCTGGCGGCCGACGCCGAAGCGGTGGTCATCACTCTGGACAAGGAAGGCGCCTACCTGCACACCAGCGGCGAGCAGAAGGGCCGACGGCTGCCGTCGCGCCCCCGGACGGTCTATGACGGCACCGGCGCCGGAGATGCGGTTATGGCGATGCTCTCGGTCGCCATCGGCGAGAAGATGAGCTACCCCGACGCGGTGGCGCTTACCAACGTCGCCGGCGGACTGGAAGTGGAGCGGTTCGGCGTGGTGCCTATCGAACGTGAAGAAGTGGCCGAGGAGCTGCGCCGCATCATAGGCCTGCGCGGCGGAAAGACAATGTCCCGCGAGCGGTTGGCCGAGGAGGTCGCCCGCCGCCGCGAGCGCGGAGAGACAATAGTATTCACCAATGGCTGCTTCGACCTGCTGCACATGGGCCACGTCCGCTATCTCCAGCAGGCCCGTGAGCTTGGCAACTGCCTCATCGTGGCCGTCAACAGCGACGACAGCGTGCGCCGGCTGAAGGGTCCGCGCCGCCCGGTCATTTCCCAGGACGAACGCGCGGAGATGCTGGGCGCTCTGGAGTGCGTGGACTACGTGACCATCTTCGACGAGGATACGCCGATTCCGCTGCTGGAACTGCTCCGTCCGGACGTGCTCGCCAAGGGCGGCACCACCGGCGAGGTCATCGGCCGCGACGTGGTAGAGGCCTATGGCGGAAAAGTGCTGACGCTGGATAAGGTGGAAGGTCCGAGCACCACGCGGATCATCGAGCGCATCGTGGAAAGCAGCGGCTGAAAAACCGGGCCCCCGGGGCCACAGAGCACGGAGCGGGCGGCGTGGCGGGCAATCCGAAACCGGCAAGGAACTTACGGAATCGGAGTAATACAGGCCGTCGGCGGAGATAATGAAATGGCAGACAAGGCCGTCTTCCTGGACCGCGACGATACGATTATCGAGGACCCCGGCTACCTTTCGGACCCGGCGGACGTGAAGCTGCTGCCGGGGGCTGATTTGGCGATCAAGTCGCTGCGGCAGGCCGGGTACAAGGTGATAGTCGTGACCAACCAGTCGGGCATCGCGCGGGGGCTGCTGACCGAGCAGCGGCTGGAGGAGATCCACGACGAACTGCGACGCCAGCTCGACGAGCGAGGCGCGTCGGTGGATGCGATCTATTTCTGTCCATATCTGCCCGATGCGCCCATAGACAAGTATGCCGTGGACAGCGACCTGCGCAAGCCCAAGCCGGGCATGCTGCTGAAGGCGGCCGAGGAAATGGACCTGGACCTGCACAACAGTTGGGCGATAGGGGACTCCCCGCGCGACGTTGAGGCGGGGCGCCGGGCCGGCTGTCGGACCGTACGAATCCGCAACCCGCGGCGAAGCGGAAGCACCGAGGGGCACGAGGACCCCATACTTGCGGATTTCACCGTGCGCAACCTTGTGGACGCGGCCAGGATAGTGCTGCGCGAGGGCGACCGCGAGCCGCCGGAACAGCCGGTGGAGCATACGGTCGAGCAGACGGCGAGCAATCAGCCGGCACCCGCCGGGACCGATGAGCCGCAAACCCCCCAACCACCCGCACAGAAGGCCCCTAACGAGCCGGCGCCCCGGCCGGCGGAGCATGAGACCTTCTCCGGGCAGTCGAAACCCGCGGATGAGGAGTGGTCGCCTCGCACCGGCTCACAGGCGGCCGACGTTTCCACCATGACCGACAGCGCCGTACGACGCGAGATCCTCCGGCACGTCCGGCAGTTCGTCCGCAGCCGCGAGGCGGAGGAGTTCAGCTTGAGCAAGCTGTTCGCCGGCATCCTCCAGGTGCTGGTGTTCATGCCTCTGCTGCTGTGCGTATGGAAGATGCTCGGCGGCGAGGAGGAGTTTACGCAGGCGGCGGTGTGGGCTTTGCTGGCGATACTGCTTCAGGTAATGGCCCTGACGTTTTTCATGATGCATCGCGTAAGATAAAATTGCGAACAGCGAATTGACGAATGCGGATTCAACAATACCGGGTTCTGGAGGTTAAGCTCATGCGGATTAGACTCATTTTGACATCGTTAATCGCCGCGGCTGTACTTGCGACATGTGGCTGCAAGAGCGATTCGGAGCCGGCCGAGGAGCAGAGGGACAGAGACCGGGCCGATCGAACCGAATCGACACCAGAGGATACGGACAGCTCCCGGGCTTCCGCCCATCGCAAACTCGCTCGTCAGTTGATTGACGGCGGTATCGACTATCTGCTGAGCGTCCGTAACGACAATGGCGGCTGGGACATCGAGGGCGCCAACGAGCCGGCCATGACCGCTCTGGTGGTCAAGGCGCTCCTGAGGCATCCGGACTACGACTCGGACTCACCCGTCGTGCGAGAGGCGCTCGACCGCCTGCTCACATACCGCCAGGACGACGGCGGCATCTACAACCCCGAGGAGGGGCTTACCAACTATTCCACCTCCCTGGCGGTGATGGCCCTGACGGAAGTGAACGACCTCAGATACAGCGAGGCCCTTGAGGAGGCGGTGGCGTATCTGCGGGGCATACAGATTGTCCCGGGCGCCGAATCGCCCGACGGTGAGACCATCGACCAGGACCATCCGTTCGTCGGCGGCGTCAGCTACGGGCATCATGGCCGTCCCGACATGAGCAACCTCGGCATGTGGATGGAGGCGATGCACCAGGCGGGCGTCAGCGGCGACGACCCGGCCATGCAGAGGGCGTTGCGGTTCGTGGAGCGCACGCAGAACCGCAGCGAGTCCAACCCCATGGGCTGGGCCCGGCAGGGCACCGACGACGGCGGTTTCGTCTATGCACCGGCCGTCGCGGGCGACCCGACCACGGGCGAATCCAAGGCCGGCGCTGGGCCCGGCGGAAGGGGCCTGAGGAGCTACGGCAGCATGACCTACACCGGCTTCAAGAGCATGCTCTACGCCGACGTCGCCCGCGACGACGACCGCGTACAGGCCGCTCTGGACTGGATACGAAGCCACTGGGACCTGAACAGGAACCCCAACATGCCGCAGATGCGGTCGCTACAGGGGCTGTATTACTACTACCACGTGTTCGCCAAGGCGATGCGCGCCTGGGGCGAGCCGGTCGTCCGCGACTTCGACGGCGTTGAGCACAACTGGCGGCACGAGCTTATCGGCGCCCTGGCCGCGCGCGTTTCCGGGGACGGCTCGTGGTCCAACGAGGCCGACCGCTGGCTGGAAGGCCACCCCGTGCTGTGCACCACATATGCCGTGCTGGCATTGCAGGAAACCCTGCGTTAGACCGGCGTCGCCGGGAGCCGTCGCGTACGGCGGCGAGAAGCGTCGGCGGACGTGCGTATAAGCGGCACTGTCTTGCATCCACTGCGCCGGCGCGTAGGGTATGGGCTTTCCTTCACCCCGGTTTCAGCGGAGAGACTCATATGGACATCAGGCCGTTCCGCGGCTGGAGATACCGACCACAGGACGGAGACGTCTCCGATCTCATCGCGCCGCCTTACGACGTGCTCGGACCGGAGGACAAGCGGGAGCTTCTGGACCGCTGCGGGAACAACATTGTGGCGGTGGACCTGCCGCACGTGCCCGCGAGCGAACTCGGTCCGGACGAGGATTACGTCGCCGCCGCCGAGGCCCTGGAGGAGTGGAAGCGGCAGGGCGTGCTGGTGCGCGAGGAGGCGCCGGCCGTCTATGCCTACCAGCAGAGCTACACCTGTTGCGGCAGGACCTATCACCGCCGGGCGATGCTTTGCGGGTTGCGGGCGACCCCGCTGGGCGAGGATGTGATACCGCACGAGCACACCTTCGCCGGTCCCAAGGCCGACAGAATGCGCCTCACCGAGCTGACGCGCACGCAGCTTTCGCCGATTTTCGCGTTCCACGAGGACCCCCACGACGCCGCGGGCGCGCTGTGGTCGGCGTGCGAGTCGCATCCGCCGCAGCTTCAAGGCCGGCTCGGCGACGTTACCGAGAAGCTGTGGGTCGTAACGGACCCGCGGGTAATCGAGGCGGTCCGCGGCGCACTGCGGGACCAGCCGGCGTATATCGCCGACGGGCACCATCGGTACACGACGGGTCTGAACTATCGGGACCGGCTGGCCGAGGCGGGCGGGCTGAGCGCCGACCACGAGGCCAACTTCATCTTCTTCGCGCTGGTGCCGCGGACGGACCCGGGTCTGCTGGTGTTGCCTACGCACCGCGTTTACAGCGGCCTGGGCGAGGGGTTCTCAACGGCGAAGCTCGCCGAGGCGGCCGATGAGTTCGAGTGGCGGCGGCACAAGGCCTCCGGGGATCTCCCGGCCGACCCCATGGCTCTGCTGGCCGACGCTCCAAAACACACGTTCGTCTTCGCCGACGGCACGGACCTCTGGACCGCCACGCTGCGCAGTTCGGATGCGATGGCCGCGGCGGCAGGTGACCAGCCCGAGCCGTGGCGCGAGCTGGATGTGGCCATCTTCCAGAAGCTTATTGCCGAGAAGCACCTGCAGCCGGCGGCGGGCGGGAAGGAGGCCGTCGATTACACTCCCGATGCGGCCGAGGCGGTCCGGAGGTGCGCCCGCGGCGAGGCGGACCTGGCCTGCATACTGCCGGCTACGCCGATAGAGGCAGTCGAGGCCGTCGCCGACGCCGGGGCGTCCATGCCGCACAAGAGCACGTACTTCTACCCCAAGCTCGCCACGGGAATGGTGCTCAAGCCGCTTGAGTAGGCGGCGGTGAGGCGGGGGTGTGTACTCACAGACTCGGGGCATTGCGGATTTGCCCATACCAGTCAGTGCGCATGAAACGGGCCGGCGCTGAGTTGCCGGCCCGTTGGTTTATGCATCTGGGCGGGTGCCGATTGCCGGCCGGGCTTATTCACGAAGAAACGGCACATTCGTGAACAAGCCGCTGGTCGGGCTTCGCTAAGGGCTGGTCCTGAGCGAGGCGCGAAGCGCCGAGTCGAAGCCGTCAGGAAAGCAAATGCTTTCCTGACGGCACATCATGAGCGAAAGCAAAGCTTTCGTGAATAATGTGGGTTACGGCACCTGGGGGTTGATGGCCCATACGGGCCACTGCTGGTGGTCTTCGTACGTGGACTCGTTCTGGAGGCGCCCACCCGTGGGGAGCTGGTCCGCGTCCAGCGTTACGGCGCTGCCGTCCAGCATCATGATGTTGCACTCCGTGGCGTTCATGTGACGTGCGTTGATGCGGTTCTCACCGCCCGGCGTACTGCCGCGGTTGTGCGCCCAGAGTCCGTCGAAGACGCCCACCACGTCGGAGACCTGCCCGACTTCGCTGAGGCGGTGCAGAATGTTCCAGTCGCCGGTGGCGTCCCGGGGACAGCGAGGCATGGGGAAGCGGTCCACCTCCCATGTGGCGCCGTTGGCGCCGTACCAGGAATGGATGAAATAGTCATCGTTGTTGTCCCACTCCCAGTCAGGACCCGATGACTGGTATTCCAGCGCCCTTGCGCCGGCGGGGTCTGTATGGGAGGTCGGCATGGCTCCGCCAAGCTCCATGATCCCCGAAGGACACTTGAAGAGCGTCGAAATATTCGGCAGGTTCTCTTCGCTCTCCGCGTGGGGGGAGGTAACGTATTCGTCCCTCTCGAGCAGCGCCACCCAGGCATCGGCGGTCTTGGCGCCCTTGCTCATGTTCCAGCCCATCGGCGGGATGTACTCCCGGTAGTCCTGGGCATACATGTTGAACGCCTTGCCCAGTCCCGAGAGGTTGGTCAGGCAGACGACCTTGCGGGCCTGCTCGCGGGCCTGGCCCAGTGCGGGCATCAGGATGCTCATAAGCAGTGCGATAATTGCGATGACTACGAGCAGCTCAATCAGAGTAAACCCACTTCTTTTGCGCTTCGACATAGATATGCTCCTTGCGAATGACGGTATCCAAGAAGCCGCCAGGTAACGATAATGTCCCGACAGCGGCCACCTGCAGACGCCACCGGGGGAGGGGCCACCTCCATAGAATACTGTACCATCGGCACAGGGGGCGGACAAGCGGGTAATATCGAGATTTGCGACTCTAAAGCGACGGGGGGCGTAGGAACGTAAAAAGGGACAGACACCTACCGCAAGTGGTAAGCGCCCGTCCCTTTTCATGTCTCTGCGGGGCCTCTATCGGCGGCAGCCGAGTCGGGCAAGCTTAAGGCCCGGCGGACCCGTCATCCTGCCATGCTGCGACCCGGCCCGTTACGGCACGGCCGGATTGATCGCCCACTGGGGCCACATCTGGTCGTCCTCGTAAGTGCTTTCATTCTCCAGCGGTCCTCCTGAGGGCAACTGGTCCACGTCCAGTGTCATGGCACTGCCGTCCAGGAGCATGATATTGCACTCGGTGGCGTTCATGTGGCGAGCGTTGATTCTGTTCTCGCCGCCGGGCGTGCTGCCGCGGTTGTGCGCAAAGAAACCGTCGAAGATGCCCACCACGTCGGAGACATGCCCGACTTCGCTCAGGCGGTGCATTACGTCCCAGTTGTTGGACCCGTCCTGGGGTACGGCTGTCATCGGAAAGCGGTCGGTGACGAAGGTTGCTCCGTTCGCTCCATACCAGGAATGGATGAAATAGTCATCGTTGTTGTCCCAGTTCCCGTCGGGGCCGGAGGATTGGTATTCCAGAGCCATCGCTCCCAGCGGGTCTGCATGGGAGCCGGGCATGGCCCCGCCCAGCTCCATGATGCCGGAGGGGCACTTGAAGAGCGTCGAAGTCTTCGGCAGGTCGTCCTCATTCTCGGCGTGAGGAGCGGAAACATACTCCTCCATCTCGAAGATCGTTACCCAGGAGTCGCCCGTGCGGGCCTGCGAGGCGTTGTAGTTCATGGGCGGGATATACTCCCGGAAGTCCTGGGCGTACATGTTGAAGGCCTTGCCCAGACCGCTGAGGTTGGTCAGACAGACGACCTTGCGGGCCTGTTCGCGGGCCTGTCCCAGTGCCGGCATGAGGATGCTCATAAGCAATGCGATAATAGCAATAACTACGAGCAGCTCGATCAATGTAAAACCACTTCTTCTTCTAGCCATGGACTGCCTCCTGGTCTGCTGCGGCTCGCTGATTTAGGAAGGATTTTCAGGGGGGCCGGCCCCATAGGCGGGATAACCAAGGCCCTTACACGTTATGATGCTAACAAGTGCGCAGGCCGTACGCAATCAAAAAAACCGCCGCCGCAGGTGACAAGGTGCGCCTGGTTATTGGTGGCGGACAGACTTTGGCGACATGCTCCCAGGTTCCGCCGGGCATATGAGTCCCAATCGTCCCCTGTCGGGGGCTGCCGGTGGTTGGTGTCGCAGCAAATCCGCCCTGGGGGTGACTATGTTTCAGTCGTCCCGGCCGCGCCGGGACTCTTCGCGCAACCGTTGTTTGAGCGCCAATCGCCGCGAACGTCGTAGCCCCCGACAGGGGCATCTGAAAGTAGCCACGGGCGCGCCGGGACTCTTCGTCCGGCCGTTGTTTAAGGGTCAATCGCCGCGAACGTCGTAGCCCCCGCCAGGGGGCGTCTGAGGGTAGCCACGGGCGAAGCGAAGCTGAGCCCTTGGAAACAGCCATATACCGACCGCACCCAAAGAA
>JBNGDC010000022.1:0-38304 GCA_049975485.1 Phycisphaerae bacterium | reverse complement strand
CACCCAAAGAACATGCCCCTGCGAAAAGACGCAGGGGCATGGCGCCCTCGTATCAGGGTTTTGCCCCTGGCGAAGCGAAGCTGAGCCCTTGGAAACAGCCATATACCGACCGCACCCAAAGAACATGCCCCTGCGAAAAGACGCAGGGGCATGGCACCCTCGTATCACGGTTTTGCCCGGGCGAAGCGAAGCTGAGCCCGTGGAAACAGGGGGCCGCATATGTGGGAGCCCCCGCAGGGGGCGATTGACATATTCCCGAACCGCCCCGGCTTTGGTTGGCGACTGGACGCCACCATATTCCGACCGCACCCAAAGAACATGCCCCTGCGAAAAGACGCAGGGGCATGGCGCCCTCGTATCACAGTTTTGCCCCGGGCGAAGCGGGGCTATGGCACGACCGGTTCGATGGCCCACTTCGGCCAGTTCTGGTCGTCGTCGTAGGTGCTCTCCGACTCCAGTGGGCCTCCGCTGGGCAGGTCTTCCACGCTGAGCGTCTCGGCGCTGCCGTCCATCAGCATGATATTGCACTGCGTGGCGTTCAGGTGGCGGGCATTGATGCGCTTCCACCCGTCGCTGCCGGAGTTATGCGCCCAGACGCCGTCGTAAACTGCGACCAGCTCGGACGGGTGTCTGATGCCCGTCATGCGGCTGAGCGTGTGCCACTCGCCCGATGTGTCCGGACTGAAACCAAGTGGAAAGCGCTCAGTGGGGCTGACGGCCGCATTGGCTCCGTACCAGGCGTGGATGTAGGGGTTTTCCTCGTTCCACTGCCAGTCGTTGCCGGACTGTCGGTGGGCGGTGGCGACGGCCCCGAGAGGATCCGTATGCGACGACGGCGTGGTGTTCTCGTCGCCAAGCTCCATCTGACCGGACGGGCACTTGAACATGGTGCTCTGCTGGGGCAGGTCGTTCTCGGTGTCGGCCTTGGGGGCCGAGACATAGTCGCCCTTTTCCAGCAGTGTTACCCAGGTATCGTCTGTCTTGGCGCCGTCGGCGCGCCGCCACTGCATCGGCGGCACGAACTCACGATAGTCGCCGGCGTACATGTTGAACGCCTTGCCCAGACCGCCGAGGTTGGTCAGGCATACCACGCTGCGGGCCTGTTCGCGGGCCCTGCCCAGCGCGGGCATGAGAATGCTCATCAGCAGTGCGATTATGGCGATGACTACGAGCAGCTCAATGAGGGTAAATCCTTGTGCGCGGCGCTTTAGCATACAAGACCTCCTGCTGTGCGGCGGAGTTATAGGGGGGATTTTTCGGGCGGGCCGTTCCCAGGGGGGGGCTACCAAGACCCACGTTTTCGCATACTATATGGGGTCCGGCGGCAGGATGCAACAACAAAACGGAAAGCCGCAAAGCCGGATTGTCAGTGCGCGATCGACGCTCAGGTCCGGATCAGAGGGTCCAGCCGAGCGTGAAGCTGACGAGCTGGGTCTCGTCGTCGCTGTGCTTGTTGATGGGTATGCCGAAATCCAGACTCATGGGGACCGGGCCGAGCAACGGTACGACCCACCGCAGACCCGCGCCGATGGAAGCCCGGTAAGTGGTAATCTCGAAGTCCCTCTCGACGGTTCCGGTGTCCAGGAAGATGACGCCGCGCAGCTCCTCGCCGACGATGGGGAAGTTGTACTCTGCGCCGGCGAGCAGTTCGAAGTCGCCGCCGATGGGGTTCCTGTCGAACGGCGGCTCGGCTCGCGGGCCTATGCCGCGATAGCGGAAGCCCCGGATGGAACCGGTGCCGCCGGCATAGAACCGTTCGAACACGGGCGCGTCGCCGAAGATATGACCCACGCTGACACGGGTCGCGATGACGTGCTTGCGGTCCAGGGCGTCCTGGTACACGGACCAATAGCGGCGGTATTCGGCCGTCGCTTCGCCGAAGGTCCAGTCGCCCATCACCTGCTCATAGCTGAAAGTCAATCGGTCGCCGGTGGTGGGTGTCCAGCGGCTGTCGGTACGGTCGCGGACCAGCGTGCCCTTGACGCCTACCAGCCCTGTTGTGCCCTCAAGATTCCGGACCTCCGGCGGGACGTTGGTGTAGAAGTTGCTCAGCTCGATGCCTTCGATGCGCGTGGAGACCTCGCCGTACCAGCGGTTCTCGAACAGTCGGCCGACGCTCAGGACGCCGCCGTAACGCTGCTCGTCGTAATCCTCGCGGGCACGGTCGAACAGGAAGGCCTTGGTCGTCAGCGAGTACGGACCGTCAAAGATCGCCGGCTCGGTCCACTCGATATGGAAGCGGTTCAACTCCGTGCCCGGCTCGGCGACGATGCGGAAGGTCTGCCCGGCGCCTCGCCACGCCCGGCCGCTGGTAAGCTCGTCCCAGGACGTCGGCCAGTTGAGGATGTCGAAGTTCCGCTCGGTCAGCGAGATGGTACCCAGCAGCCCGCTGTTGGTGCTGACGCCGACGCCGATAAGGAACTCGGCCGTCCTGCCCTCGGATACCTGCACCAGGGCGTCGCGGACGCCCGGCTCTTGGCCGACGGGCGTAATTCGCACCTCCTCGAACAGCCAGGTCTCGCGGAGGTCCCGTTCGGATTTCTCGACCGCCACCGTGTTGAAGAGCTGCTCCGGGTAGAATCGCAGATCCCTTCGGATTACGCGGTCCTGCGTGACGCTGTTGCCGCGGATCTCGATCCTGCCGACGCGGTACTGGTCCTGCTCCTGGACCTCAAAGACCACGTTCAGCAGTCCCACCTCGCCGTTTTCAAGCTCCGTCGCCCACTGTGGCAGGGGGGCGGTGGGGTCGAGAAACTGCTTCCGCTCGGTGACGGTCGCGTCGATGTAGCCCAACTGCCCGTACGTGTCCTCCAGCCGCACCACGTCGCGGCGGACCGTTTCGGCGACGTAGAACTCACCACGGGCCAGCTCCAGCCGACCGGCCAGCTCGTCGTCGCTGAAAACGGTGTTGCCGCGGAATATGATCCGGTTGACGCGGTAGCGGGGGCCTTCGTTTATCACGAAGGTCAGCCGGGCGATTCGTTTGTCGGGTGAGTACTCCAGCAGACGGTCGACCTCCGCGTCCAGGAAGCCCTCGGCGATATAGAGGTTCCGGATGGTGGTCAGGTCACGCTCGACCTGCTCGAGGTCGAGGAATCCGTCGATGAACGGCCACCATCGCTGTGACGAGCCGACCGCGCGTTTCAGTCGCCAGTTGCTGAAGTAGTCGTTGCCCTCGAACCGCAGCTTCCGTACGCGGACCTGCGGGCCTTCGACTACGCTGTAAACGACCCGCTGGTCGGCCAATGCCTCGCGGTCGAGTTCCACTTCCGCCTGGGCGTAGCCGCGGGACTGGTACTTCGCAAGTATGGCCTGCCTGCCGGCCTCGGCCTCGAAGACATTCAGCGGGCTGTTCACGCCGAAGGTCAACTCCCTCATGAGGTCGTCGTCGGAGAAGACCTTGTTGCCTTCTATCCGCAGCTCGTTCACCAACGGCCGCTCGCTGACCTTGTAGGTTACTATCACGCCCTCGGTGGTCTGCGTCCGGGTGACGACTACACTGCTGAAGCGCCGGCTCGCCAGGAGGCGCTGCTCGTCGGCGCGGACCCGCTGCTCGCTGTACTCCTGACCGACGCGCATGCCGACGTAGGACCGGGCGGTTTGTTCGCGGATGTGCTCAAGCCCCTCGAAGCGGACCTCGATGACGGTGGAGGGATATTCCCGGTCGCCGGTGTCCTGGATTTGGGCGGCCGCGGGTAACAGCCCCATCAGCAAGGGCATCCATGCCGCCAGGATTCTCAACGCTCGCCTCTGTCTGCTCACGTCTGCCGTCCCGGAAAATCCGTCCATGCCGCCTGCGAAGACCGCGGCCGATGAGTGCCAGTTATCGTATCGGCGGGAAAGTAAGCATTCGATGAGCCGTTGTCAAACCTCTTTCCGCCGGGGTCTTGCGAATAATGGTCGGGCCGGTGAGAATCGCGACGCCTTATGGGAGACGGATGAATTGAGCGACGATTTCACAGACGCCTCATCGGCGGGTGTGCTTCGGAGGTACGAGGGCAACCCCATCCTCAGCGCACAGGATGTGCCGTATGCCTGCGATTTGGTGTTCAACGCCGGCGTGTGCAAGCTGGACGGCCGATATGTGATGGTCTTCCGCAACGACTACGGCTGGCGCGGTCGCCCGAAGGGCTTTGAGGGCACCAACCTGGGGCTGGCGTTCAGTGACGACGGGCTGAAGTGGCGCGTCCAGGAGCGGCCCTGCTGGCAGTGGCACGATGATGAGGTCGTCCGGGTGTATGACCCCCGCCTGACGTTGCTGGACGGGCAGTGCTGGATTACCTTCGCGCTGGACACGCGCCACGGCGTCCGCGGCGGACTGGGTGTCACGGAGGATTTTGAGCGCTTCGAGGTGGTGCATCTGACCGCCCCGGACAATCGCAACATCGTGCTGCTTCCTCGGCGGGTTGATGGGGATCTGGTGCGGCTGGAAAGGCCCATGCCCGTTTACAGCCGCGGCGGAGACAGGTTCGACATCTGGCTGTCACGCTCGCGGGACGGGCAAAGGTGGAGCTCTCCGGAGCTTGTGTTGGCCGTCGAGGACGTTCCCTTTGCCAACGACAAGATCGGACCGGCCGCTCCGCCGGTATGGACCGAGCAGGGCTGGCTGACGACCTTCCATGCCGTCGAGCGCGACGATTCCCGCGGCAAGAACGGCTGGGAGGACCGCTGGCAGAAACGGTATTTTGCCGGTCTGATGCTGCTGGACCGACGCGACCCGTCGAAGGTAGTGGGACTCGCCCGGCAACCTTTGCTTACGCCGCTGGCGGATTACGAGACGCAGGGCGGCTTCCGCAACGATGTCATCTTCCCGACCGGGATGATCGTCGAGGACGACGGACAAGCGCGTATCTACTACGGTGCGGCCGACACTGTCATGTGCCTTGCGACGGCCGACGTCAACGAGCTGGTGTCTCTATGCGAGCCGGTGTAGGCGTCCGGGGGGAGTGTTAGTAGTAAATCTCCTGCCGGTCGCAGCCGCTGGGTTCGATCATCTCACCGTCCTCGGACTGCAAGACGGGAATCGCCAGTTGGTCGCCTTCCTGGAGGTCGTCGCCTTCGACGCCGGGGTTGGCGTCTGCGATGTGGGTCCACATATCGCCGTTGCCGTAAACCTTCTCGGCCACGTCGCGCAGGTTGGTGTCGTCGCTCTGGACGGTGTACACGTAGCGCTGGTCCGGCGAGGATTCGCCGGTGGTCATACCGTTCTGCTCGCAGCCGGCGAACACGCCGGCAAGGACCGGCATCAGCATGAAGCACAGGATGGTGCGCATTTGCGGTCTCCTTTCGGGGCTCCGGCGTCGAGAGACGTTCTCTCCGCGCGGTGGCCCTGACTCAAGCTTTCAGTTAACCTTAGGCGCGGCCTTGGGGGGATTCAAACGGCGACGAAGAGGCGCCGCAAGGTCAGAAGGGCGCGTCGCCGCCCAGGTCGGCGCCGGCGGCGCCGCTGGTGGCGGCGGACTCGAAGCGGGTAATCTCCGGGCGGAACACCAGCTTGACGATGCCCACCGGGCCGTTCCGCTGCTTCTCTACAATCAGCTCGGTGGTGCCGGTAGGGGTGTAGCTCTCATCGCCCTTGTGGTAGTAGTCCTCGTTGTGCAGGAGCATGATGACGTCGGCGTCCTGCTCGATGGACCCGCTCTCGCGAAGGTCCGACATGCGGGGGCGGTGGCTGGGCCTGTCGGCCGGCTGGCGGTTGAGCTGGGCGGCGCAGACGACCGGGATCTCCAGTTCCCGCGCCAAGGCCTTGATGTTTCGTGATATGTCGGCGATTTGCTCCTGCCGACTGTCGGCCCGGCCGGTGTAGGTCATCAACTGCAGGTAGTCCACGAATACGCAGCGGATGTCGTGCTGGGCCTTCAGCCGCCGGGCCTTCGCGCGGAGCTGCAAGCTGGTGAGCATGGCCGAGTCGTCGATGAATATCGGCGCCTGCGCCAACGCGTCGGCCGCCGTCTGAAGCTCCGTCCAGTCCTCCGCGGATATCGTGCCGCGACGCATGCGCTTCAGGTCGAATCGCGCATGTGCTCCCAGCAGACGCTGGGCCACCTGCTGCTTGGACATCTCCAGCGAGAATACCGCCACCGGGATCTGGTCCACCACGCCGATGTACTCGGCCATGTTCAGCAGGCAGCTCGTCTTGCCCATGGACGGACGGGCGGCAAGGATGATCATCTCCCCGTCCTGGAAACCGGAGGTAAGCTCATCAAGCTGGTGGTAGCCGCTGGCGATGCCGGTAATGAGCTGGTTTTCGTTCTGCTCGAGGGTCTCGAAAGTCTCGTGCAGCAGATTTTTGAGCGTTACCGCCTGCTCGCCTATCTGCTGGCTGGCGATCTGGAAGACCTTATGCTCGGAACGGTCGATGATCTCCGCCGGCTCATCGTGCGACTCGTGGGCCTCGCGGATCATGTCCGTGGCCGCGATGATAAGCTCCCGCAAAAGGGCCTTGTCGCGGACGATCTTGGCGTAGTATTCGACGTTGGCCGAGCTGGGCACGCCCTCGACCAGCGCGACCAGGTACTCCACGCCGCCTATCTGCTCGAGCTGCCCTCGCTTCTCCAGCTCGTGGCGGACGCTGACCAGCTCGACCGGGTCGGCCGAGTCGTGCAGCTCGACAATCGCCCGGAAAATAAGCTGATGGGCAGGGCGGTAGAAGTGCTCGTCGCGGACGATCTGGACCACCACGTCGATGCAGGGGGCGTCCAGGATCATCGACCCCAGCACGCACGCCTCGGCCTGGATGGACTGCGGAGGAACGTGCTGAAGGTTGTCGGCCTGGGCCTGCTCGCTGGGGCGATAAGAGCCGTCGGTGGATGTGTTCGTCCGCGTCATTGCCTTCCGTGGCTCCCGTGACGTCAGTTCGTGTCGGAAAGTGCGAAGCCGACAATCAAGCTACAGCTTCACAGCGGGCGCGTCAAGCCGTCTGCACGGTCCGACAGGTATTGCGCAGGCAGGGCGGCGGGGGGCGGAAACACCACAAAATGCGTACTCACACCCACGGCCGCGCAGTTGGTTGTGTTTCACCGGTGATCCCGGGCGGGGAAGATTTTTTACCTGTTTCCTTCAGCCGCTACGACTCTTCGGAGTCGCTTTCCTCCGACTCCTCCGGAGCGGGGGCCTGTTGGTCTTCGGAGGACTCTTCGGCCGCCTCTTGTCCCTCTTCCGGCTGCGGGCCGCCGATGGGCACCACCCACACGTGCACGGTGGCGGTGATCTCCTGCGGGAAGCGGATGGTCACGTCGTACTTGTCCAACTGCCGGATTGGCTCGGGAAGGTCCACGTTTTCCGGCTCGATGAAGATGCCTTCCTCTGCCAGCACGGCCGCTATCTGCGCCCCGCCGACGGAGCCGTACAGATGCCCCTCCTCGTTGGCGCGTGCGGAGATGGTAAGCTGCTTGCCCTCCAGCACGCGGGCGCGGGCCTCGATTTCCTCGCGACGTCGCGCCAGCTCCGCGAGATACTCCTGCTTGCGCTGCTCGACCTTGCGTATGTTGGCCTCGGTGGGCGCTGTCGCCAGCCCCTGCGGCAGCAGGTAGTTGCGGGCGAACCCGGGCTTGACGTCAACGACTTCGCCGATCTCACCGAGTTTGGAGACGTTCTGGTTCAGCAATACCTTCATGATGATTCCTCGCGTGTCCGTTTCGCCGCCGCGCTAGGCGACGTAAGGCATAAGGGCCATGAACCGCGCCCGCTTTATGGCGCGCTTGACCGACCGCTGGTGACGGGCGCAGTTGCCGCTGCGCTTTCGGCTGAAAAGCTTGCCTTGCTGGGTTGTCAGCTTCGAAAGCGTGGCGATGTCCTTGTAATCGATCTCCGAGACCTTTTCCCGGCAGAAGCGGCACTTCGCCTGTTCGGCGGTCCGGGACCGTCGCCGCTGACTGGTTCGCCGTCCTCGTATTCTTCTTGCCATCTTGTTATCACCTCTCCACCGGCCGCTCGCGGCGGCCTGTACGTTTCAACTGCGGTTTTCCGCTCCGGTCAGAACGGTATATCCTCTCCGCCCGGCGTCTCGTCCGGGCTATACTGCTCGCCGCCGTAGTCCGGTTCCTGGTTGGGCGCCTGACTTCGCTGCGGCGCGCCTCTTGTCCCGCCCTGAGGGGCGCCTCCACCACCGCCGCCGCCGAGGAACTGGAACTGTTCCACGATCACGCGGTGCTTGCTGCGCTTCGAGCCGTCCTGCGCCTCCCAGGTGTCCAGGTGAAGCCGGCCTTCCACCAGAATCGGCCGCCCCTTGGACATGTACTGGTTGAGTATCTCCGCCGACTTGCCGAACGACTTGCAGTCAATAAAGCAAGTTTCCTCACGCTGCTGTCCGCTCTGGTCCTTGTACCTGCGGTTGACCGCCAACCCGAATTCCACCACCGGCGTCTGCGACGGCAGGTAGCTCATCTGCGGGTCGCGGGTCAGGTTGCCCACAAGGATGACCTTGTTGTAGTTGGCCATGGTCGGCTCCTGTGTTCGTCTGGTCCCTCAGACGCGCGCCGCTGTCTGACGCGGCCCAAGCGACCTGGCCTCAGTTTTCCTGCTTCGTCTCGTCGGATGCCTGCTCGCTGTCCTCGTCGGTCGATTCCTGCGGAGACTCATCCTCGTCGGAAGTAGTCTCCTCCTGCACCGGAGACGCTTCCTGCTGCTCACCGCCCTCACCGCCGGTGTCCTCAGCGGGCGTCGGGGGGCTTTCCTCGGGCTTGGCCTGGGCGGCGTCTTGCTTGTCGCCTTCGGCCTGTTCGTCCTGTTCGCGGCTCTGCTCGGCTCTCTGGGCCGCCGCGGTGGCGGGGGTCTCGGCCTGGATGTCCTCCTCGGTGAGGTCCTCTTTCCTGAGGAACAGAACCCGCAGGATTCTCTCGTTCAGGCGGCAGTCATGCTCGATTTCGTCCAGACGCGACGGGTCCAGCGAGAAATGCGTCAGCACGTACAGGCCGCGTTTGCGTCCCGCGACGGGGTAAGCGAGCTTGCGCTCGTCCCACGGCTTGATGCTCAGCATCTCCGCGCCGTAGCGCTGCAACACCGCTTCGATGGGTTCGCGGGCGGTTTCGAAATCCTGCCCGGAGTCCATCAGGAACATTCCTTCGTACGTTCGCTTCAGGTCCGTTTCCACAGTTCCAATCCTCAAGCTCTAGTCCTCGGCGTCCGGCTGCCGGCCGGTATCGCCCTGTTCACGCGTGTTATACCTGTTCATCACGTGCGTGATGCCTTCGAACAACCACTCTTCTACGGCGTCGGCGGCCCGGTCAATCGCCGGGACCATCAACTCCGCTTCCTCGGGCGGGAACTTGCCCAGCACGTAGTCCCGCGGGTCCATCTGCGGCGGCGGCGAGCCGATGCCCACTCGCAGCCGGGGCAGGTCTTCGCCGCCGAAGGCCCGCAGTATGTCGTCCAATCCATTGTGGCCGCCGGCGGATCCTTTGGCCCTGGCGCGAACGTGGCCGGTCGGCAGCGCCATGTCGTCCAGGACCACAAGCAGTTCGCCCGGCGGTATCCTGTAAAACTCCGCCAGCGTCCGCACCGCATGGCCGGAGCAGTTCACGTATGTCAGCGGCTCAAACAGCCATGCCTTCCGCACGCCTTCGCCGCGTCTGGCGAAAGTGGCGTCGAACAACCGTCCGTTGAACGCCTTACGCGGACGCCCGCATTGGCAACGCTCCGCGAGCCGTTCGACGACCATAAAACCCACGTTGTGTCGCGTATCCCGGTAGCGGCGGCCGGGGTTGCCCAGACCGACCACAATCTTCCGACCAAGCTCGTTGGTTTGGTTCTGCCCTTGCGACACGCAAACCGCTCCGCGACCGCCCGCCGCCCACAGGCGCCGGCGCGTCCGTTCGCTGGTGGATTATTCGGTGTCCTCTTGCTCTTCGGGCTGCTCGCCTTCTTCCTCTTCCTCTGCTTCGGCCTCGCGACCGATGACCTCCGGCTCGGCGGCGACTTCCTCGCCCTCTTCGGCGGGGGCGACCTCTTCCTCGGAGACATACGTCATCGTCGCGACCGTATCCTCGGGGTCGTCCAGAAGCGTCACGCCCTCGGGCAGCGGCAGGTCCTTCATCTGCAGAATGTCGCCGCCGCGCAGGTCGTTGACGCGGACCTCGATCTCCTCGGGGATCGACCGCACCGCACACTCGACGGTAACCGTGTCGGCCGTCTGCTGGAGGACGGCTTCCTCGTCCGCGGGCGTGCCGCGAAGCAGAATGGGCACCTCGACCTCGACACGCTCGTCGAGGTCCACCCGCGCCAGGTCAACGTGCAGCACCTGCTGGCCGAACGTGTCGTACTGGATGTCCTTGATAAGGACGTTCTGGGTCTGCCCGTCCACGTCCAGCTCCAGCACGCGCTCGCCGTGCAGCAGCGCCAGCTCCACGGCGTGCTCACTGATAGTGACGGCCATGTTGTCGGCGCCATGCCCGTAGATGATGCCCGGTATCAGACCCTGCTCGCGCAGTCGCCTGGCCCGGCGGCTTCCTCTTTCCTCTCTGACATTGGCATTGATTTTCGCCATCTGTGGTACTCCCGGCCGGGGTAATCAGCGCCGGCCCTCGTCGTCGATATTGAAAAGACTGCTGACTGATTCGTCGTTGTGTATGCGGTGGATCGCCTCGCCCATCAGTCCCGAGACGGACAGGACCTTCAGCTTGCCCATCCGCTCGATTTTATCCGCCGGCACCGGGATGGTGTCCGTAACGACCACCTCATCGATGGGCGCTTCGCGGAGCCGCTCGACCGCCGGTCCGCACAGCACGCCATGAGTGGCGCCAACGAGCACCCTCTCGGCGCCGTTTTCCATGCAAACCCGGGCCGAGTCGCATACCGTGCCGGCCGTGGAAATCATGTCGTCCATCATCAGCACGGTCTTGCCCTTGACCTCGCCGATGACGCGGTCCACGGCTATCTCCTCGCCGCTGAGCCGACGCTTGTGGATTATCGCCAGGTCACCGCCCAGACGGTTGGCGTACATCCTGGCCCGCTTGACGTTGCCCACGTCCGGGCTGACAAGAACCAGGTTCGAAAGCTCCATGCGGGAGTAATATCTGCTGAGCACCGGCTCGGCGTAGAGGTTGTCCACGGGGATGTCGAAGAAGCCCTGGATCTGGGCGGCATGCAGGTCCATCGTCAGGACCCGGTCCGCGCCGGCGGTGGCTATGAGGTTCGCCGTCAGCTTGGCGGAAATGGGTACGCGGCCCTCGTCCTTGCGGTCCTGCCGGGCATAGCCGAAGTAGGGCACCACCGCAGTGATACGTTCGGCCGATGCCCGCCTGGCCGAGTCCAGGAAAAGCAGCAATTCCATCAGGTTATCGTTGACCGGGTAGCACGTGGGCTGGACGATGAACACGTCGCGGCCGCGGACGTCCTCCTCGACCTTTACGTGGATTTCGCTGTCGGGGAACGGTTCGACCTTCAGCTTACCCAGGGGCACGCCGAGGTAGTCGCTGATCTTTTTGGCCAGGTCTGCGTTGGCCCTGCCTGCGAACAGTTTGAGATTCGTCATGGTCGCGGTCCCCCGCGGTCTCGGGATTTCATGATCTCTTCGACCCGTCGCAGCTCTTCGTCGGTGTTGACGCTGAGCACGTCCTCGGGCTTTGCGGCCGGTACGGCGGCAAGTTTATACCCGTCGCGACGCAGTATCGCCAGTGCGTCGGTAAGGTAGTACTCACCCTTGGCGTTGTCGTTGCTGAGTTTGTCCAGCACCTTCAGCAGGGCCTGTGCGTCGAAACAATACAGCGAGACGTTCACCTCGTTTATCCGGCGCTGTTCCTCGTCGGCGTCGAGGTACTCCACCACGCCGGTTACCTCGCCGTTGCCGTCGCGGACGACGCGGCCGTACCGTCCCGGGTCCGGCAGGATGCTTGTGGCCAGCGTGCAGGCGGCGCCTTCGCGGTTGTGGGTTTCCAGCAGTTCCTCGAGCGTCTCTGCGCGGACCAGCGGGCCGTCACCGGCCAGCACCAGCACCGCGCCCCGGGCTTCGGCGAGCCGGTCCCTGCAGACCATCACGGCGTGCCCGGTTCCCAGTTGCGGTTCCTGCACCACCCACGACACATCGTGGTTCTGATTGGCGAAGGCCTCTTTGACGTCCTCCGCGCGGTAGCCGACCACCACCCGCGGCAGGCGTCCATCACGTAGGCGAGCATCGGCCGGCCGCACACCTCGTGCAGCACCTTCGGCTCGTCGGAGCTCATCCGCGTGCCTTTGCCCGCCGCCAGTATGATTGCCGTTGTTTCCATCGCTCAGAAGATTTCACCCGAACTGCTCGTCCGGCTGGAACCACGAAGGCGTCTCGCCTGCCCGCTGATGACCACTCGCGGACGCTACCCGGCCAGGACTCGAACCTGGAACGGGAGGACCAAAACCTCCTGTGTTACCAATTACACCACCGGGTAAGGTTTTGTCCGGATGGCCTTGCGGCGCTGCTTCGACCACCCACTACTCAGGATCGCGGCGAGGGTTCATCCGGGAGCCCGAACACGCGGCCGCTAACTCACGTGCCCGCTTCCCGACAGGGACCGCCCCATGCGGATGAACAGGCGCCAATGTCGAAAGACAGAAGAGTTTATACCCGACAGGCGCGGCGTGTCAACGGCGGTCGCTTCGGAATTTTCCCGTTTTTCCGTCCGATTGATTCGTCCGCATCCGCGCGGTACAAACCCGCGATGCTTGCCGGTTCACAGTTTCCGACTGCTCTGGTCTATACGCTGGGCGCCTTTGCGCTGATTCTGCTTCTGGCGCGGTTGCGGTTTCCACTGGCGCCGGCGATCTTTGTGGGTACGGCCGCTCTGGCGGCCGCCTTTGGCGGGGGGCCTGGCGACTTCCTGTATTCCGCCGCTTCGGGGCTGGTCCAGTCGCGGACGCTGGCGCTGATAGTCATTACGATTCTGCTTCTGACGCTCTCGGAGACCATGCTCGCCGGAGGGCAGATGAAAGAGATTGTCTCGCTGGTCCGCGTGCTGCTGCGCCGACCGGCGGTGGCCATGGCGGCCTTGCCCGCGCTGGTGGGGCTGCTGCCGATGCCCGGAGGGGCGCTGTTCTCGGCGCCGATGGTGGCGGCCGCCGCAGGTGGCAAGGAGACGCGCGCCGCGAAGCTCTCGGCCGTCAACTACTGGTTTCGCCATATATGGGAGCACTGGTGGCCGTTGTATCCCGGCGTCCTGTTGGCCGTGACGCTTACGGGAAAGGACCTGAGCGCGTTCATCGGCGTGCAGTTTCCGCAGACCGTGATAATGGCTTCCGCGGGGCTGCTGATATTCCGCCATACCGGCGGCGACCTGCATGCCCGCGCCGCGGCGGCGCCGGCGGGCACACGAAAAAAACTCGTCTCGGCGACTTCCAGCATCTGGCTGATACTGCTGGTCTGGGCGGTGGTGCGGGCGGCAGTGGCGGTTGTGCCCGGCACCGGTGAGCTTTCCGACGATACCCGCGGTCTGCTTACCGGTTACGCGCCGGTTGCGTTGGGCCTGGTGGTTTCAGTGGCGTGGACGGTGCGATTGAACCGGCTCGATGCAAGGCGATTCATTGGTATTCTGCGGAAATGGAGTATCTGGAATCTGGCAATCCTCGTCGCCTCCGTGATGGTCTTTCAGTACGTCCTGGGGGAACTTGAGGCGGCCGAGCGCATAGGTGTAGAGCTGCAGCAGTTGAGGATTCCGGCCATACTGGTGGTGGCGGTGCTGCCGTTTATCGCCGGGATGGTGACGGGCCTGGCCATCGGCTTCGTGGGCACGAGCTTCCCTATCGTGCTGAGCATAGTGGCCGCAATGTCGGGCGAGCCGTCGGTCTGGCCTTACGTGGCGCTGGCGTACGGTATGGGGCACATCGGTCAGATGATGAGCCCGCTGCACCTCTGCCACGTCATGAGCAACCAGTACTTCGGAACGCCCTTCGGGCCGGTGTACAGGCAGATAGTCCCCTCGGCCGTGCTGCAGGTTGTCCTTCTCGCGGGCTACTTCCTGCTGCTGCGGATGGTGTTTGGGTAGGCAAAAGGCAGCAGGCAACAGGCATTACGCAGCAGTCTGGGCATACTTGCCCGACACATAGGCCGCGAACCCGGCGCGGTCCCTTGCGCCGTTCAGCGGAGCTTTTCCAGTGCATCCTCGACCGCCGCGAGCTGTGATTTCTGCTCCTGGAGGCGGTCGCGCTGCTGCTGCACGACATCGGCCGGCGCCTTGTTGACGAAATTCTCGTTGGCCAGCTTCTTCTCCGCGCCGTCGATGGCTTTGCGGAGCTTTTCGGCCTCCTTGCCGAGGCGCTTCAGCTCCGCTTCGCGGTCCACCGCGCCCAGGACATAGACCTTCACCGTGCCGACCGTAGCGGCCGCGGCGTCCGCCGGCGGCTGATAGCCCTTGCCCTCGACACTCAGCTCGCCCACCGACGCCTGCGAGCGGATAAGCTCGGCGTTGTCGGCGACAAGCTCGGCGTCGCCGCCGTCGGCCTCCACGACCACATCCGTCGTCTGGCTTCGAGGAATGTTATGCTGCGTGCGGATATTCCGCACCTCGCGGATGATCTGCTGGAGAGTCCCGAACCGCTGCTCGAGTGTCTTATCTATCGCGCCGGCGTCGGCACGGGGCCAGCTTGCCCGCGCCAGCATCTGTTCAGCCGGTCGGTCACTGGCTCCGCGCTGGGGCGCGACCTCGTTGAGCTTCTGCCAGATGGTCTCGGTGATGAACGGGACCACCGGGTGCAGCAGCCGCAGCAGCCCGTCCAGCACGTACGCCAGGATCGCCCGCGGGCCGTTCTCTCCGGCGTTTATGCGGGCCTTGGCGATCTCAAGGTACCAGTCGCAGAAATCATCCCACATGAAGTGGTATAGCGTCTCGCCCAGCTCATTGAAGCGGTAGTTGCCCAGCGCGCGGGTGGCATCGCGAACGGCCGAGTTGTAGCGGCTCAGTATCCACGCGTCGGATATGTTCGCGTGCGGCCGGACGTCCGACAGCGGCGGGGCGCCGGCGAGGTTCATCATCGTGAACCGCGAGGCGTTCCACAGCTTGTTGCAGAAGTTCCGGCCCTGGTCGAACTTCGGGCTGGTGTTGGCCTTGCGCCCGTCCGGAAGCGTCATCTCCTCCACCGGCATGCGGACGTCCTGCGTCTGTGTGGTCATGCTGACCAGCGTGAAGCGCATGGCGTCGGCGCCGTGGCTGTCGCAGATGGTCAGCGGGTCGATGCCGTTGCCCAGCGACTTGGACATTTTCCGGCCCTCGCCGTCCTGGATCATCGCGTGGATGAAGACATCCTTGAAGGGTATGTCGCCCAGTGCGTACTGACCCATCATCACCATGCGCGAGACCCACAGCGTGATGATCTCTCTGGCGGTTACAAGCACGTCGCCGGGATAGAACGTCTTCAGCTCCGGCGTATCCTCAGGCCAGCCCAGCGTACTGAACGGCCAAAGCGCCGAGGAAAACCACGTGTCCAGGACGTCTTCATCCTGCTGCCAGCCGGCTTCGGTTAGTTTGCGCTCCAGGTCTTCGCGGCCGGCTCCGACGCAGGCGTAAGTAACCGTTCCTTCCTCTGTCTCGCAGGGCTGGGCGATTAGCTGGTCGTCCGAATCCGGTGGCTCGTGCGTGCCTTCCTTGCGCCAGATGGGTATGCGGTGTCCCCACCAGAGCTGCCTGCTTATGGGCCAGTCGCGGAGGTTCTCCAGCCAGCTCTGGTAGGTCTTGCCGTAGCGGTCGGGTATGAACCGCAGCCGCTCGTCCAGCAGGGGCCTCAGGGCCAGACCGGCCAGCGAGTTCACCGGTACGTCGGTGCCTTTGATGTTCCCGGTTCCGAACGCCTCGGCCAGTCGGTCTATGGGCTTCTTGACGGCGATGTACCACTGGTCGGAGAGATACGGCTCTATGGGCACATGGCTGCGATAGCTGTGCCCGACCTGGTGAACGTAGTCGCGCACATCCTCCAGCAGCCCCTCCTCGCGGAACCACTCGACTATCGCCTCCCGCGCCTCGAAGCGATCCATGCCCAGCAGTTGCTCGGCGTCCGTGCCCGTCGCGTCGGCCCAGCCGTGACGGTCCGAGATGCTTCCATCGGGCGCGAAGACGTTGATCACCTCCAGGTCGTGGCGACGGCCTATCTCCCAGTCGTTCGGATCGTGCGCGGGCGTGACCTTGAGGAACCCCGTGGAGAATTTCGCCTGCTCGTCGTCGCTGTCGGGGTCCGGCAGGACCACGTGCTCGTCGGCGATGATGGGTATCTCCCGGCCGACCAGAGGCAGGCGGACCATTCTGCCGAGCAGCTTGTTCGCCCGCGGGTCGGCGGGGTTCATAGCGACGGCCGTATCGCCCAGCATGGTCTCCGCGCGGGTGGTCGCGACGGTAACATGCTCTATTCTCTCGCCGTCGGCCTCCACCGGCTCGACCAGCGGGTAACGCATGTAATAGAAATGCCCGTGGACCTGCTCGTACTCGACCTCGTCGTCGGCGAGTACGGTCTGCGTGGCCGGGTCCCAGTTCACCAGCCGCTTGCCGCGATAGATAAGCCCGTCGGCGAAGAGGCGGAAGAACATCTCCCGCACGGCCCGGGCGCAGACCTCGTCCATGGTGAAACGCGTCCGCCGCCAATCGCAGGAGCAGCCGATCTGCTGGAGTTGCCCGAGTATGCGCTGCTCGTACTCGTCCTTCCACGCCTGCACGCGAGCGACGAACTCGTCCCGCTGGAAGTCCGTCCGTTTCTTGCCCTCGGCGGCGAGTATGCGCTTTTCGACGACGGTCTGCGTGGCTATTCCCGCGTGGTCCGTCCCCGGCATCCACAGGGTGTTGAAGCCCTCCATCCGCTTCCAGCGGATGAGCACGTCCTGCAGGGCGTTGTTCAGCGCGTGGCCGAGGTGCAGGGCATCGGTGACGTTCGGCGGCGGGATGACGATGCAGTACGAGCTTTCGTGCCCGTCCGGCTCGGCGTCGAACGCGCCGTTTTCCGTCCACATCCGGTAGATGCTCTGCTCGACCTCCCTGGGGTCGTAGGTCTTCGGCAGTTCCGTCGTCATCTGGGCGGTTGCTCCTGTCTATCGGCTTCGTGCGGGTCCTTCAGCAGCTTGTATTCAACGGCGTCCACCAGCGCCAGCCATGACGCCTCGATGATATTCTCGCTGACGCCGACGCTGCCGAAATACGCCTCCCCGCGGGCGTCGTGCCAGTCGATTACCACGCGGACCTTCGCGGCGGTCTCGGCCTGGGTGTTCACCACGCGGACCTTGTAATCCACCAGGTGCAGGTCGTCAATGTGCGCGTAGTGCTGGCGAAGCGCCGAGCAGAGCGCTTTGTGCAGCGAGTCCACCGGACCGTCGCCGGCGGCCACGGTGTGCTCCTGCGTGCCGTCCACCGTCAGCCGAACGATGGCCTCGGTATCCGCCTGCCCGGCGTCCTGCTTGAAAATCACGCAGCGGTAGTGGTCCAGCTCCCAGAGCTTGCGATACCACTTGCCGCCCAGTATCCGCCGTATAAGCACGTTGAAGCTCGCCTCGGCCGCCTCGAACTGATACCCGTCGGCCTCCATCTCCATGAGCTTCTTGAGGACTTTCCGCTGCGTTTCCTTGTCCTGCTCTATGTGGAATTCGCCCGGCGCCTGTGCGGCTATGTTGCTTACGCCGGAGACTTCGCTGACGAGTATCCGTCGCGTGTTGCCGACCGTCTCCGGCTCGATGTGCTCATAGGTCGTGGCGTTGCGACGGACGGCGTGGACGTGCATGCCGCCCTTGTGGGCGAAGGCGGCCGCCCCTACGAACGGCTGGTTCTCCCGCAGGTTCAGGTTCGCGACCTCGTACACGAAGCGGCTGACCTCGGTAAGGTTCTTCAGCGTGCCCTCGCGAAGGCAATCGTAGCCGTACTTAACCGCCAGATTGGGTATGACGGTAGTCAGGTCGGCGTTTCCGCACCGCTCACCGATACCGTTGACGGTTCCCTGCACCTGCACGGCGCCGCACCGCACGGCCGCCAGGGAATTGGCGACTCCCACGCCCGCGTCATTGTGGCAGTGGATGCCGAGCTTAACGTCGCCCAACGCGGCGCGGATGGCCTCCACGGCCTCGGCCACCTCCTCCGGCAGCGCCCCGCCGTTGGTGTCGCACAGAACCAGTCGCGACGCGCCCGCCTCCATCGCGGCCCGCAGGGTCTCCAGGGCGTACTCGCGGTTGCTCTTGAGGCCGTCGAAAAAGTGTTCGGCGTCGAAGAACACCTCCCGGCCCTGGCCGGCAAGATAGTCCACCGACTCCGCTATCATCGTGACGTTCTCGTCCATGCTCACCCGCAGGACTTCGCGGACGTGCATGTCCCAGCTCTTGCCGACGACCGTTACAACTGGCGTCCCGGCCGCCAGCAGTGCCTTCATGCCGGCGTCTTCGTCGGCGGATACTCCGCGGCGGCGGGTCATGCCGAACGCTACGGGTGTGGCGTGCTTCAACCCGCGGCGGGGGATTTCCCGGAAGAACGCCTCGTCCTTGGGATTACTCAGCGGGTAGCCGCCCTCGATGTAGTCCACGCCAAGAGAGTCCAGCGACTCGGCTATGAGCAACTTGTCCTCCAGGGAGAAGCTCACACCCTCGGCCTGTGCGCCGTCTCGCAACGTGGTGTCGTATATTTCCACTCGTCTGCTATCGCTCATTTTTGGCCTCCGGCGGTCCGTAAGGCCGCCACCGTCCACATCCGCGGGGCCGGCAAACAAAAAGGCCCCGAAGCTTTCGTTTCGCCTCAGGGCCTGCGGTTTCGGCGTCCTGTATCGGCCGGTCCCGCCCTAAGGCGCGCAGCGTACGATGATAATGCCGATAATGATGCCCGCGCGGACGCCGACCGTCGCGCCGTCGCTGCCGGTCGGGAAGTTGTGTCGCGTCGTCCGCATCGGCTCCTCATCGCTGCGCGCCACGAGAGCGCTGAACCTTGGTCCTTCGATTATATCGGCCGGCGGGGGAGCGTCAATTCACTTTCGCGACTGTTTCCCGCCTTGACCTGAGCGCTTATCACAAAGTCCACGAAGCCCACAAAGGCCACGAGGATAGCCAAGGACAGAGGCAACAAGGACGTATCGCTGAGGCATATCCTTTCCTTCGTGGGCCTCGTGGTCTTCGTGAGCTTCGTGAACCCACCACGTCGCGGTTTGTGCCTGGCGTTTCGGATTTCGCTTCGCGGGTGTCCTCAACTGGACGCCGACAGCGACCACAGGTATAAAAGGGGATATTCATTACCCGCATACAAGGAGTGAACTCGTGGCCGGATCTGTCCCTGAGCTCTCGCGCGACGTACCTGTTTACGACGAGGTCGATGTGCTGGTCTGCGGCGGCGGACCGGCCGGTTTCTGCGCGGCGGTCGCGGCCGCCCGCGCCGGTGCCAAAACGCTGCTCATCGAGCAGACCAACTGCATGGGCGGCATAGCCACGGCAGGGGGGCACAATCACCTGTGTCTCTATACGAGTTGGGGCGGGGGCGACCGCGTTGTAGGCGGTGTGCCATGGGAGATGGTCCGCGGAGTTGTCGATGCCGGCTTCGGCGTCTATCACAGCGGCAACGCCGACTTCGAGCTGGAAGGTCTGAAGCTGGTGCTGGACCGCCTGGCCGCCGAGGCCGGCGTGAAGGTGCTCTATCACACGCTCTTTGCCGACGCCATTGTCCAGGACGGCCGGGTGGCGGGCGCCTACATACAGAACAAATCGGGCCGGCAGGCCGTGCTCGCGAAGCGAGTCATCGACTCCACCGGCGACGGCGACGTAGCCGCCTCCGCGGGCGCGCCCTGGGAAATGGGCCGGGAGTCCGACGGGGCTTGCCAGCCGGCGTCGCTGATGTTCCTCATCGGCGGCGTGGACTGGAATCGCGTCCAGCAGTTCCGCGACGGCGACTGGAAGCTCGAGAAAGTCTGGGAGCAGGCCCAGCAGGCCGGCGACATGGAGCCGTTCCAGAACCAGATAATGGGCTGGTGGTGGACGCCAACGCGCCCGGACCAGGTGGGAGTGAACTTCACGCACCTTGTGGGCGTGGACTGCACCAGTGCCGAGAGTATCTCCGACGCCACCACCGAGGGCCGGCGGCAGGCGAACCACATGATCCCGGTCTTCCGCAAGTACGTCCCGGGCATGGAGGACTGCTACCTGATTTCGACGGCCGCTCTGCTGGGCACGCGCGAAAGCCGCCGCGTCATGGGTGAGTATGTGCTGACCGACGACGACGTGGTGGCCCAAAGGACCTTCGACGACAGCATCTGCTACGGGTCGTTCTTCATCGACGTACACAACTGCACCGGTCCGGGCATGGACGGCGAGACCTGGCGGCCGGAGAAGGGCTTCCGCTACCAGATTCCCTACCGCTGCATCGTGCCGAAGCAGGTGGACAACCTCCTGGTCGCGGGAAGGTGCATATCGGTGACGCACCGGGCGCTCGGCTCGACGCGCGTCATGCCGCAGTGCGCCGCGCTGGGACAGGCCGCCGGCGAAGCCGCCGCTCTGAGCATAGACGCCGGCGCCGCGCCGCGCGACGTTGACATCGCGAAGCTTCAGGACCGCCTCCGCGCCGGCGGCGCAATCGTCGGCGAGAACGACATCGTCCCCGAAGCTTCCGGCGGCTAGGCGGAGTTCTCCCGTTCTGCGGGCTTCGGCGGTGCCGGCGGAGTATTCATCGCCTTGAGCTGCGCCTGGGCCTTCGGCAGCAGCGTCATTATCAGCGCCAGTGCGACTATCCCCATGACGGTCAGAACCACGCCCTGCAGGTCGTTGTAGATGGCCGAGCTTATCGTAAACGCATGAGTGCCCGCGGCCATGGCCACAACAGCCGCTCCAACCCGCCCCAGCAGTGTCAGGGACCGCACCGCGATAATCACCAGCACAAGGGAGGCCGACAGCAACACGGCCCATGCAAGCGGAAGGAAGTCCTGCGCGAAGTACATCAGCGGATAGCCGCCAGCGAACGCGCCTATTATCAACAGCAGCATCCAGGCGTCCACCTTGCCGGGAGCGACCGCCAGGCCCAGCACGGCCATCAACGCACCGAAGACCAGCACGCTGAGCGGCCCCAACCACACGAGTTCGGCCAGGCGGTCCGGCGGGGCTACGCCGAGCACGTCCAGGCGAATGGGCTGGCCCACCAGCAGGCGCCCATAGCTCCAGTGGCCGACAATCCTGTCGGGATGCTTTTCGTAGGTCTGTGGTTGAAGCGACAGCTCCAACATGCGGACGTCCGACTGATGCGCCGTCAGGCGGGTCTCGAAGCTGTCGATGATGTTCTCACCGAAGGGCGGTTCGATCTCGAAGACGCCTTTGCCGACGGCCGTGTAGCTGATGTCGATTTCAGCCGGCGTGTGGGCATCGAGCGAACCCTCCCACAACAGGTATCGCCCGTACCATCTGACGGAGTCGTCCGGGTCGTCGTTGACGCTGAGTTTCACGTCGGACAGCGAGATAAGCTGCGGCGGCAGGGGAAGGCGAATGGTCGATTTCGCCACGCCATCCGCGGCGCTGGTGGCCTCTATGTGCGCGCGGCAGGTGGCCTGGTATATGGACTCGGGCCGCTCGGTTCCGACGCTCAGTTCGGGATGCAGCTCGACGTCGGCCTCAAAGACGCGCACATGGGCATCTACCGGGACAATATCATCCATAGCGGTCTCGCCGGTCTTCGTCACCATTCTATCTGGTTCATATCCGGCCCCAAATTCCAGTGACCTTTTCAGCGCCGTAACCCGTGCGGAGTGCAGGGCCGGCATTACCATCGCGGTAAGCGCCGCGAACAGAAGAACGACAACAAGAATCTGCGCCAATTTCTTTACGCCCGACATTCCGTGACCGGTCATGTCCATGCTCCCCAATGCCGGCCGATGCCGCCATCCCCATGACGGCCACACCAGGCCGGCTGTTACGCTGGTCTGTCCTTTGGATGCCCTTTGTCGCGATAAGGTTCCCACAAATCCGCGCCGCGCCTTGGCTGTCGCCTTGCGGAGATACGGACAAGATAATACCCTCATCGCCGGGAAGGGGCCAGACTATGGGCGAAACAGGACAAAGTCACAACAGTACTTTCGCTGGACCGGAGGCGGGCGAAGTTCCCAGGCGCCGCTCGTGGAGCAAGTGGGTCTTCGCGGGACTGGTCGTCTTCTACGCCGCGACGGTGGCGGGGTGGTTCTACTGGGACCACAAGGCCGACCGGATGCTGCGAAGCGAGGTCGAGCAGGTGCGCTCGGCCGGCGAGCCGCTGGACTGGGCGGAGTTTGCCCCCGCACCGGTGCCGGTCGAGCAGAATGCCGCGCCTCTGTATGACCGCGCTTGGGACAGTCTCCAGCGTCGCTATAGGCATATCGAGGACGAGATCGACTGGGAGGAGGGGAAAGGCCTGGAACTGCTGCTCGACTCGTTTGCCGGATATCCCGACCTTCGTCAAGAGCACGCCGATGACCTCGAAGCGCTCCTTGAGATGAGTCAAATGTCATTGAAGCTGTGTCGTGAGGCGCGCGACCGGCCGAAGGCATATTGGGAGGCCGATTACTCCCGCCCCGGGCTGGAATTGCGTCTGCCGCCGCTGCGTCCGTACCGGCAACTGGCCGTACTTCTGCGAGTCGCGGCCGTGACAGCTCACGAGCGGGGACGCGACGATGAAGCGGTGGCCTATATCCGCGATATCATCCACCTCAGCCGTAGTGTCCAGGAGTTGCCTACGCTGATCGTCTCTTTGGTCTCAAGCGGAATCTCTGAGACGGCTTCGCTGACAACAGAGGAGATCATAGCGGAACTGCGCGTAGGCGATTCTAGCGGGGCCGCGGCGAGGACGGATGTTCTGGCGCTGATGGAGGAGTTACTGGACGCGCAGGCGCTGCATAAGTCCCTTACCCGGGGCATGGTGAGCGAACGCAGCATCCAGTACGACACATGTGAGCGGGTTCTTAAGGGCGAGTTCACCACCGACCTTGGCCCTGGGCAGCTATCCACCGCCCGGAATCTTATGAAAGTGATCAGTCCCGTATTCAAGGTGGACCAGGCGCTTCTGCTGAGATCGGCCAATGTATATGTCAGAGCCACCAAGGCGGAAGACTATCCATCGGCTAAGAGGATCCTTTCTCACTCGCCGGATTACAGACACATATTCACGGGTAACGGGCTTCATGGGGTGGCGCATCCCTTGCTTTATACACTCCATCCTGCCCTGGGAGCGGTGTTCCGTTCGCACTGGGATACGGTTGCCACTCGCCGGATGGCGGCTGTCGCCCTGGCGCTACGGCTGTTTGAGTTGGACAACGGGCGCAGGCCCGAATCGCTGGATGAGCTTGTGCCGGAGTATCTTTCTGAAGTGCCTCGGGATCCGTTCGACCCGGACGCACACATCCGCTACAGGCCCGATGATACGCCGGTGCTTTACTGCATCGGACCCGACGGCGTGGACGACGGTGGCATGGCCGGTCTCTCCGGACGGCACTCATACGAGCCGCCGGACGTACTGTTTTATCTCAACGGCGATCGCCCACGGCCGGAACCCGACCGGCAAGAACCCGCCTCAACTCCGTCAACGAAACCCGTTCCGGCGTCCCGCCCGCGGCAGCCGGATAAGCGGCCACCGGAAGGCACGTAGCCGCTTTAGTCTGTACGTGCGGTTGCTCAGGACGCAAGCGGAACGCTCACACAGCGAGTGAGTAATACATGAACACCCACATCATGACGCCAACCGGCAGAAGCAAGACCAGCACTGCCGTGAGAACCCACAGTATCGGCAGCACAACTGCTGTAGCGACAAGACCAGGCACACGCCGCCCGATGACATCTCGAGCCGCGAAAACGATCATCTGCAGCCAATACACCATCACGCATATAAATAATGTGCTCGCGGCGCCGCCCAGTTCCACCGGATAACTGCCGGGGGGGCCGTCCGAGAAAGCGTCTGTCATGAGTTGAGTCGCGATATATGCCGCTATACCCATCGGTATGGCAAGAAGGGCCAGCGGCGCGGAAAGGTAATATGACAGTGCGATGGCCCTGTGGCGTCGCCAGGGCTTAAGCTTGCGTGAGTCGAAGAACCAGCTCACCATCCCCGTCCACAGACCCCATAGCAGCAGTACCATCACTACCGTCACCACCGGCAACACGATCAAGGCCCAGGTCGGCGGATCGGCCAGCACCTCCATCTCCGGCCAGATGAACTTCCCCGCGAGTATCGCGAACCAGGGAAGCAACGCCAGGGCAATCACGACAAATACCGGCGCGAGCGCCGCCCACCGGAATCGCTTGGCGCTGGAGTAGTCCAGGGGCAGGTCAAGGTGGTCCGCCAGTCGGCCGTTGCGTTTCATCACCAAAGCCGCCGCCTGCAGGAAAGCGGCGATCGTGCTTTTGCCGTCCCTGTCTTCCCACAGGTCGATCAGATTCGGTCTCTGCTCCGCTTCCGCCTGTTTTTCGATATCCGCTTCCTGCATTTTTCACCCCCTTGCCGGCGCGTCTCAGCGCACCGTCAGGAAGAACTCCATCATCTCGCAGCCCCGTGGCACGTGCAGGTCGCTGGCCTCGGCGGTGGCCTCGCAGAACGGTCCGCCGACGATGGTCTCGACGCGCTTGCCGGCCATTGCGAACGGCACGGCCGCCGTGGTGTGCGTGCGTACGCCTATCGGCGTGGGATGGTCCGGCAGCACCAGCATGCGCCAGTCGTCGCCCTCGGCCTGGAGCCGCTTGAGCACCGGGCCGACGATGTGCCGGTCGATGTTCGAGATGGACTCCACCTTGCCCTTGATATCGGCGTTGTGCCCGGCCTCATCCGGGGCCTCGACGTGCACGAAGACCAGGTCCTTGTCGTCCAGCGCCTTGACGGCCGCGGCGCCCTTGCCGGCGTAGTTTGTGTCCACAAAGCCCGTTGCGCCGGGCACCTCGATGGTGTCCCAACCGATCAGCCGGGCCAGACCGCGGATCAGGTCCACCGCGGTTATGGCGGCGCCCTCCACGCCGTAACGCTTTCTGAACGCCGGCAGGCGCGGCATGCGGCCCTGTCCCCACAGCCAGATGCTCGTGGCCGGGTTCTCGCCGAGGTCGCGGCGGACGGTGTTTATCTCGCTCTTCTGGAGTATCTCCCGGCTGCGGAGAATCAGCGTCCGCAGCAGGTCGGCGCCTCCGCCGGTGGGCAGGTACTCGTCGGCCTCGCGGCCGAGTATGTCGTGCGGGGGCGTGGTCTGCACGTCCACGTCGCCGCGGTACGTCATCAGGTGGCGGTAGCTGACACCGCTGTAAAAGTGCACATGCGGGCCGGCGAGGTTGCGGTTCAGCTCCTCGACGATGGCCGACGCCTCCTCCGTGGAGATATGCCCGGCGGAGTGGTCCTCCATCGTTCCGTTGACGATGGTCACGAGATTGCAGCGGAAGACCCACTCGTCGTCGGCTATCTCCAGCCCCTGGGCGGCCGCCTCCAGCGGGGCGCGGCCTGTGTAGAACTTCTCCGGGTCGTAGCCCAGAACCGAAAGAATGGCCACGTCCGAGCCGGGGCTCATGCTGTCTGGGACGTTCCGCACGGTGCCGATCTTCCCGTGCGTGGAAAGCCAGTCCATGTTCGGCGTATCGGCCGCCTGCAGGGGGGTCTGCCCGTCCAGCTCATCGAGCGGTTCGTCGGCGGCTCCGTCGGGAATGACAATGGCGTATTTCATATGCGCTCCCAGCGCTTGCGGCGGCTGCGGCTAAAGGTCTTCCGGGTGCTCGTCAACAATGGCGATGCACACGGTCGGGGCCTTGATAACGTCCAGTGCGTCCACCTCGGCAATGGCGCTTCGCACGTCGCCCTCACCGGCGCTGTGGGTGGTGATGACCACGGGCACGCCGTCGGCGTCGGCCGCCGCCGGCGGCTCGTGCTGGAGCACCGACCGGATGCTGATATCGTGCCTGCCCAGCACCGACGCGACCTGCGCCAGAACACCGGGGCGGTCCTGGGCCATCATACGCAGGTAGTATCGGCTTCTGACGGCCTCCGCGGGTAGCTGTTCCGCCGGTGGGGTAAGGTCCGGCCAGAGCTTGAGCCGCTCGAACTGCCGCTGCGCCGTGCCTGTGGCGACCGATGCGATGTCCGCCACGACGGCGGAGCCGGTCGGCATGTCGCCGGCGCCCCGGCCGTAGTACATGGTGTGCCCGGTGGCGTGTCCATAGACACTGACGGCGTTGAACGGCCCCGACACCCAGGCCAGCGGGTGCTCGCTGGAGATGAAAGCCGGGCGCACACGGAGGGAGATTCCGTCGCTTCGTCGCTCGGCGATGGCCAGCAGCTTGATGACGTACCCCAGCTCCTGACCGTAGGCGACGTCGCACGCCTGGAGCGTGTCGATGCCCTCTACGGGTATGGCGTCGAAGTCAACGCGCTTTCCGAACGCCAGTGCCGCCATAATCGCCAGTTTGTGGGCCGAATCGCCTCCGGAGACGTCCAGCGTGGGGTCGGCCTCGGCGAGGCCCTGCTGCTGCGCCTGGGCGAGCGTCTCGGCATAGCCGGCGCCCTGGCGGGTCATCGCGGTGAGTATGTAGTTGCAGGTCCCGTTGACGATGCCGAACATTGCGTCGATACGGTTGGCGATAAGCCCGTCCACCAGCGAGCGGATTATGGGTATCCCGCCGCCGCAGCTCGCCTCGAAGCCGATGCAGACGCCGTTTTCCCTCGCCAGAGCCATCAGCTCCGCACCATGGTGGGCCAGCAGCGCCTTGTTGGCCGTCACCACGTGCTTGCCGGCGCGAAGGGCCTGCTCGATGACCTTCCGGGCGTTGTCTATGCCGCCGATAAGTTCCACGACTACCGAGACCTTCTCGTCGCCCAGTGCGTCGTTGAGATCGTCGCGGAAGAGCTTCTCATCCAGCCCCAGCTCGCGGGCGTGTGAGAAGTCCAGGTCCACAATGTGGCGCAGCTCAAGCTTGGCGCCCAGTCGCTCCGCTATCAGGTCGCAGTCCCGCGTCAGCAGAGTAGCGGCCGCTCCGCCGACGGTCCCGCAGCCTATAACCGCAACGCCCGTTGTCGAAATGCTCTTGCCCATGCTCACCTCGTAACAGAAGGCGTGAATCGTAAGCCGCCGCTGCGGCGATATCAAGCGCACAGAGCCGCCTCAGCGAGGCGTTTGGCGCAGACTGGCCGGTGCGACCTTGATGTCCAGCACCGGCGTGCCGTCGATGGCGTCCAGACCTCGGACGACCAGAGTATCGTCGCGGACTTCCAGCAGGTCCACGTCGGTGACGGCAATGGGCGTCACGCGGTCGGGCGTCCGCGAGGCGAACACGCCGACGTGCTTGCCGTCCCAGCCGCGGTGGAACTCGCTGCGAATGTCCTGACGGCGGTGAAGCTGCCAGACGACAGTCAGCTTCGACTCATCGGCCAGGCCCTTGAGGAAGCGCTTCTGCCCGCAATAGAGGCGAATCTCGGAGACGTCCCCGCCGGAGGTGCCGAAACCGTCCGGCCGGCGGGTCTTGTCGTTGTGAACCACGCCGATGGGGTAGATGACCACCGGCTCGGCGTCGCCGTGCAGGCAGCGCAGGCACACGGTTTCTCCGTCTATGATGTGTGCTTCGTCGCGGCCGACCTCCCGGCCGCAGTCCACGCATTGGACCATTGCTGGATATCCTCCGTTCGCTCGGCGGGGCAGGAACCGGTGAGCATAGACGCGTTGCATCACGTCGGCAAGGGCGGGCGGTGGCCGGAACGACGCACAGCGCGCGGGAAGGTCGTCTCAGGCGTTGCCGCCGACCGTGTCGTCCGGCTTCATACCCAGGGCTTCGTAGTGTCTGGCGCGGGTCTTTTTGTCGCGGGCGTGCTCGTCTCGCGCGTACGCGGCGACGTCGGCCGCCACGTCGCGCGGAACCACGATAACGCCGTCGCCGTCGGCCACCACCACGTCGCCGGGGTTGACCGTCACGCCGCCTACGCAGACGGGCACGTCCATGGCGTCGTATTGCAGACGGCCTTGGACCATCGACTGGGACGTGTACGCCGACCAGAAGGGCACCTTCTGCAGGACAATCTCGTCGGTATCGCGTACGCCGTCGCTGCTGACGTATCCGCGCACGCCGCGGCGCAGGCCCGACAGGGTATTCTCCGAGCCCATAAGCCCGGCGTTGACGCCGCTGAGGTCCAGCACGGCGAAGTCGCCCTCGCGGAGCGTCTCTATCCACGGATAGGTGCATACCTCGCGATAGTACCAGCCGACCCAGTCACGATATTCCTGCGCCGACATGGACGGGACGTCGCCGCGGTAGGGCAGGTAACGGGCCGTGCGGGCGATGCCCATGGCCCGCGTCCGCCAGAGCGGCCGGATTTCCGGCGACATGCTTCCACGGCCGTGGAGCATCATGGCGTCCATGCCGTCGCGGACGTCGGCGACGCGGCAGCCCTCGAACAGCTCCAGCAGCTTCAGGTCGTCTTCGTGTTTCGTATTCATGTCTATCACCCAGGTCTGGAACCGGTTTGCGTGCGAGCATAGGCGCAGCAGCGTTAAACGGCAAGCCCGGCCCGAGCCGCAATGGCTTCAGGAAAGGGCTTGGCCGACGGTCCACAGCGGTTATAATGGCAACGCCGCAGTAAAGATGGAGGATAACATGCCTTTAGTGCTTCGTTCGGCAGGGGGCGGTATTGCCTCCGCCGCCCGCCTGGTGGTTTGTCTGTTTCTGGTGTTCGGCCTGATTGCTCCCGCCCCGGCAGTTGCCGGCGACGAGCTTTCGCCACGACTCTTCTTCTCCGACGAGGACATACCCGAACTGCGCGAGCGGATTACGCGCCGGCCGTACGCTTCCATGTTTGCGGAGGTCCAGTCGCTGGCCGACGCTTCCGCGGGGCAGCCCTACGACCGCTATGACAGCGGCTATCACGCACGGAACAACGCCTACGCATATGTGCTTACCGGCGACAGCACCTACGCCCAGCGGGCGCTGGGTTTCTGCCAGGGGCTGATAACCGACGACGAGGCCTGGGCGCAGGACCATTTCAAGGGTCTTACCCGGGCGATGATGGGTCTTAGCGTGGCCGTCACTTACGACATGTGCAAGGACGCCTGGGACGAGTCCGACCGGCAGGTGGTGTCGCGGGAGATAAAGAACATGGGCGACAGCTTGATGCGCAGCGGCGGCGCGGGCTGGCCCAGCGGTCCGGGCAACAACTGGCGAGCGGTGCGATACTCCGCGGCCGGGATGTGCTACCTTTCCACCGATGAGCCCGTGACCGACCCGGACATGAACGTCCAGACCGCTTACGACCAGGTCGTTACCTATTTCAAAGCGAACCTGAGCGAGCAGGAGAACGCCCGCGGCTGGAACCCCGAGGGCATCGGCTACAACATTTATCCGGCCACCTTCTGGGCGCCGTTCAATCTTGCCGTCAACCGCGCCGACAGCGGGAAGAACTTTCTGGACGAAGTGCCGGCCGTCAAATACACGCTGCCTAGCACGGTGACGCCCACCCTCGCCATCGACCGCGGCGACCGCCTGGGCTACAAACCCGACTGGTCCGACGGGAGCACCACGTGGAGTCCGCAGGGCACGGCCGGGCTTATGTTCCCCAACAGCAGGGACGACTACGTCCCCGCGCTGAAGTGGCAATACGACCGGCTCTGCGGCGCCGAGGGCGACCGTCATTGGGATACGGACCGCGCCGGAGGCATATATTCCATCCTCTACTATCCCGACGACGTCGAGGCGAAGAACCCGGCGGACGTCTGGGGGCTGAACTACGTTGACCCCGTCCACGGGATGGTGATGTACCGTAACGCCTACAGGGACGCCGACGATGTGGTTGCGATGCACAACGCCAAGCAGCGACGCCCGAGCCAGACCCACGCAGGCCCGGACCTGAACAGCTTCCGCATCATCGGGCTTAACACGGTCTGGGTCACCGGCGACGGGCGCTATTACACCGACGCCGATCCCCGCGGTCAGACGGCTCTGTTTCCGGATGATCCTGATACCTGGGACTACCACGACGGGACGCTGGGTGAACTGGTGGACTACTCTTTCGCCTCTGACGGCAGCGGGTATTCGATAATCGACGGCTCCAGCGTCGGGACGACCGATCACCGCAGACGGTTCATAGCCGACTACAACGAAGCGACCGGAGCCGAGGCCGTCTTCGTGGTGGCCGATACGTCCAGCAACGGCGAATACTGGCGCCTGAGCACCGGCGGGATGAACACGGTCACCACCAACGACGACGGGTTTGTCATCACCTCGCCCGACGGCCACAAACTTATCGCGACGGTCCTGTATGCGGGCATGGAGGATGTATCATGGTTTGAGCCGGTCGGGGCGGTGCAGGTAAGCACAAGCACCTGGAGCCGGCACTGGGATTTTCCCTACGAGGGCGAGACGTACGATACGAACACCTGCATCGACCTTGAAGCGTTCGAGGGCGACGTGCTGGTCGTGATGACGCTGGTGCGCGACGGTGAGGATGCCCCGATTGTCTCCTCGGAGGGCGGCGGCATATTCCGCACCATACACGTAGGAGACCAGACCTACCGGCTGACTCCCGACGGAATCGAGATCCAGCACATGGTGCCCGAGCCGGTCTCGATGGCACTGCTGTCTGTGGGGGCGTTCGGTCTTCTCGCCCATCGCCAGAGGTGAGGTAGCTCATGAAGCCCAAGGTCAATCTGGCCTGTGTCTTGGCTGCTGCCGCCACGCTGGTGTCGGCACTGCCGGCGGCCACTGCGGACGTCCCGCTGGACAGTAAGGTCCAGCACGCCCTGGACTTTGCGGCGTCGCAACTGCGGCGGACCGCGTTGGAAGTTCCGATTACATCCTCTCAGCGTTACCCGTCCACCACCGGCGCCGACGGAACCTGGAACACAACCACCTCGGGCGGATGGACCAGCGGCTTCTTTCCGGGGTCGATGTGGAGGATGTACGAGATCACCGGGGACACGTTCTGGCGGAACCAGGCCCACCTGAGAACCGAGGGGCTTGCTCCAGAGACCACCAACACCCGGACTCACGACGTGGGATTCATTATCGATACCAGCTACGGCAACGGCTATCGACTTCTGGAGCGGGGAGACTATCGCGAGGCGATGCTGACCGCGGCCGGCTCACTGGCAAGTCGGTACCGTCCTGCGGTCGGGTGCACACGATCCTGGGACCACTGGCCCGACTGCAACGTGATTATCGATAACATGATGAACCTGGAACTGCTGCTGCGCGCGAGCGATCTGCCCGGCGGCGACCCGAAGTGGCGGGAGATAGCGATCAGCCACGCCCTGCGCACGGCCGAGAACCACGTCAGGTCGTCCCGTACCCATCCGGACGAGCCGGAGAAGTGGGGCAGCACCTACCATCTGGTCATGTACAGTCCCACAACCGGAGAGGTGCAGTATAAGACCTCCGTGCAGGGATACGCCACCGAGTCCACGTGGGCTCGCGGTCAGGCGTGGGGTCTTTACGGCTTCGCCATGGTTGCCAGGCATACCGGCGACGAGAGGATGCTGGCGACAGCACGGTCGCTGGCCGACTGGTTTTTGGAGAATCTTCCGGAAGACCACGTCCCTTACTGGGACTTCGACGCACCAAACAAGCCCGACGAACCGCGGGATACCTCCGCAGCGGCCATCGCCGCAGCCGGCCTGCTGGACCTGGTGATGCTCATAGAGGACCCCGAGGAGGCGGCGCCGTACTTTGTCGGCGCCGGCGAGATACTCGACTCACTTTGCAGCAACTACCTTACCGAGCAGTTTGGTTCCGAACCGTCCAGCTCGGCCATTCTGTCCGACGGTTACTACAGCAGGAGCACGGGCACGGTCTGGGGTGACTACTACTTCATAGAGGCACTACAGCGCTACCAGGCTATTCCCGAACCTACGGTGCTGTCGCTGCTGGGAGCGGGAGGAGTCCTGCTGCACCGCCGTCCAAGACAGCCGTCCCAGTAGCGATTGATTCCGAAGTTGTCCCTCAAAGCTTTACAGGCAGACGAGCGCCGGGCTTGAGGCGGCCGAATATAGCTTCCGCAGTCGCATGGAGGCATTCTTTCGAGCCGGGGTTGAAGCATACCAGCACGGTGGGGAAGTCCTCGGCGGCTCCGAACGCATAGGGCGTGTTGGTAACCACTATCACGGGCTTACCGGTCGCGATGATTTCGCGCACCAGTTCGGTAATGGCTCCGGGCGTCTTGTGGTAGTAGTAGTTCGTGGCGACGATAACGTCCCAGTCCTCGTCGAGGCGTCGCATGACGCGCCCGCGCTGCTCGGCGTCGCATGTCATGGGAACTTCCACCGAACCGACGTAATCGCCCAGGCGCGACATTTGTTCCCAGAGCATGCCCGGGTGCGAGTACATGTTGTTGGCTTCGGCGTGGGTCGGGAAGACCTGCTCCACCAGCAGCACCTTTGCGGCGGTGTCCAGAGGCAGGGCGTCGGCGGAGTCGCGCAGAAGCAGCAGCGACTTCTCGGCGGCCTCGTCGGCGGTGCGAACGACGGCCGGTGACTCCGTCGGCTTGCCCGCGGAGTCCGGGTCCACTTTCCCGCCGTCCTCGGCCAGACCCATGTCCCACCGCATCCGCAGGATCCGCCGGACCTTCTCGTCCACCTCGTTCTCGTCCAGCCGGCCGTCGCCCAACGCCTCGAGAAGCTTCTCACAGATGCGTATGCGGATGGGGCTTTCGTCGCGCAGCAGGACCAGGTCGCAACCGGCCTGGAGAGTGCGCAGAACCGCCTCGGTCAGTTCATAGCGTTGCAGCAGACCGCCCATCATCATGTTGTCGGTAGTGATGACGCCTTCGAAGCCCAGCTCGCCTCGGATGAAGTCCGTCACAAGGGACCGTGTGCAACTGGCCGGGGCTTCGGTGACGCCGAGCGACGGGTACAAGCTGTGGGCCATCATTATCGCCGGCAGCCCCGCGTCGATGAGAGCCCGGTAGGGGGCCAGGTGCACCTGCTCCATACGCTCGCGGTCCACCTCGACTGTCGGCAGGCCCCAGTGCGCGTCTGCCGCCGACTCGCCCCGGCCGGGGAAGTGTTTGCCGGTGGCGATAAGCCCCGACTGCTGGAAGCCCCGCAGTGTCTCCAGCGCGTACCGCGTGACGTCCTCGGCGTTGTCGCTGTAAGCGCGCGTGCCGATTTCCGGGTTGCGCGGGTCGGTGTTCACGTCCAGAACCGGCGAGTGGATCATATTCACGCCCAGCGCCCGGGCCTGCTGTCCGATGGAATACGCCACGCGGAAGGACAGTGTCGGGTCGCCGGAAGCGGCCAGACCCATCGGGTGGGGGAACAGCCGCTGCCCGCAGAGAAGGTCGTCGCTGGCGCTGCCTTCCTGGTCGATGGTAAAGTGCAGCGGCACCGCGCCGGGGCGGTCCATGGCATGGTCGCGCAGGCGGTTCAGGACGCGGACATACTGCTGGGCCGTGCAGTGTGGACTGGGTTGCATCGTGGCAAAATCGCGGTTCAGCCCTTTGGGGTAATGCAGCGAGCGCAGCACCCACTCCTCCGGCTCGGTGCCCGGCTTGACGTCGTTGAACAGGTTTATGCAGCGGAACTTCTGGCTGATGCGCAGCCCGCCGACGTGGTACTTGCGGATAAGTTCCACCACGTCCGGCGTGATGACCGGTGAGCAGAAACCGAATACCAGCAACTGGCCTATCTTCTGCTCGGGACTGAGCCGCCCCAGAAGGTCGTCAACCCAACGTTCTCTTGCTTCTGACATCCATTTAACTCCGCGCCCGAAGGCGACCACGGACTTTATGACCAGGAACAGCCGCTTACGAAAGCGACGTACTTTAGCGACTCCGAGTCCGTGCGCAAAGGCGCGGCGCCGAAAATGCCCCCTGTAGTCAGTCGCCGGGAGCCGGTAATCGAGGCGGGGATACCGGGTTCGTTGTTCCGTGTTCCAGGTTCCGCCTGCTTCAGGACCGTCGCCGGAGCATGGTGTAGGGTCCGTCGGGTATGACGGCCATGGGGGCGTAAAGGTCGGCGGACACGAACTCGTCGATGGCTTCCTGCGCCCGCTCGGCCGCGTCGCCGTCGCCAAGCATGGGGTTCACGGCGATGTGTTGCTGGGTGTCGGCGTCGATGCCGTCGGAGACGAACCAGAGGTTCTCCCGGCCTATTCGCTGGAGGACCTTGGCCTGCATCTGGAACTCCCACTGGTCCTTGCGTGTTTCGTCGGGTCGCGAGGCGAGGTCCCGCAGAAAGCCCTTCCAGTCGTTGTCCCACTTGAGCATCAGCTCGGTGTACTCTTGAGAACCAAGCTCCTCGCCGCAGTGCGAGATCGTCAGCAGGGTGGACTGCTCGTGCAACGCCGGCATGGCCGAGACCATGCCCTTGACCGTCTGGTAGAAGGTCTGGTCCAGGGGAAAGCCGCCTCCGCAGGTTACGACGAAGTCGAAGGGCTTGTCGATCTCCACCGTGGTCCACTCGGCGACCTCCTGGCAGCCGGCCGCGTGGGCCTGCTCAAGGTCGCCGCAGTATATGCCGGCCAGTTGCCGGTCCGGTGTTATGGCTACGTTGAAAAGGAAATCCACACCCACCTTGTGCGCCACTTGGAGCGCGATTTCGTGGCAGGGATTGCCGCCAAGCACGCCGTTGTCGGCCTTGGGGTGTGCGAGCGTGCTGTATCCGTGGAACCGCTTTACAGTCTCCAGGTCCACCAGTGCGGGGCATACGCCCTTACGGCCGCCGGAAAAGCCGGCCATGAAGTGTGGCTCGATAAGCCCGGTTACGATCCTGAAGTCCGCCTCGACAAAGCGCCGGTTGACCCGAACCGGCGGGTCTTCGCTGACAGTCACAAGCGTCTCGGGTCTGTCGGCGGTATGGTCGTCCACCTCCACTCGGCTTTCGATCGGACCCAGCAGCAGATCGCGCTCCTGGGGCGTGCTGGGGCGGTGCATGCCGGTTCCTATGATGATTACCACCTGTGAATCGTCGATGCCCGCGTCGTTCAGCGTACTGAGAATGCCCGGCAGAAAGGTACGATTGGGCACCGGCCGTGTGATGTCGGAGATTGTGACGGCGACGGTCTTCGGCTTCCGCTCATTGAGAAGCTCTTTCAGCGGAGGCGAACCGATGGGATGCTCCAGATGGTGTGCTACCGCCCGGTCCGGCTCCTGAATCGCCGCCGGCTGCTTGCCCGCAAGCACGCGCGTGTCGTCCGGGACCTGAAGGTCCATTCCGCTTTTGCCGTACAGGACGTGGACGGTTTTCATCGGTTCCAGTCCTCTTCGACCTTACTCAGGAAACGCGATAGCTCTTCGGATAGCTTCTCGATCATACTGTTAGCCCTTCGAACAAGCGGCACCATCTCATCCCAGTCAAGGAATAGCGCGGAAGCGTTGCGTGAGAAGTGGCGGAAGCCCATATAGTCACGGAGCACTTCCAGCAAATCACGGGAAATGACCGCAGGGCGATTCTCCGTTGCTCGTGACATTGCCAGTAGCAGGTCTCGATGCCATGCGTGTGTCTCCGGTACGTTTCCGTCGATATCCTGAGCAACCCGTTTGAAGATGTTCTCTACCCAGGTGTAAACGCTCTGCAGCATGTAAGCCGCCGCCGAAAGCTCTATCTGGGTAGGGGGCTTCGTAGTCTCGGATTTTCTGATAATCTGGGCATGTGCTTCGGTAATCCTGCGCAGCTCTAGTAGTGCAAGCTCTACCTTCTCTCGCAGGTTACCCGACACGCTTCAGCTCCCTAGACTGCTTCAGATACTCCGTGAAGGGGTGTGGCTTATCGAGATCCACAAGGTCCAATGGACGGTCCAGAATCTCCCAGCCGGCCGAAATGGCCCGAAAGAATGATCCCCGAGGAAGTCCCGAGACAGCCACGTCAACGTCACGATCGTCCGGCAACTGCCCGTCTCCGGCCGAGCCGAACACATACACCTCACTGGCCCCCATTTCGCGGAGCTTCCTGGCCAGGCGCAGTATTCGGATGTCAAGGTCTTCGTCCATGGCGTACCTCTGCGTGAGTGATTATATCACACGAACAGGTGTGCCATGGCAAGACCCAATCGGTGACATGTCGCCGGGGGCAATCAGAAGTTCATCTGCAGCCGTGCGAAGAACATGCGGCCGGGTGTTTCGTGGGGGTGTGTGAAGGTGCTTATCCCGCGGATTTTCTCTTCGGTCTGGTTGAAAACGTCGCGAACACCGAGCATGCCCTCGGCCACTCCGCCGAGCAGCTCAAACTCCTTCGCTATAGCCAGGTCCATACGGTGGACTCTGGGTGGGATTCCATCGATGTTGCCCGGATTGCCGGGGTCGCTGGAGGAAAAGCGATAGTTGAGGTTCCCCGTCCAGCCGTCGGGCAGGAAAGCCCGCGCCGTCAGCCCCCACTTGTGCTCGCTGGGCCGGAAAGCCCGAACGTCCTGCCTGTAATGGTCACTGGCGAATGCGTTGTAGGCGTACCAGGCGGAGAGCTTGTACCAATCGGCCGAATACTCGATTTCGACCTCTGCTCCATAGGCATCCGCGCCGTCGATATTACGCGGCGTGTAAACGGTCTGGTTCGGGGCCGGGCTGCTGGTGGTGTAGCCGATAAGGTCGTCAAACCGCTGATAGTAGCCGTCGATCTTGACAGTGACCTGCTCGGTAAGGCGCCCGTTGTAACCACCCTCGATGCTCCAGGTGTGTTCGTTGTCCAGATTGCCGCCCGGCTGGAGCGTTACGGCGTAGCTGCCGATGGGTCCGAACGGCGGCGCCAGCGGATAGCGCTGCCCCTGCATTTTGCGCAGTGCCGCAAGCGGAGCGCGGAAGGCCCTGGCGGTGCTGACACGCAGGATGTGGTGTTTGGCCTCGTCAACGGCGTACATGGCCGACAGCCGGCCCGACCAGTCGGTCTGGGTCTCGCTGTACCAGTCGGCCCGGCCCTGGATTTCGACATCAAGCCGGTCCGAGACGTTCCAGCGGTCCATGGCGAAAGCGCCCGCCCATCGCTCCCAATGTGGCTCACCGGCGATGTAGAGGGCCTCATCCGCGCGAGAGCTGTCGCTTATGCGAATGAGACGCACGTTGGCGCCCACGGATACCTCGTGGTTATCGCCGACGACGAAGTCGAACTGCGTTTCCAGGTCGTTCTCGGCCGTGTGGTAGCGTATCTGTTCCGGCCAGGAGGCCTCGACGAAATTCCCGAACCAGCGGAGGTATGCGCTGGTGCTATCGTCGAAGTCATGACTGATTCTGGCAAAACTCTGCGTGTTTCGCAGTCGCCCGTCACGGTCGGGTCGCTGGGCCATAAGCTCAAAGGGGCCAATTTGCTGTCGCACATGTCCGAAACCGAAGTCAATCTCCGTCTCGTCATCGAGCACGTAGTTAAAGGCCGTATCCAACCGACCCACTCGACGCCAGTCCGAAGACATGAATGCCGAAGGTATAGGTTCGTTCTCGGTGAGGAAACGCTTGTCGTTCAATGCGTCGGAGGAGCTTTTGCTCTCTTCGTAGCCGATCGAGAAGCGCCAGCTTAAAGGACCGTGCGAGTCCACCCACCGCAGTTGCGAGTACGAGTCACAGAACTCGCTCCATGTGGTCGTTGCCAGGACGCCCGGCTGCAAATCCTGGGGCTTTTTGGTGATAATATTTATCACGCCGGTGAAGGCGTTGGCGCCCCAGGCGGCGCCGCCGGGGCCGCGAACGATTTCTATTCGCTCAATGTCTTCCATGAAGACCGGCAGCAGGAGGAACTGCGGACCGCCGAATACCGCGCTGTCGGCACTCCGGCCGTCAACAAGGGACAGCACTCTGTCGGAGAACGTCTCGTGCAGTCCACGAACGCCCACGGCGTTCCAGTTCCGATCAACCTGGAGTACGTCCATCGATGTCCCGAAGGCAAGGATATCCGGAATGTTGGTCATGCCGCCGTAATGGATATCCTCGGCCGTGATCGTGGTAACCGGCACAGAAAGCCAGTTCGCGGGCGTTTCCTGCCGGGAGGCCGAGACCACCACCGGCACATCCGCGAACATCAGAAGTTCGTCGGCGCCGGTCTCTTCGGAGGATGGTCCCTGCAGGTCTTCAGTTCCCGGGGAGTCTCCGTCGCTCGGCGCGTTTGCGTGTTCGTTGGCGTACACCTGGACATGGGCCGTTGCCGCCAAGAGGGCAATCAGGGCCCACCGGAAGCTCATCTTCACACGAAGAGACCGCCTCGTTCCCGACCCCCGAGAGCTGTCTGTAATCATGGCACCAACCCGACCGGTCCGGTCACGCATTTCCGGCCGGTCCGGACGGGAACAGGTATTACCGGCCGATGCTTATGACGCACACCCCCTCACTGCACGATGGGGCGTCAGATGTGCAATCGGACCGATTGCCTCCCCCGATTAGCGCTTATCCGACAAAAAGCTGCGCATAATGCGACATCCACCGGAGGCACTGCCTAAGTGCTCCCCAAACGGGCGCAGTAACCGGCCGGCACCACAGACATGTGGGCTAGTAGCGTTTGAACCGCCCGGGCCAGTCCAGCACGGCCCCGGTGTCGGCC
>JBNGDC010000021.1:0-60139 GCA_049975485.1 Phycisphaerae bacterium | reverse complement strand
TTCGGCGGCCTTTGCTATGCGCTCATGCTCTATCTTCGTGCATAATGTGGGTTAGTTGTATGCATCGTTTCATTAACTGTCGCCTTCGTGAGCTCTGGAGTTTTCCAGGAGGCGAGAGAACGCGCGCAGGAAGTGAGTGACGCCTCTGCCGACAGGGAAGCAACCTCGGCCTACCTCGACAAGGTCGAACTGCGGAATATTGAAGTGGCCGATACCGCACTTGGCGATAAAGGCGTTTTCGGCGAGGTTAAGAACGTCGGCAACCGTACGCTCAGCAAAGTCAGGATCATGGTTTACTGCCTGGATCGCAACGGCTCGCCAGTTTTCGAGGAAGACTATTACCCCGTTCTGGTGACCGACTCTGATTTCTTTCCGAGCGATGACAAGCCACTAAAGCCGAATTACTCGCGCAAGTTCGGATACGGACTGGACGAGGCACCGTCAGAATGGAGCGGCGATGTCAGGGTCGAAGTCGTGGAAGTCGAATTCGCTGATTAGCTGATGTGCCATGCGTGCGAACAACTCGTGCAAGCGGATGGCTGGGAATGTCTGGGCTTCCATAACGACCAGCCCGAGGTGACCGGAGCACAGTGGGCCCTGTGGCACATAGAGCTTGGCCTGTTACCGATGACGGAATGAACTCCAAGAACCGTAGCCCTTCTTGCCGCCATATCCGACGGTCCACACGCTCCTAAGGATGCGGTCGCGACGGCAAGGCGCACCGCCTCCTGGCCGAGCACATCACCGCCGAGTACCGCGTCCGCACCGAGGCCCGCGCCCGAGTCGTCGACGAGTGGAAGCTCCGCGCGGGCGGTCCCGACAATCACTGGTTCGACTGCCTCGCCGGCTGCGCCGTCGCCGCCTCCATCCAGGGCGCCATCCTGCCCGGCACGGATGCCAAGGCCGCCCCAGTCCGAAAGCGGATGAAGCTCTCCGAGCTACAGAAGGGCAGGCGCTAGTTGCAGGCAACCCCGGATTGCGACTGCGGTCGCGGCCCCAGCAGGCGCGTAGTGACTCTATTGCGATAGTTTGATTTTCTCGAACAAACGCCGTAATATCGCTAGACAACTGCCGATAGCTAAGATAGGGCGTTTGTTCGCTATATACGAACAATCCCCGGAGAACAGCGAATGCCCGTCACGTCAGCCATGGAGCTTGTTCGAGAGTTGGCCGCCCAAGGCGACCGCGTCTTCACATCGCGACGGGCGAGGCAATTGGCGCCGAAGGTGGGGATGTCCGAGGCCTATACGCGGCAGGCCCTGCACCACCTGGCGCGGTCGGGCTGGCTGGTGCGCCTGCGCAAGGGTCTCTACGCCCTCTCCTCTGCCGTGCCCGGCGTCACGGGGGTGCACGAGTTCGAGGTGGCGATGGCACTGGTCGACCCGGCCGCCATCAGCCACTGGTCGGCCATGCACCACCACGATCTGACCGAACAGGTGCCCCGGACGGTTTTCGTACTCACCACGACGAAGGCCTCTATCCCCCGCCCGCGCGGCGCAAAGGCGAAGGCGACCGGCCCCGGCTATCGGGTTGGCGAGACCCTCTACCGGTTCGTGCAGGTCAAGCCGGAACGCTTCTTCGGCGTCGAAGGCGCATGGGTTGGTGAGGCCCGCGTGAAGGTAACGGACCTCGAGCGGACGCTGCTGGACGGGCTGTCGATGCCGCAATACTGCGGTGACTTCGCCGAAGTGTTGCATGCATTCGGTGCGGCGTTGGGCCGCCTGGACATCGAGAAGATTATCGGCTACGCGCAGAAGCTCGATGCGGCGACCGCCAAGCGGCTGGGCTGGGCGCTAGAGGGCCAGGGAGTGCAAGACAGCCGGCTCGAAGTCCTCGCGGCTCTTCCCATCAAGGGATACCGTCCTCTGGACCCCACCGGTCCGCGGCGCGGGCCGTGCAACCGCCGGTGGATGCTCCAGGAGAACCTGCCGGGAAAGGTGGACCGATGAAGCCCCTGCGGCTCCGTCTTCAGCAAGCCCGGCAGCATCTCGGCGTCCCGTGGGAAATCCTGGAGCGGGACTACCTGCTGTCGTGGGTCCTGGCGGGCATCGCGCGAACGGAAGGACTGCGTGAGGGGCTGGTCTTCAAAGGCGGTACGGCTCTGAAGAAATGCTTCTTCGGCCGGTACCGCTTCTCCGAAGACCTGGACTTCTCGGCGCTGCCGGATGCCCCAAGTGCCGAACGGCTGGAGTCGAAGATTGCCTCCGCCTGCGACACGGCCGCCGGGCTTCTGGATGAATACGCCCCGGTTGAAATCCTCTGCGAGCGCTATGAGGAAAGGCAGCCGCATCCCGGCGGGCAGGAGGCCTTTACCATCCGCGCGCAGTTCCCTTGGCAGCGCAGGCCTCAGACGCGGGTCATGGTGGAGGTCACGGTAGACGAACCCATTCTGAAACCGGCGGAACAGCGGAGTGTGATCCATGAGTACGGCGAGCCGCTGGACGTGACCGTACCGGTCTACGCGCTGGAGGAGATCGTCGCTGAGAAACTCCGTGCCATCCTCCAGCACGTTCAGAAGCTCCACGAGCGGGGGTGGAGCCGGTCCCGGGCCCGCGACTATTACGACCTCTGGTGCGTGCTGGGAAGCTACAGCGACCGCATGGAGTGGGAGGGCTTTGTCGAACTGCTTTCCCGGAAGTGCGACGTTCGTGACGTCGGGTTCGACGGCCCCGACGATTTCTTTCAGGATGCGATGCTGAGCGATGTCGCGCAGACGTGGGAGCGATGGCTTGGACCCCTCGTGCCGCATCTGCCCTCGTTTGAGACTGTGATCCGCGAGCTCCGCCCTCGCGTCGCTGCCCTCGTTCCGGAAACATAGCCGGTTCCAGCCTCCCCGCTTCAATTATATATTCTGAATGCACGATTGCAGGTCAAAGCAACGGCCGTGATGGGCTGTTCACCCGGTAACCTGCCACTTCCGGCGTTCTCGATATGCCCGCCCAACCATCGGTTCGGTTGCTACAAGGCTGTTCCGGCAAAAGGCTTTCGGTATCGCTTCAAGGGCTTACCCGGCAGCTGGGCAAGCTATGCATAGGGCGCTTCGCGTCCGCGCCGGGTGGGTAAGCCGGTGGGCTGGGATCTCGGCAAGGGCCGCGGGGTGGGCACCGCCTTCGCAATCTCTGGATTTCGCGCGACAGAAACGGCCCGACTGCAGATGTAGAGAGTGGAGGGAAAGGATTCGATTCGTGGCCGAGGACCTCGACAACGCCATCCGGGACAACGCCGCCGGGCCGCGGAAGGCCGGCGGAGACGCCGGCAGCGTAGAGCAGCACGGCCTGGCCGACCAGATCGCGGCCGACAAGCATCTCGCCGGCAAGGAGGCGATGAAGGCCAAGGGGCTCGGGGTGAAGCTAGTAAAGGTCTCGCCGGGAGGGACCGTTTGATCCGCCTCCGCTGAAGCTACCGCGGACAGCTGTCGGCCAATCCATGCTGAGCTTCCTCAGACATCTCGGTCGCGGCCGCAAGGGCACGCGACGGTCGCAGTCCCTCCCCGGCGTCGGCGAGGCCATGCCGGGCAATCCGGCCGCGGCGGGTCAAGGCTGGCTGCCCAGCTTGGCCGGCGGCTCAGAACGTACAGATACTCGTATAGGCATACGATTGTTTATAACACCCCCTATAACCATCGCCCGAAATCTGGCACGGGGCGTCACAGCGTGTCTCATGCTGTCACTCGTACGCTTTTGCCAGTACACTACTTGCAAGCTCAAGGCCTTCGCGTACAATCACCTACAAACGACGCCCAAACCGTCTCCGGAGCAAGAGGTTCGAGGTTCGAGTCCTCGCGGGGATATTTCGCCCCCACCAAAGCATACCCGGCCGCGCCGGCGGCGTCGCGGTTTGCGCACTCCCCGAAGCCGCAACGTCTTGCCTCTTGCCTTATGCAACTCGCTCTTGGAGGTACGGAACAGCCCGACGGCCCGCACACCGCCCGGTCGGCCGCCGAGCAGTCGCACGGGCCTTCTAAAAAGGTTCATCTTCTTCGGCTACGACACCCGGGCCCGCAGCGTGGTCATCGGCCCGGCCCGGCTGACACAGAAGCGTCACGGCCAAGCTCGCGGTCTTCGCCGAATGGGTGGAGGTGGCTTAACGGCAGACTGCAGGCCGCAGACTGCAGACCGCAGGCAGCAGGTCGCAGGAACGGCAGGAGCAGCAATCCGCTTCCCTAAAGTCTGCAGTCTAAAGTCTGCAGTCTGGAGTCCAGCGAAGCGACTGAAAGGAGCGAAGCAACGTGAAGACATTCACCGATACCGCCGGTCGGACGTGGACCATATCGCTGACGCTCGGAACGGCCATGGCCGTCAAGGCGCGGCTGGGCGTTGACCTGCTCCAGCCGGAGATGCCGTATCGCGACCCCTCGTCCTGCGAAGCTTCAGCGAAGCAGGAGCCGCTTTTGACACGGCTGGGCACAGACGAGATGCTTCTCGGCGAGGTGCTCTGCTGCCTGCTGGAGCGTCAGTTCGAGACGCACAAGGTCAGCGAGGACGACGTCCGCGCCGCCTTCGACGGCCGGACGCTGCTGGCCGCACAGCAGGCGTTTTACGAGGAACTGATCGATTTTTTCCGCAGTCGCGGCCGCAACGACCGGGCCAAGGCGGTCGCCAAGCAGATGGCCATGATCGAAGCGGCCGTGACGGCCATCGAGACGCGGATAGACGGCCTGGATGTGGACACCGTCGTGGGCGAGGCGATGAGCGAGCCTACTCGGCATCCGAGTCTTCGCGGAAGGTAAACACGTCCTCGACTCGACATCCGAAGCTTCTGGATATCCGGAAGGCCAACGCCAGTGACGGCGTGTATTTGCCGGCCTCCAATGCAATGATCGTCTGCCGCGTGCAGCCTGCTCGCTGTGCCAATTCCTCCTGCGTCATTTCACCATGGTCGAAGCGAAGACGCCGGATGCTGTTCGTAATTTCAGGCATCGGAAGCCTCCACATGACGGCCATAGAGAACCAGGATCGCAATACTCCGAGTGAAGAAGAAGACGATGGCACCAAGCATTGTGATCGTCCCGAGCACATGTACCCATACTTGGTCCTGACGTTGGAAAGCAAAAACGACAAACCATGTGCCCATACACCCAATGATGAACGCCATGTAGGAGGCCATCGCTCCGGCCAGAGTGGCCCTTCTCGCAATGTTCTTGTCGCGCTCGTCGACCGCTTCATGGCGACCGATGAGGCCTGCAAATCCGTTGATGCCGTAGAAGGCGAAGGCGGCAGTCGCGACAACTGGCCCAAAGAGTGGAAGCAGCACAAAGTACCCCAGTACACAAGCGCTCATAGTCACTACGCCAAGCCACGCCCGTTTCTGTTCTGCGTTCATTCTGTGTCTCCTGTGTATTCTCGGATAGACACAATGTACGCCATGAATTACTTAATGTCAAATATATTTTACTTTGATCTTCTGCCGAGGGCCGCCTGGTCCATGCCATCTACTCAAGGAATACGAGCAGGACGTGCCTTCGTCGAGCTTTTCGCCCTTCGAATGCGCTGAGGGCAAGCAGACGACAGCAAACTCGTGCGCGGCCTGCGGGTGCGCCTTTGCAGACCGGAACACGCAGCCCCGACAGCAGAGAGCCACATCCTGCACACCTACTCGTCGAGGACGAGGCCCACCCGCCACAGCGAGCCCTCGTCCGGCCAGTAGCTATGCAGAAGGGTTTGGCGGACCTCGCCGGTGAGCTTGTGGCCGGAGGACTGGAGGTCGGCCATCGTGCTGCGCACGACGGCCGCAAGCTCGTCGCTCTCGCAGCGGACCAGGAACCTCGCCATGCGCGCGGCCGGGACCTCTACCACGCGGCTGTCCAGCAGCGTCGTATCCACTCGCAGCTCACCCAGCGGCAGTCGGGCGCGGAAAGTCCGTGCGGCCGGGGCTGCTTGCGCCTCCGACGGGAGCGTGTAGACGACCTCCACGTGGCCGCGGGCCAGCTCACCCGTCGTTCGGAAATCATTGAACAGCGTCGCGCTCGCCCGACTACGGAAGCTGTCCTCGCCGCCGGGGTCCACTTGCCCGGATACCGACAGGCACATCTCCGCAGGAACGTTTACGATCTTGACCTCGCCTACCCCGTCCGTCAGGGCGACCTGTTCGATGGGATCGGGCGGCGCCGGCTCGCCGCTGCGGGTGTGCCGCGCGAACCACTCAGTCAGCGGCTCCTCGGCCACCAGCGGATTGATGTCCCCGTGCCCGCTCTCGCTGAACAGCCGGTAGCGCACCGCGCCGCCGGCGTCGCGTAGCGCGGAGATCGTCCGCTCGATGTTGCAGGCCGGCACGGCCGCGTCCTTACCGCCCTGAAACGCCCACACGGGAACGTGCTTCATGCGGGCAACGCGGAACGGGCTGCCGGCCCCGGCCATCGGCGCGACGGCCGCGAAGTGCTCCGGGCGGTCAGTCGCCCAGCTCCAAGTGCCGTACCCGCCCATGGAGAAGCCCTTGAGATAGATGCGGTCGGAGTCCACGGGCAGCGCGGTGGTCACGTCGGCGAGCATGGCGTCCAGCCAGGGCGTCGACCAGCGGTGCTCGCGGGTAGCGCGGGGAGCCACGTACAGGAAACCCTTCCCGTCGACGGTCACCGGCGCACCGGCGTTCTCGTCGTCGGTCGGCGCCGGGACGTAGTTGATCTTCATCCCGGTCCCGCCGCTGCCGTGCAGGTTGATGACCAGCGGGTGGTCGCCCGCGGCCGGGTCGAAGCCCTCCGGAAGCGTCAGGCAATACTGTCCGCTCAGCTCGTCGCCTGCGTCGGCGTCGAAGAAGTAGCACGGTATCGTCGCACCCAGGTCGTCGGCGAGCGCGTTGCTCCCGGCCTCAAGCTTCTCTGTCAGCGAGCGGAGGTAGAGGAGGTTTCGGATGTCGTACTCGTCGGGCGCGGTGGCGGGGGCGTCGAACCACCAGCGGGCCCAGCGCAATACCGGGACATAAACGTCCCGCCACGCTTCCGGCAGAAAGGACACATCCCGCGTCGCCGCGGCGAAGCGGTCGGCCAGGGCCGCACGGTCGCCCGCGAAGTCGCCCAAGTAGCGCAGCGCATCGCCGGTCAGCTCGACCTGCGCCGCCGGCGCGGTGGCCGCCTCGACGATAACCGGCCTCCCCGTCGGCGTTACGCCCACCAGTCGGATCGGCTCCCCGGTGTTGCCGTCGCCGGCGAACAGCTCCTCGCCGGCCTCGCCCACCAGCCGCACACGCACGGGTAGTTCCACGTCCAGCGGCCGGGGCTCGAGCGACACCGTCACGCTCAGCCCGACATCCTCCGAGCTCATCTGCGACACGGCCAGGCGCTTCAGCCCCGCCAGCACGGCCGCGCGGTGGTCCGCCGGGCGGTAGAACTCCGTCTGGAAGCCCCACCAGCCGCGGCGGTTGTCCAGCTTCACCAGCACACGGTTCAGTCCCTCCCGAAGGGTAAGCCGCCGGGCGTACATCCACCGCTGCGTCTTGTGCCGCTCCTGCCAGCCGGAGATCACTTCCTCGCCGTTCAGCCACACGCGCGGGCTGCCGTCCGAGCCGAAGTAAACGATCACCTCCCGCTCCGCGTCCGAGTCGATGTAGGAAAAGGCGTAGCCGACTGCGTAGTCGAACTCGCGCCGGCACAGATGCCCGCTGTCCCACGATTCCGCGACGACGGCCGTGTTTACGCACCACCGGCCGTTCTCGTCCGTGTAGGCGACCGTCGCGCCGGGCTGGATGACCGCCTCGGCCTCGCCGCCGAGAGCCGCGAGGTAGTCCGTCCCGTAGCCGCTGCGGGTCGCGCCTGCGGCGGTCGGCTCGTCCAGATCGGCCGACGGAAACGGGCCGAGCAACACCCAGTTGCGGATGTAGCCGTCGGGGGACAGCGCGTTCACGGGGATGTCCTCCGCGTCGGCACCTTCCGCAAACGCCAGGGCCAGGACAAGCGCCAGCAGCACGACGGCACAACGGCAGGGCAGATCCTTCATCCGGTGGTTCCTTTCGGTCGTTTCCCCCTGTCCGCGCGGCGGGCCGACGGTAAGGGAATCGGCCAAGGATAGTCTGCCCGCCGACCGGCTTCCAACGGATTCGCGGCTAAAAGCGGCCCGGTCGAGGAGACGACCAAGAATACCAAAAAGCTAGCCGGCCACGGCGGACTGACGTTCGCGTGAGGAAATAGGATGCGACTAACTCGTCTCAGGAAGGAAGCTGCCCCAGTATCGCCGCAGGGCTTTGGTGGCCTCTTTGGCGATCACCGGATCCGTCTCGCTGTCTTCAGCGCGAGCCTGAAGATACCGGGCGATGACGGCCGATTGCTTGGAGTCGAAGATTGCGAAGCTATCGGCTATGTCTGTTCGCTCGAGTTGGCCGACTACCGAATCTCCAACGGGCAAGTCACTGTCTGGATTCTCCAGATCATAGATTAAGAAAGGCGCTATGTAGTATCGCATGCCCTCTGCGTCGAGAAAGGTGAAGGCGTCGTACAGCTTCTCGATCTTTGTCTTGGGGATTTCCCACCATCGAACATCAGTATCCAACTGGCGAGCCTTCTTCTGATCCTCCGGAGAGCGATAGTCATCCATAGCGCGAGCTTCGGAGAGAGTGGTCCCCGCGCCTCTTTCGACGTCAGCGAATGCTACACGTATGTCCTTGACGAGTTGGGCTGCTCTGTCACGATCCATACACGAAGTTTACCTCTTGGGCCCCGCCCTTCAACAGCAAAGGCACATGCAGGGAGAGGGCCACGTCGCTGATCGGAAAACAAGACAGCCGTAAGGTCGCCACCGGCGCGAGCGGCGCGGCCGAGGAGACGGCCAGGAGCACCAGGAAACTCGCCGACCACGCCGACCACGGCGGACTGACGTTCGCGTAAGTAAATAGGATGCGACTAACTCGTGTCAGGAAGGAACCTGCCCCAGTATCGCCGCAGAGCAACCAGGACGGGCAGGATTCCGCAACCAGTGGGCAATATTACCCAGCTCGGCACTTCCGAAGCTGCTTTGACGAGATGCCAAGCCAGGGCTTCTCACGCGAAAACAGGAATACAGGTCCTTACATAAACAGCTCTTACTCGCTGAGAACGCGGCTGTGTGGAAGCTTCCGGCGTGCTCCTGGCATGGCCGCTGCTCCTTGTTCTTTCGTGTGCGGGAAAACAAAGACACCAAGAGCAAGGAGCCAGGCAATGTTGAAGCGAGAAGAAAACCTGAAATGGACGGCGGCGGGGCTTCTGACGGCCCTGCTGATGACGACGGCGGCGTCGGCGGCTCTGGAGCCGCGGAACGACCAGATGCAGGCGACGGAGGCCCGGGGCGAACTCGCCCAAGGTCGGCCGCTCGCGGTTAGCCCCTGGACCGGAGGCGGCCAGGTCGGCGGATACGACGGTTTTTCCGGCGGATGGGGCAACCCGTTCGGCGGCACCGACGATCCGTTTGGCGGAGCCGGCGGAGGGCTCGGCAATCCGCTCGGCGGCCTTGGGAACGGCTCCGGCACCATGGGCGGCTGGACTGGTCCCTTCGGTGGTATCGGCGGTTTCGGCGAAGGCCCGGGCGGAATCGGAAACCCCTTCGGCGGACTCGATGACCCGTTCGGCGGCTACGGCGGCCCGGGTGACGGGATGGGTGGCCTTGGCGGCGTGTTCGGCGGAATGGGCGGCGGGCCGGGCGGCCCGCTGGGCGGAGTATTCGGAGGCGGTGAAGGCCTCAACGAAACCTTCGGCGGCATGGGCGGTCCTTTCGGCGGCGGCGACGGCGGACCGGGGCCGTTCACCGACAAGGCGTTCGGCGGCGGCGCGCTGTGCAGCGGCGGCTGCGGCTACAACGTGGACTTCTGCATGCCGGCGGAAGTCATCCACCGGAGCTGCCCCGGCGGCTGGCAGGGACAGGACTCCCAGGACGCGGGATACTACCGGTCGCTGGCCCACCGCGCATTCTACAACGCCAGCGTGGCGGAAGGCGATGCGAGCGACATGTGGTACAACATAGGCTTTGCGTACGGGGCCGAAGCTTTCGACGCCGAGAAGGGCTGCGGCGGCGGACACATTCGAAGCGAAAACCTGGGCGGCGGCTGGGTGAGCATCATGGTCGGTGACTCCAGCTACCTCTACAACGAGAACACCGGCGCCTGCATCCACTATGACGACCACCAGAACGGGACGAACGACCAGCAGAACGGTTCGTCGACCGGCGAGCCGCAGGCACAGAACGAGGAACAGGACGAAGACGAAAGCGACGCCGACGGCAACGACGAAGAAGGGGACCACAGTGATTCCGATGACGAGTCCGGCAACGGCACCGCCGCTTGCGAGGGTCCGGAGGGCAACGGCGGCGGGCAGAGGGGCCCGGTCAACCCCCAGGACGTGAACTGGGACGAGGTAACCGGCGGCGTCGTGAGCCGTCCCACCGGCCCGGATGGCGACGGCGACGACCGCGGGAACAATGGAGCCCAGGCCGCCGGTGGCTGGCGTAAGCCCGGCACCGAGTGCACAGACCCGGCCGAGATGATGCTCCCCGCGTTCGACGGCTGCGCCGTCAAGCCGCTTCCGGCGGAGCTGGTCACCGACCCGCTGCCCATCGCCCGCACGGCCGATAGCAGCCAGCCGGGCGCTACGGTGGCGGCCCTGCAGGGACTGGCCCAGAAGATGGTCGTCGAGAACGGACAAGCCCGATGGGCGGACCTGCGAGCCGGGGAAACACTGGCCGCGGGCACGATCGTCCGAACGGGCCTGGGCGGCCGCGTTGAGCTGCGATTCGCCGACGGCGCCGAGGCGTCGGTGGCACCGGCGACCAAGATGGGCATCGCCCCCGCGGGCGCGGAAGGTCAGACCGGCCACGTCCATCTGAAGTACGGCTCACTGGCCTTCCAGGGCGCAGACCAGCACGGTGTGTGTGTGACGACGCCGGCCGGGTCCGTCCGACTGATGCAGGCGAACGGGACGGTCTCCTACCAGCACGGCGCCGGCCTGCGGACGGTGGGCGGCGCGAACGCATGGCAGCAGACAAAGGTCGGCGGTGGTCCGGCGATGCAGCCCGCCGTCGCCTCGCCGCAGCCGATGGCGGCCGGCGCGTTGAACGGCCCGCGGCTTGGCGGCGCCCAGGGCATCATCATAATCGACCACGCGGGCAGCATCCCGGCCCAGACGACGCCCAGGCCGATGGAGGCGATGACGCTCCGCACCGCGCGGTAGCACGCAGGCAGACTTGCTCAAGGCCGGCTCTTTGTTCGCCCGTGGGCCTCGCCGAGGAAGGGACGGCGGGGCCCCGGGTCTTTCCGCACCCGACAGTCGGGCTTTTGAGTTGACCGGTTCCGCAGGCGGGGCGATGATTTCACAGGTGTTTGTTCGCCCGAGCGCACAGCCATGAACACGTCCAGGGACTTCTCGGCGGAAGTGTTGTCTTCGCTGCTTGACGCATCGGCGGCCGTCAACTCCGCACAGGGGCTGGACGCCACTCTCGACGCCATTGCCCGCTCGGCCGCGGCCGTCATGAAGGCCCAGGGCGCCAGCGTCATCATGCTCGACACCGTCCGGGACAAGCAGGTTTTCCGGGCCGCCGTGGGGGACCGCGCCCACCAGCTCGTTGGGTACGAGTACGGCCCGGACGAGGGTCTCTCCGGACGGGCGTTGCGTCAGGGCAAGGCCATCATCGTCAACGATGTCGCCGGCGACACCGAGCACTTCCACGCCGTGGATGCGCTGACGGCAGGTCATACGCGCAGTCTGATAGCGGCTCCGCTGCTGCACGACGGGCGGGCTATCGGCGTGGTCGAGGTGCTCAATCCCGTCGGCCGGGAGAAGTTCGACGAAACCGATTGTGAGCTCTGCCGGCTGTTCGCGAACCTGGCCGCCGTCGCCGCCGCCAACGCGCAGCTCCGCGACCAGTTGGAGCGGGAGAACCGCGGGCTACGGCAGGCGATGGCCGTTCCGACCGAACTGGTAGGCAACAGTCGGGCCATCGAGCAGGTGCGCGAACTGATCCAACGCGTGGCCCCCACGAACAGCACCGTGCTGATCACCGGGCCGACCGGGACCGGCAAGGAGCTGGTGGCCCGGGGCGTACATGCGTCCTCGCAGCGCGCCGAGCGTGCTTTCATCGCGGTCAATTGTGCCGCGCTGCCGGAGACACTGCTGGAAAGCGAGCTGTTCGGACACGAGGCCGGCGCGTTCACCGGCGCCACCGGCCGCAAGCCCGGCCGCTTCGAGCTGGCCGATGGGGGCACGCTGCTGCTGGACGAGATCGGCGAGGCCCCTCTGAGCGTGCAGACCAAGCTGCTCCGCGCGCTGGAGAGCCGCGAGGTGGTCCGCGTCGGCGGCACCCAGCCGGTGCCGTGCGACGTACGGGTGGTAACCGCCACCAACCGCGACCTTGAGGACGCCGTCCGCGACGGCAGCTTCCGCCGCGACCTGTTCTACCGGCTGAACGTTTTTCCCATCCGCGTGCCGCCGCTAAGCGAGCGGCCGGAGGATGTGCCGCCCCTGGTCGAGCACCTCGTTGGCTGCGTGGCCGGCGAGATGAAGTCGGACCCGCCGGCCGTATCCGACGAGGCGATGGCCGCTCTCGCCGGCTACGACTACCCGGGCAATGTTCGCGAGCTTCGCAACATCCTGGAGCGGGCCTGCCTGCTCTGCGCCACGGGCGACGAGCCGGGCTGCATCCGCCCGGAGCACCTGCCGCCCGCCCTGCTCGCCGCGGCCGGGACCGCTGGGACCGCCGACGAAGCCGACTCCGCCCTGGCCCGCAGCGAAGTGACGCTCATACTCGACGCCCTCCGCCGCAACGACTGGAACCAGACCCGCGCCGCACGCACATTGGGCATCAGCCGCGACAACCTCCGCTACCGCATCAAGAAGTACAACCTGCGTAAGCCCGGCGCCGGCTGACGCCGCCTCGTCGTTGACGCCGACGGCTGAATGTGGGAAGAAGGCCGGGCATGAGCGAGAGGCCCCTCATCTGGACGCGGCACGAGGACCTGGCCATCGACCGCCGCCCGTCGGTCGGCCGGGACGAGTACCTCGACTACATGACCTTCCGCCGCAACGACAGGCCGCTGCTGACGGAGATCTTCGGGCCCATCATCGGGCTCAAGGAGCAGTGGCTCGCCGAGGGCGCGTCGGAGGAGGAGCTGAGCTTCCGGGCGTTCCGCTACCGCTGCCCGGCCTTCGCCCACGTGCCGGTGGCGACCGGCTTTGTCGGCGGCGGCGAAGAGCAGCTCATCGAGGACACCCCCGATCACCGCATCTTCCGCGACCGGCTCGGGCGGACCATGAAGCTCGCCAAAGGCGTCTCCACGCTGCCGATCCCGCTGGACTGGCCGGTGAAGACGATGGACGACTGGCGGGCCCTCCGCCCGCACTATGTGTTCAGCGAGGACCGCCTGGCCGCGGACTGGCGCGGCGCGATCCGCGACGCCCGCGCGGCTGACTGCGTTGTGCGGCTGGGCATCCCGGGGGCGTACGATGAGCCGCGGCAGCTACTCGGCGACGCGGGCGCGTGCATGGCCTGCTACGACCAGCCGGAGCTGCTGCACGACATGCTGGAGACGTTCGCGGCGACGGTCGTCGCCGTGCTGGACCGTGTCACACGCGAGGCCACGGTGGACGTGCTGTTCGTGCACGAGGACATGGCCGGGCGCTCCGGACCGATGTGGGGACCGGCGCAGGTGCGGGAGTTCGCCGTGCCCTACTACCGCCGCGTGTGGGAGCTGGCGGCCGAGCGCGGCGTGCGACTGTTCGACCAGGACAGCGACGGGGACATGCGGCCGGTGATGGAGCCGTTCCTGGAGGCGGGGGTGAACTGCATGCACCCGTTCGAACCGGCCGCGGGCATGGACATCGTGGAAGCCCGGCGGCTGTACGGCGACCGGCTGGCGATGGTCGGCGGCCTCGACAAGCACGTCCTGCGACGCGGCCGGGACGCTATCCGCGCCGAGCTGGAGGTCAAGCTGCCGCCGCTGATCGCGACCGGCGGGTGCATGTTCGGGCTGGACCACCGCATCCCCAACGGCACGCCGCTGGAGAACTACCGGTTCTACCTCGACACGGCGTGGGAGATCATCGAGCGCGAGGCGGGCTCGTAGCCCCGGCCGCTAGACTGGACAAAACGCCCCTCCGGGCTTATGGTGGTCCCTCGACGTGCGGCGATTCGAGACTGTCCCCCAATCCACCCCAACCGCCGTCCCGCGCGCCGAGGGGCGACGCCGCGCGACAGAAGGACGACCATGAGCGAGAAACCCCGAGAGAATGTCATCTGGATATTCGGTGACCAGCACCGCGCCCAGGCCCAGGGTCACATGGGCGACCCGAACGTTCACACGCCGAACGTGGACTGCCTCAGCGAGGAGGGCGTGACGTTCACGCAAGCGGTGGCCGGCTGCCCGTGGTGCACGCCATTCCGCGCGGCCCTGCTGAAGAGCCGCTACGTTCACGACATGGCTCCCGAGACGCCGTACGCGGTGGACCCGTCGCTGCCGACGGTGGCCGAGCCGTTCAACGAGGCCGGCTACGACACGGCGTACTTCGGCAAGTGGCATCTGGACGGCCCGCGCGGCGACTCACCGGCCCGGCGGGTGATCCCGCGCCAGCGGCGCGGCGGCTTCGCAACGTGGATCGGCTACGAAAACAACAATAACCCGCAGTACACCTACGTTCACGGCCACCGCGGCGACAAAGAGGTCCAGCAGTACCGGCTAGGCGGCTTCGAGACGGACTGCCTGGCGGACCTGCTCATCGACTACATCCGGGGCAAGGCCGACGACGGACAGCCGTTCTTCGCCGTACTCAGCGTGCAGCCGCCGCACTGCCCGTACTACACCGCGCCTGAGGAGTTCGCCCGCCGCCACAACGCCGGCAATATCCACCTGCGGCCGAACGTGCCGAACGTCGGCGACGTACCCGAGCGCGCCCGCCACAACCTCGCCGGCTACTACGCGCTGATCGAAAACATTGACTGGAACGTCGGCCGCGTAAAGGAGGCACTGAAGGAAACAGGCCTCATCGACAACACGCACGTGCTGTTCTTCTCCGACCACGGCGACATGCACGGCTCGCACGGCCGGTGGCAGAAGTCCACGCCGTGGGAGGAGTCCATCCGCATCCCGTTCATACTTTCCGGCATGCGGCCGCACACGCGGCACGCCGGGATGATGCGGACCGACGCGCTGGTCAACCACGTGGACATCGCCCCGACATCGCTGGGGCTGTGCGGCATCGAGCCGCCGGACTGGATGATGGGCCACGACTACTCCGCCTACCGCGACGGCGTGACACCCAAGCGCGACCTGCCGAAGGCCGACGAGCCGGACTCGGCTTACCTGCAGCACTGCGTGCGGAAGATGCACCCGGGGTGCATGGACCGCTCGTGGCGCGGCGTGGTCACGCGCGACGGCTGGAAGTACGTCGTCAGCGAGGGCTTCCCGTACCTGATGGTCAACCTCAACGACGACCCCTACGAGATGAACAACCTGGCCCTCGACCCGGCCTGTGCCTCCCGCCGGCAAGAGCTTCAGCAGCGGCTGGCGCAGTGGATGGACGCTGTGAACGACCCCTACCCCCTGCCCGAACTGTAGCGCGGGGGAAGTCAGTCGTCGTCGGCGTCGAAGTCGTCGAGGACGGGCGTGTCGTCAAGGTCGACTTCGCGGCCCAATCCCTTCCACACCGGCTGCTTTTTACGGGCGGCCCGGCGGTCCATCCAGCGCAGCAGCAGCACGCTGAGCGCCACGAAGGCGATCAGGCCCGCCGCGAAGCCCGCCACGGCCAGGAAGCTCACCCAGTCGCCCTGCGTGAAGGCGATCAAACCGGTCATCCGCGTTCCCTTTCCCGGTCCTGTCCATACTCTGGGTCGGCTTGCGGCCGGGGAGGGTTGAGCGCCGACGCCGAGAATTCTCCTTGTCCGCCACAGCGGTCCGAACATCGGCCATATGTGGGCAATCCAAATCGCAGCCGGTGCGGCGCCTAGTATGGTCGTGGACCTGGCAGGGCGGAACCTTTCAGGAGGAGAAAGGAGACGACCATGCAAGGTACCGCACAAATACTCGGTGCGGTTCTGGTCCTCACGGCGTCGGCGGCCGCTCAGCCGGCCGACACGTGGCTCTGGGACGCACCGGCCGGGGGCGACTTCAACGACCCCGGCAACTGGCTTTGGCAAGCGGACGGCTTTCTGAACGACCCGGCCCCGCCGGGTCCGGACGACGAGGCCCTGTTTGATACGCCTGACGCTTTCGTCGTGGGCTACGACACGAACGTCTCCACGGAGTTGCTGACCGTGGACGCCGGTCAGCCCATTCTGTCGCTGAGCGGACACCGCCACACGATCGCCAGCCCGTTCCGGCAGGGGCTTCTGGTCTCTAACGGCCGACTGGTCCTCAGCGGTGGGGTTCTGGAGGCGGCCCAGCCGGAGGTGGACCCCGGCTCCGGCGGCGGCTTCGCCCGGCTGGATGTCGGGCTAGGCGCCACACTCATCGCGCAGGAGCTGCGGATCTTCAACGGCGGGCGGGTCCGCATCCTCGAAGGCGGGCGCTACCAGCCCGACACCATCGACGACAGCAGCATCCTGGTTACCGACGATGCCCGCTTCACCATCGACGGAGGCACGTTCGTGCCGCCGCAATCGCTTTTCACCCGCCTCGGCGACGACCCGTCGGGACACTACAGCTTCCTTCGCGGCACAGTGGAGTTCTCCGGCGTCGTTGACGTCAGTCGGCTGGAGCCGCTGCTGGGCGGCGGCGTGTCGCAGCTCGGACCGGAACAGAAAGTGGACGTGCTCGGGCTGGACGTGGACTCCGACCTCGTCCTCGGCGGGGGCCACCTGAGAGTGGATGGGTCACTTCGCGTGGACCGGGGCGTCTCGTTCCGATTCGACAGCGGCATCCTGGAGCTTCCGGAAGCCACCTTCCGCATCGACGACACGACGGCCGACGCGAATACACCGACGCTGTTTGACTCCGACAACGTCACCATCGCCGGCGGCCGGCACTACCGCGTACGAGACGCAGAGATACCCTTCGCGAGCGTCCTGACGCTGGCGGACGGTAACTCCGTGGAGGCAAACGAGCGGTTCGTAAACGACGGCGCGGTGATTCTGGACGGTTCGAACGCCCGGCTGCAGGACCGCGGGGCGCCCGCCCTGGCAGGCAGCGAGAATACCGGGCTGATCGAGGGCTCGGGGCAGGTCATAACAACACGGCCGTTGGTCAACACCGGGCGCATCCAGAACGTGGACGGCGCGGCCGGACCGACGTTCACGGACGTGACCAACCGCGGGATTATCGACGTTACGGCCGGTTCGCTGCGTTTCGTGCGCGGCGCGCCTGACGCCGGTGGTGTGGAGCGGGGCACTGGGGTACTGCTGAACGAGTCGGCCGGGCTGATCGACCTGGACGCGGCAGAGCTGCACTTCGAGGGCCTGGACAACCGCGGAGGCATCGACGTGCTGAATCGCGAGTCGTCGCTGTACGGCACGGTGGTCAACCGCAGCGAGGGCGTGTTCCGCGTGCTGGACTGCGGCACACTGGCGTCCTTCGACCCATTCGTCAATGAAGGCGCTGTATTCGTCGAGCGGAACGCGACGGCCGTGTTCTTCGGCGACGTCTTCGGTGACGGCGAGTTCCTCGGCGAGGGTGAGAAGCTGTTCCTCGACACGGTGCGCCCGGGTACAAGCCCCGGCCGGATGGACCTGGCCGGGGCTGTAACGCTCGGGGCGGCGACCGCGCTCATCCTGGAGATTGGGCCGCAGGGGTCCGATCTGTTCGCCGTGGACGGCGTGCTGAACGCCGGAGGGCGGCTGGAGGTGCACCTGCTGAACGGGTTCCTGCCGGCGGCGGGCGATACTTTCGTCCTGCTCGAGGCGGACGAAATCGTCGGAACGTTCGAGTCGGTCCTGCTGCCTCAGCTGCCGCCGGAACTGACAGCGGAGCCGCTGTTGACCGACACCGGCTTCTCGGTCCGCTTCGTGCCGGAGCCCATGACTCTCATACTGGTGGCCGTCGGAGGCCTGGCGGCGGTGTTCCGGAGGCGCCCGGCCGCGAGCGCCTCAGCACGGAGTCGGGCGGCGAAGACCGCTTGAAGGAACCGGGAGCATGATGAGGGATCCCCCTCGGCCCGGCCGCAGCTTCGGGCTTATCTAACGCGCAGTGAACGTTTGCCACCTCCCGATGCGCCCGGCCGGGAGGCAGCGATCCTCCAGCCATCCGAGGATGTCCTCATGCCGCAGGGCTTCGCGCGGCGAAACCAGCGCGTAGAGCGTCGAAAAGACCTCGACTGCGCAGACCTTGCCCAGCTCGCCCAGCATCCTCTCGAGCGTCAACTGGACGAATTCTTCCAGTGTGGAGAAATCCGCGTCGTCGGAGAACCGCACCGGGGGCTGCTGAACCGGCACCCACTGGCCCTGGCGCTTTCGGAACTGTGCCGACCGCCACGGCGCCGGCCGGGCCGCTCTACGTGTGCCGGTGAATTCGATGCCCTCCGAAACCAGCACGTACTCCAGCACATGGGCGGGCAGGCCGTGGTGGAACTGGTAGATGCTCCCATGCCGCCCGGAGAGGGTGTAGTTGCGGCCTTCCTGAAGGTCGCCGGCGTGGCAGACGATGCAGACCATCGCTCCGTCGCCGTACCGCTCGCCCCGGCCGCGCGTGTAGCCGTGAGCGACCAGCGGGCTCGTCGTCGCCCATAGCCCTCGCTTGGAGAACAGACCGTGTTCGCGGATCTTCTCCGCCCGCTCGCGCGTGGTGCCGTGCCAGAGCACCAGTGCGTCTGGCCCGAACTCCTCGGCCCGTCCGCTGACGGCAAGGCCGTGCCGGGCCGCCCAGCCGACCAGCTCCGGCCTGACGGCGTAGGCCCAGGACGACAGCGTCGCGTCCCAGCCGCACCGACCCTTCGGCAGGTACGCCAGGTCGCTAAGCCCCTCGGCTACGAGCTTTCTGTTTTTCTTCCACGCCATAGCCACACTCCCTCAACGCCGAACGTGGCTTATTCTACCCTGTGCTTGCGGGTCATGGCTCGTAGCTGTTCCTCAATGGCCGCCTTGGCGAACTGAGTCTTTCGATGAATCAGCTCGTCGATGCCACGGCCTCGCGGTGCGAGGGCTTTTACCCGCCCGTCGGCAGCGCGGTTCGCTGCAACCGGGACGGGCGGACTTCCGCCTTAACTTCTCGCACTCCGGGCATAGAATAGACCGCACCGGCAGGCAGCCGGCGTGAAAACCCGACGAACCCGCCCGCGTGAGGAGCAGCCGCCCCGCTGAGGAGCCAACATGAGCGAACAAAGCGCCAGTCCCATCGACATCAGCAGAACCGTCAAGAAATGGTCCGGCAAGCGGGGCTCGCTGATAATGATGCTTCACGACATTCAGGGCCAGTTCGGCTACGTCCCCCGGGACGTCGCCCTGAAGCTCGCCGAAGAAGTGAACGTCCCGCTCGCGCGCATATACGAGGTCCTGACCTTCTACAACTACTTCAAGACGTCGCTTCCCGGAAAGGCCGTCGTCAGTGTGTGCACGGGCACGGCCTGCCACCTGAAGGGCGCGCCGGAGGTACTGGCCGCCTTGAGCGAGGAACTGGGCATCGAAGACGGCGAGACCACCGAGGACGGCAACTTCCACCTCCAGAGCGTTCGATGCGTGGGATGTTGCGGGCTTGCGCCGGTGGTGGTGGTCAACAACAAGACGTACGGAAAGGTCAAGCCCGCCGAGGTCCGCGGCATCGTGGGCGAATGGCGGGAAATGGTCGAAAGCGGACAGTTGTAGTGCAACCTGCCCGCATTCGTAGCGCCGCCCGCCGCTGACGCGGGGGCCGCGACCAGCCGCACGAGGATCACAGGCATGACCGAAAAGAACATCGAGGAAATCGCCGACGCCACACGCTACGCCCAGAGGCGCTACAAGGCCAGGTGCTTCTGCTGCGCCAGCACCGCGTGTCTGAGCAGCGACGCCCAGGGAATAATCGACGCCCTCCGGGAGGCGCTGGAGGCCCACGGTCTTGCCGAAGACGTGGAGGTGGTCCCCACCGGCTGCATGGGTCTGTGCAGCATGGGCCCGCTGCTCCGCGTGGAGATAGCACAGCTCGAGCCGGTACTCTACAAGGAGGTCAGTCCGCTCATCGCCCGGCTGATAGTGACCGAGCACATAGCGGGCGCACTGGCGTGCGACGACGTAACCTCGTTCGAGCTGCCGGAGTTTTTCTCCAGGCACGTCCTGCCGCTGGATATCCCCTTCTTCAAGAAGCAGACCAAGGTCGTGCTGGGCGAGAGCGGAAGGGTCAACCCCGAGCGGATAGAGGACTATCTGGCGGCCGACGGGTACAAGGCGCTGAAAAAAGTCCTCGCGGAATACACACCGCAGCAGGTTATCGAGCTTATCAGCGACAGCGGCCTGCGAGGCCGGGGCGGAGGCGGCTTCCCCACGGGGCGCAAGTGGGGCTTCGCCCGCTCGGCCGAGCCGGTCGAAGGCGAGAAGTTCATAATCTGCAACGGCGACGAGGGCGACCCCGGCGCGTACATGGACCGCAGCGTTCTGGAGGGCAACCCGCACTCGGTTCTGGAAGGCATGCTCATAGCCGCCTACGCCACCGGCGCCACCGAGGGATGGTTCTATATACGGGCGGAATATCCCCTGGCGGTCTCGAGGGTGGAAAAGGCCATAAAGCAGGCCCGCAAGCATGGGCTGCTGGGCAAGAACATTCTGGGAAGCGACCTGAGCTTCGACTGCCAGATACGCCTCGGCGCCGGCGCGTTTGTCTGCGGCGAGGAGACCGCCCTGATACACAGCGTGGAGGGTCAGCGGGGCACTCCCCGCTCACGGCCGCCTTATCCGTCGGTCAGCGGTCTGTGGGGCAGACCCAGCGTGGTCAACAACGTCGAGACGCTCGCCAACGTGCCGACCATCGTCCGCAAAGGCCCGGATTGGTTCAGCTCCATGGGCACCGAGACTTCCAAGGGCACGAAGGTATTCGCGCTGACCGGCAAGATCACCAACAGCGGGCTGATAGAGGTCCCCATGGGGATGACGCTTCGGGAGATCGTCGAGGAGATCGGCGGCGGACACCCCGACGGCAAGAACCTCAAGGCCGTCCAGACCGGCGGACCCAGCGGAGGCGTGATACCGATGGACCTTCTGGACGTGCCGGTCTGCTATGAGAAGCTGCTGGAGCTTGGCTCGATGATGGGCTCCGGCGGGATGATCGTAATGGACGAGGACGACAGCATGGTCGAGATAGCCAGGTTCTACCTCGGCTTCACGGTGGATGAGTCCTGCGGCAAGTGCGCGCCGTGCCGGATCGGCGGCACGCAGATGCTGATGCTGCTGGAGAAGATTCTCGACGGAAAGGCGACCCTGGACGACCTGGACCTGCTGCCCCGACTGGCGCGGGCGATGCAGAAGGCCAGCTTGTGCGGGCTGGGACAGACCGCTCCCAACCCGGTTATCTCTACGCTGAAGTACTTCGAGGATGAGTACATGAAGAAGGTAATCGCCTACAGCGAGCCGAACGGACAGGACTGGAGCCCCGCGGCCGAGGACGCCTGAAAGGGCGCGGAAGGCGACGGAACGCACGTTCGAGTGTGTTGACTGAGGACCAGCGACAAATGGCGAAAGTTACGATAAACGGCATAGAGGTCGAGGCCGAGGACGGCACGACCATACTGGACGCCGCGCGACTGGCGCAGGTGGACATACCGACGCTCTGCAAGCACGAGGACCTGCCGCCGACGGCCGCCTGCGGCGTGTGCGTGGTCAAGGTCGTCGGGCAGAAGGGCATGGTCCGCGCCTGCACCACACCGGTAGCGGACGGCATGGAGGTCATCACCCAGGACCCCGAGCTGGTGGACGTCCGCCGCACCGTGGTGAAGCTGATCCTCTCCAACCATCCCAATACCTGCCTGACGTGCGGGCGAAACGGCACGTGCGAGCTGCAGGCGCTGGCCGCCGATTTCGCCATCCGCCGCGAGACGTTCCCCAACATAACGCCGGACATTCAGCGTGACAGCTCGACCGGGGCGATAGAGCTTGAGCCGGCCAAGTGCATCAAGTGCGGCCGCTGCGTGATGGTCTGCCAGGTCAACCAGGACGTCTGGGCGCTGAGCTTCCTGAACCGCGGCATTGACACGCGCATCAGCCCCGCCGGCGACATCAACCTGGCCGAAAGCCCCTGCATCCGCTGCGGGCAGTGCTCGGCCCACTGCCCCACCGGGGCGATATTCGAATACAGCCAGACCGAGCAGGTCTGGGACCTGCTGATGGACCCGGAGGTACACTGCATCGCCCAGATAGCGCCGGCCGTCCGCGTAACGATTGGCGAGGCGTTCGGATACGACCCCGGCACCAATCTGACGGCCAAGCTTTACGCGGCGCTGCGACGGCTGGGGTTCAAGACCGTCTTCGACACCAACTTCGGCGCCGACGTGACGATCATGGAAGAGGCCACCGAGTTCGTCCGGCGCATCCGCGAGGGCACCGGACCCCTGCCGCTGATAACCACGTGCTGCCCGTCGTGGGTGGACTTCATGGAGAAGTTCCACGACGACATGATCCCGTACTTCTCAAGCTGCAAGTCGCCGCACGCCATACTCGGGACGCTGGCGAAGACCTACTACGCCGAGAAGGTCGGACTGGACCGCGAGAAGATACGCATGATCTCCATCATGCCGTGCACCTCCAAGAAGTACGAAATCCAGCGCAGCGCCGACATGTACGCCAGCGGCCAGCAGGACGTCGATATCGCCATAACCACGCGCGAGCTTACCAGGATGATCCAGCAGGCCGGCATCGAGTTCGCCAACCTGCCCGCGGAAAAGGCCGACAACCCACTCGGCGAATACAGCGGCGCGGGCACTATCTTCGGCACCACCGGCGGCGTGATGGAGGCGGCCCTGCGCAGCGCGTACTATTTTCTCCACGGCCGCGAACTGGAGGACGTGGACCTCAAGCAGGTCCACGGGCTGGAGGGGGTAAGAGAGGCCGCGGTGGAGTTCGACGGCAAGGAGTACCGCCTGGCCGTCGCGCACGGGCTGGCGAACGTGGAGTACGTGCTGAACAACATTCGCGCAGCGGCCGAGAAAGGCGGCGAGCCGGCCTACCATCTCGTTGAGGTGATGGCATGCCCCGGCGGATGCATCGGCGGCGGCGGACAGAGCTGGGGTATCACGGACGAAATCCGGCGGAAACGCTCGGAAGGCCTGCACGGCGACGATCGGGCGAAAGCCGTCCGGCGCAGCCATCAGAACCCGGCCGTCAAGCAGCTCTACGAGGAGTTCATCGGCGAGCCGATGAGCGAGAGGGCACACGAACTGCTCCACACCTCCTATCACCCGAAACCGGAATACCGGCGGTGAGACGGAAGGGATCAGAGGGCCTGTTCAGGCCATCGCCCCAGAAAACACGGGTTTAACGCGAGGGGGTCTTGCTTTGTGTGTTCCAGCTCGGCGACAACCGGTCGTGGTTACGCTTTTCTGCGGTGGCCGACGACCGCCAATCCGCCCAGAGCCAGCAGCGCCATCGTTGCCGGTTCGGGGACAACGCCAATATCGCCCAGCGACTCTCCGATGCGAAACTCGTCGAACAGGATGTTCGAGCCGTTCTGACTGTCGGTCTTCAGACCCAGAGATCCCCAGGCGGAGGCGAAGTCGGTGTCCAGATTCGGGTTCAGCGTAATGGCCACGCCCGTCTGTCCGCCGTCTATGTCGCCGGCAGAAATATCGGCGGCAGCGGGGTTCACCCAGAACGTGTGCGGATCATAGAAGGTGCCGGGGTCCTCGGTCATCCTGAAGACGGCCAGGTGAGCCACATCCGGCGCCAGCCCGGAAACGCTGAAGTTATCGGCGCTGTTCCCGGCATGTCGTGTCTCGACGGTCCCTGTTCCGCCGGAAACGGTAATCCTGAAACCAGCCGGCCTGCCCTGCCCTGTGGCGTCTCCGAGAAAAATATCGAGCGACCCGTCGGTGCTGTTGAACGCAAAGAGGAACGCACCCCAGACCTCATTGACGTTGTTCGGGTCCGCGTAGTCATAGTCCATGTCGCGGCTGATGCTGCCGCCGTTGGGCGGGCTTTCGAGATTGTCCACCCAGGCGTCAAGATGCCCGGCGGTCTCGCCGTCCAGCAGAGCGTGCGTCAGACCCGCCGCTCGATGAAAGAAGTCCCGTTTGGAGTCGATGGTTCCGGCGGTCCATGCCGACGCGGCGAATCCCGTACGAACCGGCGCCAGACCGGCCACTGAAGCATCGTCGGTATAGCCGGGCCCGAACCCTTCTTCGACCAGCGCCGCCGAACAGACACCCGTCAGCATGCACAAAGCAAGCATGACTGTTGAGGTCTTCACAACTCTCCCTCCTATTGAGTCTTATGTCTCTCGATTTGGCTGCGAGCGTTTTCAACCGTCGCGTTGGCCGCCGGACAAAGCACAGACTTGCATACCGTCCAGGCCGGCACGAATCGTCACGATTAACGTTGTTATTATACCACTATAAGCGGAATGGGCCAGTACTTTTCCGCCGGGTCAGGGGCACCAATGATGCTCCGGATGACTTGCCCGGGGACGGGCAACGCCTTTGGCTCCCACGACGAATCGCTCGCCGGGGCGCCGCCTCCGGCTGGTCAGGCGTCGAAACCGCTTGTTAAAGGCGTCTTTGACGTTATGATATGGTTTGCAGCCCCGGACCGCAGCGACGATTGTCCGTGCGAAGCGTCCCACGCGGACGATCGTGTAGTCGGCGGCCGGGCCGGAAACGGGGCGCGTTACAGGGAGATTACAGCAACTGTGAGTCCATACTTCTGGGTCGTGCTGATATCCGCGGCCCTGTCGTTGTTCTTCTCGGTCGCCAGCTACGCTCTGCGCGGCTTTCGGCGAATCCAGCTCGATAACGCACACGCCGGGGAGAAGATCCGCCGAAAGCTCGAACTGCTGGACGGTCAGTTACCGGCGTTGACGCTGACCTCCGCCACCTGCCGCGCGATTGCCAATCTCGCACTGGTTACGGGCATGCTCTACCTGCTGGCGGGCATCGGCGGCGGCTGGGCACGAACGGCCGGGGCGCTGGTGGCGACGGGGCTTTTGATAGCGCTTGTGTCGGTGGCGATTCCCCATGCCTGGGCAACCTATGCCGGGGGGGGGTTCCTTCTGGCGGCGCTGCCGCTGCTTCTTGCGCTGCGATACGCCCTCTTTCCGCTGATCGCGGCGATGCAGGCGCTGAGCGTGCCCATCCGCCGGCTCAGCGGAGCCGAGGAGGAGCACGAGTGCAACGGAGAGGAGGTCCGCCAGGAGATACTCCAGGCCGCCTCCGAAGGCCGCGCCGAGGGCTCAGTCAACGCCGAAGAGGCCCAGATGATCGAAGCGGTCGTGGAATTCTCCGAGATCCAGGCCGGTCAGATCATGACCCCGCGGACGGACGTATTCGCGCTGCCGGCCGAGGTGCCCTGGCACGAGGCCTGCGCGAAGGTCTTCGACGCCGGGCATACGCGTGTGCCGGTCTATCAGCAGGACATAGACAACATCATCGGCGTCCTTTACGCCAAGGACCTGCTGCAGCACGTCCGCACCGAACAGCCCGTCTCGGTGCGGGAGATAATGCGCAAGCCCTTCTTCGTGCCGGAGACAATGACGCTGGACAAGCTCCTGCGGGAGTTCAAGGCCCGCAAGGTGCACCTGGCGGTGGTGCTGGACGAGTACGGCGGAACGGCCGGGCTGGTAACCATCGAGGACGTCCTGGAAGAGATCGTCGGGAACATCTCCGACGAATACGACCGCCCCGAGCCGGCGCTGATGCACCGCGTGGACGAGCAGACCGCGGAGGTTGACGGACGTCTGCACATCGACGACCTGAACGACGCGATGGGACTGGACATACCCGAGGACGAGGATTACGACACGGCCGCCGGCTGCGTGTTCTCGGAGCTGGGTTATATACCGGCCGCCGGAGAGAACGTCCGCATCGGCGGCGCCGAGTTCACCATCCTGGAAGCCGACGACCGCAAGATTATCCGTCTGCGCGTCCGCCGCCTGGACACAGAGCAGGTGGAACCGGACTGAGCCGCCCGCTGCCGGCGCCCCTTCAACCATGCGACACCGCGACGAGGCAATCTGCCTGCGGACGGTCGATTACAGCGAGACCTCCCAGGTCGTTACGTTTTTCACCCGCAACGGCGGTGTCGTGCGGCTTATCGCCAAGGGCTCCAAACGCGCCAAGAGCAAGACCGGCGGCACGCTGGACATGCTTGTCGAGGGCGAGCTTGTCTATACGACCGGCCGGGGCGAATCCCTGGGAAATGTGGTGGAGTTCAGCGAGTCGGCGTCCCACTCCGCGCTGCGTCAAAGCTCGCAACGACTGAACGCCGCACTTTATATGCTCGAGCTGGTCGCCCTTTCGCTTGCCGAGCAGGACCCGCACGCGGAGGTCTTCGACCTGCTGCACAACTCGCTGCGACGCACCGGCGAGCCGGATGCGCCGGTGCCGGCCGTGCTGGCGTACTTCCAGTGGCGGCTGCTGCGATTGATCGGACTTTTGGGGGATCTGGAGTCATGCGCCTCCTGCGGGCGTTCGGCCGACGCCGCCGGACTGAGCCACTTTTCGCCCCGCGCCGGCGGTCCTGTGTGCCGGAGCTGCGCGGCGGAGTACGAGGATGCGAAACCCCTGTCTCCGGCGGCGGCAGAGGGATTGGCGACGCTGGTGGCGGCCCGTGCGGGCAGGCGCGCGCAGTTGCCCGAACCACAGGCGCAGGCGGTTAATCGTTTGCTGGCGTATCACTTCACGGAGCAGCTTGGACGGCGGCCTCGAATGGCGCGCCATGTAATCGGCGGAAAATCCTAAGTTGTTGCAGCCCAATGGGGCGAGTCTATAATGGTCCTCGCATTCGCCGGCACGGTGCAGTAAGGGAATTTCGTCATGGACGAACACGTCTTAAAGTTGATGTTGGCCGTTCTGCTGGCATCCGCGTCTGCGGCGGCGGCTCAGCGGGAATATGTCTGGACCGGCGGTGAATGGACGGCCGCCGCCGAGCCGGGCGAGGACAGTCCGGCCGGTCAGATAGCACTCATCCGAACGCACCTGGATAAGGGCGATTACGGCGACGCCGTCGAGGTGGCCGAGCGTTTCCTGGAGAGATACCCCGACCACGACGCCTGCGAAGAAGCCATGATGCTGGCCGGTCAGGCCGAGATGGACCGTGGCCGGTATATGAAGGCCTATGAATGGTTCGACCGCCAGCTCACCCGCTTCCCGGGTGGTCCGTTTGCCGGCAGGGCCCTGCACCGGCAGTACGAGATCGCCGACGCCTTCCTGAAAGGTCGGAAGCGGACCGTGCTGGGGTTCATACGCATCCCCGCCCGCAGTGACGGACTGAGAATACTGGAACGCATAATCTCAAGCGCTCCGGGTTCGGAGCTTGCCGAAGAGGCCCTGCTGCGTATGGGCAACTACCACGAGGCAAGGCAGGAATACGACAAGGCCATCGACGCCTATGACCGCTACGTGGAGATGTTCCCGCGCGGCGAGTCGGCCGCCTATGCCATGCTCCAGGCCGCCCGCTGCAGGTATGCAATGTACCGCGGACCCTCGTTCGACGATACGCCGCTTCTGGAGGCCCGGCTGAGGTTTCGTCACTTCCAGGAGAGGTTTCCCCAGGCCGCCGAGGAGAACAACACTGCGGACGTACTGCGCCGCATAGATGAACAACGCGCGGAAAAAGACTTCCACACGGCCCGGTTCTACGAACGCACCGGGCGGGACACCGCGGCCGAGTTCTACTATCGTCGGGTGAGGCAGGAATACGCGAATACCGAATACGCCGCCAAGGCCGCAAGGGCCCTGGGAGAAGCCCCGGATACGAGCGAAGATGCCCCGACCACCCGTCAGCAGCCCCGGCGGGACGTGCCGAGGATTCGCGGACTGGAGTCGCTCGCCGATGAGGAACCGTAGGACCAACACGACAGGAACCAGGCAATGATGCGCATCATGGCAGCGATATCGGTGATACTGCTTTGCGTCTGTCCGATGCTTCTGGTCGGCTGCGCCCGGACCCCTTCCGAGGGATACAGCTTTTCCGGCGGGTATCCCGACGACGTCCGCACAGTGGCGGTGCCTATCTGGAATGTGGGAAAGAACGTCTATCGCCGGGAAATGGAGTTCCGACTGACCGAGGCACTGGTAAAGAGAATTGAACTGGACACGCCCTACAAGGTCGCCGAAAAGACCGACGCCGACACGCTGCTCAGTGGCACCATCGACAATATTTCCCAGCGGGTGCTCTCGACCAACCCCGACACGGGCCTGCCGCGGGAGATGGAGATGACCTTGACGGTCTCGTTCCAGTGGAGCGACCTGCGAACCGGGAAAATCCGCGCCGAGCGTTCGAACGTGCGCGTTTCCGGCACGTATATACCTCATGAACCGCTCTCGGAGGACTTCTTCACCGGCAGCGAAGACGTCATCAACCGGCTCGCCCGCCGCGTGGTCGAGCAGATGGAATCCGACTGGTAATCAATCCAGTTGGGTTCGGGCGGTGTCGCTTCCTCCCGAAGGCCGGACTCGCTCTCTCTTGGTCAGGCAGGCCGGTTCGTATATGATGGACCGGAGAACCGGGCGGGGCTTTGCGTCCCGGCCCGGCGACTATCATGACAGACGACCAGCAGAAACCGAACCAGGACCCCAACCGGGGGCAGAAGCCGCCTCCCATGCCACCGAACCGCTTCGGAAGATCGCTCATGGGCTGGGCGATCATTATCGGTGTGGCGATACTGATGTTCATGTTCCTCAGTCGCGGGCTTGACGATCGCACGCAGATCAGCCCCGGCGAGTTCTGGACCTCCGTAAAAGAGGGATACGTCAAGGCCGGCTCGGTCATCGTCGTCAAAGAGACTGAAATCCAGGGCGAGCTGGAACCCAACGCCCCCATACTGGAGGCCGACGACTCGCCCAAGTTCACCGTCGCCTACAAGTACGAGGCCGAGAGCAACTTCGACCAGCGTCTCCAGGAAGCCCTCTCGCAACATCAGAAGGGTGTGCGCTATCGCTATGAGCCAAGCGGCTGGCTTTCCGGCGTACTGCCTCACCTGCTGATAACGATGGTGGTGTTCCTGGCGATATGGTTTCTGCTGTTCAGGCGGATCGGCGCCGGTGCCGGCGGCGGCGGTTTTCTGGGCAACTTCGGCCGCTCCAGGCACCGCCTGGTCACCAAGGAGCAGTCTCGGGTGACGTTCGACGACGTTGCCGGCGTGGCCGAGGCAAAGGACGAGGTAACCGAGCTTATCGAGTTCCTGAAAAACCCTCGCAGATTCCAGCGTCTCGGCGGGCGTGTGCCGCGGGGCGTGCTGCTTATCGGTCCGCCGGGCTGCGGCAAGACGCTGCTGGCCAAGGCGATCGCCGGCGAGGCCGAGGTGCCCTTCTTCTCCATCAGCGGAAGCGACTTCGTGGAGATGTTCGTCGGCGTAGGCGCCAGCAGGGTCCGTGACCTGTTCAAGCAGGCCAAGGACAGCGCCCCGTGCATCATCTTCCTGGACGAGATAGACGCGGTCGGCCGACGCAGGGGCGTCGGCTTCGGCGGCGGGGGACACGACGAGCGAGAGCAGACGCTGAACGCCATACTGGTCGAGATGGACGGCATGGACTCCTCCGACCAGGTCATAGTCATAGCCGCCACCAACCGGCAGGACGTTCTGGACCCGGCGCTGACCAGGCCCGGTCGGTTCGACCGGCAGATCCAGGTGCCCCTGCCGGACCTGGAGGGTCGCTATCACATTCTCAAGATATACGCTGAAAAGGTGAAGTGCGGCCCGGACGTGGACCTGCACCGCATCGCCCGCGGGACGCCCATGTTCTCCGGAGCCGACCTGGCGGCGCTGGTGAACGAGGCGGCCATTTCCGCCACCATGGCCAACAAGGACTACATCGAGCAGGCCGACCTGGAGGAGGCACGCGACAAGGTCCGCTGGGGCCGGGCCCGCAAGAGCCGCGTGGTGGACGAGCAGGAGAAGCAGACCACGGCCTACCACGAGGCCGGCCATGCACTGGTGCAGGTACTCACGCCGGACTCCGACCCGCTGCATAAGGTTTCGATAATTCCACGGGGAGCGGCCGGCGGAGCTACCTTCACGCTCCCGGAGAAGGACCGCTACCTCTACACCCGCCGCTACTGCCGGGCCCTGCTGACGGTTCTGCTGGGCGGACGGGTGGCCGAGGAAGTCTTCTGCGAGGACATCTCCAGCGGCGCCTCCGGCGACATCCACCAGGCGACCGAAATAGCCCGCAAAATGGTCCTGGACTGGGGCATGAGCGAGCGACTGGGGTACGTCCGCTATAACGGCTCCGAGCAGCAGTTCGGTCCGGTCATGGGCGATTTCAATCCCAGGGAGTACTCCGACAAGACGGCCGAGATAATCGACGAGGAAGTCAGGAATTTCATCGATGCCGGCTACCGAAGCGCCCGCCATCTTGTGGAGACTCACCGCCGGCAGCTCCAGAACCTGGCCGACGCGCTGATAAAGTATGAGACGCTCAGCGGCGACGACGTTCAGCGCATAGTGGAAGGCCAGACCATCGAGAAGCCCACCGTCGGGGAGCTTCTGGAAAAAGAACACGCCAAGGAGGGCCAGGAGCCCGCGTCCGCCGATGAATCGCGCCCGGATACGGAGACGGGCGGGGCCGTGCCCGAGCCGGGCTAGCGGGTCAAAACCGGGGCTTGATCCTCCTGTTGCGGCTTGAGGTTTGTCCCCGGCGCCTCGATGTTGTATCTATTAAGGGCGATGGCTCGGACTCTTGACGAAATCCTGAACTCCCACCGCACCGGCCAATGGGCCGTCATGGGCGTGCTCAACGTCACACCCGACAGCTTCTCTGACGGCGGGGATTTCCTGAAAGCCGGCGACGCCGTCGGCCGCGCCGAACAGATGCTCCGTGAGGGGGCCGACATGATCGACATCGGCGCCGAATCCACCCGCCCCGGCTCAGACCCGGTTGACGCCGACGAGCAGATCCGTCGCCTGCGGGGAGTGTTGCCGGCCGTGACGCAGACCGGCGCTGTCGTAAGCATCGACACCACAAGCGCCAAGGTGGCACGGTTTGCACTGGATGCCGGGGCCTGCGTGGTCAACGACGTCTCGGCCTGTCGTCACGACCCGGACATGCCGGTCCTGCTGGCCGAGAGTTCCTGCGCCGTCGTGCTCATGCACATGCTGGGCAAGCCGAAGACGATGCAGAAACAACCGGCATATGATGACGTGGTGACGGAAGTTCGCGACTTCCTCCGCGAGCGGCTCGATGTGGTGGTCGAGGCCGGTGTGGTCCGTGAGCGCATCATCCTTGATCCCGGCATCGGTTTCGGGAAGTTGCTGGCACACAACCTGGCGTTGCTGGCGCGACTCGGCGAGCTTTCCGCTCTCGACAGACCCCTGCTGGTCGGTCCGTCGCGCAAGCGATTCATAGGCGAGCTGACAGGTCAAAGTGAGCCGCGCCTACGAGTACCGGGCACGCTGGCGGCGGTAATCGAAGCCCGGCGCCGCGGCGCGACGGTCTTCCGTGTGCACGATGTGGCCGAGACCGTCGAGGCGTTGAAGGTCGCCGACGCCATCGCCGCAGATGGTAGGACTGCGGACGGTTAAGCTTCAGCGGCCAGGGGCGATATGTCGATGACAAACATGACATACTGACCGGACAAGGCGGCCTTGCGCCGAAAGCGGGCTATGGAACGGCTGCTCCGCATCATCACGACGTATTGGAACCGGATAACCACGTACAACCTCGGCGTGGTCATGGTTGAGCTTCTTCTCATCGGCCTGGTGGTATGGTGGGTGATGCGTTTTCTGCGGGGCACGAGGGGCGCCCGGCTCATCAAAGGCGTCGCGGTGATGCTCATCACCGTTTACCTGGTCATCCGTCTGCTGCCGGAGCAGTTCGGATGGGACCGCATCGAGTTCCTGTATCGCCACTTCCTTCTGTTTGCCTTCGTCGCCGGTGTGGTGGCTTTCCAGCCCGAGCTGCGCCGGGCACTGATACAGATAGGTCAGGCAAGGTTGTTCCGCTCCAGCGGAACCGAGGTGGAAAGGCAGGTCGATGCGCTGGTAGACAGCTCCGGCTATCTCTCCCGAAACAAGATCGGAGCGGTACTGGCCATAGAGCGAACGGTCGGACTGGGAGGGCTGATAGAGTCAGGTACGGTACTGAACGCCGAGCTGACCGCGCCGCTGCTGAACACCATTTTCTATCCCGGGACGGCCCTGCACGACATGGGCGTCATCATCCGGGACGGCCGTATCGCGGCGGCCGGTTGCCAGTTTCCGCTCGCCGAAAGCGAGGACGTGGACCCCTCGCTGGGCAGCAGGCACAGGGCGGCGCTGGGCCTGGCGCAGGAGACGGACGCCGTGGTTCTGGTGGTCAGCGAGGAAACCGGCCGCGTCTCCCTGGCCTACGAAGGTCAGCTCTACCTGGGACTGGAAAGCGAAACACTGCGCGAGATGATCCTCAGCTTGATGGCGCCACCGGCGTTCATCCGTCAATGGAAAAAGCAGAAGCAGAAGGAAGCCCCGACAGACTGACGAACCATGGCACGGAAGAAGTATCAGAGCGAAGGTGATCGCACCGACCCGCAACGGTTTTTGCAGCCGTTACGCACGTTCTTCTGGGTCGCTCTGATTACCGTGCTTATCTGGGTGTACGCCGATATGGAGTTCACCCAGACCGACGATCTGCGCGCGACTCTACGGCTGAATACGGCCGGTTCGCCGGACCTGGTACTGCTGCCGCCGAGGGAGTACAGCGTTGAGTTCACGGTTCGTGGCAGCCGCGGAGGCATAGAGCGGCTGCAGAGCAAACTCCAGCAGGAAAACTTCGTAGTCAACTACGATGTCTCAAAACACGCCTCCCAGCCACGCTTTGTTCTTTCGCCGGTCGAAGTGCTCACCGCGGCATTGGACCTGACCGCCGAAGGACTTACGGTCGCCGCCACCACGCCCCAGGCGATAAACGTGGAGACCGACGAGCTGGTCACCGTGCACGATATCCCCATTGAGTTCAACTACACCGGCGGAAGGGTGCGCAACGTATCGGTTACGCCGGCGGCCACCGCAATTCGCGTCGCCAGGACCAACTGGCAGGAAACGCTCAGAAAGCTGCATGAGCGTGGCGAAGAGCCCATCCTCAGCACGCGTCGCGTGGACCTCCGCCAAGTCGAGGGCGACAGCGTAACCGCAGGCATAGTCAACACCATCGAAGGTACCGAAGTGAGGCCGGAGACAGAGACCGTCCAGGTCTCCTTCGAGCTTGTCCAGATAAAGGACACCCACAGTTTCGATGTAGCCGTGCAGGTCATGAGCCCGCCGGCCTGGGGACACGACGGCACGTGGGATGAGTTCGTACTGGAGCGCCGTGACCCGGTGGAATGGCGGAAGACCATAACCGTAACCGGTCCGCGGGAGGACCTGGACCAGCTTCGCCGAAACCCTCAGCAGGTGCAGGCGTACATAGTCCTCAGCGAACAGGACAAGAAGCCCCTGGACAGTTGGGACCAGAGAGAAGTCATCGTGCGTTTTCCGCCGGAGCTCAACGTGGAGTTGGACGGGCCGCCGCCCACCGTGTGGTTCCGCCTCAGCCGCCGCGAAGAACCGGCCGACTCGACACAGCCGTAGCTGGGTATACAGCCGGACTGGGAATGCACTCCGCCGCAGGGCCTCTTGCCACCATGCCGTCCGTGGCGTAACTTACCCCCTTGCCGGTACCCGAACAAACCGCGCCTGGACGGAGGTGCAATATGGACGAGCAACAGGCTCGAGAGCATATCGAGAAAATCGCGCACGAGGCCCGCGAGGCAGCGGCCCTGCTGGCATCCACCCGCGGCGAGCAGCGCGACGCCGCTCTGCTGGCCTGCGCCGAGGCCGTCCGAAATGCCCGCGGTACGCTGCAGCGGGAAAACGAAAAGGACATCGCCCGCAGCAACGAGTTCGGCCTGACCGAGGCGATGGTGGACCGCCTGCGGTTAACCGACGAGCGGGTGGAGAAGATGGCCGCCGCGCTGGAGAGCATCGCCTCGCAGGTGGACCCGGTCGGACGAACCATAGCGGCGTACAACCGTCCGAACGGTCTGCGGATTGAGAAGCGTCGCGTGCCGCTGGGCGTGGTGGGTGTGATATACGAATCGCGCCCCAACGTGACGGCCGACGCGGCCGGTCTTTGCCTCAAGAGCGGCAACGCCTGCATATTGCGTGGCGGCAAAGAGGCGATGCACTCCAATCTCGCCATAGCCGCCGCCCTGCGGCAGGGATTGTCCAAGGCCGGTCTGCCGACGGCGGCCGTTGCCGTCATCGACAACCCCGACCGTGCGCTGGTCCCGGCAATGGCCCAGGCCGAGGGGCTTATAGACCTGATCATCCCCCGCGGCGGCGAAGGGCTGATCCGCGCCGTCGCGCAGGCCGCCACCATTCCCGTAATCAAGCACTACGCCGGCAACTGCCACGTGTACGTACATGCCGACGCCGACCTGGAAATGGCCGAGAGCATCACGCTCAACGCCAAATGCCAGAGGCCCGGGGTATGCAACGCCGCCGAGACGCTGCTGGTGGACGCTGCCGTCGCCGAGACCTTCCTGCCACGTGTGGCCGCCAAGCTCATCGAAGCCGGCGTGGAGCTGCGGTGCGATCCGGCGTCGCGGGACATACTATCCGCGGCCGGTATTGAAGGCATCGTCGAGGCGAGCGAAGACGACTGGCGCAGCGAGTTCCTGTCGCTGACGCTGGCGGTGGCGGTAGTGAGCGACCTGTCGGCGGCCATTGGGCACATAAACACCTACAGCAGCAGTCATACCGACGCCATCGTCACCGAATCTGTCACCGCGGCCGACAGGTTCGTGGCGGAGGTGGACTCCTCCAGCGTCATGGTGAACGCCTCGACCCGCTTTTCAGACGGTGGAGAGTACGGCCTGGGAGCCGAGGTGGGCATCAGCACCGACAAACTCCACGCCCGCGGACCCATGGGCGCCGAGGACCTGACCACCTACAAGTGGATAGTCACCGGACACGGGCATCTGCGCACCTGAGCGGCTAGAGCCGACCGGCGTCGGCACTCTGCAGTTGCTTGCTTATCCACAGGGCCTCTTCAACCAGCACACGCGCCTGCTCCGGCGGCAGAATCCGGCTCTCACGGTAGAAGAGCACACCCCGCCCGCGGGCTTCCATGGTCAGGTCCCGGTTGTGCGCGAGGTAGTCCCGCAGCTCGCCTGTAAAAAGCGCCTGTGCCCGTGAAAGGTCCGTCGCTTCCAGCGTGTTGTGGTCGTCGAACTCGTCCAGCCGCTGCTCATGGCGTCGCCCGTCGAGAAAGCGCTTGGTGCGGGTGTCGGGCGAAAGCATCAGCGGCGGCAGGTCCATGCCCTCAAGTGTGACCAGCACGGCCGTCTCGCTGGAGTCCACCACCATGTCGGGCTTGTTGGCGTGCAGCTCGCCGGCGGGAAGCTGCTGCGGGTCGTCGTCGGCGCCGGCCTGGGTGTTCATCGTCCGGTGAACGTCGAAGAGTTCCACGTACGCATTTCCAATCGGGCCGATGAAGCGGTTGTGGATTTCCTTTCGGGTGGCCTGGGCAGGTCGGAGCAGAGCAAACGCGTAGAGCTGCCGGCGACGCTGCCGGTTCTCTTCGTCCGTCGCCGGCTGAAGCCCCATCTCATCCGCCAGCGCATGAAGCTCCATCCGTCTTTTTTCGGTACGCATGCGGCGGATAGCCCAAAGCAGCAGAAGCACACCGGCGGCCACCGCCAGCAGCGGAAGCACCACCCGCAGAATCTCAAGCGGGTCATCCCATTCGAAGAACTCAACCGCGATGACGGACATCACCACCTCACCGAAACGCCACACGCGTCCCACGCTACGCTCCGCCGCCCGTGGGGGCAAGGGAGATCGGGCGGCTATGCTTACGCGGTCGGCTTTCGGCCCGCCGCGCGATTGCATCGCCGCCGGCGGAGTGCATAATCCACGCGGAAGGAGTGTGCGATGTCTGATTTGATTGTCAGCGTTTCGGGTGTTCGCGGGACGGTGGGCGAGGCACTTACGCCGCAGGTGGCGTGCGACTTCGCATGCGCCTTCGCTTCGTCTCTGCCGGACGGGGCGACGGTGGTCCTGGGGCGGGACACACGCCCCTCGGGGCCGGCCTTCGCATCGGCCGCCAAGGCGGGCCTGCTCGCCTCGGGGGTAAACGTGATTGACCTGGGCATCGTTACCACGCCGGGAGCGGCGCTGATGACAAAGACGCTCCAAGCGGCCGGCGCGGTGGTGATAACAGCATCGCATAACCCGATTGAATACAACGGGATGAAGTTTCTCCAGCCGGACGGTCCGGCCCTTACCGCCGGTCAGGCCCACGAGTTGACCGACGCGTGGCGGAACCGCCGGTTCCGCTTTGCCGACCCCCGAGGCCAAGGCAGGGCGAGCACCGATACCACCACGCATAGCCGCCACGTCGAGGCCGTCTGCGATCTGGTGGACGTCGAGCAGATCGCCGGCAAGCGGTTCCGCGTGGTACTGGACAGCATTAACGGGGCCGGTTGCGTGGTAACGCCCATGCTGCTCCAGCGGCTGGGCTGCGAAGTGGTGCAGATAAACGGCGAGCCGACGGGCGACTTCGCCCACACGCCCGAGCCGGTTCAACAGAACCTTACGCAGCTATGCGAGGCGGTTCGCGAGCACGGCGCCGACGTCGGGTTCGCGCAGGACCCGGACGCCGACCGACTGGTGCTGGTGGACGAGCAGGGAAGGTTTATCGGGGAGGAATACACGCTGGTCCTGGCGGCCGTTGACGTGCTGGCGCGGAACAAGGGCGACCTGGCGACGAACCTGTCCACCTCGCGGATGATAGACGACGTAGCGGCGGCCGCGGGCTGCCGCGTGCTGCGCGCGCCCACCGGCGAGGCGAACGTGGCCGACCTGATGGCCCGCGAGGGGTGCATCTTCGGCGGCGAAGGCAATGGCGGCGTCATGGAGCCGAAACTGGCGCGGGTGCGGGACAGTCTGGTGGGCATCGCGTACGTGCTGCGCCGGCTCGCCGAGACCGGTAAAAATCTCAGTCAACTCGTCGCCGAAATCCCCTCCTACAAGTTTATGAAGACCAAAATGCCCTGCCCGTCGGCGGCCGCGGATAAAGTGATCGTGGCGGTGCGGGAGGCGTTCGCCGATACCCCCGAAGCCGAATTCAATGACGCCGATGGTCTGCGGATAGACCTGCCGGGCGGCTGGGTCAGCGTCCGCGGCAGCAACACCGAGCCGATCCTGCGGATATTCGCCGAGGCCGGCGACGAGGACACCGCAGGCGAACTGGTCGAAAAGGTGCGGCGAATAGCTGACAGTGTGACTGCTTCGTGAGTTCGTGTATTCGTTATCTCGGGTGGTTGCGGCGGTCGCGGGAAGCAGTGAGTTTCGGCGGCACGCCTTGTTTCGGGTCCGTCAGATCGCGGTTGGCATTTCCCAACATACTATTCTAAAGGCGGATATGCTGACCGGCGCCGATGGGATGGACCTTGCCGGGAAACCTCTGACCGAGAAACTCCGTCGCCCGCCTGCCGGTGCAGTGTCCACAGTGCAGCTCGGGTTGGCCGTGCTTGTCCAGTACGTCGGCGATGTGGTTCAGTTGCTCATCCGTGGCGCTTCGCAGGTGCAAACCGCCAACGACGGCCTGCAGTGGTTCGCCGTGGGTGAGGAACCTGGCGGTCCTTAGTGTGTTCTCAAGCCCCCGGTGGCAGCAGCCGGTGAGAACCACCCATCCCTGCGTTCCCCTCAAAAGCAGGCAAAGCTCATCCTCAAATGTGTCAGGCACTATTTCATCGTCCTGTCGCACCACGAAAGACTCGCCCGGCGGCATTGCCCCGCCGATGGGTCCCGTCAATAGTGCCCATTCCTCCACCAGCTCCGGCGCCCGCACGGCATGCAGCACCGCGCCGTCGCCGCAAAGCTCCTCCAGCGCAAACGGACAGGAAACGTCCTTGAGGGGTTTCCCGGGACTGTCCGACCACCGACGGCGGAACGCTCGCGGGTGGGCATACAGTGGCGTCTGCCCCCGCATGCGGACGACCTCGCCAAGCCCGCCGGTGTGATCGTAGTGGCCGTGTGAAATCGCCACGCCGTCAACTGCGGACAGGTCCACCCCCAGCCAGTGGCAGTTGTCCATCAACACGTCTGACGTCGCGCCCGTGTCAAACAGGTACATGGCCCCCAGGCCACTGACCAGAACCGCCAGGCCGTGCTCGGCCCGGAGCGATTCGTCATCGGCCGAGTTGTCCACCAATATGAGTAGCTCTATTGACATGGATATGTCGGATATGGGCAGATTTATGATGCCACAGCTTCCGCCGAATCGAAAGCGCAAAGCTCGTGAATATCTACCGATTCGCGCCGGCCGAAACGTCCAGCTTGCACTCGGCCATCGGAGAGCCCTGCCTGGCAAACCAGGTCTGGTGCTCCTCGACGACATCGAACCGGACAGCGTACCGGCCTTGCTGTTGGGGCGCATCCAGCCGGACCTCGACCTGGACCGACTCACCCGGTCGAATATCCCGCCTGGGCAACCATGCGCGTGGACTGAGCACCTCGTCCGGCTCGTCGTCCGTTGTGCTGCCGAGAAAGGCCGCTACTGCAAAAAGCCGCTCCTCGTCGGCCGCGGGTATGGTCTCGCGCGACCGATTGGTCACGGTAACAGGCACGTTGAGCCGCTGTCCCGGAGCGGCCGACAGATGCTCGGGCGTCTCGATCTCCACCACGTAGTAGTAGGGGTGGTACTCCTGCGTCGCCCAGCGTCGGAACTGCTCCCAGCCACCGGTGTCCAGTCCGGCTTCGCGACAATACCGCTCGTAGCGGTGCAGAAGACCGGCGATTTTGTCGGTATCACTGTCGAGGTGCCCGTACTGCCACGAAAGCTGCTTGCGGGCGGTCGCATAGTCTTGCCCCCCGACAGCCATCGCCGCCAGAACCGCCGCCATGCCGGTCCGGTCGGCCCCGCGTTTGCAGTGCAGCAGTATCGGTCTGGGGGAGTTCTCCAGGGCGTCGATAAGCCGCATGAGTTGAGGCCGGGGTGGATGGTTCACGGCCGAGAAACGCACGTCCACCATACGCAGTCCCAGTTCTCCGGCGGCGGCCCGCTGTTCGGCATGGAAATCGCCCGAGCTTTCGCCGCGGAGGTTTATGACGGTTCTCAGTCCGTACCGGTCCGTCCAGCAGCGAAGATCAGCGGGACTCGGCTGGGCCGAACGATAGACCTTACCTGGCACAACGACGTGGAAATTATCACCCAGCGTCAATTCATAGACCGCCTGCACCACAAACAGCACCAGCACCGACAGGACCAGCCAGCACGCCATCGGGAGCATGCGGCGGTCCGGCTTGTGGCGGCGAAGGTCTTCCATGGCCGGCAGCATAGCACCTGAAGGGGCGGGCACAAAGCATACACTCCTCCGGCGGAACCCGCGGCATGGACCGGGCCGACAGGACCTCTCAGAACCCGGTCAGACGCCCCATCGGGCGAGCTTGACACTTCGCTATCGAAAACCTATAGTTCAGCGTTTTCGGACGCCGGCGGAAAGCGGTACTGTGGTCGCCGCAGCCCGCCGCGACTGAGAAAGGGATATTGTCCGTGGCGAAAAAATCCAGGAAAACCACTCGCAAGAGCACGAAGTCGCGGAAGAAATCCGCCCGGAAGTCTTCGAGCTCGACAGCGAAGAAGCGCAAGAGCACGACCAGGAAGTCGACCAAAAAGTCTGCCGGCAAAAGCGCCAAAAAGACCTCTCGTGCCAGGCAATCCGGAACCGGCAAAAAGACCGGGCCGGCGAAGAAGAAATCGTCCCGCAAGAAAACCGCCGAGAAGCCCAAGACGCATCTGACCAAGGCGGAGTTGAAGGAGTTCCGCCAGCGACTTCTGGAGAAGCGGCGGGATATCCTCGGCGACATGGGCGGTATGCAGTCCGGGCACGCCGGCGTGAACCCTGAGGAGGGGATATCGGCCGCCCCGAGCATGCCGACGCATCCGGCGGACGTCGGAAGCGACAACTTCGAGCACGAGTTCAACCTCGGACTCCTCCAGAGCGAACGGGCCCTGCTTCAGGAGATCGACGAGGCCCTGGAGCGGATCAACAACGGCACCTACGGGATATGCCTGGGCACCGGCAAACCGATAAACAAGCCCCGCCTCCGCGCCAGGCCGTGGGCGAAATACTGCATCGAATACGCACGAATGGTCGAGAAGGGCCTGGTCCGTCCGAGCGAAGATCAGCAGCACGGTGTTTCCGAAGACGAGGAAGAAGACCTCGAAGACGAAGAGGCGGAGGAGGTCGAAGAAGACGACGCCTCGGCCTCCGAGGCCGATTCGGACGAGGTCGTTGACGAGGACCTAGAGGACGAGGACTGACGACCCTTGCCGTCGGCCGGTCGAAACAGCCGCTCTGATGCCCGACAGGACTCATCCGGCAGACCCGGCCGAAAGGCCATAAAGAGCCGGGCGGTCATAGTTGTCTTTGCCCTTGTGACCGTCTGTGGACTGGCGGCCGATCTGCTCAGCAAATCGGTGGTTTTCGACTCCCTGCTGGACGATCCTTCCATACCGCAGCGCATCGAACGGATATCCCAACGCTACGGCGACCAGCTTGAGCCGCAACATGTGCTGCACCAGCTTTCGCTGCAGCGCGACATAGGCGCCGGCATAAAGCTCACCCTCTCGACCAACCCGGGCGTGGTATTCGGTCTGCCCCTGCCCCGCTGGCTGGTTGCGGCGGCCACGGTCGTCACAGTCTCGCTGGTGGTGAGTTTCTTCGCGACATCCGACGCTGCCGCCCGAAGCATGCACATAGCGCTGGGCTGCATACTCGCCGGGGCGCTGGGCAACCTCTACGACCGGCTGTTTGCGGTGGTGGAGCTTCCCGGTGCGGAAAACATCCGCTATCAGGTGCGAGACTTCATCGACTTCAGCGCGTGGCACTATCCCTGGGTCTTCAACGTAGCCGACGTGCTGCTGGTCGCGGGCGTAGCACTCATGGCCGTACATTGGCTCCTCACCGCCAGGCGAGAGCACACCGGCTGATAGCGTCCGCGATTGCGCCGACAGACCTACCCCCTTATCGTTACAATAGTGGTTTCGACGTTCTATCCGGACGGGAGTGCGCAAAGGATGGAAGTTTTTCTGGCCGGCATCATACAGGGCTCGCTGACGGAAGCGGCCATCCACCCCCAGGACTGGCGGGAGCCGGTCCGCGAGGCGCTGAGCCAATGTCTGAACGATGCGCGGGTGTACTGCCACTATAGTGAGCATCCCGACAGCATCACCTACGAGCTTCCCGACATCCGCCGCACGCTGCAGGAAGGGCTGGACCGGGCCGCCGACTGCGACCTGCTTATCGCCTACCTGCCGTCGGCGTCTATGGGCACGGCCCTGGAGATGTACGTCGCATCGGCCGGCGGGGCGGTTGTCGTAACGATCACGCCCATGTCGGCCAACTGGGTCGTGCGTGCCTACAGCGACGCTATTTTGCCGGACATCGAGGCCTTCGAGGAGTTCTGCCGCAAAGGCAAGCTGAGCGAGCTGCTGGAAGCCGATTCATCCCAATGAACTACCCATTCCTTGAAATGACGCTCGATGGACTGCGCGCCGCGATGGCCGAGCTGGGGCGGAAGCCCTTTCGCGCCGAGCAGCTCGCCGACTGGGTCTATCGCAAGGGTGTAACAGACCCCGCGGAGATGAGCAACCTGCCGGCCGACGCCGCCGACGGCTTCGACATACTGACCTCGCGCGTGGTCCGACGCACCGACAGTCCTGACGGCGTCACCAAGCTGCTGCTGGAGCTGTCCGACGGCGAGCATGTCGAGACGGCGCTTATACCCGCCCGCGGCCGCGCGACCGCGTGTCTTTCCACGCAGGTCGGCTGTGGAATGGGTTGTTCGTTCTGCGCCACCGCCAGAGACGGACTGCGTCGCAACATGAGCGCAAGCGAAATACTCCAACAGGTTCTGCACCTGCGGCAGGCAACCGGCAGAGCGGTCACAAACGCCGTATTCATGGGCATGGGCGAACCGCTGGCCAACTACGACGCCACCGTAGCGGCCGTCCGCGCTCTGATAGACCCGCAACGCTTCGCCCTCTCCGCGCGCCGGGTTACCGTCTCGACCATCGGTCTGCCCGGCAAGATCCGCCGTCTGGCGAAGGAAGGCCTGCCCATAACGCTGGCCATCTCGCTGCACGCGCCCAACGACGCGCTGAGACGGCAGCTTATCCCCGCCGCAAAGGCCACCAGCATCGAGGACATAGTCTCGGCCGCCCAGACGTTCTTTCGCAGCCGAAAGCGAGAGGTTACGCTGGAATATGTGCTTCTTCGCGGCGTCAACGACACCGGCCTCTGCGCCGAAGGACTGGCGCGCATCGCCAAGGGTCTGCGGTGCAATGTGAATGTGATACCGTACAATCCGTCTGAATCGGATGTTTACGAGCGTCCTTCAAAGGCCGCGACCGAGGACTTCGCCGCCCGACTGAAACGCCAGGGAGTGAATGTGCACGTGCGTCGGTCGCGTGGTCTGGACGCCGAGGCCGCCTGCGGACAATTGCGAGCCAGGACGGCCGATGAGAACGCAAGCTGAGCAGCCATCGCCAATAAGAAAAAGACATCCCGAAAGCCCTCCGCATCGCAGCAGCGACAGACCCGGTGGGCGCGCCAGGACGAGGACGTAAAGCTCATGCTGCGCTTCCAGCAGGGGGACCGCGCCGCTTTCGACGAGCTTGTCCGGCGGAACACGCCGCGCATACACGCCCTGATATACCGGTTCCTCGGAGACCCCGGCATGGTGGAGGACCTGACGCAGGAAGTCTTCCTGCGGGTGTTCCGGACGGCCGAGAGATACCGGCCCACCGCCAAGTTCAGCACTTGGCTGTACCGCATCGCCGCCAACCTGTCGTTTAACGTGCTGCGGTCCCGCAAGAAGGGCGTTCCTGTCTCGCTGGAGACCTTGAGCGGCTCGGCCGAGCAGGAACACCCTCGTCAGGCGCCGGACCCGGGCGCACCGGCGCCGCACGACAACATGGACAGCATCGAGCTGAGGCGTCAGGTCGCCCGGGCAATCGCCGATTTGCCGGACAACCAGCGCATAGCCATTGTCCTTAACAAATATGAAGACAAGAGCTACGACGAAATTGCCGAAGTCATGGACTGCTCGACCATGGCGGTCAAAAGCTTGCTGAGCAGGGCCCGCGGGAACCTCCGCCGGCAACTGAGGCGTTATCTGAAACCTTGACGGCGGAAAGTGAAAATCCCATGTTTTTCCGGGAATCTTTACCGCCTGATGCGTGTTGAATAAGTGGTTGTCGCCCGGGCGTGCTTTCGACCGCCCGGGGGCCGATTTGAGAGAACATGAGCGAGCGACTGAAACAAACCGAATGGGAGGAGCTATCGGCCTATGTGGACGGAGAGCTTACGCCCGACCGGGCCGAGCAGATCCGCCTGAAGGTCGAGACCTCCCCCGTCTGGGCCAACGCCCTTGCGGAGCTGCGGGCGCTGGATGCACGCTTGGACGTCTGGACGCCGCCGGAGCCGCCCGCGGACCTCGCCGAGCGGATTGTGCTCTCGGTTCCGGGCAAACGCCACCGAAGGGTTGTGGCGTTCCGCCGAGTGCTTGCGGCGACGGCCGCCGTGGCCGCCGCCGTGGTCATCGCGATGTTGGCGACCCGGCTTGACACAAAGACCGCCGTGGACGACTCACCCAGGACGGCCGATAGTGAGCAGTACCAACCGAGAGACACTACGGAAGCCCCTGCGGAGACGGTCGATGAGTTTGCGGTCGAGAACCTGGGCTTCTTCAGGGACTATGACGTGCTGGAAGACTTCGAAACGCTTCGGGCGATAGAGCGTCTGGAGCAATCGGGTTCATCGGGAACGTAGGCGATCATGCGTAAGGTGATGGTCACAATATTGACGGCTGTACTTGCCGGCGTCATGTCGGCCGGCACGGCCGCTGCGCAGGACGGCAGCGACGCCCTGCGTCGTCCGCCGGCCGGGTCCATCGCCGCGCAGCTTCGCCTGAAGCAGAAGCTACTGGCCGAGCAGGAGGGAACCACGCTGGCGGCCACCCTCAGGCACAACCGCCGACAGTGGGAGTCACTCTCCCCGGAGCAGCGCGACCATTACCGCCGGGTGGCCGTCGCTTTCCTGCGCGAGAACCCCGACAAGCAGCGCGAGCTGATCGAGCATTACGAGCGATTTGTCAGGATGTCCGCTGATCGCAGGCAGGCATATCGACAGCGCGAGCAGTGGCTGAAGGTGGTCGTCGCCAGCTTCACGCCAAGCGAGCGCGACGAGCTGCGGAACATGCCCGCCGACGAGCGGGCACGCCGGCTGGTGGCGCGTCGCGACGAGCTTGTCGAACAGGGCAAGCTCACACTCCAAGAGCCGGCTACACAACCCGCCGAGTAGGTCGGTAATCTCCTTGGTGCCCGGTTCCGTGCTCATGCGCAGCCGGAGCATGTTCATCAACTCCGTCGGCTCCATGGAGCAAAAAGAACACGAATCACACGAATGCTTTCTGATGTCACGAAAAGAAGAATTTGCTGTTTGTTTGTGTTTGCGCAATTCGTGTCGATTCGTGACATTCGTGTTCTCCGGCGCCGACCGCCGGGCGTCTCGCGGTCGCGGCTAGCGCCGGTGAGCGGAAACGAAGCAACTCCCCCAGCACACCTTACCTCTCCCGCTTTTCGCAACGGAACGTAAGCATCGTGTCCCCGCCGAATTGCTCGCTGCCGTGGGGCCGGAGCTTGTGTGCCCTTTCGGCGTCGGCGATGTCGTATCTCGTCAAACCGCCGGCCTCTTCGCCCAACCGCCGCGGCGAGACGAACACGATTACCTCATCGGCCTGGGCGCTCGACAGGAAGCTATCCAGCACCTCCGCGCCGCCTTCGACCAGCAGACGCGTCCAGCGCCGCCGGCCCAGCTCGTCGAGCAACTGCTCCAGGTCAACTCTCAGGGCCGGCGACGTTGAGTCGGACCCGCGTCGGTCGCTTCCTTCCAGCGGAAGCACCTCCACGCCCGCGTCTGTGAGTTTTCGAACCTTTCCGCTGTTCGACTCGGCGCTTTGCCGACACGTGGCGACTATCACCGGCGTCTCGGCGGCCGTCTGAACAAGCCGGCAGTCAGGCGGTATCTCCAGGTCCCCGTCGAGCACCAGGCGCGCGGGCTTTCGTCCCCGGCCGCTGCGGTTAGTCAACAGCGGATCGTCCGCGAGGACCGTCCCGAGACCCACCAGCACACCGTCGCATATCCCGCGCAGGCGATGAACTTCGGCCCGGGAGACAGGTCCGCTGACCCATCGCCCGTCGGGGACGGCCAGGTATCCGTCGGCCGTCTGCGCCCATTTGCAGATGACCCACGGCCTGCCGACGGTGCGGGTCTTTATGTAAGCCGCCAGAAGCTCCCTTGCCTCGTCGGCGCATACGCCCACTTCCACTTCGATGCCGGCGGCCCGCAGTGCCTCCACGCCGCGCCCGGAAACCTGGGTGTCGGGGTCTTCCACGGCAATGACCACGCGGGCTATTTCCGCAGAGATGATCGCCTCCGTGCAGGGCGGCGTCTTGCCGTGATGGCTGCACGGTTCGAGTGTCACGTAGAGCGTGGCGCCGCGAGGGCTGTTGCCCGCCTGCTGCGCGGACCGCAGTGCCTCGACTTCCGCGTGGGGGCCTCCGAAGTGGCGATGCCACCCGGAACCGATGGCCTCTCCGCCGGCTACCAGCACGGCCCCGACGGGCGGATTCGGCTCAACCGCGCCTGTGCCCCGCCGCGCCAGCTCCAGCGCGCGCAACATGTGGCGTTCATCTTCGTTGGGCATGGCCGCCTTATACGCCGCTCAACGTATGTACTCGTTGAGGACGTTCTCCAGCATCTCGACCCGCCCGGAGGCGTTGGCGTCCGGCTCGCCCTTTTCCAGCATGTACCTGCTCAGATCCTCGAAGCTCACCTTGCCGGCCTCTATGTCCGCGCCGATGCCGCTGTCCCAGCTTGCGTAGCGCCGGCTGACGAAGTCGCTCAGCACGCCGTCGCGTCGCAGGGCGGCCGCTATCTTCAAACCGCGGGCGAAGGCATCCATTCCGCCGATATGGGCGTGGAACAGGTCCACCGGCTCGATGCTCTCGCGGGCCACGTGCGCGTCGAAGTTCAGCCCCCCGGTGCTGAACCCGCCCGCTTCCAGGATGCTCAGCATCGCCAGCGTGGCGTCGTAGAGGTTGGTGGGGAACTGGTCGGTGTCCCAACCCAGCAGCAGGTCGCCGCGGTTGGCGTCCACCGAGCCGAGCAGGCCGTTGGCGGCCGCGTAGGTCAGCTCGTGGTGGAAGTCGTGTCCCGCGAGCGTGGCGTGGTTGGCCTCGACGTTAAGCTTGAACTCGCCGTCGAGGTCGTATTTCTGCAAAAAGGCGTGGCAGGCGGCCGCATCGAAGTCGTACTGGTGCTTTGTCGGCTCCTTGGGCTTCGGCTCGATGTAGAACTGCCCCTTGAAGCCGATCTTGTGCTTGTGCTCGACGGCCATATGCAGGAACTTCGCCAGGTGGTCCAGCTCCCGGGCCATGTCGGTGTTGAGCAGACTCTTGTAGCCCTCCCGTCCGCCCCAGAAGACGTATCCCTGCCCGCCCAGGGCGTGGGTGACCTCGATGGCCTTTGCCACCTGGGCGGCAGCATAGGCGAAGACGTCGGCATTGCAGCTCGTGGCCGCCCCGTGCATGAAGCGCGGGTGGGTGAACAGACAGGCGGTGCCCCACAGCGGGCGTATGCCGGTCTCCTGTTGTTTCTCGGCCAGCAGGCCGGCTATCTCATCGAGGTTCTTGTTGGTCTCGGCCAGCGACTCGCCCTCCGGTGCGACGTCGCGGTCGTGGAAGCAGTAAAAGTTCACGCCGAGCTTCCGGCAGAACTCGAAGCACGCCTCGACCTTGTTGCGGGCCTGGTCCATCGGGCTGCCGGACAGCCAGGGCATCTGCCGGGTCTCGGAGCCGAACTGGTCGGCGCCTCCGTTGCAGAAGCTGTGCCAGTAAGCCACCGAGAAGCGAAGGTGGTCGGCCATCGGCTTGCCTTCGACCTGCTCGAGGGGGTTGTAATGCTTGAAGGCGAGCGGGTTGTCCGAGTCCGGACCTTCGTAAGTAATCTGCTCGACGTCGGGGAAATATTCTTCAGCCATTTTCGGCCTCCTCTGTGTGTGAATCGCCTTACGGGACGATTGTACACGCCGCCGACGCCGGGGCAACAGTTGGAGGCGAGAGGTGGAAGGCAAGAGGCAAGAGGCAGAAGTCGGAAGGTGCAGATAGGACTATGCTGCTAAGTAGCCGCGGTCGGCGCATAAAAGTGGGCCTCGCCCTGCTCTGCCGCAAAGCTGTGGACGTTGGTTTCCATCGTCCGTCGGATTTGCGGCAGTCTTCAGCCCGCCTGACCGTTTCCGGAACCAGACGGGTCTATGTAGGGCAAGGCCCTTTTCGGCCATCCTTATTATAGGCACGTAACACGGTCCCCAGGCGGTTGGCCCGAAGATTTTTTCAGTTGTGCGGAAGCGTCAGGCCAAACGGGCGCGCGGACCGAAAGCTTCTCGCGATTTCCCCTTTCTGGGTTCCGTGACATTCGCGGCGGTTGCAGGTCCGGCAAGTGCTGCTAAAATGCCGGCCGGAAAGCTTACGCCGCGAAGGGAGCCGCAAGGTCATGGACGCACTGGCTAAGGCAGAGTCGCAGGCCGCCGCAGCACATCGCCGCCCCGGTTTCGACAACGAGAAGTACCTCACCGAGCAAAGCCGCGCCATCCTCGAACGGGTAGAGCGCTTCGGCGACAAGCTTTATCTGGAGTTCGGCGGCAAGTTGCTGTTCGACTATCACGCCGCACGCGTGCTCCCGGGCTACGACCCCAACGTAAAAATGCGCCTCCTCCGCCGCCTGAAGGACCAGGCGGAGATCATCCTGTGCATCCACGCCGGGGCCATCGAACGACGGAAGGTTCGTGCCGATTTCGGCATCACCTACGACTCCGACGCGATGAAGATGATCGACGACATCCGCCAATGGGGTCTGGAGCCGTCGGCCGTCGTTGTAACCCGCTACGACGCCCAGCCGGCGGCCAGGACTTTCCGGCGTATTCTCCAGCGCCGCGGCGTGCGCGTGATTACCCATGCGCCCATCCACGGCTACCCCTCCGACGTGGAGAGAATAGTCTCCGACGAGGGCTACGGCGCCAACAGCTTCATAGAAACGTCCAAGCCGCTGGTGGTGGTTACCGGCCCGGGTCCGGGCAGCGGCAAACTGGCGACCTGCCTCAGCCAGCTCTACCACGAGGCCCGCCATGGCTGCAGGGCCGGCTACGCCAAGTTCGAGACGTTCCCCATCTGGGACCTGCCGCTGAACCATCCGGCCAACATCGCCTACGAGGCCGCCACCGCCGACCTCCGCGACGTGAACGTCATCGACCCGTTCCACCTGGATGCCTACGACAAGCGAGCCGTCAACTACAACCGGGACGTCGAGAGTTTTCCCGTTCTCAAGGCCATCCTGGAGCGCATCACCGGAGCCGAGTCGCCCTACCGCTCCCCGACGGACATGGGCGTCAATCGTGTCGGCTCGGCGATTATGGACGATGAGGCCGTCCGTCACGCCGCCAGGCAGGAGGTCATCCGCCGGGCTTTCCGCTATCGCTGCGAGTATCTCATGGGCGTGGGAGACGAAGGCACAGTCGAGCGTGTCGAAGGGCTGATGAAGACGCTGAATGTCACCCAGGACGACCGCAACGTGGTCGCGCCGGCCCGGACGGCCGCCGAGGAGGCCCGCGAGCACAACAAGGGCAACGAGGGCGTCTTCTGCGGAGCGGCCGTGGAGCTGTCAGACGGCACCGTTGTCACCGGGTGCAACTCGCCGTTGATGCACGCGGCCTCCGCATTGGTGCTCAACGCGGCCAAGCACCTCGCGAAGCTCCCCCCGCATCTGCACCTGATAGCACCGAACGTCATAGAGGCCGTCGGCGAACTGAAGCAGGACATACTCAACGGCAAGGGGCTGAGTCTCGACCTGGAAGAGACACTGATAGCACTGGGGATAAGCTCCACCACGAACCCGACGGCCCGGCTGGCGATGGAACAGCTCAAGGCCCTTCGCGGCTGCGAGGCCCACATGACACACATCCCGACGCCCGGTGACGAGACCGGTCTGCGACGGCTCGGGCTGAACCTGACCACCGACCCGCAATTCGCCAGCAGACACCTGTTCATGAGTTAACGCGACGGGACCGACAACGGTCCGAAGTCCCCATGCACCTTTCGCTCGCGCCGACAGCGGATACAATTGGACCCGCTGGAGCAGCAAGTTAAGGAGAGCGGTGTGAGCTGGATTGTGGACGAGCAGAATCTGCCGGGCGACGATACGGACCACCGCAACGTGCTGCTGAGTGTGGGCAACGGGAGGTTCTGCACTCGGGGGACGCCCTTCGAAGCCGGCCGCGACCAATGGCGCGGCGTGTATCTGGCCGGGCTATGGACACGTGGACCTCTGGGACGGCCCTACCTGATGCAGGGGGTGTACTGGCCTCACGCCCGGCTGTGCCTGGCGGGCAGCGAGATGCCCTGCATACAGAGCCGACGGCGGCTGGATCTGTACCGCGGCGTGCTTACGCGTGAGGCGGTCTTTGAGTCCGGCGGGACGAGGGTGTGCGTATCGGCCGAGCGGTTCGCGTCGCTGGCGTCGCCCAACATCGCCTGTCAGCGCCTGCGGGTAACGCTGGAACGGTCGGCCGGTCCGGTGAACCTCGATATGGGGCTGGATGCCGACGTCCGAAGCCATCGGGCGAAATACTACAAGAACGAACACCTGCGGAATATCGAGGGCGACTTCATCCGCCTTACCCGTCCGGAGCGACTGGAGGCCGGCGAGAACCTGGTGATAGCCGTCATTAGCTCGCCCCAGGCGAACCTGCGTTCGGCCGTCCATGCCACCTGTCACCAGAGCGCGGGGGAGGCGGTGTCGGTCTCTCCGGTCGTCGAGGACGCCCGGACCGTGCTGCGGTTTCACCTTGCGCCGGAATGCGTCGGCAAGGAGCTTACGTTCGAGAAGGTCTGCGCGGTTACGGGCGACCTGGAAGATGTGGAATCGGCCGTCAGGGACGGCGAGCGCCTGCTGGAGGAAAGCCGGGCGCGAACGTTTGAAGAGCTTCTTGAAGAGCACACCCGGGCGATGGGCGAGTTCTGGGAGGTCGCCGATGTGGAAATAGCCGGGGACGCTCGCTCGCAGACCGCGGTGAGGTTCGCCTGCTGGTCCACGCGCATCGCCGCCGGCGAGAACGAAGGCGCCGCAAGCGTCGGCGCAAAGAATCTCACCGGCGATTTCTACCTGGGCGGTGTCTTCTGGGACATGGACATGTTCCAGCTTCCGCTGCTGACGGCCGTCGCTCCGCAGGCGGCGCGGAACCATGTACTCTACCGCGCCCGCCGGCTGCCGGCGGCACGGACGCTTGCGCTGCAGGACGGTCTGAAAGGCGCCAGCTACCCGTGGGACTCGTTCGCCTCAGGCGACGTGGATTGCCCCAAGCTGACCACCGACGACGTCGGCTATCTGGAGAGGCACGTCAACCTGGCCGTCGCGATGGGGATTCTCCGCTACTGGCGGCTGACCGGAGACGACAAGCTGATGCTCTCGGACGGCCTGGAGGTAGTACTGGAGGCATGCCGGTTCTTCGTATCGCGGGCGGAAGGCCCGGACGAGAACGGCAGGTACCACATCCGCGACGTGTGCGGGCCCGACGAGTTCTCCCTGCACGTTGACGACAACGCCTATACCAACATCCTTACCCGCAGGGTCATCCGCGAGGCAATCGCGGCGGTGGAATATTTCCTGCCACGCAGCGGGCCTGTGCTCGACGGCATTCGCTCCCGTTGCGGCGCGGGCAACGCCGCCCTGGAACGGTGGCGTGAGCTGGCGGAGAACCTGCACATACCCCGGCTGAAGAGCGGGACCGTCGCCCAGTTCGAGGGCTTCGATGACGTACCCGAGCCGGACACCGTGCTCAACCAGGGCCGCTGGGGGCGCATCGACAAGACATCCAAGCAGGCCGACACCATCCTCATTCACCAGGCGCTGCCGGATGAGCTGTCCGCCGACGAGCTTGATCGCTGCTGGCGCGAATACGCCCCGTTGTGCATGCACTATTCGTCGCTGAGCTACGGCACCCACGCTCTGGTGGCGGCTCGACTGGGGCTTCGGCGGGACGCCGAAAAGTTCCTTCGCCTCACCGAGGACCTTGACCTCTACGCCACCGACGGCGGGGCAAAAGACGGCATCCACGGCGCCGGCGAAGGCGGCTATTGGCTGTGCGTGGTGCAGGGCTTCGGCGGGTTGGAGGTGCTCCCCAGCGCCGTGCGCATCGCACCCGCCCTGCCGCCCTGGTGGGACTCGCTGAAGTACCGCTTCCTGTACCGCTGCCAACCGGTGGAGGTCTCCGTCTCACATGAAAGCTGCCGCGTGACCAACCACGGTCAGCAGCCCCTGCCGCTTGCGCTGGGCGACGAGCAGGTGGAGCTGGCCGCCGGCGAAACCCGAACCTTCACACCCGGGCACCGGTGGCGCCGGCAGGGGTTGGAGGGGGTCATCTTCGACCTCGACGGCGTCCTTGTCAGCACGGACCGCCTGCATTACCAGGCGTGGAAGGAGCTGGCCGACGAGCTTCGCCTCGAGTTCGACGAGCAGGTCAACCACCGGCTACGCGGCGTCTCCCGCGACGAGAGCTTGCGGCTCATTTACCGCCACAACGGGCTGGAGCCACCCGACGACGAGACCCTCGCCGAGCAGTGCACCCGCAAGAACACCCGCTATCGTGAGCTGGTGGCGGCCATGACCGCCGACGACATACTGCCGGGAGCGATTGAGCTTCTTACCGCCCTGCGGGCCGAGGGCATACGAACAGCCGTCGCCTCGGCGAGCAGGAACACTCCGCTGGTGCTGGAGCGGACGGGGCTGGCGGAATATCTCGACGCGGTGGCCGACGGCAACTGCGTGCGAAAGGGCAAGCCCGACGGCGAGGGCATGATCATAGCCGCCCAGCGCATGCGCGTCCTGCCATGGGCGTGCGTGGGCGTGGAAGACGCTGCCGGCGGGATAGAGGCCATCCACAACGCAGGCATGCCGGCAGTCGGCATAGGCCCGCAGGCGGCCGGTGCCGACCTGCAGGTATCGGGTGTGGGCGAGCTTACGGTCGAATCTCTGCGGAAGCTTTACGACACGGCTCAGGGCTAGTCGTTCCCGGGCTTTGCTGCCTTTTCCGGACCGTAACCCAGTTCAGACAGCCGAGCGCGGAATTGCCGCACCTGGTCGGCGTAGTCCCGGTCGTCAATGACGTTGACGCTCTCGCAGGGGTCTTTGGCAAGGTCGAACAGCACCTCCGGCATCACGCCCTGCTGCTCGTGCTCGTACCACTGGTACTTCAGCGAGCCGCGCTTGATCATCACGTTCGTGTAGCCCTGCTGGAGGAAGAAGCTGCACGCCTCGTCCGGCCAGTCGTCGCGCTCGCCGGTCGCCGGCGGCACGAGACTGCGGGAGTCCAGCTCCGGCGGCGTCTCGATGTCGGCCAGGTCGCAAAGAGTGGCGAACAGGTCGCATAGACTGACATTCGCGCCAACCCTGGCCCCCTGCGGCAGAAGTCCCGGCGCCCGGATGATCAGTGGGACACGCACCGAGCCCTCGTAAAACTTCTGTTTCTCCCACAGGCCATGCTCGCCCAACTGGTCGCCGTGGTCGCTGCAGTACACGATGATCCAGTCGTCCAGGTTCTCTCCGGCGAAGCGCAGCGCCTCCAGCACCCGGCCGAAGTGTGCGTCCATCGTTTCGACCTTGCCGTAATATGCCGCCCGCGCCCGCTGCACCGCCCTGGCCGGCACATCCTTGCCCGCCTCCGTCGGCACCTGCGGCCAGGCCGATTTGCCCAGAAACGGGTGGTCCAGAGGACTTTCCACCGCGAAACCCCTGACTCGCGGCAGGTAGTAGCGGAAGAGCTTCTCGTCGCACTGGTAAGGGTAATGGGGATTGTGCAGGCCCACGTACATCATCTTCGGCCGCCGGGGTATGTGCCGGTCATACCACGTGCCGACGAAGTTGTCGTCTATCCAGTCCTCCGCCCCGAGGATGGTCAGCTCGTCCTTTCTGTCGATGTAACGGCCCGGTCCGGCACGGCGCAGCTCCTTCTCGTCGGACCATTTCATGGAGCCGGGATTGTTAAGCGGATCGTCCTGCGGTGCCTGGAAGCCGTCGAAGAAGCTTTCGCGCAGACCCTCCACGTGCCCGCAGGAGACGTCACCCACGGGGCGCGACTGCCAGCCCTCGAGCTGGTCCGGGCCCTGGAGGTGCAGCTTGCCGAAGGCGGCCGTCTGGTAGCCGTACTGACCGAAACGCCTGGCGTACGTCATGTGTCCGTCGGCCAGCCCGAACCATCCCTCGCAGCCGCATGTCTTGGGGTACTGCCCCGCCAGAACGCATTGACGCGCCGGCACGCAGATTGGGCTGGGCGTGTAGGCGCTATCGAAGACGGTACCAGTCCCGGCCAGCCAGTCCAGCGTGGGTGTTCGGACCACGTCGTTCCCGGCGAATCCCGCGACGTCGGCGCGGTGCTCGTCGGACATCAGGACCAATACGTTACGGCGTTGACTCATCGCTTTCTCTCCCGGCGGCCGGGCGACTACATTTCCCCAACCGGAGGGCGCCCTTCATATCCGACCGGCATGGGAATCAGACATTACGCCCACAAGGCCATTGGCTCAAGCCGGCAGTGCCCCGCGTCGCAATCGGCTGACAGGTTTTTTGCTGGTCCTTGCTTAAACGTTATATAATTCGGAGAATGGTAGTTGCCGACCGTCACGGGTCCCAGAGCCCGTGGCCGCCGCGTGGTCAACCATTCCCGCGGGCGCACGTTTGGACAGACAAGGGCCTTGCTGAACGAACCGTCGGAAACAAACGAGACCCAAAGGGAGTTGCATGATTCGCAACAGGAAATTCCGTTTCGTGGAGCCGGGAAGCAGACGCGGCAGACCCTTCAACGCGTGGATTACCCGCTGGCCTTTGCTCGGGCCCATCACACTGGCGAGCATACTGGAGCGCCGCGGCTACGACGTAGCCGTGTATAACGAGAACATCTCCGGTCCGCTCCTGGAGAACGCCGAGGCACTGGAGGACGTCTGTTCGGCCGACGTAGTCGGCATCAGTATCATGACCCCCACGGCCATGCGCGGCTACGAGATAGCCGACCGCATCCGCAAGGAGTGCCCGAACGCAACCATCGTGTTCGGCGGCGTTCATGCCACATTCTGCCCCGAGGAGGCGGCCCAGAGGGGAGATATCGTAGTCTGCGGCGAGGGCGAGAACGTCATCGAGCCCATCGCCCGTGGTGAGATAACCAGCGGTATCATAAAGGCCGATCCGCCCGCGGACCTGAACGTTCTGCCGCCCATAAACCACTTTCTGATGCGCGACTTCCACAAGCTCATGGCCCGCAGCAGGCGAAGAGAGCTTTACGAGCTGCCGGCCATGACCTCACGCGGATGCCCCTACGGCTGCACCTACTGCTCGGTGACGAGGATGTTCGGACGAAAGGTCCGCCGGCAGTCGGTGGACAAGGTTTACAGCGACCTGATGCACTACGCCTCCCAGGGCTTCCGGAAGTTCTTCTTCTATGATGATAACTTCACGGACAACCGCGCCTGGACCAAGGAGCTTCTCGAGCGCATAGCCCCGCTGAAGTTCCGCTTCAACGCCCAGGCAAGAGTGGATTTCCACTGGGCCGACCGCTCGCGCCGCAAACGCGACGAGGAGCTGCTGCGGACCCTGCGCCGCGGCGGTGGAGACGTGCTCTATGTCGGCTACGAGACCATCGACGACGAGACCGCCCGCCTGTGGCGCAAGGGCTACCGAGGCGCCCATCGATTGGAGCAACGGCTGGCCGAAGACACCAAGATCCTGCACGACAGCGGCTTCTGGATTCATGGAATGTTCGTGCTCGGTCCTGAACACACCGAGCGGACGGCGGAAAAGATCGTAGATTTCTCGCTGCGCAACTCTTTGGAAAGCATGCAGATAAGCATACTGACCCCCATACCGGGCACTCCCCTGATGGACCAGATGCGAGAGCACCTGCTCTTTACCGACTATCCGCAGGACTGGAACTACTACGACGGGACACATTGCGTGTATAATCATGGGCGATTGGGTATCGAGCAGGTCCAAAGGACCATCCTCGACGCCCACCGTCGCTTCTACCGCTGGGGACTCAGCGCCAGGCGCCTGCGGGCGGTGGCCTCAGGTACCGTCCCCCTGCGGGATAAACTTGCATTGCTGTGGAGCCATCTTAACATCGCACGGCGCACATTGTCGGACTGGCGGGAAGAGACAAAACACTTTCTGGAGCTTGCTCGAAGCAAAATGAAGATGGCTAACTCACTGGCATGAACAAGCAGGGAGTGAAACCATGGTATCTTTCGATTTCGGCGCGCTTCGACAGGGCTGGTCGAACCTGGCCGTCAAGACGGCGCTGAAAGGCGCCGACCTTGCCATTCAGGTTCCATTTCTCCGGGATATTTTCATAGACCGGCTGACCCGCCGTCTCGAAGGCAGCTACGACGAGCTGGAAACCGATCGTGAGCTGCTGGAACACGACCGCTGGCTGGGGCAACACCTCCAGGCCTTCCTGCACCGCCTGGTCCACGAGCGCCCGGCGGCCGCCCGAGCCATACTGCGCTTCATCGCCACATGGATGGAGGATATGCGGCGACGCTCGGCCAACCAGGAAAAAGGCCGGGCCACGCCGTGCACTGTGGTCATAGAACCTACCGACCGCTGTAACCTGAACTGCCCCGGCTGCTACGCCAAGAGCACGCGCGACGGAACACATATCCCCTACGACCAGATGGTCCAACTGGTCCGCCAGGTCGTGGACATGGGCGTGACGCTCGTGACCGTCTCCGGCGGCGAGCCGTTCCTCAGAGAACAGGCCGACCGAACGCTTACACGCCTGGGGGAGGCGTTCCCCAACCGCGGTTTCCTGGTATATACCAACGGCACGCTCATCGACGAACCAACGGCGGAGCGGCTCGCGCGGGTAGGCAATATATTCCCCGCCATCAGCGTCGAGGGTAACGAACACCAGACCAACGCCCGCCGAGGAAACGGAATCTACCAGCAGAACCGCCTCGCCAGACGCTATTTGGCAAACCACGGCGTGATGTGCGGATTCTCCGCCACCGTCACCAGTGAGAACTGCGAGGAAATCTGCACGGACGATTTCATCGACCTGCGGATAGAAGAGGGAGACCTGTTCGGCTGGTTCTTCCTCATGCAGCCCATCGGCCGCAGCCCCCGGCTCGACCTGATGGTCAACGCCGACCAGCGGGCCATGCTCCGAGAGACCATCAACCGCTGGCGCGAAGAAAACCGCCCGATTTTCCTGGGCGATTTCTGGAACGACGGACCGTTCGTCGGCGGCTGCATCGCCGGCGGCCGGTACTACTTCCACATCTACGCCGACGGCAACATAAGCCCGTGCGTGTTCGCGCCCGTGGCATGCGGGAATATCTTCGATATCATCAACGGAAACAGCGAGTACGAATCACTCAACGACCTGGTCCAGAACCACCCCACGTTCCGCGGCTTCCGCGATGAGCAACGCAAGATCACCGATCGCAACCGCCCGTGCCTGCTCATAGACCATCCCGACGCGTTCCGTCGGGTATATCGCAAGGGTGGCTGCAGGCCGGCCAAGAACATGGCCCAGGGCTACGTTGACGGCGATATCGCAAGACACGTGGATGGCGTGGCGGAGGAATGGAAGGCCAAGAGCCGGAACCTTCCGCCCATAGTGCCTGTCGGCACCTACGAGCCACAGCCGCAGGAAGAACCCGCCTCAACGGCCCGGTGACTGCGCAAGCGTGGTAAGTGGCGTAAGATTCGCCCCGTCCCTGCTGTTGCGCAACCTTGGCCCCAAAGACGCATTCTGGTGCGGCCGGGTTGATATAAGACGTTGCGCTATTTATCTTTAGGTTCGTGTTGATATTTGTTGGTTTTTGATGTTGACATGTCTTTCCGCCGGGCCAAATATACACGCACCCGCGTTCCGCACGCGCCTTCACAACTACAGGGACGGCCACATCATGAACGTAGTCTCACCCAAGCCGCTACGGTCCGCTGGATCAACGCGCGCGCTGAGCAGCAGCGAAGCCCCCGGCCGGCTAAGCGACGAGAAACAGGTGGGGACGGGGCGGTATTGCCTCATGCGGGCACTCGAGGCCGCCCGCGTGCTGGAGAACCCCGACAGCAGTGAAGAGGACCAGCAGGCCGCCAGGGAGTCTATCAGCGACGCACTGAGCCGCATGCTGTCTTCACGATAGAGCCGCAGGACTCCCGGAAGGCATCTCCCCTGCCGGCCGGGTTGTGCGCCGCAGGCCCTGGCGTTCCGGACACAGGTAAACTCGCGCCGCAAACGCCGCTGCAATCCGATATAATTCCTCCCGATCCAAAGAGCACCACTATGGTGATAGAAGACCCGTCTGTGGGTCTCGTTGAGGGAGGATAGACAAGTATGGTGCAAGAGAATACGCATGACGCCCATCACATGCCTCACGGCAGGGTGCGCTTGGCCCACAGGCCCTCCATTGCTTTCGTCGGCGACTACGTCCCCAGGCGCTGCGGCATAGCGACCTTCACCGCCGATCTATGCGAATCAGTCGCCGGGCACATCGGTGAGAATGAAGACGCATTCGTCGTCGCGATGAACGACGTTTCGGAGGGCTATCCATATCCGCCCAGGGTGCGGTTCGAGGTCCGCCAGGCCGTTCAGGCAGACTACCGACTGGCTGCGGAGTTCCTCAACATCCACCAGGTATCGACCGTCTGCGTGCAGCACGAGTATGGCATCTACGGCGGCATCGAGGGCTCCCACCTGCTCAGCATGCTCAAGCTTCTGCGCCGTCCCATAGTGACCACGCTCCATACGGTGCTGAAAAACCCCTCCGACCGCCAGAGAATGGTCATGGAGGAAATCGGCCGTCTCAGCGACCGGCTGGTGGTGATGAGCGAGACCGCCCGCGGACTGCTCGCGGACAAATATTCCGTGCCGGCCGAGAAGGTCGCCATGATCCCGCATGGCATTCCGGACGTTCCGTTTATCGACCCCAGCTACTACAAGGACCAGTTCGGCGTCGAAGGCCGAAAGGTCCTGCTGACCTTCGGGCTGCTCAGCCCCGGCAAGGGAATCGAGTACGCCATAGACGCCCTGCCCCGTATCGTCAAAAAGCACCCCGAGGTGGTTTACGTTGTACTCGGCGCCACTCACCCGCAGATTCGTCGCGAAAGCGGCGAGGCCTACCGTAACAGTCTTCAGCGCCGGGTCGGTGAGCTGGGACTGAACGACCATGTCATATTCCAGAACCGCTTCGTGGAGATAAAGGAGCTTTGTGAGTACCTCGGAGCGGCCGACGTGTATCTAACGCCGTACCTCAACGCCGAGCAGATTACCTCCGGTACGCTGGCGTACGCCCTGGGTGCCGGCAAGGCCGTGGTTTCCACGCCCTACTGGTACGCCGAGGAGATGCTCGCCAACGACCGGGGCGTGCTCGTTGATTTCCAGGACCCCGACTCCATTGCCGACGCCGTCATTGATCTGCTGGACAACGAGACGCGCCGCCACGCCATCCGCAAGACCGCCTACAACTTCTGCCGCAGCATGGTCTGGCCGGAAGTGGGACGACAATACCTGAAGCTTTTCGAGCAGGCCCGGGACGCGTGGGTGGGACGCCTGCAGACGCCCATTGCCGTGGGACGACGACGCCGGGAGGCGCCGGACGCCGACGCCGACATAGAACTGCCCGAGGCGGACCTGCGACACTTCTATAACATCATCGACGACACCGGCATGCTTCAGCATTCGCTGTACGCCACCCCCGACCGCAGCCACGGCTACTGCACCGACGACAATGCCCGCGCACTTGTGGTGGCCGCCATGTACTGGGACCAGGCGCACGACGAGCGCATCATCCGTCCCATGCAGACGTTCCTGTCATTCCTGGCGTACGCCCTGAACGAAGACACCGGACGGTTCCGAAACTTCATGGGCTACGACCGCCGATGGTCCGAGCAGGTCGGCAGCGAGGACAGCCATGCCCGCGCCCTGTGGGGCCTGGGCCAGGCCGTCGCGCTGTGCCCTTATGAGTCGATGATCGCCCTGGCGACGAACCTGTTCAAAGTGGGCCTGCCCGCGACCGAGCAATTCGTCTCTCCGCGCGCGTGGGCGTTCACCATAGTTGGCATTCATTCCTATCTGCGGCGTTTCAGCGGCGACAGCGACGCCCGCCGCTGCCGGGCACTGCTGGCCGAGAAGCTCGGAAAACATTTCATGGAAAACATGCAGGACGATTGGCCGTGGTGCGAGGATACGGTCACATACTCCAATGCCAAGCTGCCCCACGCGCTGATAATGGCCGGTAAGTGGATGCAGAAAGGGGAGTATATCGACATCGGTCAGCGTGCTCTGAGCTGGCTGCTGGACGTTCAGACCTCGCCGGCGGGTGTACTCTCGCTCATCGGGAACGACGGATGGTTTACCCGCGGCGGTGAGAAGGCCGCCTTCGACCAGCAGCCCATCGAGGCAAACGCGCTCGTCGATGCCTGCGTGGAGGCCTACCGCGTAACCGGTGACCGTTCGTGGATACGCCAGGCCTACAAGTCACTGAACTGGTTCCTCGGCGAAAACGACCTCCGCACGCCCCTCTACGACTTCACCACCGGCGGCTGCCGTGACGGCCTGCACGCCGACAGGGTCAACGAGAACCAGGGCGCTGAGAGCACGCTGGCCTGGCTGATGAGCTTGCTGCTGATGCAGGACCTCCAGAGCGAGCTGGCCATAGGCCAGACGCCGCCGGAACAGGCCGGCAAGCAGCGACCCGTCCGACGCGCCATCCGCTCACCGGGCCCCGTAGTCGAGGGCAAGCAGTCCAAGCCCAAAGAAAGCCCCAATCGCTGACGCGCCAAAATGCAGGTCCCGCTCGCAAGCACCGGGGAAAACCAGGCCGCACACTTACCTCTATATAGCGAAAGCGGCGGGTCGGTTTCCGGCCCGCCGCTTCCTGTGTTGCTCCCGTCTCGTGCCCGTCCCGGCAGGGACGGTATGTCTTTCCAATCAACTACCGTCGGCTACTGGCAACTCTCTACCGTAAAGCCGCTGTTGCCACTGATCGACGCGTTGGTCTCGCACGACCACTGGATGCTCCGGCCGC
>JBNGDC010000020.1:0-60434 GCA_049975485.1 Phycisphaerae bacterium | reverse complement strand
CCGGTAAGTCATTGACACATTGGCCGCGAATTATTGGACGACCTCAGTAGCGGCCCAGTTGCTCAGCCGTCGGCTTCGGCGCGTCTGTATCCCTCGGCCAGCAGATCGTAGGTCTGCTTCGCCTCGGCCTCATCCAGAACGGTTATCGCGTATCCGGCGTGCACCAGCACCCAGTCGCCCTCTTCGGCCGAAGGCACCAGCGACAACACAACATCAGTCCGCGAGCCGCCCACCTCAACGGTGCCGCGGTCGCCCCGCCGGGATTCAATCTTTGCCGGTATCGCCAGGCACATCGTCTGTCTCCGTGAACCTATCCGTGATCTCCGCACCACGCCGGTCGGGGGCAGTGTTCCTCACGGCCGCCACCACCGCCTGACCCAACGCGACGCCGCCGTCGCCTGGCGGTATGCGCTCGTGGCGGAGCACCTCGAAACCATCCGCCTCCAGACGTCGGGTAAGCTCGGCCGTCAGATAGCGGTTGGCGAAACATCCGCCGGAAAGCACAACCGTCTCAAGGCCCGCCGTCTCGCGTGCCCTGCCGGCGGACAACGCCAGAAACGCCGCGACCGTGTTGTGGAACCTGGCCGCGACGACCCCCGCCTTCACACCGGAGAGAACGTCCGTGACTATCTCTCTCACCATCGGACGAAGATCGATCCGCATGGGGCAGCCAGGCCCGCCCTCGATGATATCAAATCCGTACTGCCCGCCGACGCCTTTTTCCACAACCGACTCCAGCAGCATCGGCGCCTCGCCTTCGGTCCGGTTGCGGCGGCAGACGCCGGCGAGAGCGGCCACCGCGTCGAACCAGCGTCCCAGCGAGCTTGCCGGCGGGCAGTTGGTATCGGTCTCGAGCATTTCGATCGCCGGCCGCGCCTGCGCCGCATCAATATCAAGAAGCTGCACGCCCAGCCGTTGTGCCTCGCCCGGGCCGAAGGCGTCGTACAGCGCCGCCAAGGCCGGACGCCACGTCTCGACGGCGGCCGCATCGCCACCAACCAGCGGCACGTAGCGAAGATGCCCCAACCGCTGATAGTCGCCAAGGTCCGCCAGCAGCAGCTCGCAGCCCCACACCGCGCCGTCGTCGCCGTAGCCCACACCGTCGCAGACAATCGCCAGCGCCGGTCCGCTCCGGCCATGCTCGGCCAGGCAGGCCGCCGCGTGGGCGTGGTGGTGCTGCACTCGCACCAGCGGCAGTTCGCCCCTGCCCGCCAGCCGACCGCGATGCCGCCGTACCGCATATTCGCTGGAGAGGTAAGCGGGATGCAAATCGGCGGCGAGAAGCTCCGGGCGGACGTCGAAGAGCTTCTCCAGGTGATTGATGGTATCAATAAAGTGGCGGTAGGTCCGCCCGTCGGTGAGGTCGCCGATATGCTCGCTTAGCACTGCCTTTTGGTCGCGCAGCAGACATATGGTGTTCTTCAGCTCGGCTCCGACGGCCAGCACCGCCGGTGCACCCCCACCGGCCGGCAGGTCCAGATGGATCGGCGCCGGAGCGTAACCCCTGGCCCGGCGGAGCACGCCCGGTCGCCCGTCGGCGTGGACCTGTACTACGCTGTCGTCAATGCGCCGCTCGATGCGACGGTTGTGGGTAAGTATCGCATCGGCGATGCCACCGAGGTGCGCCACGGCCGCTTCGTTGTCCTTCACCAGCGGCTCATGCGCGACGTTACCGGACGTCATCACCAGCGGCGGCATATGCTCCGCAAACAGCAGATGATGTATAGGCGTGTAGGGCAGCATCACGCCGAGCGTGTCCAGCGAACCCGCCACCTCCTCCGCCACGTGGGCGTCGGGCCGACGGGGCAGGACCACTATAGGCCGTAGCGGCCCCGTCAGCAGCCGCTCGGCCAACTCCATGGTCTCCACCAGCGAGCGGACCGCGGGCAGATCGGCGACCATCAGCGCGAACGGCTTGGCGTCCCGGTTCTTCCGGCGGCGCAGGCGTGCGACCGCATGCACGTCGTCCGCGCGGCATGCCAGGTGGAAGCCGCCGAGGCCCTTTACGGCCACTATGCGTCCGCTCTTGAGCAATCTGGCGGCGGTGGCTACGGAGTCTTCGCAGATAATCTGTCGCCCCCGCGTATCGACCAACCAGACGCTGGGACCGCATTGCGGACACGCCACCGGCTGGGCGTGGAAGCGCCGATCGCGCGGGTCGTGGTACTCGGCCGCACACTGCGGGCACATGGAGAACTCGGCCATCGTGGTGTTGGGCCGGTCGTAGGGGATGCGCCTGACGATGCTGTAACGCGGCCCGCAGTTGGTGCAGTTGATGAAGGCGTGGCGATACCGCCGGTCCGCCGGGTCGAACATCTCGTGAAGACAATCTTCGCAGGTAGCGGTATCAACGGTAACCTGAGCGTCGGCCAGCTCGCCGCCGGCGGAAGGCGCGATTGCAAAGCTGTCCTCGTCGGTCAGCACGTCGGCCGGCGCCTGCCGGACTGATGTTATCTCCGCCAGCGGCGGGGAATCGCTTTTCAGACGTTCGGCAAACTGCTCCACCGCATCGGCCGCGCCCTGGACCTCCACGGTTACACCGCGAGCATCGTTGTTCACCCAGCCGGTAAGCGACAGCGACTCGGCCAGTCGAAACACGAACGGGCGGAAACCAACGCCCTGGACCTGGCCCGTCACGCGGAACCGACGGCGGATTTTGTCTTTCACTGCCATCTCGAAGAGCTCTTAGAATCCCACCATTCTAGCCGACGGCGGCGGATACGACCAGACGACTCGCACGGTACCTCACGGAGTTTGCCATGCCGAAGAAGCGGCCGAACATACTGCTCATCGTCGCGGACGACATGGGCTACGGGGACTTCTCCTTCGTCAACGGCGGGCTTACGCAGACGCCGGCGCTGGATGCCCTGGCGGCCGGCGGAATCACGCTAAGCCAACACTATTCCGCCTCACCGGTCTGCGCCCCGGCGCGGGCGGCGCTGCTGACCGGCCGATATCCGCACCGCACCGGCGCCATCGACACGCTGGATATTCGCGGGCTTGACCGCATCGCTTTGCGTGAAAAGACCCTCGCCGACCTGCTCAAGGCGCAGGGATACGCCACGGGACTGGTGGGCAAGTGGCACAACGGGGCGCTGGACCGGCGATACCACCCCAACGCGCGCGGATTCGACGAGTTCGCCGGGTTCTGCGGCGGCTGGCAGGACTACTACCGCTGGCGGCTGGACAAGAACGGCACGCACCACGGCGCCGACGGACGATACCTTACCGACGTATTTACCACCGAAGCCGTCGAATTCATCCGTCGCCACCGGCAGGGGCCGTTCTTCCTGACGCTGGCGTACAACGCCCCGCATTTTCCGCTGCAGGCGCCGGGCGAAGATGTGCATCCGTTCTCGGCGACCGGAAACCACACACTGGGCGTGAGCATCCTTTACGGGATGATCCGCCGCATGGACATCGGCATCGGCCGCGTGCTGGAGACGCTGGACGAATGCGGCCTGACAGACGACACGCTGGTGATCTTCACTTCGGACAACGGCCCGCAGTTCGGCGGCGACGGGCAGTGGTCCACTACGCGGTTCAACTGCGACCTCCGCGGCTGCAAGTGCACCGTCTGGGAAGGCGGCATCCGCGTTCCCGCGATTCTACGCTGGCTGGCGGGCCTGGAAGGCGGCGGGCGGACGCTGGACTGCTTCGTTCACTTTACGGACTACCTGCCGACGCTGCTGGCCGTCGCCGGCGCCGAGCCGCCGACCGAGATCGCCCTGGACGGCGAGAACGTCCTGCCGGCTCTGCGAGGCGAGCGGGACAGCACCAACCCGCGGCGGTTCTGGCAGTGGAACCGCTACACGCCGGTGAACCTCTGCAACGCGGCCATGCGCGACGGGCAGTGGAAGCTGGTGTACCCCGGCATAGCAGAGGCGATGCATCTGGTACCCGGCGAGGCGAAGCGGGACAAGGCGTCTAAGTACGAGCCGGAGCAGTTCCCCGAGATCATCCGCGAGCCGATGCCTGTCCGCGATATACCCGGGCCGCACCCGCCGGAGCTTTTCAAGCTCGACGACGACCCCTGCGAGCAGCACAACCTCGCCGACGCCCGGCCGGACCGCGTAGCGAAGATGCGACGCGAGCTGGAGGAATGGTTCAACGCCGTCGAGGCCGACCGCGCGAGCATAGACGACCGGTGGTGATGGCCGGCAGGCCGTAAGTCGGGCTTTACCCGACGCGATCACTGCCAGGCCACGGCTTTAGCCGTGGTTGATCGGCCCTGCATCCTCCCGAACACAGGGCGTTTTAACGCCCTTTCCGCACCGGCTGAAGCCCACACCATGAGGCCCGTTCAAACGGGCCATGGGAACCCGTCAGACGAGCGCTCTTAATACCATGGCTGAAGCCATGGCCTATTCATGCGACCTCTTGCATACCATCGTCGGCTCATCCGGCGAGCAGGTCAGCCACCTCGGCAACACGGAACAGAACAAATCGCCCCGGCGTCTCGTCGGCAGATTATCCCGGCATGCCGGGATGAATTGCCGACGCTGCTACTGCTTTCGTGGCCTCTTTCTCGCCGCTCCGTTCCACTTCCACGTGCCGCGGTATTCGCCCTTGCGCTTGGCGGCAGCGAGGCGTTTTTTGGCCGCGGGGATTTCCGAAGCGTACTGCGGCAGCCACTTCGCCTCAGCAACGAGCATCTCGTCGGCTAGCTGCCAGACCTCCACAGGGTCGCAGACGGCCGCCGTCAGCGGGTCGTGCAGCAGGGCCTGTTTGAGCAGCGTCACGTCGCCGGCAACGGCCGCCTCCATCGCCATCCGCTGGACGTTGACGCTCACCGAGCAGGTGGCCGCACACGCGGCCGGCAGGTCGCCCACGCGCGGGATGTTGATGCCCGTCGCGTCGAGGTAGGCCGGCACCTCGACTATGCAGTCGTCCGGCAGGTTGGTTATGCAGCCGTCGTTGCGGACGTTCAGGTGCCCACGCCAGCATCGGCCGGTCTCGAGGGCCTCGACAATATGGCTGCCCCGCTCGTGCCCACGGTATTCAGGTGCTATCTTCGCCGGCTCGTCCGAGAGCATCCGCTCGAAATCCGCGTCGAACTTCCGGCGATTCTCGGTAACCTCACGCAGATATCCGCCCGTCTCACCGTTTATCCAGTGCGAGGTGTCTATCCAGCGGCGGATCTCCTTCGGCCGTTTGCGGTACCACGGCAGATACTCGCTGAGGTGGCCGTTGCTCTCGGTGCTGTAGTAGCCGAAGCGCCGCAGCACGTCGATGCGGACCTTCTCGGTGTGTGAGTACGTCGGGTGCCGCTCGAACGCCTCCAGAAGCTCATCCGGGCCGACCTCCCTGCCCCGGTAGATGATCTTCGTGTACCACGTCTGGTGGTTGATGCCGGCGCAGACGATTTCCACGTCGCGCCAATCCTCGGCTCCGAGGACCTCGGCAATCTGCATCCAGCCGTGCTCGATCCCGTGGCACAGCCCGACCGTGCGAACGCGGCCGTACTTCAGGGCGGCCCAGGTGTTCATGGCCATGGGATTGGCGTAGTTCATCAGCAGGCAGTCGTCGGCGGCGACCTCGCGTATATCTTCACAGAACGCCAGCAGTTGCGGGATGTTGCGCTGGGCGTAGAAGATTCCGCCGGGTGCGAGCGTGTCGCCGACGCACTGGTCGATGCCGTATTTCAGCGGGATTTCGATGTCCTTGCGGAACGCCTCCACGCCGCCGATGCGGACGACGTTAAATACGTAATCCGCGCCGGCCAAAGCCCTGCGGCGGTCCACGGAGGTGCGGACCTTCGCCGGCAGCTTGTTGGCGCGGATATCCCGACGGCAAAGCTCCGCCACCCGCTGAAGGTTCCGCTTGTCCACGTCGTGGAGGGAGAATTCCGTATCGGCCAGCTCCGGTACGCACAGGATGTCCCGCATCAGCTTGCGCGTGAATCCAACCGAGCCGGCGCCTATAAACGCCACCTTCACAGCCATCTGCTACCTTCCTTTCGATGATTGCTTCGGGCGTCTTCTGTACCGCCGACCGCCCCAGGCCGCAAGTAGCCAGTGTTTCGTCGGCAAGTCACAAAGGGCGTGACTTGCCCACCTGCAGCCGGCGGCCGCATGCGCACTCCGGCGGTCTTGCGAAAACAGCCCCCGCCGAGCATACTGTCGCGACAAGGCGAAACCACAATGAGCGACCTGGCAAAGAATCTCGCGGGCAAGTTCATCGTCATCGACGGGCCGGACGGAGCCGGAAAGACCACGCAGCAGAAGCTGCTGGCGCAATGGCTGCGCGACGCCGGCATGCGGGTCGTCGAAACGCAGGACCCCGGCGGGACAGCCATCGGCGATAATATCCGCCGCATCCTGCTGGACGGGAAGCATTCGGAGATGGCCGTCGCCACCGAGCTGATGCTCTACATGGCCAGTCGTGCGCAACTCGCGGAGGAGGTAATCCGCCCGGCACTGGCACGCGGCGATTGCGTGTTGTGCGACCGGTGGGTGTCCGCAACCATCGCCTACCAGGGCGCCGGCGGCGCCGACGCCGGGCAGATACAGACCGTCGCCGCGGTCGCGGTAGGCGAGCTTGCCAAGCCGGACTTGACTCTGCTTCTGGACCTGCCGGCCGAGACGGGTCTGCAGCGCAAAGGCAAAGACGCCGCCCCCGACCGCATGGAAGCCAAGGACATAGAGTTCCACCGCCGCGTGCGGGAACTTTTCCTCGCCCAGGCGGAACAATATCCACAACGGTTCGCCGTGATAGACGCCTCGGCCAACTCCGAAGAAGTGCGACAGCGGCTGATAAGCGCAGTCGAGCATGGGCGCCCAGGACATGCTTAACCTTTCCGACATCGTGGGACAGGACGAGGCGGTTGGTCGGCTTCGTCGCGTGCTGGCGGGCGAGCGGATGCCGCACGCGTACCTGTTCGCCGGTCCCGACGGCGTAGGCCGGCGGACGACCGCGACGGCGCTGGCGGCCGCTTTGCTGTGCGACAACCCCGGCGGCGGCTCGCTGCTGGATGCCGGCGAGCCGGACGCCTGCGGACAATGCGCGAGCTGCCGACTGATGGCCGCCGACACGCACCCGGACTTCCACCCTGTGTACAAGGAGCTGGCCGGCTACCACGAGGACCCGCAAGTGCGAAGCAGGAAGATGCAGGAGCTGGGCATCCCGGTAATACGCAGCTTCCTGATATCCCCCGCCCACCAGGCCGCCTCGCGGGGCCGCGGCAAGGTCTTCGTGGTGCTGGAGGCGGAGCTGATGAGCCAGGCCGCCCAGAACGCCCTGCTGAAAACGCTTGAGGAACCGCCCGCGGGCGTGACGATAATCCTCATCACGGACCGCCCGGAGCTGCTGCTGGCGACCACCCGCAGCCGTTGCGCGACGGTTCGATTCGGCCCGCTGCCGAGGGAATTCGTCCGCCGCAAGCTGAGCGAGAACGGCACCGACGACGCCGAGGCGGACTTCTTGGCCGCTTATACCGACGGCAGCATCGGGCGGGCGCTTCAACTGGCAGAGGAAGGCATCTTCGAGCTTAAGCGGGAGATGGTCTCGGCCGTGGCAAAGCTCGGCGCCGGCGGCGACGCCAACCTCGCCGCCAAGCTCGCCCAGGAGATGGAGAAGCGCGCCGACAAGCGGATCCGCCAGGAGCGGTCGGCCGACACACCCGAGCTTGCCAGGACACTCGCCCAGAGACGTATCGCCGGCGAGATGCTCCGCGTGCTTGGAGCGGCGTTTCGCGACGCACTGACCGTAGCCACCGGGGCGGGCCGGGAGCCGGTCAATATCGACCAGATCGACGCGGTCAACGCGCTGGCCGAGCGGTTTGAACACGAGCAACTGGCCGACATAATCGAGCAGCTCAGCGAGTACGAGCGGCTCATCTGGCGAAACGTCAACGCCAAGATTATCTGGGACAACGTGGTCATAACCTGCGCCTCTGCCGCCCGGTTGGGAGTTTGACCGCGACCACGGACAACAACTGAACACGGCAGAGCGAGCCGGCACCGACAGGCCGGAATCCTGAGGCCCGACAGTGAACAGCCGGGGGCGCAAGCCCCGCCAGACAACCAGTTAACCGATTAACCAGTCAACCAGGTAACTGATTCACCAACCAGCCAACCAGGCGTATCCAACATGAAAGACTTCTGGCGGTCATTGCGGTATCTCAAGCCCTACCGGGGCTGGATTGCCGTCTCACTGGTATGCGTGCTGCTGATAGGCGTGCTCTGGGGCGGCGGCCTGGGAATGGTTCTGCCCGGCAGCAAGATCCTCCTGTCGCAGGAAGGGCTTCACGGCTGGGCTTACAATCGCATGACCAACGACCGGCTGGGCGTGCGGGTAGTTCAATTGCTCGTCCAGGCCGGCACGGAAGTCGAGGGAGAACCCGTCTCCCTGGTGCTGGAGATAACCCGCACCGACGACGGCGGACCGGCCGATGAAGCCGGCCTGCACGCCGGCGAGTGGATCCTCGGCGTCGCCGACGGCACGGAAGAACACCGGCTTATGCGCGGCGACGCGCTGGCGAAGCTGCTGGGCAACCTTCCGCTTGATGAACCCGTGACTCTGCGCGTGTATAACCCGCACGAGAGCCGGCTGCGGGAAGCAACCGTCGAGACCTCCCCCGCCGGCGTCGCATCCAGGATGCTGGGGCGAGTCGCCGAAGCCATACCCGAACCCGCCACTCGTCCCGAGCGGTACCCCCTGCTGCTGGGCCTGCTCGGCGTGGGACTCGCCCTGACGATTCTCCGCGACATACTGCGGTTCCTCCAGGAGTACATGGTCGGCCGGGCCGTTATGCGGGCCATGATGGACATCCGCCACGAAAACTTCGACATCGTCCTTCGCCTGCCGATGACGCACTTCTCCAGCGAAGGCGTTACCGACACCATGAGCCGCTTCGTCCGCGACACCAGCGAGATTGCCGGCGGGCAGATGACGCTCTTCGGAAAGACCATGGTCGAGCCGACCAAGGCGGTGGCTTCGGTCGTGCTTGCGTTCGCGATCTCCTGGAAGCTCACGCTCCTGGCATTGGTAGCCGGTCCGCCGGCCGCCTGGCTCATACGCAAATTCGGGAAGCGCATGAAGCGGGCGTCCCGCCGGGCACTCGAGAGCTGGTCGTCGCTGCTGGGCGTGCTCCAGGAAACCCTGCGGGGCATCAGGGTGGTCAAGGCCTACACCATGGAAGGCCGGCAACGGCGACTGTTCTTCGAATCCAATCGCCGACTGACTCACCAGCAGCAGAAAATGCTGAAGGTCGATGCGGCCACCGCCCCAACAGTCGAGGCGCTCGGCGTTACCGCGGCCATGGGCGCCGCGGCGCTTGCCGGCTACTGGGTGTTCAACTACGAAATGTCGGCCGACGACTTCCTCACCCTCATGGTGCTGCTGGCGGCAATGTTCGACCCGCTGCGAAAGCTCGCAAAGGTCACCAACCGCTTCCAGCGCAGCGACGCGGCCGCTACGAGGGTCTTCTCTATGATGGACCGGCAGCAGGAACGCTCCATCCCCGGCGCGCCCTACCTGCCGAGGCACAGCGAGAGTCTGCAGTTCGAGAACGTCTCGTTCCGCTATCCGTCTGCCAACGCGGACGCCCTGTGCAACGTTGACCTCCGCGTCGAGGCAGGCGAGACCATAGCCATCGTCGGACCCAACGGCTCCGGCAAGACCACGCTGGTATCGCTGGTGCCCAGACTGCTGGACCCGACCGAGGGCGTCGTACGCATCGACGGCAAGGACATCTCGCAATACTCCGTCCGCTCGGTCCGACGGCAGGTGGGACTGGTCACCCAAGATACGGTGCTTTTCAACACAACCGTCTGGGAGAACATCGCCTGTGGCCTCCGCCGGCCAAAGGGCGAAAACGTCATGGCGGCGGCAAAGTTCGCCTACGTTGACGAGTTCGCCAAAGAGCTTCCCGACGGCTACGACACCATGCTGGGCGAGGACGGAGCGACGCTTTCCGGCGGTCAGCGGCAGAGGATATCCATCGCCCGGGCGATACTGCGCGACCCGGCGATACTCATCTTCGACGAGGCCACCAGTCAGATAGACGCCGACAGCGAGCACCGCATTCACCAGGCGATGAGCCGGTTCATCAAAGGCAGGACCACGTTGATGATCGCCCACCGCTTCGCGACGGTCATGTCGGCCGACCGCATCGTGGTAATGGACGCCGGTCGCATACTTGACGTCGGCACGCACAAGGAGCTGCTGGAACGTTGCGACCTGTACCATCACCTCTACACCACGCAGTTCATGGATACGGAAGGATAACGCACCTGTGAGCGCGCCCGAACCAACCCAGGGAACACTGCCGCGGGGACTTGTAATCGCGCTGGCCGCGTTGGGCGTCCTCGGCGGGCTTGTCGTCGCCGTCGGCGAGCTTTCACCGGTCGTCATGGTGGCTTTCATAACGGGCGTTACCGGGGTGTTCGCGGCCGGTCTGGCGGCGCTTTGCGGCGGAGGGTTCGTCTGGCCCGTTATCAGACGGCTCGCGCCGCAAGACGCGCCTGCGGGGCTTCTGGTCACCACGGCCGCCGCCCTGGGACTGTGGCTTCTCTCGACGCTGGTGCTCGTGGTCGGCTCGGCCGTGCCGGGCTCGCTTCACCAGTTCGTATGGGGTCCGATCGTCCTGGCGGGCATAGTGCTGGCCGCCTGGTTCAGCCGCGAGCGAATGAACGCCCTGCGGATGCCTAAGAATTTCGACGGCCGTGCCCTCATGTGGGTCGTCATCGCCGTAGCCGGGGGCTTCTGGCTGGCGGGCGCGGCGCTGCCGCCGGGACTCATCCGGACTCCCGACACCTACGACGTGCTTGAGTACCACCTGCAGGTGCCCCGGGAGTTCTACGCTTCCGGCGGCATCGGCGAGCTGCAGCACAACTGCTACAGCTATTACCCGCTGGGCGCGCACATGCTGTTCCTGCTGCAGATGTGCCTGCACGGCGGCGCATACGCCGGCATGTATGCCGCCAAGGCCACGCACGGCCTGTTTGCCCTGATTGCCGTAATCGCCGTCTATACGACGCTGAAAAGCGACGAGGAGGCGCGGGGGCGATTCTCGGCCGTCCTGCTGGCGACAGTCCCGTTCGTGCTGTACCTGAGCTGGCTGGCGATGGTCGAGCTTGCACAATTGTGCTACCTGGTGCTGGCGCTGCTGTGGCTGCGCCACTGGCTGCGACGCTACGATACCGCCTCGGCCGTCCTCGTCGGCGCGTCGCTCGGCGCCGCCTGCGCCGTGAAGTACCTCTCGGTAGGGCTTATCGCCGCCCCGGTGCTGGCGATGATGCTGATATTCGCCGCCAGGAGCGGGCAGCGACTGAGACAGTTCGCACTGGCCTGCCTCGCGGCGCTTGTTCTGTTCTCGCCTTGGCTCATCCGCAACACGTGCTACACCGACAACCCGGTCTTTCCGCTGATGACCCGCACGTTCGGCCGCGGACACTGGTCCGAGCAATCCGAGCAGCGTTGGGTCGCCGGGCACGGCCCGGAAAAACAACCCCCGGTCCCTCGTCCCGAGGGCTGGGAGATGCCCCGAACCCCGTCGCGACTGCTGCTGCTGTACAACAATTTCCTGCGCGACGGGCGCTATGCCCTGCCCGTCCTGCTGCTGGGCGGCGCGGGGTTCTGTGTGCTGATCGCCAAGACCGGCCCCCTGGACAAGTGGGGCTGCTCGCTGGTCGGCGTGGGAGTGGGTCAACTCGTTGTCTGGTCTACGTTTACCCATGAGATGCCCGGCCGGTTCCTGGTGCCGATAGTCGCGCCGCTGTGTCTTCTCGGCGGCGACGCATTGGGGTATCTCTCGCGGGTGAAGGTCAACCCCCTGACGCACCAGGCACGACCGTCGCCCAAGGGACCGTGGGGACTTCCCGTAGCCGCCGTAGTGCTCCTCGCTGCCGGCGTCGTCAACCTCGCCAGCACGTACAACGTATATCGGGTTGCCTCCGGCGGCTTCCCCGCCCACGGCATAGCAGGCGAAGGGCTGCTGGAGGAATTCACGCGCGACACCGCCATGGGACCGGAGCATCGCGCGCTTCTGGTGGGCGACGCGGCCGTCTTCTACCGACCCATAGACACCATCTACGCCACCGTCTTCGACGCCGACCAACTGGTGGCGACCGTCGAAGGCGGAGTGGATGATCTGGCCGACAGAGGCGTAACGCACGTACTGTTCAACTGGGCGGAGATCAGCCGCCTCTCACGAACCTATGGCTACCCCGCACCGGTAGGACCGGCGGTATACCAATGGGGCGGCGGCGAGCAACCGCCGCGGCTGGAGCTTCTTGACCGGCTCAAAGCCCAGGGTCTGCGCCTGCACGAGCACTACTATGCCCAAGAAAGACCCGGCGCGACCCGCACCGCCGAGACGCAACCCACCACGCTTCCAGCCCGGAAGCGGCTGATGGCGAGTCTGTACCTGCTGCCGGGCGTGGAACCCTTGGAGCACGAGCAGACCGGGAGCACTACCGCCCCCGCCGAGTGATGCGGTACAATGTCGTCTTAATGTGCTCGGGGCCGGCAAAATCCGGTTTTCTCATCGCTACCTGGCTGGTCGCTGCGGCCGCTGGATGCGCCCGATACGCACCGCCGGACACCTGGGCGGCCGGTGAGATGTACGCTGTAACCGGCGAGTCCGCCAGGCCCCACGACCGCGGCGTCTTCGACCCCGCGCGAGGGGCTATCAATATCTCCGCGGCCGCCAACGCCACGGCCGCCTTCCAACTGGTAGCCGACGCCGACAGCCACGGTGCACGCAACGTACGAGTGTCCGTCTCGGAGCTGTCGGGCGACGACGGCTCGAAGCTCTCCGCCGAGGACGTGGACACATACCGCGTGCTGCCGGTCCGCGTAACCGACTACCCCGCGTGGTTCCTTCTGCGTTCCGCCGACCCGCCGGCGCCGCGCGACTACTACGACGTTCTCGTCCCGGACGGGTCCGATGCCGCCGGCGAACCGTGGGACGTGGCCCCGGGCGAACGCTTTGTGGCGTGGGTGGACATCCGCGTACCGCGCGACACCCCGCCGGGCCTGTATCGGGGGACGGTCACGCTGTCCGCCGCCAATCGCATGTCGAAGCAATTCCAGCTTGAGCTGGAGGTGCACGACTTCGTACTGCCCGATTCGCGGGTGCTGCCGGCCGTCGGCGGGTTCGACCATCGGGACGTCTTCCGCCGCCTGGGCGATGAGGACCAGCGCAACTACGTCCCGCCACGACTGGACCGCCGTGACGAGGACGTCCGCGAAGGTCTCACCGCCGTCCGGGAGCTGATGCGTTTGGCCCGGCGGCATCGCCTCGATCTGTTCGAGAGGACCATGCATCCCGTCCTGAAGCGCGACTCGCGCGGCGCTGCCCGCCTGGACTGGGACGACTACGACGCCATCGTAACCCCTTACCTCGACGGCTCGGCGTTTGAGGACGGCGAGCCGGTGCCCTTCTGGCCGGTGCCGCTGCACGCCGGTTGGCCCGATGCCGGAAACTACGGCGGCGCCGGCTCCGACCAGCACCTCGACGTAGTCGCAGAGCTGGCGCAGCGGATAGCCGAACACCTTCGCCCCGAAGAGACCTCCGAACAGCGCTGGATATATTGGCCCGTGCGGGAGACCTCCCAGCCCGCCCACCATCTCGAACAGGAAATGGCCCGAGCAGCCGAGGCGCTCGGTGGTCTGTCGCTGTTGAGCACACTGCCGCCTGAGACGCTCGGCTCCCGATCCGCACGGCCGGCGGAGATGGCCGCCCCTCCGGGAGAGTTTTTCGACCCCGACCTGGGGGGGCAAGCCAGGACGGGCGGCCTCGGCGGCGTGTGGCTGACGCCCGGTGTGCCGCCCTACGCGCCCAGTCTGCACGTCGCCGCACCGGCAGCGGACGTCCGGGCAATGGCGTGGGTGGCGATGCGCTATGGCGCCGAGGGACTGCTTATCCCGGACGTGCTGGGGTGGTCCGAGGGCGATTCGTCCTGCCGTCTGTTCTATCCCGGGCCGGCTTACGGAGCGGAAGGCCCCCTGCCGTCGGCGCGGCTGAAACGCCTGCGCCGCGGGCTGGAGGACGCGGCCGCCTGCGACCTGCTCCGCCAGCGCGGACGCGAAGGCGTTGCCCGTGCCGTCGCAAACACGCTTATCCGACACGCCGGCGTCGAGGCCGCCGACCATTACTACATGGACGCCCGCCTGGACGGCTGGCCGGAGGACGCCGGCACCTGGCACCGCGCAGGACGGCTACTCGCCCAGGAGGTACGCGTCGCACTGAACGGCCGAGAGGTCAGCGAACGCGACTTCCTCCGGCAGCGCGTCTCGTGGCGGCTGCTGATGGACAGGACCCGCAGCGTTCGTCTGGAGCGGGTCTCGTCAAACGTCCGCCCCGCGCAGGACGGGCGATGGCGGGCCGAAATGCTGCTGGACTTCTCCAACCCGCTGGCCTGGCCGGTGGAGATAACCGTCGGGAACATCCGCACGCCGCAGGGATGGACGCTCGCCGACGACAGTGAAAACTCGCTGGAGCTGGACACCAATCAGCGCGGGACGTTGCGCGTCGCGATGGTGGGCGAAGGCGTCGCCGCCACCCCGGACGGAAAGCTGCCCGTGGAGCTTACGCTGGACATGCCCGGCGAGCCGCGAGAACTGCGGACGGCAGTGCCGCTGTTGATAGTACCGACCGTCAGGCGGCCGCCGCGAATCGACGGAAGTCTGCGGGACTGGCCGCTCGCTCAGGGCAACGCCGCGGCCGGTTTCCGCCTCATAGGCCGACGCGGACTGTCCGGAGACGGTCTCGCCACGCAAACCACCCTCGCGATGGTCACGCGGGACGCCGAAAACCTGTACTTCGCCTTCCGCTGCGCAGAGGCGGACATCGAGGAAATGCTCGTCTACCCGGACAACCGCCTGCGGCACCAGCAGGCGATTCCCTTCGGCGAGGACCTCGTGGAAGTCACGCTCGACCCCGCCTTCAAGGCGTCCGGGCCGGAGGACCTCTACCACATGGCCGTAAAGGCCAACGGCGTTGTCCACAGCGCTCGGGGCGCCCCGGGCGACCCGCTGCACAGCCAACGCCCCTGGGCCGCCGGCGCCACGGCCGCCGTGGACACTTTCGACAACCATTGGGTCGTGGAACTGGCGGTGCCCCTGTCCGCCTTCGGCGAAGACGGCGACGCGACATTCTGGGGCGTCAACTTCAGCCGCTTTGCCTCCCGGAAAGCGGAAGCTTCGAGCTGGACGGGCGACCGCCGGTGCTTCTACCTGCCCCGTGTGCTGGGTACGATGTTCATGGGACGCAGCGAGCAGGACTGACCCGTCAGGGACCTCCAGATGCAATGGAAACCGGAAAGCTTGACAGCCACAGTAACGTGCGAGCGGCTGGAGTCTTCCGCTTCGCCGGCGGCGGCGTTCGAGGCGCTGCTGCGCGAGCCGGAACCGGCCGTGCTGGAGTCGGCGGCCGTCCGCGACGAGTACGGCCGCTTCAGCGTGCTGGCGTGCCGGCCGTTGGACGTGCTGACACTGCGGGAAGGCGTGTTGTCCGACTCCGCCGGACGGACGCTTGCCGAAACGGATGACGAAATCTGGCGGACGCTCTCCGACGCCTTTCGCGCGGTAACCGTTGCCGGCTCGGCCGACGGCTACTGCCCCGGTTGGATCGGCTACCTGGGATACGAGCTGGGGCGGCATATCGAGCGGCTGCCCGCAGCGGCCGTCCGCGACACCGCTTTGCCCGATCTGCGGCTGGGCTTCTACGATGCTATCCTGCTGCACGATTCCGCCGACGGAAGCTGGCGGCTCGTTGAGCTTGCGTTCGACTCCCCGCCGCCGGGCGCAGCTCCGGCGGGCGACGCGCTGCGGCAAGTCCTGACACGCGCGGAACACAGCGAACCGGCATCGGCGCCGGAAGCGGAGACCGCCACAGCCGCGGCCGCCGAGAGCAACTTCTCACCTGAGGAATACCGCCGCGCGGTTGGGCGCTGTATCGACTACATCGCCGCCGGCGACATCTTCCAGGTGAACCTCTCGCAACGACTGACCGTTCGCGACGCCCCGCCGCCGGAGGCGATCTACCGCGCCCTGCGGGCCGGAAATCCCGCCGCGTATGCGGCGTATCTCCACTTCGAGTCCGCCGGCACACGATGCGCGGTGGCGGGCAGCTCGCCGGAGCTTTTCATACGGGTCCGCGGAGACAGCGTCGAGACGCGCCCCATCAAGGGCACGCGCCCCCGGCCCGACGACCCGACCGCCCAGCAGCGGGTGGGCGACGAGCTGGTCGCAAGCGCCAAGGATAACGCCGAGCTGGCGATGATTATCGACCTGCTCCGCAACGACCTCGGCCGGGCCTGCCGCTACGGAACGATCCGCGTCGCCGAGCCGCGCCGACTGGAGGTCCACCCGACCGTGCTGCACCTGGTCGGTACCGTCCAGGGCCGGCTGAGAAAGGACGTCGGACCTGCGGAGCTTCTGCGGGCCACTTTCCCCGGCGGGTCGATAACCGGAGCGCCCAAGATCCGGGCAATGGAGATCATCGACGAGCTGGAGCCGCACGCCCGCGGCGTTTACACCGGCTGCGTGGGAATCGTCGGCGTCAACGGCAGGTGCGAGTGGAACATCGCCATCCGCACAGTGGTCTGGGACGGCGGAACCGCCCATGTGCAGGTCGGCGGCGGCGTCGTAGCGGACTCCACGCCCGAGGGCGAGTATCAGGAAACGCTCGACAAGGCCCGGGCCATGCTCCAGGCGATTGCACAGGCGCGCAATGACGTAACGTCCGTTGCCCGCACGGAGGCGAGGCGATGAAGACCTATCCGATCATGCTGAACCTTCATGGCCGTCGGGCCGTGGTCGTCGGCGCGGGTTCTGTGGGCATGCGCAAGGTCCGCGACCTTCTCGCGGCCGGCGCGGAAGTGACGCTCATAGAACAGCACGCCGAACAGACAGAAGCGCCCGCCGGCGTGAAGATGCTTTCCGAATCGTATCGGCCTGAGCACCTGAGGGGCGCGTCGCTGGTGTTCGCCTGCACGGACGACGCGGAGCTGAACCGCCGAATCGCCGCCGACGCCCGCGCCGACGGAGCGCTTGTGAACGCCGCCGACCAGCCCGAGGATTGCGACTTTTTCGTACCGGCGACGGCCGGGGACGGCAACGTGGTGGTCGCGGTTGGGACGGGCGGATCGTCCCCGGCTCTTGCCGGCCGACTGGCCCGAACACTGGCCGACGCCCTGCCCGAAGACGTGGGCGCCTATGCCGACGCGCTAGCCGAGGTCCGCCGGCGGTTGATTTCATCCGGCGTCGAAGCGGCCGTGCGCAGACGCGCCCTGCTCGCGCTCGGCGGCGAGGAGGGATACGCCGCCTTCCTCGACGGCGGCGCCGATGCGCTTTGGCAGATGGCCGAAAAGATGACCAGGGACCGTTGATATGCGTATTCTCCGCGTGGGAGCGACACACGAGACCGCCGACGTATCGCTGCGGGAGCGGCTGTCCATCGACCGCCCCTGCCTGCCGGTGGCGCTGGCGGACCTGGCCGACCGTTGGCCCGAGGCCGAACTGCTCGTGCTCTCCACCTGCAACCGCACGGAGGTCTATACCGTCCGCCCGGTCCACGGACACCCCCGTGAGGACGAGTTGCGGCGGTGGTTCCGCGAGTTCACGCACGTGGAGGCGGAGCTTTGCGAGGCGGCCTTGCGCACCGACGCCGACGCCGACGCGGTGCGACATCTGTTTGCGGTGGCGTGCGGGCTGCGCAGCATGGTCGTCGGCGAAGCGGAGATTGTCGCACAGTTGAAGGATGCCTACGCGGCCGCCCGGCGGACAGGGACTGCCGGCGCGGTTATCAATGAGCTTGTCCAGACGGCCCTGGAGGCGAGCAAGGAGGTCCGTCGGGAGACGGGGATCGCACAGGGCAAGGTATCCGTGGCGTCGGTGGCGGTGGATTTCGTCGCCGAGACGGCCCGGCCTCTGAAAGGCAAGTGCGTACTCAACGTCGGCGCGGGAAAGACCAACGAGCTTATGCTCCGCCGCTTGAGTGAGCTTGGGGCCGGGCAATTACTGGTGGCAAACCGTTCGCCCGACCGGGCGGCTGATCTGGCGCGTCGCTGCGGTGGTCGGGCCGTGCCGTGGGACGCACTGGCCGAACACGTCGGCCGCGCCGACGTGGTGGTTACCTCGACCGCATCGCAACATCCGGTGATTACGCGCGGGATGCTGGCGGCCGCAACTGCCGGCGGGCGAGCGCTGCTGCTTGTGGACCTGGCCGTTCCCCGGGACGTCGAGCCGTCCGCCGGCGAACTTCCGGGCGTGACGCTCTACAACATAGACCATCTCAGGAACGCCGTAGAGGCCGCCATGCGGTCGCGCCGCGCCCACCTCGGTTCCGCCGAGCGCATAGTCGAGCGGCACGTGAACGAGTTCCTTGAGAAGCTCAACATCCGCCGGGTAGCGCCGACCATCCGCTCGCTGTACCGGCTCGCACACCGCATAGCCGATGACGAGGTGCGGCGGGCACGCAACAAGCTCTCCGAACACGAGGACGCCGAGGCCGACGAGGTAATTGTCCGCCACGCCGTCCATCGCACATTGCGTCAGATGCTGCACCCGGCCGTGGAGAACCTGCGCAGGACGGCGGGCACGGACTCGGCAAGGGCGGACGTGGCCGCCATACGCAAGCTGTTTGGCCTGGACGACGAACAGCGGTAAAGCATGTCCCTGACTTTGACGGGTGCCATGCAGCTGCCGGAGCAGCGGCATGCGAGTATCAGTATGGCAAAGCATGCCCCTGCCGGCGAAGCGGCATAGCACCTTCGTACAGGGACCTGGTCCGCCTCAAACGATTTCGAACGGGTCGCGGTCACGCGCCGAGACGGCAACGTTGAGCTTGGGCAGTTCCTCGCCCAGTCGCTCCGCCAGCCGTGACAGTGTAATCCGCTCGGAGTTTGAGTGTCCGGTGCAGACGACGGTCATGCCCGCTGCCGCGGCAGCGAGCGCGTCGTGGTGGCGCATCTCTCCGGTGAGATAGAACCCCGCCCCGGCGGCCGCCGCCGAGCGGAACATGGAACCGCACGAGCCGGCGCAACAGGCGGCCGTGGTGATCTTCGGCTGCCTTTTGCCCGCTGGTCTGCCGGCCACGAGAACGCGCTTCAGGCCCAGCGCCTTCTTGACGCGGTCTATCAGCGTCTGCGCGGTAACCGGACGCTGAAGCGGACCGATCCGCCCCATCCCGGCCTGCGCAGCTCCGCCGACCAGCGGATACACATCCACCACCGGCTCTTCGTAAGGATGCGCATCGCGGACGGCCGCCGCCACGTGGTTGGCGCACGCCCGCGGCGCGACCGTCTCGAAACGAAGCTCCTCGGCCACCTCATGCCGGCCTGCCTGACCGACGACCGGCTGCGAGTCCTCGCCGCCGCAGAACGCCCCTATGCCGTGGCAGAAGAACCCGCAGTCGTAATAGTTGCCGACCCGCCCCGCTCCGGCGTCGAAGGCCGCCTGCGCCACGCGCGAAACATCCTCGCTCGGTACGAACGTTACTATCTTGCACTCCTCGTCGGCCGCAATCGGCGACAGCGGCCGACAGTCCCGCAGGCCGAGTACCTCCGCCAGCACGTCGTTCGTACCGCCGGGCGCGGCGTCCAGCGCGGTATGCATGGCGTAAACGGACAAGCCACGTCGCACGGCCTCGTAGGCGACCGGCGCGTCCGAGGCGGTCAGTCTCGACAGCGGCTTGAAGATGAGCGGATGGTAGGCCATCACCATCCCCGCCCGGACCTGCCGGGCCTCGGCGAGGACGCCGGCGCTCAGGTCTATGGTCAGCAGCAGCTTGCGTACGTCCGCGTCGGCGTCGCCGACCAGAAGCCCCACGTTGTCCCAGTCGGCCGCCAGTTGCGGCGGCGCTATACGCTCCAGGACCTCGACTATTTCCCGCACTTTCATGGCTTACCTTCCATCAGAACACGTCGATTGCTCGCAGCGCGAAGAGAACACGAATTACACAGATGACAACGAATTGCACGAATATGGAACTGCTCAGGTCATCGGAAGCGGACAGGCCCACAGAACCAACTGCCGAAGTTTCCATTATGGCTGTAAGGAACTACTCATATGTATTCTGTGTCATTCGTGACCATTTGTGTCATTAGTGTTCTGATTTCTCAATAGCCCAGCGGCCCCAGACTGCGGCGAATCCAATATCGGGTGCTATTTGTTTCCGGGTCCGCACTCACTCGTCAGGAGTTGCTCGTATGCGTCCATAAGCTTGCGCGTTATCGTCCCGGGCTTCTCGTCGCCCACCGGATGCTTCTCAACGCGGACGACCGGCCGGACGCCCGCGATGGAGCTGGTTAAGAACATCTCCTCCGCGGCCAGTACGTCGTCGATGGTCAACGGAGCGTCCGCATCGCAGGGAACTTCCATCCGTTCGCACAGCTCAACGACGGCCTCGCGAACCACGCCCGGCAGCACCGGCGTGCCCAGAGGCGGCGTGCGGACCTCGCCTTCCCGTACGAGGAAGACGTTGCAGAAGCACGCCTCGGCCAGGAGGTTCTCGGTGGTGAACCAGAGGGCCTCGTCGAAGCCCTTGACGGCCGCCTCCCTGCGCGCGAGCACCCGCGGCATGTAACAGCCGGTCTTGAAGCCGAAGGCCGGATCGCCGGCGACCTGCCTGAACGGCGAGATGACCACACCGATGCCCTTCTCGTACCACTCGGCAGGATGCTCCGGCAACGGCTCGGCGGTTATGAGCGTGGTCGATGGCTCGCTTTCGTCGCCTTCGTCCAGTCGCCCCACGGCACCCGGCGTGAGCGTTACCCGCACGCGGGCGTCGGAGAGACCATTGGCCGAAAGCAGCTCGTAAACCGCCTTCTCGACCGAGTCGGCCGTCGCGTCCGTGCGAAGGTCCAGCACGTTGACGGTGTTCATGAGCCGCTGCAGGTGACGATCGAGGCGGAACACCTTGCCCGCACGCGCCAGCATGGTGGTAAATGTGGACATACCGTGCAGCAGACCCGCGTCGAAGGCCGAAACCTTCGCCTCGGCCCGCGGGATCACCCGACCGTTCAGATGTACGTTCTCGGACATGTCGCCGCGAGTCTAATACCTGCCCCGGCGGACGGCAATGCTGCAGAACGCTTCAACAATAGCAGAACTGGCAGCATGGACAGGAGGTGCGGGGCCTTACTCGGGGCTAACGCAACTGCTCAGTCCACGCTGTTTCCCGGTTCCTGATCATTCTGGGCAGATATATGATCGCTCAGGCGAAACACGGGGATAATCAGAGGCGGCAGTCCCATCCGCACGGTTGTGCTATGCACGAACTCACGCCAGTACGGCCAGGCGTTATACACGCCGTTTATTTTCCCGAACGCTTCCAGTGCCTCGTCGGACAGCCCTCCAACCGCTTCGCATCGATAGGTGAGTTCGAAGGTGACCGTAATTCTGACTGCGACATCGGCGGGCTCCTGGTCCAAGGGCACAGCATCAGCGCCAAGCCGGGCTTTCACCCTTATCTCTCCGGCCTCCGCATGCCCGATCGTCTCGGTATCAATCTCCTGGCGTACGTCCATCCTTGACCCCAGCAATTCCGGGCTCTGCTCCGCCGCAAAGCTGATGACGCGGATATCCTTAAGCTCGACTTTCCCTGCGACCTCAGCCACCTGACTCGTCGCGGCCTTGCCCACCTTGTTTGTGTCTTTTTTTTCGGGCATTGTGCCTCCTGTCATGCGGCTACGTCTGTCCCGCTTGGGTCGCTCGCCTCGCGCGCCTCTGGGGTTTCCAGGGATTCCGTGGCCGGGCTTGTCTGACTATAGCCGGTCTGTTCCGAGAGCCCGACATGCCACACAGTTAAGCTTTGTGTGGACGTACTTCTGACAGCTCCCAGCGGAACAGCTTCGACTCGCAACTCCTTTCCGAGAGCAAACAGCACGTCGGCGATCAGACGGATGGTCATATTTCGCTGACCGTCCAGCATCTGCGTGACATTGGACTTACTCGTACCAAGCAGCTTCGAAAGATCCGCGCGGCTCATGCCTATCTTCTCCATCTCCGCGCAGATCATCTCGGTAACTCGAAGAATTGCCCGCTCCTGCTCAAAGAGACGCTTTTCCTCGGGCGAGGAAACATATTGTTCCAGTAAAGTCTTAGCCATCTTCCGCTCCCGTAACCGGTCGTAACGCTTACTGCGACAACCGTCTCTGATAGTCCTCATGCATTACACGTTCGGCCTTTTCCAGTTCCTGTTTGGGCCATCTATCGCATTTCTTCACGAATCCGTGAACAAGTACCCAGAAGTCGCCATCTTGATAACAGGCAATCCGGGCTTGCCCACGCTTGAACGCAAAAATTCCGTCTTTCTCTTTACGAAACTGAGTCTTGTTGCGCAGTGGCACGCCCTCCGCGGCGGCCCTCTGCATCAAAGCCAGCAGTTGTCTGAGCAACTTCGGCCGCCTTTTGGCCAACTCATCCATGAAACGCCCTACAGGACATTTCCCGGCGAGTGTCACCGCCAAGACAATCCTGCATGCCTTTCCGGCACAAACCACAGGCCTGCCATACTCATCGACTTCGATGCACATGGCGTTAACTTATATGTTAATTATACCCAGCATCGCAAGCGCGCGTTCCAAGTTTTTCCAAGTATTTCAGGGGCTCGTGATCAAAGCATAAGCGATTATATTACTTGCCCTTACCTACTAATACCTGCCCCGGCGGACGGCAATGTTCGGCCGCATGCGGTTGACGAAGAAATAACGGAGTGCGTCGATGAGGTGGTCCGGTCCGTCCTTGGCGGGCTTTTCGCTGTCGCCGGCGGAACCGGGCGGCGGGTAGTGGTAGCTGCCGAAGGCGTCGATGAGCCGTTTGCAGCGGGGGTCTATCACCAGGGAGGCGTCTCCGCACGCCGGCGCCAGTGCGGCACGGATAAGCTCCAGCCCCTCGGCGATGGTGCTGGACCGGCAGGTGCTGGCTATGCCGGCCGCCCGCAGCAGCTCGGTGCAGGCGGCGCCGCTGGTGGCTTCCTTCTGTCGCCCGGCGGGGTCCACGTACGTCATCGCCACCTTCGCGTCCGGCGGGTCGCGCCGGAGTATCTCGTCGGCGTGGGCGGTCAGCGGAAGGCGGCGGCGGACGTACTCGTCGATCACGTGCACCGCACCGGCCGGCGACACCTGCAACCACAGGCACACCAGCGGGCTTCGGTAGCCGAAGTCTATCGCCCGATACAGCGGCCAGTCCCGGCAGAATCCGGCCGGTCGAACGTGGCGGGCAAGGTCGAACTCCGGGAACACCAGCCACTCCCGGTGCGGTCCTTTGCAGAGCATCTCGGCGTCCCAGGCGGCGCGGCTGGAGCGTGCCTTGATGGCGATGGCGTCGTCTATGCGGAAGAACCCCTCGCCGCGGCGGGCGACGCCCTTGCAGTCGTCGGCCAGCGGGCAATCCTCGCACCTGCGCCGCTTCGGACACCGCTGGATTACGTCCCAGAGGCACCACTGCAGCAGGGCGTAACCACGCGACGCTCCGCCGGCGTCGGTCTTCGCCGGGGAGGGCAGTCGTTTGGCGTCGGACACCAGCCGGTGCATCAGCCCGCCGCTGCGGTGAAGCGTGGAAAGGACCTCGATAGAGCCGCGGGCGACGGCCGTCGAGCGGGTGGCGAACTGCACGGCCCGCCAGACGCGCTCGTCGAAAAGCTCCACCTCGTCGCAGCGGATCTTCTGGACGTGCTGGCCGCGGACGGCCCGCTCGGACTGCGGGAGCATGCGGATTTCCGAACCGCCGGTCAGCTGGACGCGATCGCGCGTGGGCGGCTTTACCAGCAGCTCGGGCCTGCGCTCCAGAAGCTCGCGTATGTGCTCGGCCAGGCGGTTGGACTGCTCGAAGCTGCCGCCGATTACGCGGATGTGGACTGGGCCGTGATACACCGCGTCCAGCAGCGTGGCGACGGCGGCCATCATGGTCTTGCCGCCGCCGCGGTTCGCCCAGACCAGCAGGTCACGCTCGCAGAAAAAGCTCGCGACGAGATAGTCCAGCGGCGAGTTATGCCCCTCGCACAGAGCGCGGGAGGGAACATTCAGGTCGAAGCACTCCCGCACCAGGTGGGCGAGCTGGGCGGGCGTTTTCGGCGGTGTCGCGGGCAAACCGGCCTCTGCGGCGACGGCGGAACTGCGAAGTCGCCTCCGGCGGCGGGTACGTTTGGACTCAGACATGCGGTGCAAGCTCCAGGTCTTCGCCGGCCGGTGGTTGGCTCCCGCACAGCGGCGCCGGCAGCCGATGCGCGAGGAAGTAGTGATAGCGGCGCGACCCTGCGAACCGCCCGAAGTGTGTCATGCCCGCCTTGACGAACAACGGGTGCACCCCGCCCATGACCGCCAGCGCCTCGACCAGCGGCGTATCGGCCGTCGCCAACGCGTGGCGGACCAGCGCCACCGCCAGCCCGCAGCCACGGTACATGGGATGCACCACCACACGCGAGACGCACTCGATCTCGGCGTTCAGCAGCGCCAGTGCCCGCCGGCTGTCAGGACCGGTGTACCGTCCGGGCAGCGCCGCATTGCGGCCGCGACAGCGCTTGGTCGGCGGCGAGACAACCATCACTGCCGCCACGGCCGGCGACTCCGGCCGGCGGCGCGACGTCCGCACCACCCACACGCGCTTGTGGGTGGCCGGGCGCCCCGCGAGGTAATGCCACCTCGAGAGGGCGTCGTAGTCCGCTATCCGTCCGCGCGAGATGCCGAAGCGCCCCCAAGGCGGCTCCGGTGAATAGCGTAAGCTTCGCCACCGGCACAGGACGCGCGGCTTTCCGCCGAGCGGCTTGACGATGGTCCGGTCGGGCCGGAGCAGAGACAGAAGCTCACTCCGCGGAGTCGCCAGCAGCAGCGCGGGCGCCGCAGGCGAAGCCGGAGTTATCAGTGAACGCACCTGGCGTGCGAGAACGGCCGCCGTGGTTGCGTCCAGGCCCGAGGCGAACTCGTCGGCCACCACAGGCGTGCCCGGTCCTCGCAGCCGGGCCTGGTTAAGCGCCTCCGCCAGCGCCAGCCGCCACTGCTGACCGGCGGACAGCTCGCGCGCACGCCGCGCAAGCACGGCCGCCTCGGCCAGTCCGCAGCGGCTCAGCAGCGCCAGACGGTCGCCGAGCGGGCCGGAGCCGACGAACTCGACCGCCGGCGTGTCGCTTCGTGCGGCGGCGGCGTCCAGCACCACAGCGTCCGGCATGCGGCGGACGACGGCGCGCAGCAGAACGCTCTTGCCGGCGCCGCTGGGTCCGACGACGGCAACTATCTCACCGCCGGCCATCTCGACCGGCAGATTGTCCCACAGTCGCTCGCTGCCGGCACGAAGGCCGAAGAGTCGGCCGATGCGGCGGGCGTCGCCGCCGGTCCCGACGCGCCGGCGGATGCTCGCGCGCACACGGAAACGACGGCGGTTGGCTCTGTGCGTGGTCTTTTCAGGCATGTTGGGAGATTTCCGGGACGGGCCGATGTGCGTCAAGGCGTGTTGTGGACGGACCGCCGCTCAGGCCCCGCGGGCAAAGGACCGTGAGCGGTGCATGCGGCGGATGGCGGATATCTGCGCGGAGACGCGGTCCAGCCGTCGGCGCAGCTTATGGGAGGTCAGGCCGAGCCGTCGGGCCAGCGTCCGTTGGCTCAGTCCCTGGCAGAAATACAGCCGGGCCAGCTCGGCGTCCTCGGCCGGTAGGTACGGAAGCGCCCGCGCGGCATCCAGAAACGGCCGGCTCGTCAGACGCCGGGACAGGCGGCGGACCCTGTCACGCAGTGTTCGCGGGGGGATACCCATAATCCTCGCCAGAGAGGCGGCCGATTGCCCTCGGATTAAGACCGCCTCCAGCAGCTCCTTCTCCGGAGGCGACAGCAGCTCGATGCGACCCCTGATAATCTCATCGTCGGCCGGCAACTCCTGCTTGCGACAGATGTTCTCCCGCAATGACAGTTGCATTTCCACCCTCTTTCCTGTTGGAGATGACTCCCTCTGCGGACACCCCGGCTCGACCTCTACGGCCGGGATTGCTCACAGGCGGGCGACTGCAGGTCAGCTTTGCCCGGTAACGCAGGCGGCTCCCTTGCAGCTAACACAGTGGCGTATATGATAACTAGTAAACACGCAATGTCAAGAAATTATCCTTAGTAATTTACTTTTAACAAAACATGTCCGATAAATTAGTTGTTGCGATACCCACGTGCGGCTAGAATCCGGGCATTCGGTGGAGGCGAGCCAATGAGCTTGGGTGAGATAATCAGACAGCGTCGCGAAGACCTGGGCCTGACGCAGGACCAGGTGGCCGAGCAGGCGGCCATCTCCAAGCCGTACCTTTCGAACATAGAGACCGGTCGGGCCAAGAACCCCCCTACCGACGGCGTTCTGCGGGCGCTGGAGCGGGTGCTTTCTTTCGCCTCGGGGGAGTTGATGAAGGTGGCCCACCTCGCTCGAACGCCGGCGGACGTACGCCAGGAGTACGAGCTTAAGGACGCCCAGATTCAGAAGCTCCGCAGTGTGCTCAAGGGACTGCTGCAGACGGCCCCGCGAAACGCCGCAGGCAGCATCGACCTCGACTCCATAGCGGGCGAACTGGAGGGCAACGGCGGAGCGAACGTCCGGATGATAACGCCCGGTGCTTCGGTGCCGATAATCAACAAGGTTGCCGCCGGCTATCCGAGGCAGTTCACGGACCTGGACTATCCGCCAAGCGTGGCCGACGAGTACATCCGCTGCCCGGACCTTCACGACGGCCAGGCCTTTGCCGCGCGCGTGGTGGGAGATTCAATGGAACCGGGCTACCATGAGGGAGACATAGTGATCTTCTCGCCGAACACGCCGGCGAGGTCCGGCGACGACTGCTTCATCCGCTTCGCCGAGGATGCGGGCACCACCTTCAAGCGTTTCTACCAGGACGAGGAGCAATCCATCCGTCTCCAGCCGCTGAACGACCGCTACCCGTCGGAGGTTTACCCACGGGAGCGGATAACGGGGCTTTGGCCGGCGGTATTCCGCATCGAACGACTCCGAACCGCCGGACGCTCCTGAGACCACGGTCGCGGCGGGGTCAGAAAGCCGGCTTACGCTACCTGAACCACCGAGTTCAGCGTACCATAGGGGTTCATGGACCATACGCTGTTCTCGGGGTCCACGGTCCAGTCGTCGTCCACGAGGAACTTGTACTCGTGCGTGCCCGGCGGCACGGGCATGACGGCAACGAACTCGCCGTTCTTGTTGCGTCGCATCCGCACCGGCTGCCAGCCGCTGAAATCACCCGCCACATACGCCTGTTTTGCCTCGTTCGACGGCGTAAGCGAAAAGCGTACCGTGCCTTTCTTGCGTCCCTTCTGATACATTGCCGACTCCTTCGTGCTGTCAACGACGACTCTGCACCGGCCTCATCCCCAGCCGGAAACGGTGTTATTATAGCGCCGCTCCAGGGAGGTACGTCTTCCATCCCTGCTCCTGGCGGCAGTACGGCAAGGGCGGACGGATACCCTTGAATCCTATTCGGCAAAGTCCGCGGAAAGGATGAGAGTCTTCGCCGGACGGCAGCCCGGGCACGGTGCTGGTGGGTTGCGCCGAGGGCCTGTGCTTCGCAGGATGTCCGGTGTCGGGGGCACTTCCCACTAGATGTCCGAGAGGCGCTGTCATCAGGTCATGGCTTTAGCCATGGTGTCAGGACGTGCTCTTTTCAATCTTCAGCCGGCCGAGAGGAAGGGCGTTAAAACGCCCTGCCCCAAAGACAATGGGGCTGCCCGTTGAACCACGGCTAAAGCCGTGGCCTATATGCTGCCGGGTGTCCGCAACGCCACATCGCAGCCGAGGCCTATATGCTCGCGGCCGTCCGCAACACCACATCGCAGCCGAGGCCTATATGCTGGCGGCCGTCCGCAACACCACATCGCAGCCGTGGCCTATATGCTGCCGGGCGTCCGCAACACCACATCGCAGCCGTGGCCTATATGCTGCCGGGCGTCCGCAACACCACATCGCAGCGGAGGCCTATATGCTGGCGGCCGTCCGCAACACCACATCGCAGCCGGGGCGCGGCTGGTCAGACGCTGGTCGACAGCAGCGTGAGCTTGCCGGCCTTGACGCCGCGGGTGGCGATGATGCTGTCGGCGAGCCGCCTCAAACGCCCGGCCGTTCCGCGAAGCAGGATGGCCTCCAGGCACAGTTCCTGGTCGAGGTGAACGTGCTGGCTGCACAGCACGGCCGTGTGGTGCTCGTGCTGGAGATGCGTAAGCTCCTGGGCGAGCGTATGGGCCTCGTGGTCGAACACCAGACTGAGGACCGCCACCACGCGGGCGCGGGGGTCGGTCCATTCCTGCTCGATAAGGGCGCTGCGGATGAGGTCGCGGACGGCCTCGCTGCGGTTGGTGTACCCGTGTCCCGCCATCCACTCGTCGAACCGCTCCAGCAGGTCACGGTCGATGGCCAATGCTGTTCGCGCCAGGTCGCTCATGTCTGTGCTCCCGCGGCGGCCGATGGTGGCTGTCCGGCAGGGATTAACGCTGATAGCGGCGGATTCTTCAACGGCTCATCGGCACAATCGTGGAACGTGCCCCTGCCGCGCAGGAGCATGTCACCCTTGATTCCCGCTCGTTGTCGCCGACGGCCGGCCGCGGCCGCAAGGAAGCGGACGGGCCCGCGTGCGGAGCGGACCCGTCCGAATTGCCACTGGTTAGAAGTCCTCGCCACCTTCCATGGGACCGACGGGCTGGTCCTGCTGTCGCGGGGCGCTGAACATCATGAACATGTCCGCCAGATCACCGACTACCGCCGTGGGCACAAACGCCGTCTGCCGGATGCAGGTGTCTTCGGTAACGCCGGCGCCCATGGCTATCGGCACGTCGGCCGTGAAATTCAGCGGCGGCAACATCTCTGCCGCCCCCAGCGTCTCGGCGCCCTTCTGAATGACCGTGCCGAGGTTCTTGAGGTTCAGCAGCGCCACGAAATTGGCGTCGGCGGGCATGTATTTCAGCGCCGCCTGTGTGCCCGGCTGTTCGGGTATGTCTCCGCCGCCGCCGGCAACGGTAAGAACCTCGGACATGAAGGCGTCCGCACCGCCGAACGTCACGACAACCGTGTTCGCGTCCGGCCTGGCCATGCGGAACTGGACCTTCGCCTCACCCAGGACAGCGGCCATCTCTTCCTTCTCGTAGTCCGGCATGTCCTGCATTTCGGGGTCCGTAATCTCGATAATATCCACGCTGGTCCCGCCGATGGTCTCGGCGGCCGCAGTGTGGCGGACCTCCACGTCCTCCGCTTCTCCCGGAGGAGCGACGGCCTTGATGAAGTCCTCTACGTACCCAATCGCTTCGCGCACCATCCCGCCGGTGGCGTCGGCGTCCTTACACTGCATCACCGCGCCGACGGAGAATATGCCGCCTGCTTCAGGCCCGCCGCCGGCGACGAACTGAACGCTGTCAACCTGTTCCTTCATGCTGGTGACTATGCGCTGAAGCTCGGCCAGTCCCTCGTCGCCCAGTTTGTCGCCCGGCAGCACATCGACGAGAATCTCCAGGTACTCCCTGATGAACTCGTTCTCGAGCTGCGGCTCGGAGGAGGTGCCCCTGGAGCCCAGGGCCAGCACATAGGGCATATCCGGCAGGCGGTCCAGCAGACCGGCCTGTACGGGCTGGTAGGCGTTGACGATCCTGCCCAGCATGCTGTCGGGCACGTAGCGAACAAGCTGGTCCACGACCAGTCCCTCATCCACGAAACGCCCGGAAAATACCATACCCTCCAACTGCGGGAGTATGCGACGGTACCAGCCGAGCATCTTTCTCATGCCCTCGGGGTCCATCGGCGGACCGCCCATGCCGGGCCCCGCCTGTCCGGCCGCCAGTTGCTCCTGACTGACCTCCAGGAACTTGTCCAGGACCGGGCCGGCCGTCCGCATATTCACGTAGGCCGCTATGTGTGAGTCCGCAAGGACCTTCTTCTCGCTGTCGTTCAGCACGGTAGCGGCCGAGCCGCCGCCGTTCTCGATGGCGTCGATGACGTCCTGCCGCATTGCCAGGACGACATGCCCGCCCTGCTGCAGTGCGTACAGGGGCGGTCCGGGCGTCATGCTGACGGTTCGGCCTTCGATTACGTCCGTCTCAAAGTCCGCGAACAGGCCCTCGATGCTGTTGCCGGGGACCCATACCGCGAAGGGAGGGGTATCGGAAGGCGACTCCATCTGCCCGCCCGGCATGAGCTTCATGGCGTCGAAGCCGAACTGCTGGAAGTCCATCAGTACTATCGCGAAAGCGCCGTCGGCGTTGAACGATTCGCCCAGCTCGATCTCCTCTTTCAGGAATGCCAGCAGCCCCTCGGGCATTCCCTGGGAGACCATTTCGCCCAGCCCGATGTCCGCCAGGAAGGTATCGACGTTGTCGGTCAGCGCCCGGACATCGTTGACCACGACGTACCCCATCGCCCCGGCGGGTAACTGCTCAACTACGGACTGCGCCGATGCCCCGGCGCAAAGACCCATCGCCACCAGCAATACCAGCAACAGCCTTGTCGGTCGCATTGTTCTCTCCTAGCGGTTTGTTTCGAGGTCGTCCCTCTGCCACGGCTATCATAGTCCTCCGCCCTGCGGCGTGCAACGAACTAGACCGCCGAGAGGCCGTAGCGTTTGCAATGGATTTGTCCCGGGATTACGATGCTTGCCGAACCGTCGATTCTTCGAGGAACGGCACATGCACCACGGCGAGTCATCTTCCACGTCCGGTCCGCCGACCGCACCGGGGCGGGTGGTCGTGGACCGTAGCGATATAGCCCGGCGCGTGGGCGAGCTGGCCGACGAAATCGCATCTCATTACGGCTCCAGCGAGTTGACCATCCTGGCGGTTCTGACCGGCTCGCTGATATTCCTGGCCGACCTCATCCGCCGCATGCCGGTAATGATGCGCCTGGACCTGGTGAGCGTAAGCTCTTATCCCGGCCGCACCACCGTCAGCCACGGACCACGAGTGACCACGCCCTGGGCCGCCGACGTCCGTAATCGCCACGTGCTGATAGTGGACGACATACTCGACTCCGGACAGACGCTGCAGATGATCCGCAAAGGCGTAACCGACGCCGGGGCCCGGGACGTCCGCGCGTGTGTGCTGCTGAGAAAGACCCGCGACGACCTGCCGGACCGCGGAGAAGCCGAGTTCGTGGGCTTCGACGTGCCCAACGAATTCCTCATCGGCTACGGACTGGACCACGACGGGCTATACCGCAACCTGCCCGACATCCGCTGCCTTGGGGAGACCGGGAGGACCGCCCCATGAGTCCGCATGCCGATTCCGCACACCCCGCGGCCGAGGCGGAAGTCTCCTCGGCCGAGCAGATCCTCCAGGGCGGCGAGGAGATTATTCTGGCGATAAAGCCCAGTCCGTGGTTCGTTCTGCTGGTGTCCTGGCCGGTGCTGCTGGCGGCCGGTGCCGTCGCCGGCGCGACATGGGGCGCGGGCGAATGGCTCAACGCCGCACTGCCCCAGGCGGGTATATACTTCTTTTGCGGGGCGGCGGCGGCTGTTCGTATCGTGGTGGCGTCGCTTCAATGGATGGCCCGGCTGTACATGCTCACCAACCTCCGCGTCATGCGGATTCGCGGCGTCATGCAGGCGGACATCCGCGTGCACCTGCTGCAGAAGATAGCACGGACCCAATGCTCGGCCGAGCCGGGCGAGAGGATACTCGGCGTCGGTACGCTGAGCTTCGAGGTGCCCGGCGAAGACACGGCCGAAAGCGCCTGGGTGCACATCGCCAAACCGCACGAGGTCGAAGACGCCGTCAACCAGGCCATCCGCCGCTCGCGCCACGGAAGCTGACGGCCGGGACCTACAGGTGAACCGCCAGGTCCGCCACCTGCGGCTGGACCAGCTTCTTATAGTCCTCAAGTTTCATTCGGACGGCCTGTTTGTGCGAGCCGGCCTGGCAGACTATCTCATTAACGCTGTCCAGCCGCTGGTCCATCACCGTCGGAATGTCGTAAAGGTTCCCGAAAGGCGGTTCGGCGCCGACCTCCGCGTCGGCAAACAGCTTGCTCATCTCCTCCTCGTCGGCCAGACGGACCTTCTTGGCCTTGAGGGCGGCAGAGGCCTTGTCCATGTCCAGCTTGCAGCTCGCCGGAAGCACGCACATTACGTATTTATCGTCGGCATGGACTGTTACCGGTTTGGCGACGGCGTTGCCGCTGACGTGCTCCTCGGCCGCCATCTCCTGCGACGTGTACGCCGCCGGATGCTCGTGCGGTTCGAACCATACCCCTTGCTCGCTGAGATACTCCTGCAGTTTCATGGCGTGGTCCTTTCCCTTTCCAGTGAAGATGCTCTTGAGGCGTTCGGTCAGTTTCATTCTTGGCTCCCTTTCGACTCAGGGCGGAACCGGGACGTAACTCCGGGAAATGGTATGCACGCCACCTGCCGCCGGACAAGCGGCACCGCTGCGCCTACCGCCGCCCCCCACCGCAGGGCGGGCTCCGCCCTCCGCGGAGGCCCGGAGTCCGCGGAGCCCAAAACAGGTAACACCAACGGCACAAATGATTGATTGGTCGAGCAGTTGAGCAGTTGAGCAGTTGCGGGGCAGCGATTTTCCGCTCGCTGCCGTCCGCGCATGGAAAGGTTGGGCGGTCTGTCTGACAGATGAAGATCTACCAGCCGCGAGCGGGAGCGAGCGGAAACGGCTATCCTCGCGAGCACACCCTCACGTGACTGACCACGCCCTGCGATCTACGACCTGCCTATTGCCTATTGCCTCCTGCCTACTGCCTATTGCTTTCCGGCAGGTCCCGGCCTGGTTGCCGTCCGCGGCGGATTATTTTCCCACGCAGAAGCGTGAGAAGATGTTCGCCAGCACGTCCTCGTTGACGACCTCGCCGCTTATCTCGCCGAGTCGCGCGAGCGCTTCCCTCAGCTCCACGGCCACCAACTCGGCGGTATCGGCCAGTTCCTCCGTTCCTCGCAGCGTCTCGGCCGCCCGAGCAGCGGCCGCGGAGGCGTCCTGCAGGCATCGCTTCTGCCTTTCATGCAGCCCCATGTGCTCCGACCCGCCGGCCGGCGCCAGTTGCAGCAGCTCCGTCAGCCGTCGGCGAAGCTCGTCCAGACCCTCGCCGCTTACGGCGCTGGTGGCAACCGTCGGCAAAGCCGGCTCTTCGCCCAGCCGCCCAAGACGCCGGAGGCCGGCATCTCCGGTCAGGTCCTTCTTGTTGCCCACCAGCAGCACGGGCGCACGGCGATTGACGGCGCGGATATCCTGCAGCAACGGCCGCTCGGCGTCGAAGCCGCCGGCCGACAGATCCGCCACCAACAGCACCACATCGGCGCGGGCGACGGCGGACCTTGCCGCCGCGGTGGTGGCCGCGGAGAGATCGTCGCCGGAGGGCGCAAAGCCGGCGGCGTCGCAGAGCTCCACGGCGGCTTGTCCCAGTGCGACCGTGGCCGTCAAGACGTCCCGCGTGGTCCCCGCCATTGCGGAGACTATCGCGCGATCCGTTCCGCACAGGGCGTTCAACAGCGAGCTTTTACCGACGTTCGGTCGCCCGGTGAGGACGATCTCCGGCAGCTCGCCCGCCTCAGGCATGTCGGCCGCCTCTTTCGCAACACGACCAAGCCGCTCAGAAAGCCCCTCCAGCCGGTCGGAAAGCTCCTGCGGCGATTCGAGCTGGATGTCCTCCTCCGCAAGGTCGATGGAGGCCTCGACGGTCGCCAGAGCTTCGGTCAGCCGCCCCGACGCCGCCTCGCACAGTCGATGCACGCGCCCGCCCAGGGCGGCCGACGCACACCGCAACATGGCGTCGTCGGCGGCGTCTATGACGTCCGCCACCGCCTGTGCCTGGGAGAGGTCCAGCCGACCGGCAAAGAACGCACGCGCTGTAAACTCACCCGGATTCGCCTGTCGGGCGCCAGCGTCGATCAAAGCGGCCGACAGCGCCGTCGTAACGGCGGCCGGTCCCGGAACGTGAAGCTCCACCACGTCCTGCCGGGTGTAGCTGTGCGGGCTTCGAAACACCTGCGCACGGGCCGGCAGCTCCAGCGGTTCAGGCCCGAACCGCACCAGCCCGTCCACCGCCCGGAAGCCGCCCGTTGATGCCAGCGGCTCGGCGCCTTCGAAGACGACGCCGGCAAGCTCGGCCGCCGCCGGTCCGCTCAGACGCACTATGCCCCGCGCCGCCGAACCCGGCGCCGAAGAGACGGCCACTATGGTGTCCTGCGTATCGAACACGGCTTCCCTACGGCTGGGGGTTCAGGAACCCACGGAACACCGTCAGCACAAGTATGCGGATGTCGAAACCCAGCGACCAGTTGTTGATATAGTCCAGGTCGTATTGGATCCGTTTCCGCAGTGACGTCCTTCCCCTGAAGCCGTTGACCTGCGCCCAGCCGGTCATGCCCGCCTTGACGTGATGCCGCAGCATGTAACGCGGCACGGACCTCCGGAAGCGCCGGATGAACTCCGGCCGCTCCGGGCGCGGGCCTACCAGCGACATATCTCCCTTCAGCACGTTGAGCAACTGCGGCAGCTCATCCAGACTCAGCTTCCGCAGCACCCGGCCCAGCGGCGTGATGCTTTGCTCGTCGGGGGCCCAGTTCTTCGCCGGCCCGCGGCCGTCGTACATTGTGCGGAACTTGATGATGTCGAATTCCCGCCCGCCGAGCGATGCCCGCCGCTGCCTGTAAAGCACAGGTCCCCGGCTGCTCAGCTTGACCGCCGCCGCCACCATGAGCATCAGCGGCGACAGCAAAATCAGAGCGACCAGTGAACCGAGAATGTCGAAGATGCGCTTGGTCGCGGCGTTCCAGCCGCTCTGCGGACTGTGCGTGAGGTTGATCACCGGCAGCGAACCGACCGTCTGTATCTCGTGCCGGAGCAGATGATGGCTGAGCAGGTCCGGCACGATGTTGACGTCCACCAGCACGGCCGAAAGCTTATCTATCACATCCCGCAGCATCGCGTGCTGCCTGTCCGGAAGCGCCACAAATACGGCGTCAACCGGATTGCGGGATACGATTGCGTCTACCTGCTCGATAGGCCCACGCACGGGCACGCCCAGCAATTGCTGCCCGGTGCGGTGGTCGGAAACGAAATACAGCACCTCGTAGCCCGTCCACGGCATGTGCCGAAGCTCCTGGAGCAGTTTCTGCCCCGCGCGGCCGGCGCCGACAATCGCTGCCCGCCGGATATTCCGGCCGCGTCGTCGCAGCGCCCGTAGAACCATGCGCGCCGTGCCACGGTATGCGATCAGCATCACCGGCCAGACTATCAGCAGCATCCCCAGCAGTTTCCGCGAGATGAACGTGCTGTGCAGGAAGTAGCTGATGACAAGCAGGATTGCCCAGGCCACCACGCACGCCCGGACAATATCCAGCATTTCGCTCCTCAGCGACTGTGTCCGCCGCGGCACATACATGCGCAGTCGCGCGAACACCAGAATCGTCAGCAGCAAGGATATTACGATGACATCCGCAAGCCGCGACAGCGGCGGCGGGGTCGGCTCTTTGAAGGCGAACCAGCCGGAATGGAACCGCACCACGTAGCAGACCACCCACGCGCCGGCCGTGACGACAAGGTCCAGCACACCCATGACCGCCACGACTGACTGACTGTGTTCCTTCACCATCTTCGGGTGTCTCAGGTCCGTCCGAACCGCATTGGAAAGCCCTCGTAACCGTCGAGGTCGAACTGCTCCGTCGCCCGCGCCCACGCCGGCGCATCGGCGAGGTCGCTGAACAGTCCCGGCAGCTCCGCCGCCCGGTGGATGTATTCGTCGAGGTTTTCGACGACGGTGAAATGGTCGCCCTCTTTTTCAGCCGGCTTGCTGCGGGTGTGCTCGGCGGCAATTGCGTGGATGCGCTCCGAGCTTTCATGCGCGCCGTTGAGCGACAGGACCATCTTGCGAGAATCGACCAGACCGCAGCCGAGCTTGGACGGGTCGTTACCGCGGATGGCGGCGGTGAAGTTGCTTACCATCTTCCGTACCTGGTCCCTTCGGCCGGGGTGCGTCTCCTCTGAACCGTCGGAATACGTGATGGTAAGGCCCGCGTGAATCTTCCAACGCACGGTGCCCTTCTCGGCATGGATCGTGATAGCCGGGTCGAACGACTCCTCGGTCCGGTGGCTGCCCAGGAAATACAGCGTCGGCCCCTCGTGTGTTTTTATCTCGATGGCGGCCGTGTCGTGCGACTCCAGCCCATCGACAGCGTACAGCTCCGCCCTCACGGCGGCGGGAACGGCGTATCCGCCCGCTTCCGGGGAGGCGAAGTAAAGCATGTTGTTTATCTGGTGGGCCATGGCGTTCATCGCCGGCCCGTCCAGCACCCACGTATCGCCGATGCGCAGCTTGCCGGCCCAACTGTTCCGGCTGTAATAGGACGCGGGCCTCGGCCAGCCGGCCTCGCAGCACATCGTCCGGACCTTGCCGAGGCGTCCGGAGACGATGCGGTCCTTGACGAACCGCACGTCGTCGCCGTGCTGGGCCTGGAAACCAACCAGGCAATGCACACCGGCGGCGCGGACCGCCTCTATCATCGCGTCCACCTCCTGGACGGTCCCGGCGGCGGGCTTCTCCAGGTGGATGTGATACCCTTTTTCGGCCGTCGCAAGCGTCAGCGGCATGTGGGTGTTGATGCCCGTGGGGATGAAGATGCCGTCGCAGCGGTCCCGGCATTTCTCCAGCATTTCCTCGCTGGAGGTGAATATCTCCACGCCGGCTTTCTCCAGCCGTTCGACCTGCTCTGCGTACTTCGCGGGGTTTCGCACGGCCGCCGCGGACAGCTCGCAGCCGGCCGAAGCCGAGACGTCCTCTATCGCCTGAACGAGTTGCCTCGCGTAGCCGCCTATTCCGATGATGCCGTAACGAATCATTGAGCTACTCCGTAATTGCCCTGTTGGTTCTTGAAGGGGCAATACTATCGCCGCTCCCGGGGACTGGCAAGGTCGCCCGGCCTGTCGCCGACCCGAACCGCACGACATTGACCGATTCGCGGGCTTGACGCTGTACCGGCGGCAGTGGTATGAAAACGGTTTCTTTTCGTCGGAGCAAGACATGCAGGAAGCCATCAACAAAGCCCAGACGCTCATCGAGGCGCTGGAGTATATCCAGCGTTTCCGCGGCCGTATCGTGGTCATCAAGGTCGGCGGGTCCGTCATGGACGACGAGAAGGCGATGGACGACCTGCTCATCGACGTGGTGTTCCTCTCCACGGTGGGTTTGCAGCCCGTGATCATCCACGGCGGCGGCAACGCCATCAGCCAGGCGATGCGGCGGGAAGGCATGGAAGTGCAGTTCGTCCAGGGGCGCCGCTACACGGACAACCGCACGCTGGCGGTGGTCGAGCACGTTCTGTGCCGTGAGATAAACGACCGCATATGTGCCGGCATAGACAAGCTCGGCGCCCGGGCCATGGGCCTGCACACGCTGTCCAGCGGAGTGCTGTTCGGCGAGAAGCTTTTCCTGCACGAGGACGGGCGGAAGATAGACCTCGGGCAGGTCGGTCGGGTCACTCGGGTGAACGATAAGCTGCTGCGTCTGCTCTGCGAGGCGGACACCATACCGGTGATAGCGCCGCTGGCGCGCGACAAGACCGGCGCGAAGATGAACTGCAACGCCGATACCGCCGCGGGCGAAGTGGCGGCCGCCCTGGTCGCCGAGAAGCTGGTGGTGGTCTCGGACACCCACGGAATCCGCCAGGACCCCGAAGACCCCGACAGTCTCGCCCGGCGGCTCAGCGAGGACGAAATCCGCTCGATGATAGAAAGCGGCGCCATCTCCGCGGGCATGCTGCCGAAGGTCGAAGCGTGCCTGACGGCGCTGGACGCCGGCGTCAGTCGCACGCACATCATCGACGGGCGATTCAGTCATTCGCTGCTGCTGGAGATATTCTCCGAAGAAGGCGTCGGCACGTTGATTACCAAGTAGCCGCGCCGGGGTGCCTGGCATGATAAAGGACTTCGTCAATCTTTCCGATTTCAGCGGCGACCAGCTCGCCGCCCTGCTGGACCGCGCCGCCGCGGACAAGCGGCGTTTCGCCGAAGGGAACCTGCCGGCTTCGCTGGACCGCAAGGTCCTGGCGATGATCTTCGAGAAGCCGTCGCTGCGGACTCGCGTGAGCTTCGAGGCCGCCATGACGCAGCTCGGCGGGCACGCCGTGTACCTGACCCGCGACGACATCGGTCTGGGCGTGCGTGAGCCGATTCGCGACGTAGCGCGCGTGCTCGGGCGGATGTGCGACGGTCTGGTGGCGCGGACGTTCAGCCACGATTCGGTCCAGGAGCTGGCCCGCCACGCCCCCGTGCCGGTCATCAACGCGCTGACGGACTACTCGCATCCCTGCCAGGCGATGGCCGACTTCATGACCGTCGCGGAGCACTTCGGCGACCTCGCCGGGCGGACCATCGCCTTCGTCGGCGACGGCAACAACGTGGCGCGCTCGCTGGCGATCGGATGTGCGAAGCTGGGCATGCGGTTCGTGCTGGCCGCCCCGCGGGGCTACGGACTGAGCGACGAATTCGCCCGGTCCGTCCGGAGCATGGGCGGCGACGAGAGCTACCGGTCCTGCGAGGGCCCGGCCGCCGCCGTCGCAGACGCCGACGTGGTCTATACCGACACATGGGTCTCCATGGGACAGGAGCAGGAAAAGGCCCAGCGGGTCCGCGACTTCGAGGGCTTCCAGGTGAATGAGGACCTCATGGCGGCCGCGCCCGACCACGCCATTGTCCTGCACTGCCTGCCCGCCTACCGCGATTACGAGATTACAGACGGCGTGTTCGAGGCCCACGCCGGGAGCATCTTCACACAGGCGGAGAACCGCTTGCACTTTCAGCGCGCCCTGATGGATGTGCTCATGGGTAACGGCGGGATTCAGGAATCAGGAGCCAGTAGCCGGTAGCAGCAAAGGCACACCCTGACAGCGATTACGCAAGTTCCGCCGCGACTCGCCGAATCTGGTGCCGTGTCCCTGCCGCCGTTGCAGGGACATGCGAACGCATGTTCGTAATAAATCCCGCGAGCAACGCGCTGCGCTAATTTGCTCGCCCTACCCGCTGCTTTTGATTTGTCATTTTCATCCCCGAAACCGGACCTGCCGCAAACCGGCTCTTACTATCGGACGCCGGGTAGCGGCAGTCAAGCTTCACCGTCGTAGAAACACCTCTGTACATTCGCTAAACTGCCGCCATGGCCTCTGGAAAAAGACACGACGGGCGGCGGGCGGACGAGCTTCGGGTGGTGAAGCTGACACCGGGCTTCATCGACACGGCCGACGGCTCCTGCCTGCTGGAGATGGGCGGCACGCGGGTTCTGTGCACGGCGTGTTTCGTCGAGGGCGTGCCCCACTGGCGGGAGGCCTCGGGCGAGGGCTGGCTGACGGCGGAGTACGCCATGCTGCCGGCGTCCACGCCGCGGCGCAAGGCCCGGTCCATACTCAAACCCGACGGTCGAGGCGTGGAAATCCAGCGCATCATCGGCCGCGTCCTGCGGTCGGTAATCGATTTCCGGAAACTGGGCGCCAATACGATATACTTGGACTGCGACGTCCTCCAGGCCGACGGCGGCACGCGGACGGCCGCCATCACCGGCGCGCAGGTGGCGCTGCAGCAGGCGGTGCTCGCCGGCGCGGAGGCCGGCATCTGTCCGAAATCAACGCTCATCGGACGACTCGCCGCCGTGTCCGTCGCGGTGGTGGACGGACGGGTGGTGCTGGACCCCGACTACGCGGAGGACTCCTCGGCCGAGGTGGACATGAACGTCGCGATGACGGCCGGCGGGAAGTTCGTTGAGGTGCAGGGAACCGGCGAAGGCGCCGGTTTCGACCACGAGCAACTGGACAGGATGCTCCGCCTCGCCGCGCGCGGAATACGGAAGCTGCTTCGGCTGCAGCGGCAAGCAACCGCTGCGGCTACCCAGAGGAGGCGAAGATGAGAAAGCTCTTTCCACCGATGCTCCTGTTGCTGGCGGCCCTGGGCTGCGGCAACGGACTGTCGCTGTCCGGCGGGAACGGCTCGGCAGGCCCCCAATACACCATATTGCTGCGGACGTTCCGCGGCCCGGACCACGTCAACCAATCCAGACAATGGAAAGACCGGACCAGCCGCGATACCGGCTGGAGCGACCTTTATGTCGTCCACAGGGACGACCACAGCTTGCTTCATCGTGGCCGATACCCGACCATTGAGGCCGCCCAGGATGAGCTTCAGCAGTCCAAGCAGTTCGACCCCGGCACGGGCATCCGCCCCTATACACAGGCGATAGTGGTCCCGCTGCCCGGCGAGCAGGTGGGACCGCCAGAGTGGCACCTCAGCAAAATGCAGGGCGAGTGGACCGTCAAGGTGGCGATCTTCTACGACGTGCCGGAACAGGATTACGTCGGACGCAAGCAGTTTGCTGTGGATTACTGCGAGCGCCTGCGGGAGAACGGCTACGAGGCGTTCTACGCGCACGGGCCGGCCGAGTCGAATGTGTACATCGGCGACTTCCCCGCCTCGGCGGTGGTGGTCGGCGAACAGGAGCAAGGGGAATCACTGCGTATCCGCGATCCGCAGATGCAGCAGATCCTCGACGACTTCCCGCAGCTCGCGGTCAACGGCAGCGGCGAACGAATCCGCACCTATGACCCCCAGACCAAGCAGGTCAGGTACATGGACCGCAGAAGCCATCCGGTGCGGGTGGGCGAGGACGACCAGAACCGGCAGTAGAACGCGGACCGCAACAGGAACCGATGAACCGCGAACGAATCATCCTTATCGCCACGCGTAACCCCGGAAAGGTCAGGGAGATCCGTGAGGTATTGACCGGCCTGCCGGTGCGGGTGACCGACCTGGAGCAATACCCGGATCTGCCCGAGCCGGCCGAGGATGGGCGGACCTTCGCCGAGAACGCACGGCACAAGGCCTGCTACTACGCTGCAGAAACAGGTCTCTGGGCGTTAGCGGACGATTCCGGACTGGAAGTGGACGCCCTGGACGGAGCGCCCGGCGTGTACAGCGCGCGCTATGCCGCCGACCGGTGCGATCCCGACGCCGGCCGCGACGAAATAGACGCCGCCAACAACGCAAAGCTGCTGGACGCCCTCAGCGACGTGCCGGACGAAAAACGCACCGCACGGTTCGTCTGCCACCTGGCGCTGTGCGACGGCGAGCGCATACTCATCGAGACCTTCGGCACCGTGGAGGGAGTCATCGCCCACCAGAGCCGAGGCGATAACGGCTTCGGATACGATCCCCTCTTCTACGTGCCGGACCTGGGCTGCACAACGGCCGAGCTGCCGCCGGAGGAGAAGAACCGCATAAGCCACCGCGGCCAGGCCGTGCGGCATTTCGCATCGCTGTTAAGGAGCTTTCTCGGCTCCTGAGGCCGGTTAAAGGCGCAGGGTCCGTTCACTCTGCGGCGCTCTTGCCCCCGCGCAGAAGGGCAATCCCCGCGAATATCGCGCCCAGCCCCGCGTATATCACCACCGTGGCGTACCACGGCGGCGACGGAGCGGCCACGTGGTCGCCTATCGGCGTCAGGGAGTACATCAGCGGCGCCTGGTGCCAGACAAATCCGGTGCTCTCAACCGTCGCGGTGGCTACGGCATAGAAAGGGTTGGCCGCCACTGCCAGCCAGACGATGTTTCGCCGGGCCGCCCCGTCGGCGGCTCCCAGCAGACCACCGGTCCACAGCGGCGAGGTCAGCATCACGAACAGCACTACCCCCGCGGCCGTTCCCAGCGCGTGGCGCCCCCAAGGCGTGCGTGCAATACGCACCAGCGCGACGGACCACAGCGCCACCGCCGCGAGTATGCAGTAAACCTTCACCGCTCCCAGTGCCGTTACCGGCCCCACAGCGGCCAGCAGAATCAGTGCGGGTATGGAGGCATCGACGACCGCACCGCCCCGCAGGACGGACCTCAATGCGGTGTCGGCGCCGGCCGACAGTGGACCGGCCGTCATCGCCACCCACAGCACGGCTACCGCCAGAGTCGCCACCGCCGCCCGCGCCGCCGGTACGTCCACCCGCCACGCGAAGGCGGCGGTCCCGACCTCGACGGCGATTGTCGCCAGCGCGGCCGCCAGCACACACCAGCCATGCCCGCGAAACAACTCGCGCATCCATCCGCCCGACGTTTGCGGATTGTCCGTCTGCCCGGCCGGCTCCATGGTCGCTACTGCTCCCGCTCCATCGGTGCCATGCTTTGCTCCGCCGGTTGAGTGGCGGCCCGGTACTGGTCCAGCTCTTCACGAAGGTCGGCCGCATATTGGCGCAACAGCTCGCGGCGCAGCTCCAGGCGGTCAATCTCGCGGATCACCCGCTGCAGCTCACGCTGCGCCTCCTGGCCCGGTTCGCGAATATAGTCCCTGGGATTTTCGAACTTCTCCCGCCACTGCCCCAAGGCGGTCTCGGACTGCGTCTGCGTCCGGGGCAGTACCTGATGGTCCGCCTGAAGATAACGCAGGTCGAAATCGCGAATACCTCCGAGTCGAAGCTGAAAACGCGCACGCGTTACGTCCCACAGAAGCGCCTGGGGGTCCGGACGGATGACCACGCGGGCCTTGGAATGCCGGGTAGTGAACTCCTCCGCCCAGGCGGTCAACTCGTCCGGCTCGAGGGGTTCGCCGTCCATCCGCAGGCGGCCGTAGCGGTCTATCTCCAGCAGCGCACGGGCGTAGTCGGCGGTGTCGGCGCCCGGAACCGGCTCGATGATCACATCCACTTCCGTGCCGACCGGTGGAATCTTTTCGCTGTCGGCCTCGAACAGGAGCAGCTCGTTCTCGGTGGTGCTGCGGAACGGGACGTCAATCACCGCGGAGGGAAAGTTGGATACGGACAGAACGTCGCCGTCCACATCCGCCCAATAGCGGCCGTCGGGCAGTATCTCCGAGCCGACAAACACCCACTGCCGGGGTGGATCGGTGCCGTCGTCGGGCTTCAGCCAGGCCGTGGCAGGGCTTTCCCGGGCTTCTCCGCTGCGGTCCTGCCAGCGCAGGGTAACCTCCAACTCGGCCCCACGCGGCGGAATGTATTGTCCATCCGCGCCGGTGTCCGACCATTCGCCCGGCAGCCCCGGCGACAGCCCCAGCATCAGCAGGGCCGCGTGCAGGTGCGACGCCTGGGCCTCGGTCCGCAGTATGCTCTCGTATTCCTTCGTGCCGGCCTTGCAGACCAGCAGCTCCAGCGCACCCGACCGCAGGCATACCTCCGCCGACAGAATGACCCGCCGGGCCGAGAGGTCCACCTTCAGGTCCGGCAGCGTTACCTGCTGATCGCCCCTCTGAGTCGGCTGCGTTGCGGCAGGTACCGTCTGTGCGTGCGCCGCCGCGCTGATCGCCGCCAGGAGAATCGCAAGCACGCACGTCTCTCGTAGCTTCATAAGCGTCTCCCCGATCCGGTGACATACAACGGGCCGCATGTCCGTCTGCGGACGTGCGGCCCGATAGCTTCAAGCTGTGGCTGTTGCAACGTGGTCACGGCAGCATGGGGGCTTCCTGGTACAGGTCCTCGTTCTGCTCGGCCTCGGAGCGGATGATGATCTTCGGCTTGACGAGGATAAGCAGCGAGTACTCGTCTCTGACCTCCGCACGGTTGGTAAACGCGCGGTTGATAATCGGAACCTTACTCAGCAGGGGTACGCCGTGCTCGCGGTCGACATTGCCTGAAAGCTTACGCCCGCCGATCATGAGCGTTCCGCCGTCGGGCACGGTAACCGTGGTGTTCACGGTCTGCTGGCTGATACGCGGTTCCTGAATACTGATCGGATTGCCGGTTTCCGGGTCGAAACCGATGATGAACGTATCGAAGCCCTCCAGACTCGTAACGTTCGGGCTGAGGTTCAGCGTAACATAGCGCCGGTCACCGGAAACGGTCGCCCGCACGTCCAGAACCGTACCATACTCCAGTGTCTCGAAGTCGTACTCATAGGTAGTGATGAGACGGTCCTCGTCGCCAACGTCGATGGTTTCGCGGTCCACCTCCACGTCGGTGACGAACCGGCTCTGGTTGGTAAGGATCACGTTGGCTCGCTGCCCGTTGAGCATCGTGACGCGCGGGGCGTTCATCGTCCTTGAGCCCTCGTGGGCCTGAACCGCCTCGAGTAGGAAATCGACCTGGATGTCGTCCAGGAACGTACCCGCTATCGTGAATGGCGTTACTCCGGAACCGACACTGCCGGGGACACCGGTCTGAAGTCCTCCGACCCAACTTCCGGTAATTCCCGTTGCACTGATGGGCGTAAACGGCGTGCCGCCGGGCTTGCCCGCACCCCAGCCGGATGCCGTCGGAACCCACACTCCCGCGCCTGCGTCGTAGAACTCATTCGTCGGCACAATGGCCCCGGTCCATGGATCGATGGTGCTGGAGGAACCCAAGCGGGAGCCGATGTTGAAATAAAAGTCCAGGTTCACACCTATGCGGTTCAGGAAGCTGCTGCTGACCACCAGGAATCTGGTTTCGATGGATACCTGCAATTGGGCGGCTTCACGAAGCTGATTCAGCAAGCCGACGATGTCCTGGTGGTTCTGGGCGGTCTGCGTTATGACGAGCTGTCCGCCCAGCTCACGCACCGAACCGATGTCACCGATGGGCCTCCACGAGTTCGGATCGATAGTCTCCTCAATGAGACTCACGATGTTCTCGATCATGGCGCCCCTGGCCGGCTCGCCGTCTTCACCGTCTCCGCCTGTGTCCTTAAACAGCCAGCCGCCCCTTGTGGTGCCGCCACCACCGGTGGTCCCGCCGTCCTTGGTCCGGCCCAGCTCGAGACTCGGCGCGCTGTGGTCGGGAATCGGGTGGATCAGGTCAAGTATGTCATAGACCCTTGTAACGGTTCTGCGGGACAGGTCTTCCTGCGAGGATATGGTGATGACGCCCTCGTCGATGACGTAGCTCAACTCGGCCATCACTCCGCCAACATCGTCCAGCACCGTCCGCAGGACCTTCTCAAACGACACGTTTGAGAGATGTACGTTTACCGGGACCGTCTGGTCGATACCAAGGGTCTGAAGCGCGTTCCAGTTGACGTAGATGTTCAGGTCGGAGACTTCCCGCAGGAACTCCACCACATCACCGAACGCGATGCCGTCGAACTCTACCCTCTGCAGGACCGTGTCGGTCATTTGCCGGCGAACGGCGCGGTCCCGCTCGGACTCGGCCGACGCGGCCGCCCCTGCGCCCGCCCTGCGGGCGGTCAGTTCTTTCCAGTCCCGCGGATACCGCAGCAATTCATGCCACGGAATCTGCGAACGCAGAACGTCCAGAATGACTTCCTGCTCCTGCTCCTCGGAGCGGGTCTCTATGGCGTCCTGGTCCTCGACCAGGGTCAGAGTCTGCAGCCAGTCCTGGCGATAGACGGCCCAGGTGTTCTCAGGGTCCAGTTGCAGGATCTGCTCCACGGTGTCCAGCGCCATGTGGTATTCCTGCTTCCTCTCCAGGGAGCGGACCTGTTCCTTGAGCGTTTCCACCTTTCGCTGGCGCTGCTCGGCCTCGCGCGCCTCGCGCTCGGCCTGAAGCTCGGCGAGTTCCCTCTGCTGCTGGCGGGCGCGCTGTTTTTCCCACTCTTCCCGCTCGTTACGAACATATGCGAGCTGGTCATCAGCACGCTCAATAAGCTCTCGGTACTGCTCGGCGGTGAACAAACTCTTGTTGCTTTCGATGATGTTGCGGGCGACGCGGGCGTGCTCCTCGGCGTTATCGAACCCGGCGGCCGAGTCGGCCGGCATGGCTTCGTTGCTGAGTCGCATCGCCTCTTCGTAGTCCAGCTCCGCCTGCTGCCTGGCGAGTGTCCGCCTCTGCTGGAGCCGGCTGACCACACGCGCGCTGTCGACTTCTTCCGCACGAGGTTCCGGGACTTCCAGTTCCGCAACAGGGCGCGGGCCCTGCCGGGTTTCGGACTCATCCGTCTCGCGCCGCTGCTGTGACGACTCGTCCTCCGCGGAACCGTCATTCAGTGGAAGCGGCTGCATCTCCGGAGCGGCCTCGGCTATCTCGGCCAGTTCCGAGGAGTCGGCGTCGGCGGCCTGTTGCCGCGAGCGACGCTCCCGCACCAGCGCGAGCTGCTCGGAGGCCTCTTCGCGGACGTCCGCGGGCAGGTACTCGCTTCCGGCGGCAGTGGCGAAACCCGCCTCGGCCTCGGCGAGATCGCCGTTGGCCAGCGCGTACTGCGCCGACTCGAAGGCCTCCTCGGCCGCCGCCTGCTCGCGAATGGCGGTGTTGGTCCTGCGGAGGTAGTCGTCCAGAAGTTGACGCTGCTGGTCGGCCAACGCGTCGGCGTCCACTTCCATAAGGACGTCTCGGGCCTCGGAGAACTCCAGCGCCTCGTAGTGGGCGATACCGTCCTGAAGCATTTCGCGGGCCTGGTCGGCATCGGCGTCCTGCGCCGGGGCAGTCCCACCGGACAGCACGAATACGACCAACGCGAAGGTCAGGCAAAGGGATCGACGAAGAGCTAACACTGCTCCACTCCTTTCAAAAGGCGGTTGTCACCTTCTGCCGCCCCAGAGAGCTTTCTGCCCATGGCGGCGGGTGGTCAATACCGGCCAAACACGAGTCGCTACGAAACCAAGTACGACCTCGGTCCGGCAGGGGCGGGTTGCTTGGTGGCCGGCAAAACACCGTATGCATGGATGATTTCTCACGCTGTGCTGCCCTGCAAAACGACCGGCAGACAATACACGCCCCTACAGACGTTTTGCAAGGGCAAAATCACTGCATGCGCTCGCGCATCTCACGCCGGTCCATCCGTTCGTAATCCTCGAAACGCTCCCGGCGGATGTCGCTGTCCGGTCGTCTGTCCAGCACCTCGCCGGGACCGGCGCCGGGAACCTCGGTCTCCGTACGTTCCGCACGGCTGCGCAAGTCCCGGTAAGACTGCGAATCACGGTCATCCAGGAGCACCCGCGAATTCATTCGTCCCAACTCGTCCAGGTAGAGCATCTCCACGGTCTCGCGCTCCATACCCGAGACCAGGACCCTCTTGCCGAAGTCGAAATCTATCGCCACGGCCCCCGTGGAGAAGTCCACCGGGGTTTCCGCCTCGCCGCCGGCGAGCGGGTCAATGACCGGAACTTCCTCAACCCGTCCGATGGGATCACCCGGCGACACGGTAAAGCGGTAGCGAACCACCTGTCCGCGGCTGTGCCTGAACACCGTCACAACCACCCTGCCGCCGCCATCGCTGTCCTGCCGGGGCGGCAGAGCGCCGGTGAGGAAGAACTGTACGTCGCGCGGCACCTCCAGTTCTTCGGACCATTCACTGAAGGGCGTGTGAATGGAGCTCTGGCGAGCAGTCTGCTCATCCGGCGCGTACTGGTCCCAGGTGTACAGGGGGTTCAGCACTCTCAGACGGACCCGATAGCGGTAGAAGCGATTGCTCTGGAGGTTCTCCTCGTGCAGCCACACCAGCACGCTTCCATTGTCTATCTGCGTCGAAAGCGGCGGCACAGGCGTGGGCCGCGGCAAGTCGTCGGACGAACCGTCCATCATCGGACGTTCATAGTCGGCGAACCGCTCGCGCCGCAGGTCGTCTGAGAAACGTTCCCGCTGCAGGTCGCCGAAGCGCGAATCCGTCGCACCGCCGTCGGTTTCCGCATCGTCCTGCTCCGCAAGGCGGCTTACCGACGTCTCGGGAAGATTGACCCGCCAGTCGATCCATTGCCGTGCGGGCGAGTGATAAATCGGCCAGTACTCCGGCTCCATCACCCTCGCCATCCGCGAACGGAAATACGTATCAATCGCCTCGCGGACCTGGCGGGCGTTCGTGCCGTCGTAACGTGGCGCTTCCTGGGAAGCTCCGGTTGCTCCCGACCCATCCTGCTGCGTAAAGACCACACCTTGCACAGTCCTGGGCTGGCTCCACTGTCCGTCGGGCCTGCGCTGTTGGACCTCGGCCTCGACACCCAGAACCACGATACGCGGCTGAATCCGTGTTCCCCGCAGCAGTTGCTGCCATCTGTCAACGACCTGCCCCCAGGGATAGACCGCCGCCACGTGCGCCACCCAGGTTTCACGGGGGTCCGACTTCTGCGGAAGAACGCGGTTGACGTTGATTTGCGGGGGATTGGGCGCGGCCAGTTCCTGTACCAGCGACTCCAGGTCCACGGAGGTTTCCCGCTCGTCCATCATGGGCAGTTCGGCCCATCTCCGGGGCAGCGACAGGGATATCCCCGGATAGTAGTTCTCAAGCGAGGGATTTCGGTAGCTGCGGACCCGCTCGGCAAGGTTGCCGTACTGCACGGGTTCAGGTTCGGCCTGCATGTGCAGGCGGCGTATCTCCGCGGCCGCCTGGCGAAGCTCCGCATCCACCTCGGTTGGCGAAACCGTCCTGGCAGGCCCGCCGGGACCGGCAACTATCTCTATTCGACGCGGAGACGACAGTCCCCAGTGCGCCAGCACGAAAAGAAATATCAGACCCGATACCGCCAGCACGCCCTTCTCGACGTGCTGCTCAATCAGGTGCAACGGGCTAGCTTTGGCCATAACGCCGGCTCCTCAGTACCTTGCGCCGCCTCCGGTCGTCCGTCCGGACGAGCCGCCCAAACCGCTGTCCCGCAGTCGCTGCCGGTCTTCACTCCGCAGGCCTCCGGGCATCCGTCCGAGGACCTCCACGGGCACGAGAGGCGGATATTCTTCCATCCACTGGTCCGCTTCGCTGTCGCGGCGTCCCCTCGTCCAGGGAGTCATCAGCAACAGCTCGCCGGTGAAGGTTACCTCGCAGACCGGGTCCGGACCGTAATCATAAAGTGCCTCTTGAGAATCGCCAGAGTCGTCCGACGCGCCCGCCGGACCGAACCGGCGTTCCAGCACCGCGTGGCAGTTCCGGCTCATCAGCTTCTCCATCAGCCGCACCGACTGGTCCGGGCGCATAATGACTGTAAAGCGGTAGTGGATAACGTCGTGCAATTCGTCGGTTACCCTTCGGGTCAGCGTGTCCGCCTGACGCTGTGCCGAGCCGCCCGACTGCGCCGATCTCCCACCCGCTCGCCCGAAGTCCTCCGGGCCTGCCTGCTCCTGCTCGGCGCCTCCGAAGTAATAGCTCTCATCAACGTCGATCGCCACAAGTCTCTTGACGGCGGAGTCGAGAACACCCGCCTCGTCCGGGTCGCCGCCGGACTCGGTAATGTATTCCTCGTTGGTCAGACGGATGGCGTCCAGGATATCCTGCTGCACCCAGAGGTTCAGTTGCGCGAACCACAGCAGCTCGTTCGTAATACTGGCCCGGCTGATCGTCTGCTCCGGCAGGAGGTTGTCCAGAGCGGTTTCCGGCTGAAGGTAAATCAGTCCCGCCCGGGCCTGCTGCCGCACGGCGTCGCGAAGCCCGTATTCCTGGGCTTCGTTGCTGACCGTAATATCGTCGTCGCCGCTGTAACGCGGCGTGGAGCTGCGGAACCGCTCCCGCTCGAACTCGATATCACCGCGTCCCGGGTACGGAGACTCATCGGGTTGTTCTTCGCCGTCTCCTTCCTGCTGCTGGAGATAGCTTTCCCACGCCAATGCCCGGGATTCTATCTGCTGCTGGTCCGGCGGCTGGGTCACTCGCAACGGCTGCACCAGCGAGCCGAGCGCGTCGTTGTAGACCAGCATGAACTTGAACTTCAGACTGTACTGCTTGTAAAGCTCCTCATCGATGGGGAACGCGGGCACCTCCCGCTCGCCGGCGGAAAGACGCAGCAGCTCGTAGTTTCGTCGGTTCCACTGCAGGGTCTCCTCGGCAATTTCCCCCGCCTGGACATTCAGCGCCTCGACGGCGGACTCTTTCGCCTCCAGCTTTTCCTCACTGACACGTTCGCCGGTGCTCTGACCGCGGAGGTCCTGCGAAAGCGAAACCCGTTCGTCGATAAGCTCCTGCACATCACCGCCGATGAGCTTCCCGACCACGCCCAGTGCGCCGGCCGCCACTACCGCCACAGCGGCTATTATCACCAGCGTCATGTTTTCGCGGATAAAGTTCATAGTCTCTCATGCCTCCCGACGGTCACTGGTTGGGCGCATCCAAGTCAACGCCGTCGCCGGAGACCGCCACCAGAAGCCCGACGACAAACTGCGTGTCCTGGCTCATGGACTCGTCGGGCAGCAGCGGGTCCGGCATCTGCACGGTCTGGTCCTGGGCCGACGTGTCCCGCATGCCGCCCCAGTCCTCGATGACCCTCCTGTCGCGAACGTCAAAGCCGCGCCGGGAGGAGTCGTATCCCGAAGCGCCCAGGCCTTCCACGCCGCTGGTGATGTCCGTGCCCATAGGAGCAAAGTCGAAGCTCGCGTCCACCACCTCCACCGCGGGGAGGTTATCGGCCAGTTGGGCCGTTTCCCGGGTGAACCGCGCCAGCATCTCGTTGGCCCGGTCGATCGACAGAGGCGTGCGTCCGGAATAGACAATCCAGTAGCCGCGTCTTTCCGAGTCGCCGCCGGCAGCGGCTGCGCGCCCGCCCTGTGAAGGTCGGAAATCCTCGGCGCCGTCGCGTGCCATACCGCCGGAGCGGCCCGTAACCAGTTCGTCGGCCTCCTGCTGCCCAACGTCGCTGTAGTACCGCACGCCCGACTGCTCAATGAACAGCATCTGCCGCTCTGAGCGGGGAATCCTCTGAATGCTCTGCAGGGCCTCCTGCCTTGCCGACGCGGAGTCGGCATTGGAGTACTCGTTCAACAGGTGCTGGTCCCTGGCGACGGCCTGGATGGAACCCGCCACCAGCGCCTCCACCGAAGGCCAGAACTCCCGGTAGGCGAACAGCTCGCCGAAGCTGCGCATCCTCTGCAGGGCACGCTGCTCCTGCTGCTGAAGCTCTCTGTATCTGTTCTGCTTCTGCTCCAGCTCGCGAAGAGTGCGTTCGGCCTCCCGCAGGTCCGAACTCGTATCGGCCAGGGCCTGCTTGTCCATGTATGAGCGGTAAGCCGGTATCGCCATGATGGCCACTATCACAGCGGCCGCCGCGGCAAACCACGGCTGTTTTCTCGACCACAAACGCTGTCGCGCGATCTCCGCCGGCAGCAGGTTCGTGTCAACCGTCGCCGCGCCGGCGCCCTGCAGCGCCAATCCGTAAGCAACCGCGAAGGACAGGATGTGCTCGGAGAAGGCGGCCGCGTTGACGTCCGAAGCGGTCTTGAGATTGTTGAAACTGTCCACCCGCGAGACGGGAACGCCGAGGTTCTGCTCCAGGAATTTCTGCAGCCCAGGCAGCCGGAAACCCGCTCCCAGCCCCACCAGCTTGCGGAACCGGGTGTCCCTGTGCAGCGACGTGTAGTAGCCCACGGACCGCTGAATCTCCTGCACCAGGTCGGCGAACACCGGCCGCATCGCCTGGAATATCTGGCGGGCATACTTGCTGCCGGCGGCGGTCCGCTTGAGTTTCTCGGCCTTGGTGAACGAGAGCTTGAACGACCGCACCAGCGCCTCGGTGAAGCTGTTGCCGCCGATCTGGATGGTGCGCGTCCAGATGCGCGAGCCGTCGGCGACGACCAGGTCGGTCTTGTCGGCGCCGACGTCCACCAGCAGCGTCGCGCCGTCGTCGGCGAGCTGGTCGTCGTACACCATAAAGTTGTACAGCGCCAGCGGCGACATCTGCACCACGTCCACCGGAAGCTCCACCTCGCGGAAGTGGCGCAGCACCTGCCCCACGTCCACCTTCTTCATTGCGAATATGCCCACCTCCACGTCCGGGCTGTCGGGCATCTGGAAGGTCTGGTAGCGCCAGATGACGTCATTGATGGGGAACGGAATCTGCTGCTCGGCCTCGAAGCGGACGATGTCCGGGATCTTTTTCGGCTCGACGGGGGGAAGCTTCACAAACCGCGTGAAGCTGCTCTGGCCCGGAACCGCAACCGCAACCTCGGTATTCGATATATCGTTCCGCTCAAGGAACTGCTCCAGCGAGCTGCGGATAATCTCGTCGCGGTCCGTTTCGGCCTGGGAAAGAATCTCCGAATGTTCTATGACGTCGAAGGCCTCGACACGCAGACCCTCTTCGCCTTCACGCAGCAGCATCGCCTTCAGGGCGCACTGCCCGATATCGACTCCCCAGACTCCTGTCGGCTTAGCCATGATGCCTCCTCGGCGGGCAATCCGCCTTGGTAAGATCGCAGAACAACCTTACCATGGTTCCGCGCCCGGGCCTGCGGCAGACAGGCCTCGTCGTCGCCGGGGCATATCCGCCCGCCTCCGGCAGCGGCGTATAGTATGAATTTTCCGTTCAGACCACAACGGTTTGATCCGGTCGGCCGCGAACCGGAAACCATTATGCCGAAATTCACGCTGACAACGCTGGGCTGCAAGGTCAACCAGTACGACGGGACGGCCGTCGCCGCGATGCTCCGCCTCGCCGGCTTCAGCCGCGCCGAAAGCGACTGCGACGCCGACCTCGTGATCGTCAACACCTGCTGTGTAACCGGAACGGCCATGCGGAAAAGTCGCCAGGCGATAAGGCGCGCCGTCCGGGCCGCACCGGAAGCCGCTGTGATGGTCATCGGCTGCTACAGCAACTACGACCGCCCTCGCATCGCCGCGCTTCTCGACGAGGCGCAAGTGCCGCCTGAACGGGCGTGTATTGTCGGTCATGGCGACGACCTTGCCGGGCAAATCCGGCGTTTTCTGCACCGCGTGCAAGCACCCGCCCGTCGGCCGGGAGAGTCGCTCGTAACGGGTGAGCAGGCAGGGCGTTCCGGGAATGACAAACCTTATGCCGCGTTGTCGTGGGGCCGCACCCAACCACCGACCTCACCTGCATCCATCTCATCAGTTTCGCATCCCCCAGTCAAGCCCAATGTCCCTGCGCGCATAGGTCCGATAGAGAGCTTCCACGGCCACACTCGCGCGTTTGTGAAGGTCCAGGACGGCTGCGACGCGTTCTGCACCTATTGCATCGTGCCGCACTGCCGGCAAGTGGTCGGCTACCGCCGGATGGATGAAGTCGTCAGTGAATGCCGGCGGCTCGTCGAGGCCGGGCACCCGGAAGTGGTCCTCTGCGGCGTGTTTCTGGGCGCATACGGGCGCGATACCACGGTTCGTCGCCGCTGGCGCGAGGACGGCTCGCCTTTGGCGAAGCTGCTAAAGCGCGTTGCGGGCATCGAAGGACTGTGGCGAGTCCGGCTCAGCAGTCTCGAACCCGGCGACCTGACCGATGAACTGCTGGACGTCATGCGCGGGCAGTCCCGCGTCGCGCCGCACCTGCACCTGCCGCTGCAGTCCGGTTCCGACGCCGTGCTGAAGCGCATGAACCGCCAGTACCGCACGGAGCAGTATCGCGACGCCGTCGCCCGCCTGCGCGACGCGCTGGACCGCCCCGCGTTGACCACCGATATCATCGTGGGCTTTCCCGGCGAATCGCGGGCCGACTTCGACCGCACGCTGGAGATGGTCCGCGAGGCGGGTTTCGCGCGGGTCCACGCCTTCCCGTTCAGCGCCGTGAAAGGCACGGCCGCCTGGCATTACCGCCACGAGGCGCCCCCACCGGAGGAGACACGCCGAAGGATGGACGAGCTGCGGACCGTCGCTTCCGAAACCGCCCGCAACTACCGAAGACAGTTCGTCGGCGAAACGCTCGAAGGCGTGGTCGAATCCGACGGCCGGCAGGCGATGACCGACCGCTACCTTACGGTGCGCTTCACCTGCGCCGACGCCGAACACGCCCGCGGGCGGGTTCTGTCCTTCGCCATAGACGGCGCGGAGAACGGCGCGCTGACGGGTCGGCCGGTTGCGGTAATCAGGCATTGACCACACCCCGGCCACACGGCTAAACCACGTTGCCCCGGACCCGCCGGGCACCTACAATGCCCCCACCCATGAGCGATCCTCTTGACCAACTACGCAAGGCCGCACGTCAACTCATCGAGACCGACCAGGCGATGGCCGGTGAGTTTATCCCCACTGGCGTAAACCCCCTGCCGGAGATTGACCTGCCGCAGCAACAAGACATGGGCGATGAGCAAGCCCCTGCGCCTGAGATGGCGGTCGAAGACAAGGCCGCCGCACTGGAGAAAATGGACGTTGAGGAGGTCCGCGGCTGCACGAAATGCGCCCTGAGCCGAAGCAGGACCAATACCGTCTTCGGCGAGGGCAACTCGGACGCTGACCTTGTCTTCGTGGGCGAGGCGCCGGGACAGGAAGAGGACCGCACCGGCAAGCCCTTCGTCGGCCGGGCCGGACAACTGCTCGACAAGATGATTGCCGCGATGGGACTTGGTCGCGACGACGTTTTCATCTGCAACATTCTCAAGTGCCGCCCGCCCAACAACCGTACGCCGGCGGCCGAGGAGGTCGAGGCCTGCTGGAACTACCTTGTCCGGCAACTCCAGATAATCCGCCCGAAGGTAATCGTAACGCTGGGCAACCCGGCCACGCAGACGCTGCTGGACACCCGCACAGGCATCACCCGGCTGCGGGGGCAATGGCAGAAACTGCCCCTGCTGGACGAGGGACTAAGCGGCATAGACGTCATGCCCACCTACCATCCCGCCTACTTGCTGAGGCAGTACACGGTCGAGAATCGCCGCAAGGTCTGGGAAGACCTGAAGAAGGTCATGGACCGGCTGAACCTGAGCGACTGACGCACAAAGCAAATCGCACAATCACCGACACGCTGCCCCGCTGCGGAATCTGAAAATACCCTCGGATTTTTACCAATTTTCTGTACTGGTATGTGGCACAAGCCACTAAAATCCCTTCGGAACATGGCTCTCTGGCTGGGGCCGAACCGGGGAAACAGATGACCAACTGCCCTGTTGGACGAGCTGCCGCGGTGCGGACAGCCCGGCAGCATGAAGGTACGTAACAGCCGGCGGGCGACTGTACTGTCAACCTGAAGCTGATTGAGTAGAAAACACGGGTTTTTGCGCATTCACTTTTTGGGCATCCACGCAGACCAGGCCACAGGACACTTCGGCGCAGACATCTGAAACTCCGGGCGGGGCGCTCCCACCTAGTCTCTTGGTACTGAGACGCTAACTCCCGACAGTGTCCCGTCCGGTTTGTTTTTTGGGGTCGGCACACGCCATTACGGGGAACTGTCGCCCCACCACGGTCGCGTGCCTATAATGATGTCAAAGTACGCCCGCCGTGGAAGTAGCTCTGGTTCAAAGACATCGGCGGATGTCAAAGCGGTATCGCTGCCCTGACGTGCCGTTCGAAGCGAAAGGAGAGCCAACAGAGATGAAAGCCATTGTTGACCGAGACGCCTGCACGGGCTGCGGACTGTGCCCGGAAACCTGCCCGGAGGTATTCGAGCTGGACGATGAGGGACTGGCGAAGGTCATAGCGGACCCTGTCCCCGCCGACGCCGAGGATTCCGCGCGCGAGGCCGCCGAGAGCTGCCCCGTCGAAGCGATTACCATTCAGGAATAAATCGCGGCCGCTTGAGCCGGGCGGTATGGAAGCAGGTTACTTTTTGCGCTTGCGCTTGCGGCGGTTGCGCTGTTTCTTGGTCAGCCGTTTGGAGCGCTTCTTGACCTTGAACTTCGGCGTGCCGCCCATCATGCCCATCTGCCCCATCTGCTGCGCCATGCGCATGCGGTCCTTGGTGCCCATACCGGCCATCTGCTTCATCATGCCCGAGGCCATGTTGAAGCTCTTGACCAGCCCGGAGACGTCCTGGGGCTGGGTGCCGCTTCCGCGCGCGATTCTCCGGCGGCGCGAACCGTCGATGATGTTGGGGTCTTCACGTTCCTCGGCCGTCATCGACTGGATGACCGCCTCCATCTGCTTGACCTCGTCGTCGCCCAGGCCCATGCCCTCGAGCTGACCACCACCCATGCCGGGCATCATCTTCATGATTTCCTTGATGGGGCCCATCTTGCGCATCTGCTTCATCTGGCCGAGGAAGTCGTCGAGGTTGAATTTCCCCTTGGCCATCTTCTCCTGCATCTTTGCGGCCTGGGCTTCATCGACTTCCTGCTGCGCCTTTTCCACCAGCGAAACCACGTCGCCCATGCCGAGTATCCGGCTGGCCATCCGGTCCGGGTGGAACTCCTCCAGGGCATCGAGCTTCTCGCCGACACCGATGAACTTGATGGGCTTGCCGGTGACGGACTTGACGGAGATGGCCGCACCACCGCGGGCGTCGGAGTCGAACTTGGTCAGTATCACGCCGTCCAGCTCGAGTCGCTCGTTGAACTCCTTCGCGCTGTTGACGGCGTCCTGACCGGTCATTGCGTCGCAGACCAGGTATATCTGGTGCGGGTTGACGGCGCGGGCGATGTCCTGGACCTGCTTCATCATCTCTTCGTCGATGTGAAGCCGCCCGGCCGTATCGATAATCACCACGTCGCGGTCGTTCTTCCGCGCCCAGTCGATGCTCTTGCGGGCGACCTTGACGGGGTTTTTCTCTCCCTCGATTTTGAAGCACGGCACGGACGCCTGCTCGGCTACGATACCGAGCTGCTCGACGGCGGCCGGTCGCTGAAGGTCGCAGGCGACCAGCATGGGCTTCTTGCCGTCGCGGCGGATGCAGTGGCTGGCGAGCTTGCCGCAGGTGGTGGTCTTGCCGCTGCCCTGCAGGCCCGCCATCAGGATGATCGTCGGCGGCGGGCTGACGTAGTAAATCCGCGGGTCCACCGGACCCATCAACTCGACAAGCTCGTCGTTGACGAGCTTCACCATGACCTGGCCCGGATGCAGGGACTTGATGACTTCCTGCCCGCGGGCCTTCTCCAGGACGTCGTCGCAGAACTGCTTGACGACCTTATAGTTGACGTCCGCCTCCAGCAGAGCCGTGCGGACCTCGCGCATCGCGTCCTGGACGTTGCTCTCGGTTATCCGACCTCGGCCCGAAAGCCGGCGGAATACGTCGCTGAACCTGTCTGTAAGGGCTTCAAACATGTTTTGTCAGGATACCAGAGAAGGCGGTGTTTCCCAAGCTTCGGCAAGCTTCCCCAGGCAACTCAGAGATATTTCTCCACCAGGATTCCGTAGCGCTGCTTTGTCTGCTCCGTGATGTGCCCGCGGTCGGTCCAGATGGCCATCTCCATCGCGGAGTGCGCCGGCGACGGTTCGTCCGCGATTTCGCTGAACCGCTCGGCGGCGGCCTTGATAAGCGTTATCGCGTTCTGCGTGGCGGCCGTGAGGTTACCGATGATCTCCTTGAGCAACTCGTGCTTGTCCAGCTCGCCCGGCGTCGGGCGCCAGCAGTCGTAATCGCTCGGCAGGCATACCAGAGCGTACGCCAGCTCCGCCTCTCGGGCGAGCTTGGCCTCCGGCATGCAGGTCATGCCTATCAGGTCGCCGCCCCAGCTACGGTGCATCTCGCTCTCGGCACGGGTGGAAAAGGCCGGTCCCTCCATGCACACGTAGGTCCCGCCGTCGTGGACTTCCGTATCGACGGCCTCGGCGCAGTTCAGCAGGTGCCTGCGAAGCACCGGACAAAACGGACTGGACAGCTCCACGTGCACGGCCAGGTCGCCGCCGAAGAACGTCGGCTCGCGACGGCAGGTCTTGTCGATTACCTGGTCGGGTATCACCAGGTGCTTGGGGGCGATTTCCTCCCGCAGGGAGCCGACCGCGCCGGAGGCGATAACGTGCGTGCAACCCAGCGCCTTCAGCGCGTACACGTTGGCGCGGTAGTTGACGTGCGACGGCCCCGTGCGATGTCCCGGTCCGTGGCGGTTGAGGATAGCTATCTCAACGTCGCCCCAGCCGGTCTGGATGATCTCGTCCGATGGCTCTCCGAAGGGCGTGTCCACCTTCGTGCGGTCTCCCCCATCGTCCGCACAAAGCGCGTCGCCCAGTCCGCTGCCTCCGATAACTCCCAACTTCGCCTTGGCCATTTCGATAAGCTCCTTCAGGTCGAACGTGAGGGCACATTCTTTGCGCGCGGCGGGCTTCGGTCAAGGCCGACCCGCAGCGCCGGGCGATAGTGCTTCGCGGCGTTTGCGCCTCAAGCCCCCGATACCAGCACCTACGGCTCGGCCGCCGACTCCGGGTTCAGCAGTCGATTGATGGCGTCCTGAACCGACCCGAGAGTAACCGTCCGCGGCGGTCCGGGGTTGGAGAGCGTCCCGGAGATGCGTATCTCCGCGAGTTCCCTGGCGATGGGTTTGAGCACTTCGTCAATCTCGGCCGCCAGACGCGGAACCTTCCCCGGCGGGCCGGTGATGAAGTTCAGCCGCAACTGCTCGGTCTGGAGGTCCAACTGCCCCGACCCAACCACCGACACCGCCGGACCGCGAAGGTGAATCTCGCGGAAGGTCAGCTCCTGGCCGTGCAGCTCGTATTGCACGTCGCCGGAGGTAAACGCGCTCTCGCCGGGGAGAGTCAGGGTCACCACGTACAGAAGCTCCAGAGGGACGGGCAGCCGATACAGATTGCCGTCGGATATCCGCAACCGCCCGGCCGCCTGCTGCGAGTCGCTGTCGCCGGCAATAGCGCGGTATTCCAGCTTGCCCGTGAGCAGACCGGATATCTCGTCTTCGGAAGACTCTTCACGCTGCGAGCCGCGACCCGCCTGCACCAACCCTTCGAGCTTGACGTCCTCCACCGAGAAACTCAGCGCGTATTCCAGCGGGTCGGAAAGCTCTATCTCCGCCAGTCCGTACAGGCGCCCTTCGTACACCTTGCCCATCAGCTCGTTGACACGAATGCGCTCGCTTGCCGCGGACTTGACCAGATGGCCGGTAACGTCGGTTATCTCTCCCCGCCCCACCAGCACGCTGTCCAGCTCCACGTCGGCGTCCAGTTCCAGACCCTCGTCGGTCCTGCCGCCAGAACCGGTCACTTTGCCCGACAGCGTCTTGTGTCCGAAACCCAGGTCCACCACGGCCGAGTCGAAAGACACCCATCCCTCGCCGTGCCAGGTGGCGGGCGGCTGCGCGGCCGGAGCGGTCGTGGTGCCTTCGGCGTCGGACGGTATATCGAAACGCAGCGTGCTGAGATCCACATCGCACGTACCGCCGGGACGGAACCGCTGAGCCAGTGGAGCCAGCCCCCTGGGCACCGCCGCCAGCAGTTCTTCGCTGATGGCCGCCCGCCGCGCACGAACATTTAGCTCTGCCGACCTCTCGCCGCCGTCGGCAGTCAGAATCTCGCCGTCCAGGTACACGCTTGTTTCGCCGTCCTTGCCCAGGACATCGTGCAGAACCACCCGCCCCGGGACGGCCTCTATCGTCCCTTCGATGGCCCGGAGCGGATACGGAAAACGGCTGTAGCTCACGCGCATCTCCAGCGGCGTAAGTCGCAGGTGATAGTCGGTCCCCCCGTCGCGCTGAGGGCTGTTGGTCTGCAGTGAGAGCTGCGCATCTGCCCGGCCGCTGGGCGAGAACTCGTCCCACACGTCCCGAACGGACTGCGGCAGTGCCTGATAAAGCTCATCGTCCAAGGCCACATTCTTCGCGGCGATGTCAAGGTCAACGACCGTGCCGTCCGCGCCTGCGAAAAGCTGCCCGCTCAGCTCAACGGTGCTTTCGCCGCGGCTCGCGCTGAGCGATTCGATAACCACCCGCTCGCGACGGATAGTCACCACGCCCTCGGCGTCCGAGACCTCGTACGGGAACACGTCCGGCCGGAACGTCGCACCCGCCAGCCGGGCGAGTATCGTGTAGTCCACCGGCTCCCCGGGCGGCTTGTGGACGGTAGCGCTGACGTTTTCCGCGGTTCCCGAAACGTGCAACGAGCGGAGTATGCCGCGGGCGCGGTCGTTCAGAGCGCCCTCAAGAACTTGGTCCAGCGGCAGCGACGCCACCTCGATCCGCAGAAACGCCTCGGCCGAACCGCTGTAAAGCCCCTCTATCCGCCCGTCGATGGTACAACTCATAGGCCCCTGCCGTCCGCGGACGGAGTCTATCTCCACGTCGCCCCCGCTGACGCGGACCGTTCCGTACAGCCCTTCCAGCGGATAGGCGAAACCGCGATAGGTCATTGCGCAATCCCCGTCCAGCAGGACCGTAGTATCTACCCGTGCCGAAGAATCGGGGGAGTCCTTTACCACATCGAACTCCAGCGACAGCTCCCCCCGCGGGCTTAGTTCCGTCCAGACCTTCTCGAAGCGCTCCGGCAGGGCGTTGTGGAAGTCCTCATCCAGTTGCACGTCGCGGGCGCTGCCGTGGATTTCGTAGCTGCCGGCAGCCAAACCGCCGGTGACCCTGCCGTTGAGCCGCAGCTCGGCCTCGCCGTGATACGCACGCAAGTCCTCCAGCCGCACCTCCGGCCCGTTGAAGACCACCTCACCCTCGATGCGCTCCAGGCGATAGGGAAGCGAGCTGAGCTTGATGCTCATGCCGTCGGGACGGGCGGTACCATTTACCTCCAGCGGGCCGTCCTGCTCGCGGGCGATCGTCAAATCCAGGTCCATCCGCCCGGTGGGGCTGTAGGCGTCCCGCACCGCTGTGAGCGTCTTGCGAAGTATCCCGGAGACGTCCTCCGGCGACGGCAGGGTCGCGCCGTCCACCTGGAGACGGACGGTGAAAGGACTGTCCGGATCGTAGCCCTCGTACAGCCCGTCGATGGTAACGGTAGCGCCGCCGGCCTGGGGAAGCCGCCCGGTGATTCCCTCCAGACGAACCGTATCGGCCTCCAGGTCGAACAGCAGGTCGCCGTTGACCTGCACTATCTCCAGCCCGCCCTCCTGGTCAGGAAGGCGGAGGGACACGTCCACCAGTTCGGCACGTACGAGCTTCGC